>NZ_CP133160.1:1211666-1817500 GCF_030913365.1 Stenotrophomonas sp. 24(2023)
CTTGCGCGCCTTCCAGAAGGCCTCGATCTCCTCCGGGCTGATGCTCATGATCTTGCCCAGCCCGGCCAGGGTGGCGTCCATGTCCTTGACCTTGTCCGGGGTCACGTCCAGGCGGAAGGCCGGCACGTTCTCGGCCAGCAGGCGGCCGTTGCGGTCATAGATCATGCCGCGCCCGGGCACCACCGGCCGCGGCTTGATGCGGTTGGCGTCCGAACGGGTGGCGTAGATGTCGTGGTCGAGCACCTGCAGCTTGAAGTACCAGCCGCCCAGGCCCAGCAGGCAGACCAGCACGCCCAGGAAGCCCAGCGTGGCACGGCGCCGGAACTGTTCGACCTCGGCGTGCGGGTTCTTGACCTGGCGACGGTTGAACATGGTCAGCGCCCGCGGCGGCCGTAGCGCAGCGCGTCCAGCAGCACGAACACCAGCGGCCACAGCAGCATGCCCAGCAGCGGCGCCCACCAGTACGACCACGGCAGGGTCGGTTCATCGACCACGATGTGCACCAGCGCGCTGACGATGCGGTCGTTGAACAGCAGGCCGCCGATGGCCAACATCTGCTGGGACATCGGGAAGAAGCGGATGCGCGCGCGGAAGCGCTGCAGGATGAAGGCCAGCATGACCAGCCGCAGCGCCTGTTCGCCCAGCACGCCGCCATACAGCAGGTCGGCCACCACGCCACTGGCGAAGGCGATGCCCAGGCCGACGCGCTCGGGCGCTTCGATGACCCAGTACGCCAGCACCAGCGCCAGCCAATACGGGCGCAGCGGCTGCAGCAGCGCCGGCAGCGGCAGCAGGCCCAGCAGCAGGGCCATCACCAGGCTGGCCGGCAGCACCCAGGGGTTGTCGCGCAGGCGGCTCATCGCTGGGTCTCCGGCGTCGGTGGCGTGGGGGCGGCGGCCGGATCGGCAGCCGGCGCGTCGTTGGCACCCGGTGCAGTCGCGGCCGGTTCGACCGGGCGTGGCGCCGCCGTGGCCGCCGGCCGTGCGCGCGCCGCCTGTGCGGCCGGTGCCGATGCGGGCGGGGTGGCCGTTGCGGCGGATGGGGTCGTGCCGGCAGCCGCGGGCGGGGTGCCGGCCGGCAGTGCACCGGCCTCGGCCGGGCCACCGGGCGCCACGGCATCCGGGTCCAGGCGCAGGTTGGGCGGAATGCGGATCGCCGCACCGGGGCGCAGCAGCAGCACGTCACGCCCGCGGTCAAGCTGGGCGGCCGGCTTCAGTTCACCCACCAGGAAGGCATGGGTATCGTCCGGGCGCAGCGCGGTGATGGTGCCGACCGGGAAGCCCGGCGGGAAGCGCCCGCCCAGGCCGGAGGTGACGATCTCATCGCCGATCTCGACCCCGGCACTGAGCGGAATGTCGCGCAGCTCCAGGGTGTCGCCACGCCCGTAGACGATCAGGCGCACGCCGTTGCGGGCCACGGTCACCGGCACGGCATGGTCGGGGTCGGTCAGCAGCAGTACGGTGGAGGTGCCGCCGGTGGCGCTGATCACCTGCCCCATCAGGCCGCCGGCATCGATGACGGCCTGGCCGACGTGGACGCCATCACGGCTGCCGGCATCGAGCACCAGGCGGCGCTTCACCGGATCCAGGTCGATGTCCAGGATCGGCGCCAGCTGCACGTCCAGGCCGCTGCGCTCGGCCACGTTGAGCAGTTCGCGCAGCTGGGCGTTGTCCAGCGCGGCGGTCTGCAGGCGGGTCAGGCGGGCGTTGGCCAGCAGCAGCTGGTTGCGCAGTTCGCGGTTCTCGGCCACCAGCTGGCCGTGGCTGGCGGCGTTGTCACGCACCTGGCTGCCCAGCTTGCCGGGCAGGCCGGCCAGGGCCCAGACCGGCTGCACCAGGGTGTCGGCCTGCGCGCGCAGGCGCGCCAGCCAGCCGGCCTGGTCGTCCAGGACGATCAGGGTGATGGCCAGGGCGAGGTAGGCGAGCAGTCGCAGCGGACTGGCGGCATCACCGGATCGGGAGGCTACAGGAGGACCGGCGTAGGGCGGCACGGCAACGTTTCAGCTGGAAAAGGGCGAAGGGGAAACACGGCGGCGCCCCGCCGGTGCCGGCCCGCGCGAACGGGCCGCACCCCGGAAGGGCGCTGCGGGCAGGACCGGCCGGGACGGCTTATTCCGGCGCAAAGAACTCGTTGCCGTGCATGTCGACCAGCTCCAGCGCACGGCCACCGCCACGGGCCACGCAGGTCAGCGGGTCATCGGCCACCTGCACGTGCAGGCCGGTTTCCTCGGAAATCAGGCGGTCCAGGTCGCGCAGCAGGGCGCCGCCACCGGTCAGCACGATGCCGCGCTCGGCCACGTCGGCGCACAGTTCCGGCGGGGTCTGTTCCAGGGCCAGCTTGACCGCGCTGACGATGCCCGACAGCGGCTCGTGCAGGGCCTCGAGCACCTCGTTGGAGCTGATCTTGATCATCTTCGGCACGCCCTCGGCGAGGTTGCGGCCGGAGATTTCCAGCTCCTGCACCTCGGCCTGCGGGTAGGCGCAGCCCAGCTCGACCTTGATGCGCTCGGCGGTGGCTTCACCGATCAGCATGCCGTGGTTGCGGCGCACGTAGTTGGTGATGGACTCGTCGAAGCGGTCACCGCCGATGCGGACCGAGGCCGAGTAGACGATGCCGTTGAGCGAGATCACCGCCACTTCGGTGGTGCCGCCGCCGATGTCGATGACCATCGAGCCACGGGCTTCGGTGACCGGCATGCCGGCACCGATGGCGGCGGCCATCGGCTCCTCGATCAGGTAGACGTCACGGGCACCGGCTTCCTCGGCCGATTCCTTGATCGCGCGGCGCTCGACCTGGGTCGAGCCGGCCGGCACGCAGACCAGCACGCGCGGGCTCGGGCGCAGCACGCGGGACTTGTGCACCTTCTTGATGAAGTGCTTGAGCATCGCCTCGGTGTAGGTGAAATCGGCAATGACGCCGTCCTTCATGGGGCGGATGGTGGTGATATGGCCCGGGGTACGGCCCAGCATCTGCTTGGCCTCGGCGCCGACGGCTGCCACCGAGCGGGTACCACCGATGGCACGGTCCTGGCGCACGGCCACGACCGACGGCTCGTTCAGCACGATCCCCTGCCCGCGCACGTAAATAAGGGTATTGGCCGTGCCCAGGTCGATGGACAGGTCGTTGGAGAACATGCCACGCAGTTTCTTGAACATCTGAGGAAGGAGTCCTGAGGGGTGTCGTGCCCGCCGCGGGATGGCGAAAAAATGGGCAGAATTCGAGGCCGACAAGCCTAGCAACCCGCCTGCCGCCGAGCAAGGAAAAAACTAGCTGAACCCGCGACTTGGCTGCGTTTCGGCCCGATCGGGCATCACCGGTTCTGGCCCTGAGCGGCACCAGCGGGTAACCTTTGCGCCGTCGGGCGCCCAAGGGCGCCGTTTGCTTGCCCGCGGAACCGGGCCAGCCCACCCCAAAATTCACCGCATAGGCTTACATCGATGTCCGCTCTGATCTGTGGTTCTCTTGCCTTTGACACCATCATGGTGTTCCCGGACCAGTTCAAGAATCACATCCTGCCGGACAAGGTGCACATCCTGAACGTGTCGTTCCTGGTCCCGCGCATGCGCCGCGAGTTCGGCGGCTGCGCCGGCAACATCGCCTACAACCTGCACCTGCTGGGCGGCAAGCCGATCCCGATGGGCACCGTCGGCTCGGACTTCGGCCCGTACCGTGAATACTTCGACGGCCTGGGCATCGACCTGTCGCGCGTGCGCGTGATCGATGAGCTGTTCACCCCTCAGGCCTTCATCACCACCGACCACGACAACAACCAGATCACCGCCTTCCACCCCGGCGCCATGATGCGTTCCTACGAGAACCACGTGCGCGGCGTGCCGGGCGTGACCCTGGGCCTGGTCGGCCCGGACGGCCGTGAGGGCATGATCCAGAACGCCCTGGAGTTCCACGAGGACGGCATTCCGTTCATCTTCGACCCCGGCCAGGCCATGCCGCTGTTCAACGGCCCGGAGCTGCGCGAATTCATCGAGCAGGCCGACTACGTGGTGGTCAACGACTACGAGTCCAACCTGCTGCAGGAACGCACCGGCTGGAACGAGCAGGAAATCGTCAGCCGGGTGAAGGCCTACATCACCACCCGCGGCCCGAAGGGCGCGGTCATCCACACCCCGGAAAAGACCTACGACATCCCGCCGGCGCACGAGCGCCGCGTGGTCGACCCGACCGGCTGCGGCGATGCCTTCCGCGCCGGCCTGATCTTCGGCATCCAGAAGGGCTACGACTGGCTGACCATCGGCCGCATGGGCAACCTGATGGGCGCGCTGAAGGTCGAGCACCCGGGCACCCAGAACCAGCGCTTCACCTTCGACGAGTTCAACGAGCAGTTCAAGCAGCAGTTCGGTTACGCGTTGAACGCGTAATCGAACTGCCCGCGCATTTCCCCCCCGACCCTGCGGTGTGGGGAAATGCTTCTGGTAGGTGTCGACCTCGGTCGACACGGCCGGCCCACGGCCGGCATCACCCCTGATCGCCGCCCTGCCCTTCCGGGTCAGTGCGTGGCTTTCTCCGGCAGGCAGTACAGCTCTTTTTCGTAGGCCAGCGTGCCCCACATCGCATGGGCGTGCGCACGTCGCGCCAGCTCGGGCCTCAGCGGCTGCGGCTGCAGCTGGTCGCTGACCGGATCGTAGCGGAAGCCCTGTGCCGGCTTGTCCGGCTGCAGGATGGCCACATCGTTGCCCTCCATCCACGCCAGATTGCGGTCGTACTGCATCAGCGCGCGCCCCGGCTGCAGCCGCCGCATGTCCGTCAGGTCCTGTCCCAGCAAGGGCGTGGGGTCGGCAATGCCCAGCAGCGACAACAAGGTCGGGGCCAGATCGATCTGGCTGACGATGCGGGCATCGCGGCGCGGCTCGATGCCGCCGCCCAGGATCAGCCCCGGAATATGGAAATTGCCGATCGGCACCATGTTCTTGCCGAACACCCGGGAGTCATGGTCGGCCACCACCAGGAACACGGTGTCCTTCCAGTAGGGCGACGCCATCGCCTTGTGGAAGAACGCGCCCAGCGCGTAGTCGGCGTACTTGGCGGCGTTGTCGCGGGTCTGCTTCGGCTGTTCGTAAAGGGCGATGCGGCCGTCTGGAAATTCGAACGGATCATGGTTGCTGGAGGTGAACACCAGGCCGAAGAACGGCTTGCCCTGTGCGTTCAACTGGCGGAAGTGCTGATCGGCCAGGCCGAACAGGTCCTCGTCCGAGGCGCCCCAGGAACCGACGAAGGCCGGCGTGCGGTAGTCCTTGCGGTCGACGATGCGGGTGAAGCCGTTGGCGAGGAAGAACTCGCGCATGTTGTCGAAGTGGCTCTCGCCGCCGTAGTAGAAGCCGGTGTCATAGCCGTGCCGGCCCAGCACGTCGGCCAGGGTGAAGAACCGCTGCCGGGTGGCAGGCAGCTTCACCACCGATTCGGCCGGGGTCGGTGGGAACCCGGTCAGCACCGCCTCGATGCCGCGCACCGAGCGCGTGCCGGTGGCATACAGCCGCTCGAACGCCCAGCCCTGTGTGCTCAAGCGGTCGTAATTGGGCGACAGCGGCCGTCCGCCGAGGCTGCCGATGAACTGCGCGCCCAGGCTTTCTTCCAGCACGATCACCAGGTTGCGGGGGGCGCCCTGGTGGAACGGCTGGCGCTGGGCCAGGGTCGGCAACGCCCCGGACACGTACGCCGACGCCGGCAGGCCGCTGCTGGCGCGCAGCTCCCTGACCACCTCGGCCAGGGGCAGGTCGCCGTAGACGCGCGAGGTTTCGCTGCGGGTCGCCAGTTGGCGCGCGGCATGGCCGACGGTGTACAGCGAGTTCAACGGCAACGCATTGACGGTCGGATCGGTCGAGAACGCGACCAGCGCCGGGTTCAGCGGCCGATGGCCCAAGCTGGAGCGTACGCCCAGGGCCGCCAGCAGCAGCACCGCACAGGCCAGTGGCAACCGCCACAGCCAGCCGGCCTCGGCGGCGCCTGGCGGGAGGCGGGTTGCCCAGCGACGCGACCCACGCAGCAGCCCCCAGGACAGCACGATCACCGCCATCACTTCGATCACCACAGCCAGCAGATGACCGCGCAGCAGCGTCATCCCGACCTCTTCGGGATAGATCAGGTATTCCAGGAACAAGCGGTTCGGGCGCAGTCCGTACTCGGCCATGAAGCCAGGTGTGGCCAGCTCCATGAACACCAGCAGCACGCTGGCCACGATCAACCACGCGCGCAGCAGCTGCCGCCAGGCATGGCCCAACCGCCCCTCGACCGGCAACAGCAGCGCCAGCACGGCAGGGATGCCGTACAGCAGGCACAGCGTCGCCACGTCCACCCGCAGCCCCTGCAGGAACACCGTGGCCCAGCCATCGGCTGCCTCGACCCGCGCGGCGTGCCAGAGGGCCAACCCCAGCCGCGACAACGACAAGGCCACCAGGCCAAACAGGAAGAAGGCAGCGATCGGACACAGACGACGGTACAGCGACACCCACACAACTCGGCGCATGAAGAAAATCCAGGAAGGGAACGACAGACGCCCACCGCCCATGCCTGGGAGCGGGCTACACCGATCAACGTGCTGCACGGCATCGCGGTAAACGCGCCGGACATCCGGCCAACGTCACCCCGCGCGATACCGCCTCGACCCGGTCGCGCTGGCTACCGGCTGCGGTTCCCCAACCGCCCCGCCCTCACCCCTGATCGAACGTCCGGACATCGCCCGGCGCGCCAGCCACGCACAATACACTGCGCTGCGCCCGGCATCGACTGGCAGCGCCGCTTGCGGGAACCCTCGCGGTGCAGGCTGGGCGCTGGGGCGCTACGGGGTGGCCGGCACGCAGGCCGGCTGCTGGTCGCCCCCGCACAGGGTGGTCGCGGTGATGGCCTGCATGTAGCCACCAATCCGGGCCGGGTCGATGCGGTAGGGCCGGTTGCGCTTCTGTTCGGACGCATCGGCCGGACGCCAGCCGTACTGCACCTGGTGCACGAAGGTGCGGCCCTGCAGGAACGCCACCACCGCGCCCTCGCCGAACGGTGCCGCCGGCCCGACCTTGTCGCAGAACCCACCGGCAACGGCGAAATCGACGCCATTGAATGTGTTGCTGCGCGCACTGGTCGGGGTGAACGTCCCCGCGCAGAACTGGCGTGCCTTCTGTTGCTGCTGGGCGATGCCCACCTCGATCAGGCTGTGGCCACTGGCGGCCACCTGCTGCATGACATCGGCGGCCGGCACCGGGAAACGCCGGATCAGCAGATACCCCCCACGCCAGTGCTGGATATCCTCGCCCGGCGGCAGGTATTCGGCCATCACCTCGCCATTGCCGCTGCGGTCGCCATCCATCCAGGCCAGGGTCCAACCGGCAGGAATCGCATGCTGGACCTGTTCGCCATGGATCGGGAACGGCCGGCCCTCGCCGCCGTCGGCGTCGCTGGCCTCGGACGCCACCGCCGTGGTGGCCGCCAGCAGCAGCGCCGCCAGCGTCCCGTATCGGCCCCTCCGTGGGCGCGGGGGCATCACTGCCACCACTTGGGCATGCGGCGCACATCCACGCCACCGGTCTCGAATTCGGCGGTGCGGGTACCACCGGCCTTCACCGGGAACTCGATGCTGATCGACTTGCCCTGGTGGGCCAGCTTCCACAGGGCCTTCTGGTCGGTGATGAACAGGGCGATGGCTTCGTCGGTCTTCGGCCGCCAGGCGGCCATCGACACCGGCTTGCCGCCGTCCACGCTCACCTTCACGGTGCACTGCGGGCAACGGAAATCACCGGCCTGCAGCACCAGGTAGGCGTGGCGCTTCCATTCGGGATGGTCGCGGAACACCAGCTGCACCGGCTTGGGGCCGCTGCCATCGACGTCCACGCGCTGCTTGCTGAAGAGCGAGGCCGACACCTGGGTGCCCTTGCCGGCCACCGGAATCTCGTTGTACTGCCACAGGCCCTGCATGCGGCGCAGGTCGCGCGCGGCATCGGCCTTGGCCTTGACCGCATCGAAGCCCGGCGCGATGCGCTCGGCCACGGCGGTGTCCTTGTACTGGTCCAGCAGCACCCCGCCCTGCAGGCGTGCGCGCTCCCAGTCCTGCGCGGCCACCGCGCTGTCGTACTGCCTGCCCACGTCCTCGGCCTTGGCCTCCTTCTGCGCCTTGGCCGCAGCAGCGGCCTGTTCCTGCGCCTGGCGCTCGGCTTCCGGGTTGGAGCAGGCGGCCAGGGCCAGCGAACAGGCAGTCAGCAGGATCAGTCGTTTCATTGCAGGATTCCTCGGCAGGTTGCAGCCGGAGTGTATCGGCTGCGGAAGGCGGATACAGCAACGGCGGGTTTCCCCGCCGTTGCCGGTGCACACGGGCTGCAGGCCAGGCTTACTTGCCCGCCTCGGCCTTGGCCAGCATGTCCTGCACCGAGACCGTGGTGATCGGGTGGTAGCCCGGCTTGGCCTTCTCGAAGGCCGCCTTGGCGAAGGCCAGGCCTTCGGGGGTTTTCACCAGTTCGGCATAGATCGGCAGGATCAGCTTGCGGCGACCCACGCGCTCGATGAATGCCGCCGCCGCGTCATTGGCTTCGCTGTAGCCGCTGCGGATGGCCAGCGGGTACCAGCGCATGGCGATCTCGCCGTTGGGGGTGCCGGTGAAGTGGAAGGTACGGTCCAGCTGGGCCAGCTTTTCCTTGGTCTGGGTCTTGCCCAGGCCATCGATGAAGCGCACCCATTCCTGCGTGCTCCACTCGGCGGTGAGCTGGCTGCTGGGCAGCGTGCCGGCCGTATCGAAGGCGATGCGTGCGGTGTCCACGTTGCTGAAGTTGCGCGACTTGGCCTTCACCGCGAATGCCGGAATGCCCGGCTCGTCCAGCCACGCGTGCAGCTCGGCCTCGGTCACCGCGCTGGGATTCTTCGGCAGCAGGTGCTTCTTCAGGTAATCGACGAACTGGTCGGTATTGGCGCTCTGGAAGGCATGGTCATCGAACCAGCCACGCAGGAACGGGTCGAAGGTGTCGCGGCCGAAGCGCTGTTCCAGGAACTCCAGGAACCAGGAACCCTTCACGTAAGCCACCTGGCTCAGGGCTTCGTCGGGGTCACGCTCGTTCAGCGGCGGCAGCGCCAGCGCCTGGTCGGCCGGGCTCATGTCCTTCACTTCGGCCAGCAGGTCGGTCTGGTCGATCTGCTTTTCCATCTCGGCCATCTCGGTGCCGTACAGGGCTTCGGTGATGCGGCCCTGCACGTAGGTGGTGAAGCCTTCGTTGAGCCAGATGTCCTTCCAGCTGGCGTTGGTCACCAGGTTGCCCGACCAGCTGTGCGCCAGTTCATGGGCGACCAGCGAAACCAGCGACTTGTCGCCGACGATCACCGTCGGGGTGGCGAAGGTCAGGCGCGGGTTTTCCATGCCACCGAACGGGAACGACGGCGGCAGCACCAGCATGTCGTAGCGGCCCCAGCGGTACTGGCCGTACAGCTTCTCGGCGGCACCGATCATCTTCTCGGTGTCCTCGAATTCCTTGGCGGCCTTGCCGACCATGGTCGGCTCGGCCCACACGCCGGAACGGCCGGAAATGGGCTGGAACACCAGGTCGCCGGCAGCGATGGCCAGCAGGTAGGACGGGATCGGCTGCGGCATGGTGAAGCGGTAGTCGCCATCACGCGCGGCCTTGGGATCGTTGTCGGCGCTCATCAGCACCATCACGTCCTTGGGCGAGGTCACGTGGGCGCTGTAGGTGAAGCGCACGCTCGGGGTGTCCTGCAGCGGCACCCACGAACGGGCGTGGATGGCCTGGGACTGGCTGAACATGAAGGGCAGCTTCTTGCCTTCGGTCATCGACGGGGCCAGCCACTGCAGGCCCGAGGCGGTCGGCGCGGTGTGGTAGGTCACTTCCACCTTGGCCGGCTGCTGCGGGGCCTCGATGGTCAGCTTGCTGCCGAACACCTTGTCCACCGGGGCCAGCACGAACTGCAGCGGGCTGCGCGCGCCGTCGGCGCCGATGGCCTCGACCTTGGCGATGCTCAGCTCGCGGGTGTCCAGCACCAGCTGCTGGGCATCCTTCTGCTTCCATTCCAGGGTGTAGGTGGCGGTACCGCCGATCTGCTTCTGGTCGAAGTCCAGCTTCAGGTCCAGGGCGATGTCCTTGATGACGACCTTGTCCGGCTGGGCGTACGAACTTTCGTCGTGGCTGCGGTTTTCGGCGTTCACGGGCGCGGCGGGGGCCTTCTGGGCGGTCGGGGCGGCGGCGGGCGCGGCCGCCTCCTGGGAGCAGCCGGCGGCCAGGGCCACGGCCAGCGGGAGGAGCATCAGCGGATTACGCATGAATCGGGACCGTTACGGGGATCAGACCCCCAATGGTACCTTCCCCGGCTCCCGCAGGCGTTGCGCGCTGCGGGGTGAAGGTTGCCCCCGGTAGGCGCCAACCTGGGTTGGCGCGGATCCATCACCGCCCGCGGCGGAGCGTGCCAACCCAGGTTGGCAGCTACCAGGGCAAGGCTTACAGCTTGTAGCCGGAGTGGATCGAGACGATGCCGCCGGTCAGGTTCTTGTAGTGGCTGCGCTCGAAGCCGGCCGCAGCCATCATCGCCTTCAGCTCTTCCTGCGGCGGGTGCTTGCGGATGCTCTCGGCCAGGTAGCGGTAGCTGTCCCCGTCGCGGGCGAACAGCGCGCCCAGCTTCGGCAGCACCTTGAACGAGTGGAAATCGTAGATCGGCTTGAACCAGTCCACGGTCACTTCGGAGAACTCCAGCACGCGCGCTTGGCCACCGACCTTCAGCACGCGGTACATCTCGCGCAGGGCGGCGTCCTTGTCGGTCACGTTGCGCAGGCCGAAGGCGATGGTCACCAGGTCGAAGCTGGCATCCGGGAAGGGCAGCGCTTCGGCGTTGCACTGCACGTAGTCCAGGCCCGCCACCAGGCCGCGGTTGGTCAGGCGGTCACGGCCGACCGACAGCATGCCGGCGTTGATGTCACCCAGCACCACCGACCCTTCGCTGCCCACGCGCTCCTTGATCAGCGCGGCGATATCGCCGGTGCCACCGGCCAGGTCCAGCGCGCGGTCACCCGGCTTCACCTGCGCGGTGGCCACGTAGTAGCGCTTCCATGCCCGGTGGATGCCCAGGCTCATCAGGTCGTTCATCAGGTCGTAGTTGCGCGCGACCGAGGTGAAGACCTGGCCGACCAGCTTCTGCTTGTCCTTGGCGGCGACGTCGCGGAACCCGAAATGGGTGGTGCCAGACTTGTAGGGGGATTCGCTCATGGCCCCGATTATCGCACCCCCAGCGCCGCCGGGGGCACCCCCGCTGCGTATCATGGCGGCTCGATATTCCCCAAGGAGCTTCCCATGATCGCCACGCCCGACTACCCGGCCCTGCTGCAGACCGCCATCGCCGAAGCCCGCCAGGGGCTGGCCGAGGGCGGCGTGCCGATCGGCGCGGCGCTGTACCACAACGATGGCCGCCTGCTCGGCTGCGGCCACAACCGCCGCGTGCAGGAAGGCGACCCGTCGGTGCACGGCGAAACCGATGCCTTCCGCAAGGCCGGCCGCCAGCGCCGCTACCGCGACACCATCATGGTCACCACGCTGGCGCCGTGCTGGTACTGCTCTGGGCTGGTGCGCCAGTTCAACATCGGCACGGTGGTGGTGGGCGAATCGCGTACGTTCCAGGGCGGCATCGACTGGCTGCGCGAGAGCGGGGTCAACGTGATCGACCTGGACAACCAGGAATGCGTGGATCTGCTCGGCGATTTCATCGCGCGCCACCCGGATGTCTGGAACGAAGACATCGGTGAATGAGCAGCACTGCGACACGGTGTCGCAGCGGTTAATGAATGCTTCAGGCCTGCGCGCACGTGCGCAGGCCCTCTCCTGCAAGGGATGCCGCGGGTAGCGGTACGTCGCCACGCACATCGTCTTCAAGCATGCACACGCGGTGATAACACCCGCGCTGGCAGCTGCGCCTATGGTGGTTGCACAGGGGGCACGCACCGGAGGATCGCCATGAGCGCCCACGTCACCGCGCCTGTTGCACGACCTGACATGGAGCCCGCCCTGGCCATCGTCTGGGAACGGCTGCAGCAGCAGTTCGCCCTGCACCAGCGCAGCGCGCCGTTCTGGAGTGCGTACCAGGGTCTGCAGCAGGATCTGGTGCGGCAGCATCCGCATGACCACGTCCGCCTGTGCAATGCGATGGCCGGGCTGGCTGAACGACTGGGTGCTGTCGAACATGCCCAGCTGCTGGCGGGCCGCCACGCCGGCTCCACGCCGCGCTGACGCTGCCTGCACCCGCGGCGGGGTAACACTCAGGGTTCACCCCCGCCACTTTCCCTACCTATCTATTGGATTGCCATGCGCACTGAAGTTCCCGCCATCCCGCCCGTCATCGATGTTGACGCCGAGCTCAATCACTGGCGCCAGCAGCATGCAGGGGGGGCCTTGGGCAACGGGTCGTTCGGCCACTACATCCCGTGGATCAAGTTCGCCTGCGATTCGCTGATCACCCAGCCGCGCGCCACCGATGCGCAGCGTGAGGACACCTTCCAGACCCACTACGCCCTGCAGATCATGCCGCGCCTGACCGAAGCACAGGCGCGCGATTTCGTTGAACGCTGCTGGGACCACCTGTACCGCACCAGCCCGGTGCCGCAGCAGCACGCCCCCCGCCTGCAGCGCCTGCGCGCGGTGTAAACCAGGCCACGTCTTCCCTGCCGCGTGCCAGAGCACGCGGCCTGCACAGCCGGCTGCCGATCATCGCCTGCAGTCCACGGGAATGACGCAAATGCCTGCTCGCCATCTGTTCAACACCCTCGCCAAACGCGCTTCGGCCGCCGCCGGTTCGCCGTGGACGTTCCTCCTCGCCCTGGCCATCGTCGTGCTGTGGGGCATCAGCGGGCCGCTGTTCGACTTCAACGACACCTGGCAGCTGGTGATCAACACCGGCACCACCATCATCACCTTCCTGATGGTGTTCCTGATCCAGCATTCGCAGAACGCCGATACCGCGGCCATGCAGATCAAGCTGGACGAGCTGATCCGCGCCACCGCCGACGCCAACAACGAACTGCTCGACCTCGAAGAGATGGACGAGGAGCGGCTGGAAGAGATCCGCCGCGAGTATGAGCGCATGGCACGCCAGGCCGGCGATGCGCTGGCACGGGTACGTGCCTGCCGTACACCACCACGCGACGACGAAGCGGTGTGAGCCGATGGGCGGCAGCGCCGGGCAGGGCCCGACGCTGCCGAGGGGGTTATCCCCGCGCGTGCCAGCCGCCGCCCAGCACCTTGTACAGGGTGACGCGGTTGGCCTGCTGCGCCAGCGTGGCCTGCAGCTGGGTCTGCTGCGCACCGTAGGCGGTGCGGCGCGCATCGAGCAGGGTGATGAAGCTGTCCAGCCCGGCGTCGTAGCGTGCCTGCGACAGCGTGCGTGCCTGTTCGGCCGCCACCACCAGCGCCTGCTGCGATTGCACCTGTGCATCCAGGCTGCTGCCCAGTGCCAGTGCATCGGAGGCTTCGCGGAAGCCGACCTGGATCGCCTTCTCGTACTGCGCCAGGGCGATGTCGCGATCGGCCGTTGCGACCGCCAGGTTCGCGCGCAGCTTGCCGCCCTGGAAGATCGGCAGCGTGATCGTGGGCAGGAAGCTCCAGACCCGTGTGCCGCTGTCGAACAGCCCGGACAGTTCGGTGGAGCTGCTGCCGATACTGCCGGTCAGCTTGATGCTGGGGAAGAACGCGGCACGTGCTGCACCGATGTTGGCGTTGGCCGCCAGCAGCTGGTACTCGGCGGCCATGATGTCCGGGCGCTGCAGCAGCACGTCGCTGGGCAGGCCGGCCGGTAGCGGGGCCAGGGCCTGCAACTGCGCGTCGGCGCTGTCCGGCAGCAGGTCGTCGGCCACCTGGCCACCGGCCAGCAGGGCCAGCGCGTTGCGGTCCTGCGCCACCTGCCCGCGCAGGCGGGCGGCGTCGGTGCGCGCGGTTTCCACCAGCGTGCGGGTCTGGCTCAGCTCCAGCGCCGAACTGCCACCGCGTTCGTGGCGCGCCTCGGCCAGCCGCAGGGACTGTTCGTAGGCGGCCAGCGTGGCTTCGGACAGGCGCAGCTGTTCACGGTCCGCGCCCAGCGTCAGCCACGCCGTGGCGGTCTCGGCAATCAGGCTCAGCTGCGCGTTGCGGCGGTTGGCCGCCACCGAGAAATACTGCTGCAGGGCGGCTTCGCTGAGGTTGCGCACGCGGCCGAACAGGTCCAGCTCGAACTCGGTCACGCCCAGCCCGGCGGTAAACTGCTCGCTGACCGGCACATCGCCACCGCGGCGTTCCATCTGCCCCTGCACGGCCAGGCCCGGCACGCGGTCGGCGCGCTGGATGCGGTACTGGCCACGCGCACGTTCGACATTGAGCACCGCCACGCGCAGGTCGCGGTTGTTTTCCAGCGCCTGGTCGATCACCTGCTGCAGGCGTTCATCGCTGAAGAAATCGCGCCAGCCCAGCGCCGCCACGTCGGCGGCCTGGCCCTGGCCGGCCTCGGCCGGCCACTGTGCGGGAATGGCCGGGGCCACGGCGGTGTTCTTCGGCACCAGGCTGGCGCAGCCGGCCAGGCCGAGGCTGGCGGCCAGCGCCAGCACCAGGGGGGACTTACTCATGGGAACCTCCGTGGGCCACGTCCTGGCCCGGCGCCGGCGGGGTATCCCCGCCCTTGCCCTTGTTGCGGTTGAACACGCGCTGCACCACCACGAAGAACAGCGGCACGAAGAACACGCCCAGCAGCGTGCCCACCACCATGCCGCCCAGCACGCCGGTACCGATGGCCTGCTTGGCGCCGGAGCCGGCACCGCTGGAGATCGCCAGCGGCAGCACGCCCATGCCGAAGGCCAGCGAGGTCATGATGATCGGGCGCAGGCGGTCGCGTACCGCGTGCATCGTCGCCTCGACCAGGCCCGCGCCCTTCTCCAGGTGTTCCTTGGCGAATTCCACGATCAGGATCGCGTTCTTGCTGGTCAGGCCCACCGTGGTCAGCATCGCCACCTGGAAGTAGATGTCGCGCTCCATGCCGCGGAAGGTGTTGGCCAGCACCGCGCCGAGGATGCCCAGCGGGGCCACCAGCAGCACCGCGGTCGGCACGCTCCAGCTTTCATACAGTGCCGCCAGGCAGAGGAACACGATCATCAGCGACAGCGTGTACAGCAGCGGCGTCTGCGAACCGGCCTGGCGTTCCTGGTAGGACAGCCCTGACCACTCGATGCCGAAGCCCTTGGGCAGCTGCGCGGCCAGTGCTTCGATCTCGGCCATGGCATCACCGGACGCCACGCCGGGCGCGGGTTCACCCTGGATTTCCATGGCCGACACGCCGTTGTAGCGTTCCAGGCGCGGCGAACCGTAATCCCAGTGCTTGGTGGCGAAGGCGCTGAACGGCACCATCTGGCCCTGTGCGTTCTTCACCGACCACAGGTCGAAGTCCTCCGGCACCATGCGGAACGGCTGGTCGGCCTGCACGTACACGCGCTTGACGCGGCCACGGTCGATGAAGTCATCGATGTACTGGCTGCCCCACGCGGTGGCCAGGGTGCTGTTGATCTGCTGGATCGACAGGCCCTGCGCGCTGGCCTTGGCCACATCGATGTCGATGCGGAACTGCGGGGAGTCTTCCTGGCCGTTGGGGCGCACGTTGGCCAGCTTGCCGCTCTTGGCCGCCAGGCCCAGCAGCTGGTTGCGGGCGGCCAGCAGTGCCTCGTGGCCCTGCCCGCCGTTGTCCTTCAGGAAGAAGGTGTAGCCCGAGGCGGTGCCCAGTTCGGGAATGGCCGGCGGCGGGAAGGCGAAGATGAAGGCATCCTTGATCTGGCCCAGTGCCGCCATCGCGCGCCCGGTCAGCGGCATCACGCCGTTGTTGGCATCACGCTCGCTCCAGTCCTTGAGCTTGACGAAGGCCATGCCCGCGTTCTGGCCCATGCCGGCGAAGCTGAAGCCCTGCACCGAGAACACCGATTCGACCGCATCCTTTTCATTGTCCAGGAAGTGGTTTTCCAGTGCCTTGATCGACTCCATGGTGCGTTCCTGGGTGGCACCGACCGGTGCCTGCACCAGTGCCATCAGCACACCCTGGTCTTCGTTGGGCAGGAATGCGCTGGGCAGGCGCATGAACAGCACGCCCATCAGCACGAACAGCGCCAGCACGATGCCCATGAAGCGCCACGGGCGGGCCAGGATGCCCTTCACGCCACGCTGGTAGCTCTCGCTGGAACGGTCGAAGCCACGGTTGAAGGCGTTGAAGAAGCGACCCGACCAGCCCTTGTGCGCGGTGTGGTGCTCGCCCTTCTTCAGCGGCTTGAGCATGGTCGCGCACAGCGCCGGGGTCAGCACGATGGCCACCAGCACCGACAGCGCCATGGCCGACACGATGGTGGCCGAGAACTGCCGGTAGATCACGCCGGTGGAGCCGCTCATGAACGCCATCGGCACGAACACCGCCGACAGCACCAGGCCGATGCCCACCAGCGCGCCGGTGATCTGGCCCATCGACTTGCGGGTGGCTTCCAGCGGCGACAGGCCCTCCTCGGACATGATGCGCTCGACGTTCTCCACCACCACGATGGCATCGTCCACCAGCAGGCCGATGGCCAGCACCATCGCGAACATGGTCAGCATGTTCACCGAGAAGCCCAGTGCGGCCAGCACGCCGAAGGTGCCCAGCAGCACCACCGGCACGGCGATGGTCGGGATCAGGGTGGCGCGGAAGTTCTGCAGGAACAGGTACATCACCACGAACACCAGCACGATCGCTTCGATCAGGGTCTGCACCACGCCCTTGATCGACACGCGCACGAACGGCGTGGTGTCGTACGGGATTTCCGCCTTCAGCCCGGCCGGGAAGAACGACTGCAGTTCATCCAGGGTCTTCTGCACGCCGGCGGCGGTATCCAGCGCGTTGGCGCCGGTGGCCAGGGTGATCGCCAGGCCGCTGGCCGGCTGGCCGTTGTAGCGGGTGATGAAGTCGTAGGACTCGGCGCCCAGCTCGACGCGGGCGACATCGCCCAGGCGCAGCTCACCGCCGTTCTCCGCGCTGCGCACGATGATGCTGCGGAACTGCTCCGGGGTCTGCAGGCGCGACTGCGCGTTGATGGTGGCGTTGAGCTGCTGGCCCTTCACCGAGGGCGCACCGCCCAGCTGGCCGATGGCCACCTGTGCGTTCTGTGCCTGCACGGCGGCGACCACGTCCGGCACGGCCAGGCCGTAGCTGTGCAGCTTGTTCGGGTCCAGCCAGATGCGCATGGCGTACTTGCCGCCGAACACCTGGATGTTGCCCACGCCCGGCACGCGGCTGAGCTGGTCCACGACATTGGAACCGACGTAGTCGGCGATGTCGTTGGCATCCATGCTGCCGTCCTGCGAGACGAAGGCCACCACGTTCAGGAAGCCCGAGCTGGACTTGGCCACGTTGATGCCCTGCCGCTGCACTTCCTGCGGCAGCAGCGGCATGGCCAGCTGCAGCTTGTTCTGCACCTGCACCTGCGCGATGTCCGGGTTGGTCCCGCTCTCGAAGGTCAGGCTGACGGTGGCGATGCCGTTGGACGAACTGTTGGACGAGAAGTAGATCAGCCCGTCCAGGCCCTTCATGTTCTGCTCGATGATCTGCGTCACCGAGTCTTCCACCACCTTGGCCGATGCACCCGGGTAGGTCGCGGTGATCTCGACCGCCGGCGGGGCGACGTTGGGGTACATCGAGACCGGCAGCTTGAACAGCGCAAGGCCACCGGCGAGCATGATGATGATCGCGATCACCCACGCGAAGATGGGTCGATCGATGAAGAAACGTGCCATGGAAGTCTCCGCTTACTGCGCGCCGGCGGCCGGGGCCGCGGGCTGGGCATTGCCCGGCTTGGTCGGGGTGGCGCCCTGTTCGGTGGCCTGCACCGGCATGCCCGGCCCGATCTTCTGCAGGCCTTCGACGATGACCTTGTCGCCGGCCTTCAGGCCATCCTCGACCAGCCACTTGTCACCCAGCGCACGGCTGACCTTGACCTGGCGCACTTCCACCTTGTTGTCCTTGCCGACCACCATCGCCGAGGTATCGCCCTTGGGATCACGGGCGATGCCCTGCATCGGCACCAGCAGCGCATCGGCGCGCACGCCGCCGCCGATCACCGCACGCACGTACATGCCCGGCATCAGCGTGCCGTCGGGATTGTCCACCTTCACCCGCAGGCCGAAGCTGCCGGTGCCCGGATCGACGCTGACTTCGGAAAACTCCAGCGTGCCCTTGTGCTCGAAGGTGCTGCCGTCTTCCAGCAGCACGCTCACCGGCAGTTCCTTGTTGTCCTGCAGGCGGCCCTGGGCCAGTTCACGGCGCAGCTGCAGCAGTTCGGCCGAAGACTGGGCCAGGTCGATGTAGATCGGGTCCAGCTGCTGCACGGTGGCCAGCGCGGTGGCCTGCCCGGCGCTGACCAGCGCGCCCTGGGTGACCGAGGACTTGCCGATGCGCCCACTGATCGGCGCGGTGATGCGGGCATAGCCCAGCGTGACGTTGGCCGCGTCCAGCGAGGCCTTGGCCGCGCCCACGTCGGCTTCGGCCTGCTTCTGTGCGGCCACGGCGTTTTCCAGGTCCTGCTTGCTGACCGCATCGACCTTGGCCAGCTCGGTGATGCGTGCCGCGCTCAGACGGGCCGCATTGGCCGTGGCCTCGGCACGGGCCAGCTGGGCACGGGCGCTGTTGGCCTGGGCGCGGTAGCTGGCGTCCTCGATCTGGTACAGCGGCTGCCCTTCCTTGACCAGGCTGCCTTCGGTGAACAGGCGCTTGGCGACGATGCCGTTGACCTGCGGGCGCACCTCGGCGACCAGGAACGCGGTGGTCCGGCCGGGCAGTTCGCGGGTCAGCGCTGCCGTTTCCGGCTTCAGGGTGACCACGGTCACCTGGCCGGGCCCCTGCTCGGGGGCCTGCGGATTGCCGCCACAGGCGGCCACGGTCGCGGCGATCGCCAGCGACAGCATGAAAGGACGGAAACGGGTCAGTTGCATGGGGACGGGGAACTCGTAGGGGAAGGTGATCTCAACAAGCCGTGATACGCAACGGACTGGCGGAAGCTCGCCGGTTGCCCGCAGATCGCGGCCATCCCCGGCCGATATGCCGTCATTGCTGACCGCAGGTACTTGGCGGGGATCATCGACTGCAAATATACATACATGATTGTTTGTTTGTAAACCGGTACAATTCAGCCACGTTTCACGCGCACTCGTAGCAATGGCCCGCAAGACGAAAGAGGACACCCAGGCGACCTATGACGGCATCCTCGATGCCGCCGAGGCCTGCTTCCATGAACACGGCGTGGCCCGCACCACGCTGGAGATGATCGGTGCGCGCGCCGGCTACACCCGTGGCGCGGTCTACTGGCATTTCAAGAACAAGGCCGAGGTGCTGGCCGCGCTGATCCAGCGGGTGCACCTGCCCTTCATGCAGGAACTGGAGCGCACCTCCACCGAGGAACGTTCGACGCCGGTGCTGGACCTGCGCTCGGTGCTGGTGGGGTCGCTGATCGATCTGGCCCAGGACGAGCGCCTGCGCAAGACCATGGAAATCATGCTGCGCAGCGATGCGTCGGGCGAGAACAAGCTGCTGGCGGACATGCAGCAGGAAGGGTTCCGCGATGGCCAGGAACGCATGGCCCGCGCCCTGCGCCGTGCGCAGCAGCTGGGCCAGCTGCGCGACGGCGCCGACCCGCAGATCGCCGCGCGCATGCTGCATGCCACGGTGCTGGGCGTGATCCACGGCGCGATGGTCGAGCCGGACATGATGGACCTGCAGCGCGACGGCATGCTGGCCGTGGACATGACCCTGGCCGCCTACGTGAAGGACGGCGTGTTCACCCCGGGGGCCCTGCCCGAGCCACTGCCGCAGGTATGACGCAGCGGCGGGGTCACTCCCCTGCCGGCATACAGAAAAGCCGCCTTGCGGCGGCTTTGCTGCCTTACAGGATGTAGCGGCTCAGGTCCGGGTCCTTCACCAGCTCGCCCAGGTGCTTGTCCACGTAGGCATGATCGATGGTGATGGTTTCCCCATCACGGTCCGGCGCTTCATAGCTGAGCGAATCCAGCAGACGCTCCAGCACGGTATGCAGGCGGCGCGCACCGATGTTTTCCTGGCGCTCGTTCACCTGGAAGGCGATCTCGGCCAACCGGTCCACGGCGTTGTCGCTGAAGCTGACCTTGACACCTTCGGTGGCCAGCAGCGCTTCGTACTGCTTGGTCAGCGCGGCCTTGGGCTCGGTCAGGATGCGCACGAAGTCATCCTTGCTCAGCGCGCCCAGTTCCACGCGGATCGGGAAGCGGCCCTGCAGTTCCGGAATCAGGTCGCTGGGCTTGGCCAGGTGGAACGCGCCGGAGGCGATGAACAGGATGTGGTCGGTCTTGATCGTGCCGTACTTGGTGGACACGTTGGACCCTTCCACCAGCGGCAGCAGATCGCGCTGCACGCCTTCGCGCGACACATCGCCACCACCGACATTGTCCCCACGCTTGGCGACCTTGTCGATCTCGTCGATGAACACGATGCCGTGCTGTTCGCAGGCTTCGATGGCAGCGGTGCGGATGTCGTCTTCATTGACCAGCTTGCCGGCTTCCTCTTCCACCAGCAGCGGGCGGGCGGCCTTGATGGTCAGCGTGCGCTTCTGCGCCTTGGCGCCGCCACCGAGGTTGGCGAACATCGACTTCAGCTGCTGGCCCATTTCCTCCATGCCCGGCGGGGTCATGATGTCCATGCTGACGTTGGCCGAGACTTCCAGCTCGATCTCGCGCTCATCCAGTTCACCATTGCGCAGCATGCGGCGGAACTTGAGGCGGGTCTCGCTGTCCTGTGCGGACGGCTCGTTGCGGGCGGCTTCCGGGTCGAAGCCGATGCCGCCGCTGCGGCGCGGCAGCAGCGCGTCGAGGATGCGGTCTTCGGCACGTTCCTCGGCCTGCGTGCGCACGCGCACCTTGGCCTGCTCGCGGTACAGCTTGACCGCGGTATCGGCCAGGTCGCGGATGATCTGCTCCACGTCCTTGCCGACGTAACCCACTTCGGTGAAGCGGGTGGCTTCAACCTTCACGAACGGCGCGTTGGCCAGCGTGGCCAGGCGGCGGGCGATCTCGGTCTTGCCGACGCCGGTCGGGCCGATCATCAGGATGTTCTTGGGCATGACCTCGTTGCGCAGCTCCGGGGCCAGCTGCATGCGGCGCCAGCGGTTGCGCAGGGCGATGGCCACCGCACGCTTGGCGTCGTGCTGGCCCACGATGTGCCGGTCCAGTTCCTGCACGATCTCGCGCGGGGTCATGGTGGCGGAGGAAACTTCGATCTTCGACATGGGTGTGCTCACGAATTCGTTGTCGGTAGCGCCGGGCCATGCCCGGCGGATCGGGAAGCCTTACAGCTCCTCGACCACCACGTTGCGGTTGGTGTAGATGCAGATGTCGCCGGCGATGTTGATCGCTTCGCTGGCAATCGTGCGTGCATCCAGTCCGGTGTGCGCCAGCAGCGCACGTGCGGCGGACAGGGCGTAGGAGCCACCGGAACCGATGGCGATGATGCCGTCCTCCGGTTCGATCACATCACCGGTGCCGCTGATGATCAGCGAGGTTTCCTTGTCGGCCACCGCCAGCAGTGCTTCGAGCTTGCCCAGGCGGCGCTCGGTGCGCCAGTCCTTGGCCAGTTCCACCGCCGCGCGCGTCAGCTGGCCGTGCTTTTCCAGCTTGGCCTCGAACAGCTCGAACAGGGTGAAGGCATCGGCGGCGGCACCGGCGAAACCGGCCAGCACCTGGCCATCACGGCCCAGGCGGCGCACCTTGCGTGCATTGCCCTTCATCACCGTGTGGCCCAGGGTGACCTGGCCATCGCCGGCAATGGCCACATGCTCGCCGCGACGGACGCAGACGATGGTGGTGGCGTGGAAAACGTTAGGGTTCTGACTGGGGTCCATGGAGCCTCCGGGGTGACAGAACCAGAGGTGGGGCCAGCACCGCGCCCTTCAAGCCGCCCCACCCTGCCGGCCGCAGGGCCAGCGTTCAGCTTTCCGCGCCGTTGCCCTTGCCCGGACGCCGTTTCGCCCGCGGGTGGGCGGCGTCGTAGACCTTGGCCAGATGCTGGAAATCCAGGTGGGTGTAGATCTGCGTGGTGGCGATGTCGGCATGGCCGAGCAGCTCCTGCACGCCGCGCAGATCGCCGGAGGATTCCAGGATGTGGCTGGCGAAACTGTGCCGCAGCATGTGCGGATGGACGTGCTTGAACAGGCCCTGGCGCTGGGCCAGCTGGCGGATGCGGATCTGCACCGCGCGCTGGCTGATCGGGCCATTGCGGCCGGGAAACACCGGCGTGGCCGGGCCGCCACCGCTTTCGCTGCGCCAGGCCTGCAGTGCTTCGCGCGCCGGCCGCCCGAACGGCACCCGCCGCTGGCGGTTGCCCTTGCCCAGCACGTTGACCAGACCGCTGTCGAAATCCAGGTCACGCCAGGTCAGCGCGCACACTTCGCTCAGACGCAGGCCCGAGGAATAGAACAGCTCCAGCAGCGCGCGGTCACGACGCCCCAGCTCGCCCTCCGGCTCCAGCTCCACCAGCTGCACCGCTTCGTCGGCATCGAGCACCTGCGGCAGCCGGCGCGGCGCGCGCGGTGCCTTCAGGGTGGCCGCGGGGCTGGCCTCGATGCGGCCATGCTTGAGCAGCCAGGCATAGAAACTGCGGCAGGCCGACAGGCGGCGCTGCAGGCTCTTGGCCGACAGCCCGCGCCGGTGCTCATCGGCCACGAACTGGCGCAGCGCTTCGCTGTCCAGCGCGTCCACCTCGGTGCCGCGTGGCTGTGCCCAGGCCGCCAGCGCGTCCAGGTCACGGCGGTAGGCGTCGAGCGTATGCGCCGACATCCGCCGTTCCACCTGCAGGTGCTGCAGGAAGGCCTGGACTGCACTCATCCGCGTGCCCCGTTCAGCGCGCGAAGCGCTTCAGGCCGGTGGCCAGCGCGTCGCCCATCATGCGCAGGAACAGCGTGCCCATGCCGGGGTAGAAACGATTGGCGTCGTGGCTGCCGACGGCGATCAGGCCCACGCCCGGCAGCGGCAGCAGTGCGGTGGTCTGCACTTCCTCGCTGCGCGCGCCGTACAGCACGGCGTTCTTTTCCGGCTGCAGGCGGCCGCAGATCGGCTCGCCATCCTTCAGGCAATCGCGGAACGGCCCCAGCGCCGGATCATCGGCGGCGATGACCTGCAGCCATTCGGCCTGCTCCAGCCCGGCCACCGGCACATGCACCACCAGCCGCACCAGGTCACCGGCAAAATCCTCCTGCAGCGAGGCCGCCATGGCGCGCAGCGTGTCGGCGGCGCTGTCCTGCTTCATCAGCGCCAGGGTCAGCTG
The DNA here is from genome assembly GCF_030913365.1 of Stenotrophomonas sp. 24(2023). Classification (NCBI taxonomy): domain Bacteria; kingdom Pseudomonadati; phylum Pseudomonadota; class Gammaproteobacteria; order Lysobacterales; family Lysobacteraceae; genus Stenotrophomonas; species Stenotrophomonas sp. 24(2023). The sequence goes on from NZ_CP133160.1 coordinate 1,234,956, forward strand.
GTGCGTGCGCACCGCCAGGCGTTCGTTGACCTGGGCGGTCGCGCCCAGGTCGGCCAACCGGCGCGACAGCTCGCGGTTCTTCTCGCGCAGCACTTCCAGCTGGTAGCTGGCCAGCGAGGCGGTCGGGCCGTCATCGCGCGGGACCACCAGGGTCAGCGCCAGGTCGGGGAACTGCTTGAGGAAGCCCGGATGGCGGCGCAACCACGCCGCGACCTCATGGGCACCGAGCTTGTCGGCCGTTTCGGTCATGCGATCCACTCCCCTTCGAAGACGAATGCGGTCGGGCCGGACATCACCACCGGCTGGCCGTCACCGGGCCAGTCGATGCCCAGCTCGCCACCGGGCAGGCTGATGCGGGCCTGGCGCTGCAGGCGGCCGCGCTGCATCAGCGTGACCGCGGCAGCGCAGGCACCACTGCCACAGGCCAGCGTTTCACCGGAACCGCGCTCGTACACGCGCAGCCGTGCATGGCCCGGGTCCATCACCTGGGCGAAGCCCACGTTGACCGACTGCGGGAACGAGGCGTGCTGCTGCAGCAGCGGCCCCAGCCGTTCCACCGGCGCGGCATCGACCAGGCCCACTTCGATCACCGCGTGCGGGTTGCCCATCGACACGGCCGCAAAGCGCACGCTTTCGCCCTGCAGCGGCAGCAGGTATTCCTCGCGCGGGTGGGCGAACCCGACCAGCGGGATGCGCGCCGGCTCGAACACGGGCACGCCCATGGTCACCGCGTAGCGCCCCTCGCCCAGCACCTCCACGGGGTGGGTATCGAGCGGGCTGTCGATGCTGAAACGCGGCCCCTGCGCACTGCCGTCGCGCACCAGCCAGGCGGCGATGCAGCGCGCGCCGTTGCCGCACTGTTCGGAATTGGAACCGTCGGCATTCCAGATGCGGTAGGACGCCACCGAACCTTCCGCACGCGGCGGCTCGATGGTCAGGATCTGGTCGCAGCCGACGCCGGTATGGCGGTCGGCCAGCCGCGCGGCCAGCGCCGGGGTGGGCGGTGCGCTGCCATCGCGCAGGTCCAGCACCACGAAGTCATTGCCTGCGCCGTGCATCTTGCTGAAACGAACCACGTGGGCGCCTGCCTTACTCATTCCCGCCGTCCGTCTTCTTGACCGGGTCAGGGGTGGGGGCCGGATTGCCGTCACCGGTGGGCTGGGTGGCCGGCGGCGCCTGTTCATCCGTGGCCGGCACGGGCACGGCCTGCTCCTGCACTTCCACCGGCTTCTGCGGCAGCACCAGCGGGCCCTTGTTGCCGCACGCGGCGAGGAACAGCAGCGAGGCCGCTGCCAGCGGGATCAGGATTCGATTGCGATGGGGGATGCTCATGGCCCGAGTATAGCCATTGCCGCCTGAGCGTTTGGTCATGCCGGCGCACCTGCCCCGGCGGGGACCGGGAGCAGCCATGGCGGCCGCCCCCGCTGCCCTGGCGTTACGGCGTCGCGCCGCTCACGCCCAGCTGCTGCAGCACGAACGCATACGATTCGGACAGCTCGCGGTAGCGCTGGAAACGCCCGGACTTGCCGCCGTGGCCGGCTTCCATGTTGGTGCGGAACACGATCGGGAAGTGGCCGGTGTTGTCGTCACGCAGCTTGGCCACCCACTTGGCCGGCTCCCAGTACTGCACCTGCGAATCCCACAGGCCGGTGCCCACGAACAGGGCCGGGTAGGCCTGCTGCTTCACGTTGTCGTAGGGCGAGTAGGACAGCATGTAGTCGTAGTACGGCTTCTGCTCCGGGTTGCCCCATTCGTCGTATTCATTGGTGGTCAGCGGGATGGTCGGGTCCAGCATGGTGGTCACCACGTCCACGAACGGGACCTGCGCCACCATCACCCGGTAGTCCTGCGGGGCCTGGTTGGCCACCGCGCCCATCAGCAGGCCGCCGGCACTGCCACCGGAGGCGGCCACGCGGTCCTTGGCCGCCCAGCCCTGGGCGACCAGCCCACGGGTGACGTCGATGAAGTCGTTGAAGGTGTTCTGCTTGTGCAGCAGCTTGCCGTTCTCGTACCAGTCGCGGCCCATTTCCTGGCCACCGCGGATATGGGCAATGGCATACACCACGCCACGGTCGAGCAGGCTCACCGCGGTCTGGTTGAAGTACGGGTCCATCGACATGCCGTAACTGCCGTAGGCGTACTGGAACAGCGCGCCCTTGCCGTCCTTCTGGTAGCCCTTGCGGTAGACCAGCGACACCGGCACCTTCACCCCGTCGCGCGCGGTGATCCAGACACGGTCGGTTTCGTACTTCGAGGCGTCATAGCCGATCACCGGCTGCTGCTTGAGCTGGCGGCGCTCGCCGGTGGCCGTGTTCAGCTCATATACGGTGGTCGGGGTCGCCATCGACGTGTAGGTGTAGCGCAGCCACGGCGTGTCGGCCTCGGTGTTGTCACCCAGGCCCATCGAATAGGCCGGCTCATCGGCCTTGACGTAGTCGCTGCGGCCATCCTTGAACAGCAGGCGGATGCGTTCCAGGCCCTGCGAGCGCTCGGCGATGGCGGTGTAGGTGTCGAACAGCTCGAAGCCTTCGATGAACACCGCATCGTCATGGGCGATCCAGTCCTTCCACTGCGTGCGCGCGGTGGCGTCGGTCGGCGCGGTGACCAGCTTGAAGTTCTTGGCGCCGTCGTTGGTGCGGATCACCCAGCGGCCATCGTAGTGGTCGGCGTCGTACTCGACATCGCGCTGGCGCGGGGCCAGCACGGTGAAGGTGGCCGGGTCGCTGGCCGGGGCGTAGCGCTCTTCCGAGGACACGGTGCTGTGCACGCCGATGGTGATGAAGCGGTCGTCGCGGGTGCGGCCGATGCCCATGTAGAAGCTGTCGTCCTTCTCCTCGTAGACAACGGTATCCGCGCTGGCCGGGGTGCCCAGCACGTGCTTCTTCACCCGCACGGTCAGCAGGGTTTCCGGATCGTTCTCCACGTACAGCACGGTGCGGTTGTCATCGGCCCAGACCAGGTTGCCGGAGGTGCCGGTGAGCGTATCGGGCAGCACCTGGCCGGTGCGCAGGTCCTTGAAGCGGATCACGTACTGGCGGCGGCCGACGTCATCGTCGGCCCAGGCCAGCAGGTGGTTGTCCTGGCTCACTTCCATCGCGCCCACGCTGAAGTAGCCCTTGCCGGCCGCCATCGCGTTCACGTCCAGCAGGATTTCCTCGGCTGCCTGCATGTCGCCCTTGCGGCGTGCGTGGATGGGGTAATCCTGGCCGGTCTCGTAGCGGGTGTAGTACCAGTAGCCGCGCTCGCGTGCCGGCACGCTGGCGTCGTCCTGCTTGATGCGGCCGACGATTTCCTTGTACAGGGTGTCTTCCAGCGGCTTGAGCGGCGCCAGCAGCTGGTCGGTATAGGCGTTTTCCGCTGCCAGGTAGGCCAGCATGGCCTTGTCCTGGCGCTTGTCGTCGCGCAGCCAGTAGTAGTCGTCGGTACGGGTCGCGCCGAACGGCGCCTTGACCACGTGCGGACGCTTCTCGACATCCGGCGGAACGGGCGGGGCAGCGGCGGTGGCAGTGGTGGTCATCAGGCTGGCAAGCAACAGGCAGAGGGTAGGTTTCATGAGATAAGGCTCCAGGCGCATCAATGCAATGGTTTTCGACAGGGACAGGTCCTTTTCCCCGCAACCCGGGCATCTGACCCCAATCGCGGTGCCTGGGCAACCCTGCGGATCGTCATGGCCGGCACTCGGCGTACCATGGGCGCATGAGCACCCTGCCCCACCCGCCGGGCTACAGCCGGCGCAGCCACGAAATCGCCCCGTTCCATGTGATGTCCCTGCTGGCCCGCGCGCAGGCGCTGGAACAGGCCGGCCATGACGTGATCCACCTGGAGATCGGCGAGCCGGACTTCACCACCGCCGCCCCCATCGTGCGCGCCGGGCAGGCCGCGCTGGCCGCCGGCCATACCCGTTACACGGCCGCGCGCGGCCTGCCCGCACTGCGGCAGGCGATCAGCCGCTTCTATGGCAGCCACTACGGGCTGGACATCGATCCCGAACGCATCCTGGTCACGCCCGGTGGCTCCGGCGCGCTGCTGCTGGCCAGCAGCCTGCTGGTCGATCCGGGCCGGCACTGGCTGCTGGCCGACCCCGGCTACCCCTGCAACCGCCACTTCCTGCGCCTGGTCGAAGGCGGGGCGCAGCTGGTGCCGGTCGGGCCGGACACCGCCTACCAGCTCACGCCTTCGCTGGTGGAACAGCACTGGAATGCCGACAGCGTTGGCGCACTGGTGGCCTCACCCGCCAATCCCACCGGCACGGTGCTGTCCACGCCCCAGCTGGCCGCGCTGTCGGACACCCTGCATGCGCGCGGCGGCCACCTGGTGGTGGATGAGATCTACCACGGCCTGACCTACGGGCTGGATGCGCCCAGCGTGCTGCAGGTCGATGACAGCGCCTTCGTGCTGAACAGTTTCTCCAAGTACTTCGGCATGACCGGCTGGCGGCTGGGCTGGCTGGTGGCCCCGCCGGCCGCCGTGCCCGAGCTGGAGAAGCTGGCGCAGAACCTGTACATCAGCGCATCGAGCATCGCCCAGCACGCTGCGCTGGCCTGCTTCAGCGGTGAGGCGATGGCGATCTTCGAGCAGCGCCGCGAGGCGTTCCGCCAGCGCCGCGATTTCCTGCTGCCTGCACTGCGCGCGCTGGGCTTCCGCATCGAGGTGGAACCGCAGGGCGCGTTCTACCTGTATGCCGATGTCAGTGCGTTCACCGATGACGCGCAGGCGTTCTGCGCGCACTTCCTGGAAACCGAGCACGTGGCGTTCACCCCGGGCCTGGATTTCGGCTTCCACCGCGCCAACCAGCACGTGCGGCTGGCCTATACGCAGGAAATCCCACGGCTGCAGGAGGCGGTGTACCGCATCGCACGCGGGTTGAAAAGCTGGGGCGCCTGATCGCCCCGCACCAACAGCCTCCACGCATGGCGTGGATCTACCGGAACCACATCCCGGCACACGGGTAGATCCACGCCATGCGTGGATACGCGGGCCCCAACGAAAAACGCCGCCGATCCCACCCATCCCACGCCACGCGTGAACCACATCGCGGTACACGGGTAGATCCACGCCATGCGTGGATACGCGGCCCCAACGAAAAACGCCGCCCCGAGGGCGGCGTTTTCCATTCTGCTTACTTGCCGCCCAACCGCTCCCACAGGAAGCTGTAGGCCAGTGCGGACATGTGCGCGGCCTGCGCGTTGTTGGCTGCGCCGCCGTGGCCACCTTCGATGTTCTCGTAGTAGGTCACGTCCTTGCCGGCGTCGATCATCTTGGCCGCCATCTTGCGGGCGTGGCCCGGGTGCACGCGGTCATCGCGGGTGGAGGTGGTGAACAGCACCGGCGGGTAGGTCTTCTTCGCATCGAACAGGTGGTACGGCGAGAAGGTCTTGATGAACTCCCAGTCGCTGGTGTCCGGGTTGCCGTACTCGGCCATCCACGAGGCGCCGGCCAGCAGGTGGCTGTAGCGCTTCATGTCCAGCAGCGGCACCTGCACCACCACGGCACCGAACAGCTCCGGGTACTGGGTCAGCATGTTGCCGGTCAGCAGGCCACCGTTGCTGCCGCCCTGCACGCCCAGGTGCTTGGCGGTGGTGATCTTGCGGGTGACCAGGTCCTGCGCCACCGCGGCCATGTCTTCATAGGCCTTGTGGCGGTTCTGCTTCAGTGCGGCCTGGTGCCAGCGCGGGCCGTATTCACCACCGCCACGGATGTTGGCGACCACGTACACGCCGCCCTTGTCCAGCCAGGCGCGGCCCATGCCACCGGAGTAGCTCGGGGTCAGCGAGATCTCGAAGCCACCGTAGCCGTACAGCAGGGTCGGGTTGGAACCGTCCAGCTTCATCGCCTTGTCGTGCACCACGAAGTACGGCACGCGGGTGCCGTCCTTGCTGGTGGCGAAGTGCTGCTCGATCACCTTGTCCTTGGCATCGAAGAATGCCGGCATGGTCTTGAGCACTTCCGGCTGCTGGCCGATCTCGGCCAGGGCCAGCGTGGTCGGGGTCAAGTAGTCGGTGGCCGTCAGCCACACCGCATCGCTTTCATCGGCGTCCACGGCTCCCACGCCCAGGGTGCCGAAGGCCGGTGCACCGACGAATTCGCTCTTCTTCCACGCCGAACCGGTCGGGGTCAGCACCGACAGGCGGTTCTTCACGTCATCGAGCACGTTCAGCACGACATGGTTCTTGGTCCAGGCCACGCCGGCCAGCGAGGTGGTCGCGGTCGGGGTGAACAGCACCTGGAAGTCACGCTTGCCGGCCATGAAGTCGTCCAGCCTGGTCACCAGCAGCGAACCGGCGGTGTAGGTCTTGCCCCCCACGGTCCACGGCTCGCGCAGCTCCAGGCTCAGCCACTGCTTGCGCAGGCCCTTCTCGGCCGAATTCGGCGCATCGATCTTGGCCAGCGTGCCGTCGTTGCCGCGCAGGTACAGTTCGTTGTTGTAGAAGGCCAGCGTGCGGCTGACCAAGTTACGCTCGTAGCCGGGGGTGTCATCGTGCATGGCCGCGATGTACATGTCGTCCGGCTTGCCTTCGTACACCACCTGCGCCGCACTCAGCGGGGTGCCGCGCTTCCACAGCTTGGCCACGCGCGGGTAGCCGGAGGTGGTCATGGTGCCGGCGCCGAAATCGGTGTAGACGAACACCGTGTCACGGTCGATCCAGTTCAGGCCCCCCTTGGATTCGGGGCGGAAGAAGCCATCCTTGATCCAGGCCTTGTTGGCCAGGTCGAACTCGCGCGTGACGTCGGCATCGGCACCGCCGCGCGACAGCGCGATCAGGCAGCGGCTGTAGTCCGGGCGCAGGCAGTCGGCGCCATGCCAGACCCAGTTCTCGCCCTCGGCCTTGTTCAGGGCATCCAGGTCCAGCACGGTTTCCCACTGCGGGGCCGTCTTGCGGTACTCGGCCAGCGTGGTGCGGCGCCACAGGCCGCGCTCGTGCTGCTTGTCCTTCCAGAAGTTGTAGTAGTAATCGCCGATCTTCTGCACGCCGGGAATCTTGGCGTCCGAGTCGAGCACTTCGCGGATGCTGGCTTCCATCTGCTTGAAGGCCGGGGTCTGCGCCAGGCGCGCCTCGGACTTGGCGTTCTGTTCCTTCACCCAGGCCAGCGGCTTGTCGCCGGTGACGTCTTCAAGCCAGGCGTAGCGATCGGTGTCGTCAGCGGCCATGGCGGTCCCCATCGACGCAGCGGTCATCATGCCGGCCAGCAGGCAGGCGGAAGCGAGTCGTGACATTGCAGCTCCAGGCAGTCATAAGCTGCCGAACGCTAGCACACCGTTCCCCTGCCGCCCCCGTGTCGAAGGTCAGGCCGCCGGCCCGGCCAGGGCCACAGGCATAGCGCCCCCCCCACCGGTGCAGCGGCCAGCGCGGCCGTGGATCAGCCGGGCCGGCAACGCGTGGAACACCGCCGGCCGCGGCACGGTGCCGCATCGGCATGCCATCGCATGCGACGACCATTGACGGATCCATCGCGGCCATTCGACCATGCTGGGGCACGCCTTCTGGAGCCAGCTGCAGCATGACCCCGATCCGCCCGATCTGCGCCGCCCTGCTGGCTGCCGTCCTTGCCGGCCCGGCCGTGGCCGCCGTCGAACCGCCGCCCAGCCGCACCGATACCACCCAGCGCGGCGATCCGGATGCGCCGGTGGACCTGAAGCGCTTCATGGGCACCTGGTACGTGATCGGCCGCGTGCCCAACTTCGTCGAACGCGGGCATGTGGCCAGCGTCAACGAGTACCAGCTGCGCGATGCGCAGAAGGTATCCATCACCTACCGCTACCGGGATGGCTTCGGCGAGCCGGAACAGGAAGTCCGCGCGCGCGCCAGCGTCGATGCCGACAGCGGCAACCACGCCTGGCGGACCTGGTTCTACCGCGTGGTGCCGACCCATTCGCGGGTGCTGGAAGTCGCCCCGGACTATTCCTGGGCCCTGATCGGGTACCCGGGGCGGGAAATGGCCTGGATCTTCGCCCGCAAGCCGGACATGGACCGCGACCTGTACAAGGAGCTGGCCACCCGCCTGCGCGACGAATACGGCGTGAACACCGACAAGCTCAAGCGCGTGCCGCAGCACCCCGAGCAGGTGGACAAGCTGGGCTTTGAAGTGCCCAACAAGCGCTGAGTCACAACGCCCCTGCCAAAGGGGCGATGCCCCGGGCCGCTCAGGCCGCCCGCGGCTGCACGCGCTGTTCGATTTCCCGCTGCGTCGGCAGCGTCTTCAGGTCGTACGCGGCCTGCAGGGCCAGCCATGAAGCGGCATCGCCACCGAAATGACGCGCCAGGCGCGCGGCCGTGTCAGCGGTAATGGCACGGTCGCCATGGACGATGGCATGCAACCGCGTCGCCGGCACATCCAGCGCGCGTGCCAGCGCATTCACACTCAACGCCAGCGGCAGCAGGAACTCCTCACGCAGCACCTCGCCGGGGTGGATGGCCCGCATGCGGTTATGGATTGCAGCCATGGCGGCACCTCAATGGTAGGCGACGATTTCCACGGCCTCGACACCGCCGTTGGACCAGATGAAGCAGATGCGCCACTGATCGTTGATGCGCAGGCTGTACTGTCCCGAGCGGCGACCGGACAACGTCTCCAGACGGTTTCCCGGCGGGCTGCGCAGGCGTCTGCGCGGAATCCAGCAGTTGCAGCTTGCGTTCGGCCACTCGCCGCAGCGGCAGCCAGTGGCGCGGGCAGCTTGCTTCGAACAGTGCACGGGTGTGCTTGCAGCGGAATGATCGGATCATTACGCCGAACGTATTACGCAAAACGGAATACATCAAACCCAGAAGCGCGCCGCCAGTTCCGCTTTGGCGATCCAGGTTTCCAATCAGAGCGTGCCCGCCCAAGCGCAGGCACGCGTCACCGGCCTACTTGCGGGTGTAATGCGCGACCAGGCGGTCGCCGAGCATCTGCAGCAGCTGCACCAGCACCAGCAGCAGCACCACGGTCACCAGCGCCACATCGGTGTGCGAACGCTGGTAGCCATCGCGGAAGGCCAGGTCGCCCAGGCCACCGGAGCCGATCGCACCGCCCATTGCGGTGAAGCCGATCAGCGCCACGGTGGTCACCGTGGCACCGGCAATCAGGCCCGGGCGCGCTTCGGGCAGCAGCACACGGGTGACCAGCTGCCAGGGCGTGGCGCCCATCGCCTGGGTTGCTTCGATCACGCCGCGGTCCACTTCGCGCAGCGCGGTTTCCACCAGCCGTGCGTAGAACGGGGCCGCACCGATGACCAGCGGCACGATCGCGCCACGCACGCCCAGCGAAGTGCCCATCAGGAACAGCGTGACCGGGATCAGCACGATCATCAGGATGATGAAGGGCACCGAACGCAGCAGGTTCACCAGCAGCGCCAGCACGCCGTAGGCGACGGGGCGGCGGCGCATCTGGGGCGCACCGAACAGGTACAGCAGCACGCCCAGCGGCAGGCCGATGGCCAGCGTCAACGGCAGCGAGCCGGCCAGCATCAGCAGGGTATCGACGGTGGCCTGGCCGATATCGGCCCACTTGCCCGCATCAAGGTGGCGGAAGAACCCGCCGGTGGTGGCCATCATCATCGACGCAGTTCCTCCACATGCACGCCAGCGGCGACGAAGGCCGCCTGCGCGGCATTCTGGTCCCCACCCACCAGGGCAACGACCAGCTGGCCATAAGGGGTGTCCTTGATCCGGTCGATACGGCCGGACAGGATGTTGTAGTCCACCCCGGTCTGCCGGGCAACGCTGCCCAGCAGGGGTTCATAGGTATCGCCGCCCAGGAAGGTCAGGCGCACGATGCGGCCCCCGACGGCATCGAAATCACGGTGCAGGGTGCCTTCGTCCACGTGTTCGGATTCACTGACGAAGCGGCGCGTGGTCGGGTGCTGCGGGTGCAGGAACACCTGGGTGACCGGGCCGGTTTCGACCAGCTGGCCGGCATCGAGCACGGCCACCCGGTCGCACACCCGGCGGATCACATCCATCTCGTGGGTGATCAGCACGATGGTCAGGCCCAGCTCGCGGTTGATCTTCGACAGCAGCGCCAGCACCGACGCGGTGGTCTGCGGGTCCAGCGCGCTGGTGGCTTCATCGCACAGCAGGATCTGCGGGCGGGTGGCCAGCGCCCGGGCGATGCCCACGCGCTGCTTCTGGCCACCGGAAAGCTGCGCCGGGTACTTCTGTGCATGCGCTTCCAGGCCGACGGTCTGCAGCAGCTCGGCCACGCGCGCGTCGATCTCCGCACGCGGCGTGCCGGCCAGTTCCAGCGGGAAGGCCACGTTGCCGGCCACCGTGCGCGCGGACAGCAGGTTGAAGTGCTGGAAGATCATGCCGATGCGGCGGCGCAGGCCCCGCAGGCCTTCATCATCGAGCCGGGTGATGTCCTCGCCGTCGATCAGCAGCTGGCCGCCGGAGGGCTCCTCCAGCCGGTTGATCATGCGGATCAGGGTCGACTTGCCGGCGCCGGAGTGGCCGATGATGCCGAATACCTCGCCGGCCTGGATGCTCAGGTCCAGCGGCTGCAGGGCGCTGACGGCGCGGCCGGCCACGGCATAGGATTTGTGCAGGCGCTGGAACTGGATCACGGGGACAGCTCACCGGCGGGGGGAGAAAGGGGCGTGCAGCCTACCAGCGCAGGCGCTCGCGCGCTCGCACCCTGCACCGGAATGTTATTCCTTTTGGTTCTAAGGCGCCGCCCGGGCGTTCTCACGCGGGCAGCGGCCCTGCCGGGCCACGCCGCCCCCGGCCGGTCAGGGGTGGTCCAGCGGCGCCGGCGGCTGCACCCGGTTCACCCGTTCGCGGTGCAGCAGGTACAGGCCGGAGGCCACGATGATCGCCGCCCCCACCCAGGTGTAGGCATCGGGCAGCTGGCCCCAGAAGGCCAGGTCCCAGCCGATCACCCAGACCAGGCCGGTGTATTCCAGCGGCGCGATCATCGACGCCTCGCCCAGCTGGAAGGCCCGGGTCAAGGCGATCTGGCCCAGCGCCCCGGCCAGGCCCATGCCGGCGATCAGCGGCGCATGCGCCCACTGCAGCGGCACCCAGTCCGGCAGCGCCAGCAGCCCGGCCCCCACGGCCATGATGACCAGGAACCAGACCACCATCGACTGCGAGGTATCGGTGCGGGTGAGCAGGCTGACGGTGATCGCGGCGATGGCATAGGCCGTGGCCGCGGCCAGCACCATCAGCCCGGGAATGGAGATGAAGCCGTCCACGCCGGGACGCAGCACCACGATCACGCCCAGCAGGCCGATGCCGATGGCCACCCAGCGGCGCGGGCCCACCCGCTCGCCCAGCAGCGGCACCGACAGCGCGGCGATCAGCAGCGGGGCCACGAAGTAGATGCTGTAGGCGGTGGACAGCGGCAGGTCGCGCAGGGCGAACACGAAGCAGCCGATCATGACCATGCCCAGTGCACCGCGCAGCAGGTGCAGCCCCCAGCGGCGCGGCACCAGCGAGCGCGGCCCGGCGCTGGCCAGTACCCAGACCAGCACGAACGGCAGCGATGCCGCACCGCGCAGGAAGGTGACCTGCAGGGAGGGATAGGTCGTGGAAAGCTGCTTCATGCCCGCATCCATCAGCGAGAAGCAGGCCACAGCGGCGACCATCCAGGCCACCGCGCGCGACGGGGAGCGTTGCACGTTCATGGCCCATTATCGCCGGCCCCGGCGCGGCGTCCACCACTGGGTAGAATGGGTGCACACCATTCCAGGAGATGCCCCCATGCCGTCCTTCGACGTTGTGTCCGAAGTCGACACCCACGAGCTGACCAACGCCATCGACCAGGCCAACCGCGAACTGGCGACCCGCTTCGACTTCAAGGGCGTGGAAGCGAAGTTCGAGCGCGACGGCGATGTCATCACCCAGAGCGCGCCGACCGAGTTCCAGCTCAAGCAGATGAACGACATCCTGCGCGCGCGCCTGGCCGCCCGTGGCATCGACGTGCTGAGCCTGGAGTTCGGCGACATCGAGACCAACCTGGCCCAGGCCCGGCAGAAGATCACCGTCAAGCAGGGCATCGAGCAGAAGGTCGCCAAGAAGATCGCCGCGGCGCTGAAGGACGCCAAGCTGAAGGTGGAAAGCCAGATCAACGGCGACAAGCTGCGCGTGCAGGGCAAGAAGCGCGACGATCTGCAGGACGCCATTGCCGTGCTCAAGGCCGGCAAGTTCGAGCTGCCGCTGCAGTTCAACAACTTCCGCGACTGACGGCGCCGCCGGGCAAGGCCCGGCACTGCCCGCGACAGCGGCACGACGGCGCGTTGCCAGCGACGCGCCTACAATGGCGGCCCTGCCAGCCGACGTGCCCGCCATGACCGATTCCGCTCTCCCCGCCGACAGCATGTCCCCCGACGGCACGCCGGCCGAAGATCCGATCCTCGCCACCCGCCAGTGGCTGGAACGCATCGTCATCGGCCTGAACCTGTGCCCGTTCGCCAAGGCCGTGTACGTGAAGGAACAGGTGCGCTTCGTGCTCAGCGACGCCACCACGCCCGAAGCCCTGGTGGAGGAACTGGCCGAGGAACTGGTGCTGCTGCGCGACACTCCCGCCGAGCAGATCGATACCACGCTGATCGTGCACCCGCACGTGCTGGCCGATTTCCTGGACTACAACGATTTCCTCGACAATGCCGATGCGGCGATCGAGGCGCTGGACCTGCAGGGCATCCTGCAGGTGGCCAGCTTCCATCCGGACTACCAGTTCGATGGCGTGTCCGCCGACGACGCCAGCAACTACACCAACCGCGCGCCCTACCCCACCCTGCACCTGCTGCGCGAAGACAGCGTGGCCCGGGCGGTGGAAGCCTTCCCGGACCCGGACGTGATCGTCGAGCGCAACATCCAGACCCTGGACCGGATCGGCGTGGAAGGCTGGTTCCGCCGCCTGCGCGGGCAGGACCAGTCATGACCGCCGTGCCCGGCATCGCCGCCTGGCCGGCCACGCCGCTGGACGGCAAGGTGGTGCTGGTGACCGGCGGCGCCAACGGCGTGGGCCGCGGCATCGCCCAGGCGGTGCTGGGGGCCGGGGGCCGGGTGGTCATCGGTGATCTGGACGTGGAGGCCGGCAACGCCTGCCTGGCCGACTGGCAGCGTGGGCAGGACGCCGTGTTCGAACGCCTGGACATCGCGGACGAAGACAGCGTGCGCGCCTTCATCGACGTGGCCCTGCAGCGCTTCGGCCGCCTCGACGGCCTGGTCAACAATGCCGGCATCGCCGCACCGCACGGCACGCCGCTGGCGCAGATGACGATCGATGAATGGCAGCGGCGGTTGTCGTCGCTGCACGGCGCGTTCCTGTGCAGCAAGCATGCGCTGCCGGCGCTGATCGACAGCGGTGCCGGTGCGATCATCAACGTGGCCTCCACCCGCGCGCGGCAGTCCGAACCGGACAGCGAAGCCTACGCGGCGGCCAAGGGCGGCCTGCTGGCCTTCACCCACGCGCTGGCCATCAGCGCCGGCCCGGTCGTGCGGGTCAACAGCATCAGCCCCGGCTGGATCAGCACCGCCGCCTGGCAGGCGCCCTCGCGCCGGCGCACGCCGGCCCTGTCCGCCACCGACCATGCCCAGCACCCGGTGGGCCGCGTCGGCCAGCCCGAGGACATCGGCGCGCTGGCGGTGTACCTGCTGTCATCGCTGTCCGGCTTCACCACCGGCCAGGATTTCGTCGTGGACGGCGGCATGACCCGCAAGATGATCTACGCCGAGTAACCGGCACCTCATCCACGCCACGGGCGGTGGGAAAGTAGATCCACGCCCTGCGTGGATGACGGTCATGTGCCAACCAGGGTTGGCACATGCCCCCGCATGCGCTGGCTCAGGCCATGCCCGAATGGCGCAGCAACGCATCGATCTGCGGCGCGCGCCCACGGAACGCCTGGAAGTTTTCCGCCGCGCTGCGGCTGCCCCCCCGCCCCAGCACTTCATCGCGGAAACGCTTGCCGGTCTCGGCCAGCGCGCCCGGCGCCTCCTCGAACGCGGCATAGGCATCGGCGCTGAGTACTTCGGCCCACTTGTAGCTGTAGTACCCCGCTGCGTAGCCACCGGCGAAGATATGGCTGAACTGGTGCGGGAAGCGGTTCCAGGCCGGCGGGTGGTTCACCGCCACCTCGGCGCGCACGCGGTCCAGCAGCGCCAGCACGCTGTCCTGGGCCGGTTCGAACTGGCTGTGCAGCAGCATGTCGAACAGGCCGAATTCCAACTGGCGCACGGTCGCCATGCCGCTGTGGAAGTTGCGCGCGGCCAGCATGCGCTCGTACAGCGCGCGCGGCAGCGGCTCGCCACTGTCCACGTGCGCGGTCATGCCCTGCAGGTGGCCCCATTCCCAGCAGAAGTTCTCCATGAACTGGCTGGGCAGTTCCACCGCATCCCACTCCACGCCATTGATGCCGGCCACGCCCAGTTCGCCGATCCGGGTCAGCAGCTGGTGCAGGCCATGGCCCATTTCATGGAACAGCGTGGTCACTTCGTTGTGGCTGAAAGTGGCCGGCTTGCCCTCGGCGCCACGCCCGAAGTTGCACACCAGGTACACCAGCGGCGTCTGCACGCGGCCATCGGCGAACACCCGGCGGTTGCGGCAATCGTCCATCCACGCGCCGCCACGCTTGCCCGGGCGTGCGTACAGGTCCAGGTAGAACTGGCCCACCAGCGCCCCCTGCGCATCGACCAGGCGGAAGAAGCGCACGTCCTCCTGCCAGACCGGGGCCTGGTCGGGCTGCACCTGCAGGCCGTACAGCTGCGCGATGACCGAGAACAGTCCGGCCAGCACCTTCGGCTCGGTGAAGTACTGCTTCACTTCCTGCTCGGAGTAGCTGTAGCGCGCCTGGCGCAGCTTGTCGGCAGCGAAGGCCAGGTCCCAGGCCTGCAGCGTGTCCAGCCCCAGCTGCTCGCGGGCGAACTGCTCCAGCTCGGCGCGGTCCTTGCCGGCGAACGGCTTGGCACGTGCGGCCAGGTCGCGCAGGAAGCCGAGCACTTCGGCCGGGTCCCGCGCCATCTTGGTGGCCACCGAATACTCGGCATACGAGGCAAAGCCCAGCAACGCGGCCAGCTCGGCACGCAGCGCAAGAATGCGGTCGATGTTGCCGCTGTTGTCCAGCCCGTCATCGCCGAATTCAGACGCGCGCTGCGCGCTGGCACGGTAGAGGATCTCGCGCAGGTCGCGGTCCTCGGCATAGGTCTGCACCGGCAGGTAGCACGGCATCTGCAGGGTCAGCATCCAGCCTTCGCTGCCCTGTTTTTCCGCGGCCGCGCGCGCCGCCGCCTTCACGTCCTCGGGCAGGCCGGCCAGGCGCGCCGGGTCCTGCACCTGCAGCGACCACGCATCGGTGGCATCGAGCACGTTCTGCGAGAAGGTTGCCGACAGCGACGACAGTTCTTCCTTGATGGCGCTGAAGCGCGCCTGCTCGGCGGGCGCCAGCTCCGCGCCGCCCAGGCGGAAGTCGCGCAGGGTGTTGTCCAGCACCTTGCGGCGTGCGTCATCGTAGCCGGCCGCTTCCGGGCTGGCCGCCAGCGCCTGGTACTGGCGGAACAGCGCCAGGTTCTGGCCCAGCGCACTGGCAAAGCGGGTCACCCGCGGCAGGTTCTGGTTGTAGGCCTCACGCAGTTCCGGCGTGTTGACCACGCCCTGCAGGTGGCCCACCTGGCCCCAGGCCCGCCACAGGCGCTCGGTCGCATCGTCCAGCGGCGCAACGAAGGTATCCCAGCGCACCGGCTGCACCTGCTCGGCCGCCTTCACGGCCGCCTCGGCCTGGGCCAACAGGGCATCCAGCGCCGGGCCGATGTGCTCGGGGCGGATCGCATCGAAGCGCGGCAGGCCGGAAAAATCGAGCAGGGGGTTGGCAGCGGTCACGGGCATCTCCAGCAACGGTGGATCGGGGGAATAGGCTGGATATGGCACTGCCGGCGCGCCCGCGCAAGGGGGACGGCCCACACGTTCACGCGGGCCTTACGTCATCCCGCTGAAGCTGGCCGCGCGGGGGAGCCGCAACAGGACATGCCTGGAGGCATCACATGGATGCGTTTGCGTCTGTTCCCCCCACGCTGGGCCTGGCCTTGTCGGCCAGCGCCGTCGAGCTGGCCTGGATCGCTGCACTGTGCGACGCCGGCGACGATGCCGGGCGCCACCTGGACCAGCTGCAGCGCCTGCAACGCCAGGCCGGCCATTTCAGCGATGACCAGGTGTGGTACCCGTACGAAGTGATCGAACGCGGCGCCAGCCAGCTGCACCCGGGCCATGAGCGCGAATTCGTGATCTGCCTGCTGCTGTGGCTGCAGGCACTGGCCCAGGGCCGCGCCACCGGGCTGGACCCGCGCCTGCACCTGGACGATCGCGCGATGGACATCGAGGCCCTGCCCGACAGCCTGCGCGACGCGGTGGTCGATGCGTTCGTGGCCGCGGGGTATTAGGCGGGACGGCGGCAGCGTCGGCGGCCGGTCGACGACCGCGCCCAGTGCGGGATGTTCCGCTCAGAGGCCTTCCAGGCTGCAGGTCGGCAGCACCGGCAGCCCCTGCCCGGCCACGGCGGCAGCCAGCTGCGCATCGGCAGCCTCCACATCGATGCCCTGGCGGGCATACCAGGCCGGATCGTAATAGCTGTGCGCATAGCGCTCGCCGGCATCGCACAGGATGCTGACGATGCTGCCGGTACGCCCGGCCGCCCGCATCCACTGCGCCGCCTGCAGCACGCCGATGAAGTTGGTGCCGGTGGAGCCCCCCACGCGGCGGCCCAGCTGGCGGCTGACATGGCGCATCGCGGCCAGGCTCAGGGCATCGGGCACCTTCACCATCGCATCCACGCAGGTGGGAATGAAGCTCGACTCCACCCGCGGCCGGCCGATGCCCTCCACCCGCGAGCCCCCTTCGCAGGTCAGCTCGCGCCATGGCGCACCGGCCACCGCAGCGCGGTAACCTTCGAAGAACACCGAGATTTCCGGGTCCGCGCACAGGATGCGCGTGTCATGGCGGCGGTAGCTCACGTAACGGCCCAGCGTGGCCGCGGTGCCACCGGTGCCGGGGCTGCAGACGATCCATTCCGGCACCGGGCTGGGTTCTTCGGCCATCTGCTTGAAGATCGATTCGGCGATGTTGTTGTTGGCCCGCCAGTCGGTGGCCCGCTCGGCATAGGTGAACTGGTCCATGAAGTGGCCGCCGGTCTGGCGGGCCAGCTTTTCCGAATCGCAGTTCAGGTCGCACGCCCGCTCGACCAGATGGCAGCGGCCACCATGGAACTCGATCGCGGCGATCTTCTCCGGCGAGGTGGTCGCCGGCATCACGGCAATGAACGGCAGGCCCAGCAGGCGGGCGAAGTAGGCTTCGGATACGGCCGTGGAACCGCTGGATGCTTCGATCACCGGCCGCCCCTCGCGCAGCCAGCCATTGGCCAGCGCATACAGGAACAGCGAACGCGCCAGCCGGTGCTTGAGGCTGCCGGTGGGGTGGCTGGATTCATCCTTCAGGTAGGCATCGATGCCATCGAACCCGGGCAGCGCCAGTGGAATCAGGTGGGTGTCGGCGGAGCGGTTGAAATCGGCTTCGATCTTGCGGATGGCAGCGGCCACCCATTCACGCTGGGACATGGCGGAATGTGGTCCGGACAGAACGGTCGTTGCGCCATTGTACGTCGCCGTCCCGTCAGCTGCCCGCCGCTACAATGGCCCGTCCGGCCACTGATGGCCCTTTCCCCCAAGGTTCCCCCATG
Source organism: Stenotrophomonas sp. 24(2023) (assembly GCF_030913365.1). Lineage (NCBI taxonomy): Bacteria > Pseudomonadati > Pseudomonadota > Gammaproteobacteria > Lysobacterales > Lysobacteraceae > Stenotrophomonas > Stenotrophomonas sp. 24(2023). The sequence continues at coordinate 1,252,603 of NZ_CP133160.1, forward strand.
ACCCTGCCCGCCCTGCGCGATGTGCCCGGCGTGACCGCCCAGGCCCCGGCCGAAACCGCCGGTTTCGTGTTCAACCACACCATGCTGCGCGTGAAGGACAGTGCTGCCTCGCTGGACTTCTACACCCGCGTGCTGGGCTACCAGCTGATCGACAAGCGCGACTTCCCGGAGGCCCAGTTCAGCCTGTACTTCCTGGCCTACGTGCCGGCCGGCGTGGCCGTGCCGGAAGACGATGCCGCCCGCCGCCTATGGATGGCCGGCCTGCCGGGCGTGCTGGAGCTGACCCACAACCACGGCACCGAAACCCAGGACGGCCCGGTCTACCACGACGGCAACAGCGATCCGCGCGGCTTCGGCCACATCTGCGTGTCGGTGCCGGACATCGAGGCGGCCTGCAAGCGCTTTGACGACCTGGGCGTGGCCTACCAGAAGCGCCTGACCGACGGCCGCATGAAGAACCTGGCCTTCATCAAGGACCCGGACGGCTACTGGGTGGAAATCATCGCCAACGCCTGACCCCGGCGGGGGACGGCGCCTGCACGCCGGGTCTGGCATGCTGCCGGACACGCGCGTGGATCCGCGCTGTCCCCTGTTCACGAGGTAGGCATGGAAACGATGGAACTGCACCGCGGCCGCCTGATCGACCACCTGCAGCTGGTGGTCGCCGACCTGGCGGCCAGCCGCCGCTTCTACCAGGCGGTCTTCGATGTCATCGGCATACCGCTGGGTGGCGAAGGGCCGGATTTCTTCTGGGCCGATGAGCTGTTTGTTTCCAGCGCCAGCAGCGAGGCCGCCGCCGGCCGGCTGACCGGCCGCCACCACCTGGCCTTCCAGGCCCGCGATGCGGCCACGGTCGATGCGTTTCACGTCGCCGCGCTGGCCGCCGGTGGCACCGACAACGGCGCACCGGGCGAGCGCCCCTACCATCCCGGCTACTACGGCGCGTTCGTGCTCGACCCGGATGGCAACAACATCGAAGTGGTCTACCACGGCCCGGCACACTACAGCGCCGATTCGGTGAAGGTCACGTTCTGAACGCGCCAGCGCCTTGAACGCAGAAGCCGGGCGATGCCCGGCTTCGTTTCATCCGCAGGTGGCGCTCAGTGCGCGGCCATGTAGATGTCCTGCAGCACCGCCTTTTCCAGTTCCAGCTCGCTCAGCAGGTTCTTGACGATGTCGCCCAGGCTGATGATGCCGACCAGGCGCGATTCTTCGGTGACCATCAGGTGGCGGTGACGCGAGTACGTCATCAGCGCCATCGCCTGCTTGAGGGTGGCTTCCGGGGCGATGCCTTCCAGGCCGGCCGAGGGCAGCGTCGCGATCACGCGGCGCCCGGCCTGCGGGCCATCGTCGGCCAGGGTACGCACGATGTCCTTCTCGGAAATGATACGCACGGGGGCATCGTCCTTCACCACCACCAGGGCAGCGATCTTGTGCGCGCTCATCTTGTGCGCGGCAGCGCCGATCGTGTCTTCCACATCGATGGTGACGATGGCTTCTTTCTTGGATTGCAGGAGTTCGCGGACGTTCATTCTTGTTTCCTGGTACAGGCTACTGAAGTCGAAAGTGTGCCCCTCCGATTCGCCCCCACCCTGGCGACGGACCGTCCAGCGCACGTCTGTTACACGTCGCTGTCTCGGGTTTCCCTTCGGCGAACGAAGTGCTGCATCGCGAACGAGGGCCGTTGCAGATGACCTGCGGCGTCCTCGGTCAATTCGATTCTACGACTGCCCCCAGCACCGGTCGTCGGCATTTCTGGGACGGTTCGTCGCGGGAACCGGCTGACGATCCAGAGAATGGCACCAGGAAGAAAACCGAGGCTGAATGGCACCGGGAAAACACGCTCAAGGCCCTCCGGCGGGGGTCGATAAGGCCCATCGGCCGCCCACTGTTGGCGGCCCTTCACACTCCGGTCCGGCGACGCCCGGGCCCGGCCCTTATTCCACGTCGTCGGGCAGCAGCTCGAAGGCCACGTGGAACGGCGCCTGCGGGGGCGCGAAGACGGTCTTGCCGGTGAGTTCGTGCTTCATGCAGGCCACCAGCGCCGGTTCGCCCTGCCCCCAGGCTTTGCCGACCTTGCCGCGTGCGTCGAGCTGCAGCACCACGGTAAACACCGGCGGCACGCGCTCGGTGCGCTTGGGTAGGCAAACCTGCAACGCCTTGCCGCCGGCCTCGCCCAGATTGCCGATCATGATCGTCGACGCGGCCGCATCCAGGCTGGCTTCCTCGCGCCAGGCCACGTCACGCGCCTGCGCATAGCCGGCATCGGTATGGGGGGCAGGTGCTGCAGGAGACGTTGCAGCGGCGGCAAGCAGCATCCAGAGCATGGGGACCTCTACGCGGTGGCGATGAACGATGGCAGTGCCAGCCTAGCGGAAACCGGTCTACTCGCGATACACAACCGCAACCGGATCGCCAGACGCAAGGCTCAGTACATCCGCAAGGCTCTCGACGTCGAAAGCGGAATAGGTCACTTCGACCCCCGAGGCGGCATCCACGCCAAAGTCTTCCACGCCGGATTCGATGGAGATCAGCTTTCTCACGCCGGCAAAAACGTATTCCGCTTTCCGCCCGTCGATCTCCAGCTGGCTATCCCCACCCAACTGCTCGTATTCGGCAGCAATGGCAGCGGCCGCACGCATTGCCTGTTCCTCCGCTGGCGCAGAGATCAGGTAGACATTCTCATGTACAGGATAGGAATCCTGCCCGTCGTACCGGTAGTAGAAAATTGCGTGCGCGCAGTACCACATCATTCACCCCAACCGTTGGCTTGATGTCGGCGGCAGCAGCGCACGGTCCGCGCCCTGCAGCTGAGGCTGCGTCAAACGGCAGGGGCAGCGTCGAAAATGACACTGTCCCTGCCGCGCGGCGATCATTCCACCGTCACGCTCTTGGCCAGGTTGCGCGGCTTGTCCACGTCGGTGCCGCGCGCCAGCGCGGTGTGGTAGGCCAGCAGCTGCACCGGAATCGTGTGCACGATCGGGCTGAGCACGCCGGCATGGCGCGGCGTACGGATGACATGCACACCGGCCGATTCATGGAAGTTGCTGTCCTGGTCGGCGAACACGAACAGCTCGCCCCCACGCGCGCGCACTTCCTGCATGTTGGATTTCACCTTCTCCAGCAGGCTGTCGTTCGGGGCGATCACCACCACCGGCATCTGCTCGTCCACCAGCGCCAGCGGGCCGTGCTTCAGCTCGCCGGCCGGGTAGGCCTCGGCATGGATGTAGGAGATTTCCTTGAGCTTGAGCGAGCCTTCCAGCGCGATCGGGTAGTGCAGGCCACGGCCCAGGAACAGCGCGTTGGACTTGCGCGCGAACTGCTCGGCCCAGGCGGCAATCTGCGGCTCCAGGTTCAGCGCATGCTGCACGCTGCCCGGCAGGAAGCGCAGCTGCTCCAGGTAATCGGCTTCCTGCGCTTCATCGATGCGGCCATGCAGCTTGCCCAGCACCACGGTCAGCTGGAACAGCGCGGCCAGCTGGGTGGTGAAGGCCTTGGTCGAGGCCACGCCGATCTCGGCACCGGCACGGGTGTAGCAGACCAGTTCGCTGGCACGCGGAATCGCGCTTTCCGGCACGTTGCAGATCGACAGGGTGTGCTTGTGGCCCAGCGACTTGGCGTACTTCAACGCTTCCATCGTATCCAGCGTTTCGCCGGACTGGGAAATGGTGACGATCAGGTGCTTGGGGTTCGCATAGGCGGCGCGGTAGCGGTACTCGCTGGCGATATCCACGGTGCACGGCAGGCCGGCGATGGCTTCGATCCAGTAGCGCGCGGTCATGCCGGCGTAGTAGCTGGTGCCGCACGCCAGGATCTGCACGCCCTCGATGCCCGACAGCACGGCATGGGCGTTCTTGCCGAACAGCTCGGCCGGGAAGCCACCGGCGTCGATCGCCGCTTCGATGGTGTCACCCAGCGCGCGCGGCTGTTCGTGGATTTCCTTCTGCATGAAGTGGCGGTACGGGCCCAGCTCCAGCGAGGCCAGCGACACGTCGGACAGGTGCAGGTCGCGCACCACCGGCTGGTCGTTGCCATCGAAGACCTGCACGCCGTCGCGGCGCACGTCCACGGTGTCGCCCTCTTCCAGGAAGATGACCTTGCGGGTGGCCGAGATGATGGCCGACACGTCCGACGCCACGAAGTTCTCGCCTTCACCCAGGCCGACCAGCAGCGGGCAGCCCATGCGCGCGCAGACGAAATGGTCCGGCTCGGCGCGGCTCATCACGGCCAGTGCGTAGGCGCCGGTCAGCTCCTTCACCGTGCGCTGCAGCGCGCCCAGCAGGTCGTCGCCGCCGGCCAGGTGGTGGTGGATCAGGTGCGCGATGACTTCGGTATCGGTCTGCGACTCGAAGGTGTAGCCCAGCGCGGTCAGCTTCTCGCGCTGCTCTTCGTGGTTCTCGATGATGCCGTTGTGCACCAGCGCCACGCCCTGGCTGATATGCGGATGGGCATTGGCTTCGGTCACGCCGCCATGGGTGGCCCAGCGCGTGTGGCCGATGCCCAGCACGGCGTTGAAGCCTTCGGCCTGCGCGGCGGTCGCCATTTCCGAAACACGCCCGGTACGCCGCACGCGGCGCACTTCCCGCTGGTCGACCACGGCGATGCCGGAAGAATCGTACCCGCGGTATTCCAGTCGCTTCAGTCCATCGATCAGGACAGGTACCACGTCACGATCCGCGATCGCGCCCACGATTCCACACATGCCAGCAGTTCCGTCAAAAGGAGTGCCCGCATTCTAGCCCGCGTGTCCGCCAGCGCCCCCCTGTCCGCTTAACGAAAGTGTCCGCTGCGGTGTCCGCGGACACCCGGACAGGCGACGCGGATTCACAACCCATTGAAATTACAGGGCATAAAAGTTGGCACGTTCCCTGCTTGGTACTGGGCAACTTGAGCGCAACCACCAGGCATCCCTCGATGATCCGCGACACCTCCGCCCAGGACCAGATCGTTTCCACCGCCAGCGCCACCGGCCGTGCGCCGGCAGCATGGCACCGCTACCGCTGGCCGGCCCTGGCCACCGTCGTCGTCCTGCTGGGCATCGGCTGGGCCGTGCACGGCTGGCTCAATGCCAGCCGCTCCTTCGACAGCAGCCGCGTGCGCATCGCCGAGGTGCAGCGCGGCGACCTGGTGCGTGACATCGCCGCCGACGGCCGCGTCATCGCCGCCAACAGCCCGGTGCTGTACGCGATCTCCGCCGGCACGGTGGACCTGAAGGTGGTCGCCGGTGACGTGGTGAAGAAGGACCAGGAGCTGGCGGTCATCGACAGCCCGGAGCTGCGCAGCAAGCTGGCCCAGGAACAGGCCACCCTGGCCGGCCTGGAAGCCGAAGCCAGCCGCGCCGCGCTCGATGCCACCCTGGCCCGCGCCAAGTCGCGCAAGGAAACCGACCAGGCCAGCATCGAACGCCAGGCCGCCGAGCGTGACCTGCAGCGCTACCAGCGTGGCTATGACGGCGGTGCGGTGCCGCAGATCGACCTGGCCAAGGCCAAGGACACCCTGAAAAAGGCCGACATCACCCTGGCCAATGCCAGCACCGACGCGCGCCTGCAGGGTCAGGGCGCTGACCTGGATGCCCGCAACAAGCGCCTGCTGGCCGACCGCCAGAAGGCCGTGGTGGCCGAAGTGCAGCGCCAGGTGGATGCGCTGACCCTGCGCGCCCCGTTCGACGGCCAGGTCGGCCAGGTGCAGGCGATCCAGCACACCAACCTGGCGGCCAACGCGCCGGTGCTGGGCGTGGTGGACCTGTCCAAGTTCGAAATCGAGATCAAGGTGCCGGAAAGCTTCGCCCGCGACCTGGCCATCGGCATGCCTGCGCAGCTGACCAGCGGCAGCGGCCAGCCGTTCCCGGGCGAGATCAGCGCGGTGTCGCCGGAAGTGGTCAACGGCGAGGTCAATGCCCGCGTGCGCTTCGCCGACAAGCAGCCGGAGGGCCTGCGCCAGAGCCAGCGCATGTCGGTGCGCGTGCTGCTCGATACCCGCAAGAACGTACTGAAGGTCGAGCGTGGCCCGTTCGTCGAACAGGGCAACGGCATCGTCTATGTGATGGATGGCCGCACTGCGGTGCGCCGCCAGGCCGAGCTGGGCGTGACCAGCCTGGGTGAAGTGGAAATCAAGTCCGGGCTGCAGGCGGGTGACCGCATCGTGGTCTCCGGCAGCGACCTGTTCAAGGACGCCGAACGCGTGACCGTCAACTGACCCCAACGAACACGACTTACGAGAGAGAGGACATCCCATGTACATGCTTGAAATGCGTTCGGTCGCCAAGGTGTTCCGCACCGAGCAGGTGGAAACCCATGCCCTGCGTTCGCTGGAGCTGCAGGTGAAGGAAGGCGAATTCGTGGCCGTCACCGGCCCGTCCGGTTCGGGCAAGACCACCTTCCTGAACATCGCCGGCCTGCTGGAAACCTTCACCAGCGGCACCTACATGCTCGACGGCCAGGACGTCAGCAAGCTCGGCGACGATGCACGCAGCCGCCTGCGCAACCAGAAGATCGGCTTCATCTTCCAGGGCTTCAACCTGATTCCCGACCTGAACCTGTTCGACAACGTCGACGTGCCGCTGCGCTACCGTGGCATGAGCGCGGCCGAGCGCCGCGAGCGCATCGAGAAGGCCCTGAGCCAGGTCGGCCTGGGCTCGCGCATGAAGCACTACCCCAATGAACTGTCCGGCGGCCAGCAGCAGCGTGCGGCCATCGCCCGCGCCCTGGCCGGCAGCCCGCGCCTGCTGCTGGCCGACGAACCGACCGGCAACCTGGACACGCAGATGGCACGTGGCGTGATGGAACTGCTGGAGGAGATCAACGCCGCCGGCACCACCATCGTCATGGTCACCCATGATCCGGAACTGGCCGCGCGCGCGCAGCGCAACGTGCACATCGTCGATGGCCAGGTCACCGACCTGGTGCGCGAACCGGTGCTGGCCACCCCGCGCCGCGTCGCTGCCGTCAACGAGTGAGGTCACGCCCATGTTCGCCTACTACGCCCGACTGGCGGTACGCAGTTTCCGCCGCAACAAGATCCTCACCGCGCTGATGGTGATCGCCATCGCGCTGGGCATCGGTGCGTCCATGACCACCCTGACCGTGTTCCATGTGCTGTCCGGCGACCCGATCCCGAGCAAGAGCGACCGCCTGTTCTACGTGCAGATCGACCCGCGCCCACGCGGTGGCTATGTGCTCGGCGATGAGCCGGAAGAGCAGATGACACGCTTCGATGCCGAAGCGCTGCTGCGCGATGCGCGTGCCGAACGGCAGGCGATGATGAGCGCCGGCGGTGCCACCATCGAACCCGGCAACAGCACGCTCAAGCCGTTCTCGGTGGACACGCGCTGGACCTCGGCCGATTTCTTCCCGATGTTCGAGGTGCCGATGCAGTACGGGCAGCCCTGGACGCGGGCCGATGACGATGCACGTGCGCGTGTGATCGTGCTGTCCAAGGCGCTGAACGACAAGCTGTTCCAGGGCGAGAACAGCGTCGGCCGCGACCTGCGCGTGGCCGGCCAGACCCTGCGCATCGTCGGCGTCACCAGGGAATGGAATCCGGAGCCGCACTTCTTCGACGTGACCACCGGCAACTTCGGCAAGGATGAAGACATCTACATGCCGATCTCCACCTCGATCGACCTGGAAATGGGCAGCAACGGCAACATCAACTGCTTCGGCGAAAACCCGAACACCAACAGCTATGCGCTCAATGCGCCGTGCTCGTGGCTGCAGTACTGGGCCGAAATGGACCCGTCCAAGGCCGAAGACTACCGCCAGTACCTGGCCAACTACTCGGCCCAGCAGCACCAGGCCGGCCGTTTCGAACGCCCCTCCAACGTCAAGCTGCTCAACGTGATGCAGTGGCTGGACTTCAAGGGCGCGGTGCCCAACGACGTGCGCCTGCAGATGTGGCTGGCGCTGGGCTTCCTGGGCGTGTGCCTGGTCAACACGGTCGGCCTGCTGCTGGCCAAGTTCCTGCGCCGCAGCGGCGAGATCGGCGTGCGCCGCGCCCTGGGCGCCAGCCGTGGCCAGATCTTCCTGCAGTGCCTGGTCGAGGCCGGTGCGGTGGGCGTGGTCGGCGGCGTGCTCGGCATCGGCCTGGCCCTGCTCGGCCTGTATGCCGTGCGCCAGCAGCCGGTGGACTACGCGCAGCTGGCCCACCTGGACAGCAGCATGCTGCTGCTGGCCATCGGCCTGACCCTGCTGGCCAGCCTCGCCGCCGGCTTCCTGCCCGCCTGGCGCGCCATGCAGGTCACTCCCGCCATCCAGCTCAAGTCGCAGTAAGCACTGCCTCCGAGGACACATCATGGACATCCGCCCCATCCTCAGCACGCTGCGCCGGCACAAGACCGCTGCCGCCCTGATCGTGCTGGAAATCGCGCTGACCTGCGCCATCGTCTGCAACGCGCTGTTCCTGGTCAGCCAGCGCGTGGACAAGATCAGCCTGCCCAGCGGGCTGGCCGAAAAAGAACTGGTGATGGTCCGCGTCAGCGGCATCGGCAAGCAGACCGACGCCATGGCCCGCACCCGCGAAGACCTGGCCTCGCTGCGCAACATCCCCGGCGTGACCAGCGTCAGCGTGGTCAACCAGCTGCCGTTCCGTTCCAGTTCCTCCAACAGTGGCCTGACCAACACCCCCGACCAGGAACGCCCGACCACCCACGTGGCGATGTACAGCATCGCCGAGGACGGCGCACGCACGCTGGGCCTGAACCTGACCGCCGGCCGTGACTTCCTGCCCGACGAGTACGTCGACCTGAGCGATGCCCTCAAGGGGGGCACGCAGAACATGACCGTGCCGGTCATCCTCAGCCAGGCCGCCGCCGCGAAGATGGAACGCGACGGCAACGCGCTGGGCAAGACGTACTACATGGGCAAGCAGGCACTGAAGGTGGTGGGCATCGTCGACTACCTGGCCACCCCGACCGGCTGGGGCGACAACACCACCGAATCGCTGATCCTGCCGGCACGCAATGTCTTCGGCAGCGGCATCTACATGCTGCGCACCGCGCCGGAACGCCGCCAGGAGGTGCTCAAGGCCGCACTGGCTGCACTGGAACGCAACGACCCGAACCGCCTGGTGCGCGAAAAGCTGACCTACGAGGAACAGCGTGCGGACTACTTCAAGAACGACCGGGCGATGGTCGGCCTGCTGACCACGGTCTGCGTGGCCCTGCTGGTGGTCACCGCGCTGGGCATCGTGGGCCTGGCCAGCTTCTGGGTGCAGCAGCGCAGCAAGCAGATCGGCATCCGCCGTGCACTGGGCGCTACCCGTGGCCAGGTCCTGCGTTACTTCCAGACCGAGAACTTCCTGCTGGCCACGCTGGGCATCGTGCTGGGCATGCTCGCGGCCTATGCCATCAACCTGGCACTGATGAACATGTACGAGTTGCCGCGCATGCCGCTGGTGTACCTGCCCATCGGCGCCGTGCTGCTGTGGCTGCTGGGCCAGATCGCGGTGTTCGGCCCGGCCCGTCGTGCCGCAGCCGTGCCGCCGGCCGTGGCCACCCGGGGCGCCTGAGATGAGGCGCCCCGTGCTGCCCGCACTGGCGCTGTGCCTGCTGGCCCTGGCCGCTCCGGCCCGGGCCGGCAGCGACCACGCCGCGGCATCGATGTCCTGGCACGCTGGCAACCGGCACCTGGCGCTGGCGTCGGAACAGCAGGTCGTGCAGGTCCACACGGCCCTGCCGGAAGGCCATTTCGGGCTGCGCGGCGGTGACCGCGTCCTGGCGGTCGATGGCCGCCCGGTGCGCGCCATCGACACGCTGGTCCAGGCGCTGGCCACCAGCAGCAAGGTCACGGTGCAGGTGAAGGTGCAGCGCCGTGGCCGCGACATCGTGGTGCCGGTGGCTACCGATGCCTGGCGCGCCGTGGCACCGCCCCCCGCGCCCGCAGCGCCTCCACCACCGCCGCCACCGCGCTGACCACCGGTGGCGGCCCTGTACCGCCACCGGTTTGGCTATATTGGGCAGGAGTGCGGCAGCGCCGGGCCCTGCCCGGCGGATCCGCCAGCCACACTGCATCCGCCTACACCGGGCATGGCCCGGTGCTACCAACGTTGACCCCATGCCCTCGATCCTGATCATCGACGACAATGCCAGCGTGGGAACCGCACTGGACGTGCTGTTCTCGCTGCACGACATCGACACCGTGCACGCCAGCACGCCGGCCGAAGGGCTGGCCGCACTCCAGGCACAGCCGGTGGACCTGGTGATCCAGGACATGAATTTCAGCGAGGACACCACCTCCGGCGAAGAAGGCGAAGCCCTGTTCGCGCAGATCCGCAGCCGCCACCCCGACCTGCCGGTGATCCTGCTGACCGCCTGGACCCACCTGAGCAGCGCGGTGGACCTGGTCAAGGCCGGTGCCGCCGACTACCTGGCCAAGCCCTGGGATGACCGCAAGCTGCTGACCACGGTCAACAACCTGCTGGAACTGTCCGAGGCCCGGCGCGAACTGGAGCAGCGCCGCCAGCGCGAGCAGCGCCAGCGCAGCGCACTGGAACACAGGTACGCGCTGTGCGGGGCGGTGTTTGCCGACCCCGCCAGTGAACGGGTGATCGCCCTGGCCTGCCAGGTCGCCCGTTCGGAACTGCCGGTACTGATCACCGGCCCCAACGGCGCCGGCAAGGAAAAGATCGCGCAGATCATCCAGGCCAACTCGCTGGTGGCCAAAGGCCCGTTCGTGGCCGTCAACTGCGGGGCCCTGCCCTCGGAACTGATCGAGGCCGAACTGTTCGGCGCCGAGGCCGGTGCCTACACCGGCGCCAACAAGGCCCGCGAAGGCAAGTTCGAAGCCGCCGACGGTGGCACGCTGTTCCTCGATGAAATCGGCAACCTCTCGCTGGGCGGGCAGATGAAGCTGCTGCGCGTGCTGGAAACCGGGCGCTTCGAGCGGCTCGGCTCCAACCGCGAGCGCCAGGTCAAGGTGCGCGTGGTCAGCGCCACCAATGCCGACCTGCCGGCGATGATCCGCGACGGCAGCTTCCGCGAAGACCTCTACTACCGCCTCAACACGGTTGAACTGGCGCTGCCACCGCTGGCCGAGCGCGCCGGTGACATCGTGCCGCTGGCCGAACGCTTCCTGACGGCCGGCAAGCCGCTGTCGGCCGCCGCCATCGCGGCGCTGCAGCGCCACGCCTGGCCGGGCAACGTGCGCGAACTGCGCAATGTCATCCAGCGTGCGGAACTGCTGGCCACCGGCGAGCGCATCGAAGTGGGCGACCTGAACCTGCCGCGTGCACCGGCGGCACCGCGCCCGGCCCCGAGCGCCGGCAATGATCCGGACCGCGAGCGCATCGAACAGGTACTGGCCCGCAACCACGGCATCATTGCCCAGGCCGCCGCCGAACTCGGACTGAGCCGGCAGGCGCTGTACCGGCGCATGGACCGCCACGGCATTCCCCGCGAATGAAGCGCAGTTCCTTCACCGCCCGCCTGTTCCTGCGCCTGCTGCCGGTGCTGGCGCTGGCCGCCGCATTGCCGTGGCTGCTCGCCTTCTGGCTGGACCATGGCTGGGTGGTGACGGCGCTGTCGACGCTGGTCCTGCTGTCGTTGATGTGGTGGAGCCTGCGCCGCGCCACCGCCCCGGTGCGCTCGCTGCTGCGCGCCCTGGCCGGCACCACCAGCAGTTACCGCGACGGCGAATACAACTTCGGCGTGCACTGGCCCGGCAATGACGAACTGGGCGACCTGGTGCAGGCCCACCGCGAACTGGGCGACGTGCTGCGTGCACAGCGCCAGGGCCTGGTGCAGCGCGAACTGCTGCTGGACACCATGGTGCAGAACACGCCCGTGGCGATGCTGCTGGTCGCCTCCGGCGGCGATGGCATTCCCCGCGTGGTGTTTTCCAACCTGGCCGCGCGCAAGCTGCTGCACGGTGGCTGGAAGCTGGAGGGCCAACGCCTGGAGGACCTGCTGGAGCAGGTGCCGGTCGAGCTGCGCGATGCGATCGCGCGCGGCGGTGACAGCCTGTTCTCGGTACGTGGCGAAGGCGAGGAGGGCGACGAGGATGACGAGCAGGTCTACCACCTCTCGCGCCGCGCGTTCCAGCTCAACGGCCGTCCGCATGACCTGCTGCTGGTACGCCTGCTGACCGCCGAGCTGCGCCGGCAGGAAGTGCAGACCTGGAAGAAGGTGATCCGGGTCATCAGCCATGAATTGAACAACTCACTGGCGCCCATCGCCTCGCTGGCCCATTCCGGGGGGGAGCTGGTCAAGCGCGAGCGTTACGACCGCCTGCCGGAGATCTTCAGCACGGTGGAAGACCGTGCGCGCCACCTGGAGGGCTTCATCCGGGGCTACGCGCGCTTTGCCAAGCTGCCGCATCCGCAGCTGCAGACAGTGCACTGGGCCCCCTTCCTGTCCAGCCTGCGGCAGCAGATTCCATTCGGCATGCCACAGGAGCCGGATGAGGAACTGTGCAGCCGCATCGATATCGCCCAGTTCGGCCAGGCGCTGCTGAACCTGTTGAAGAACGCCCATGAGGCGTGCGCGGAGGCGGACCCACCGAACGAGGATGTGCAGGTACAGCTGACGCGGTTGCCGCAGTGGCTGCGGCTGGACGTGCTCGACCGTGGCAAGGGCATGAACGAGCAGGTGCTGCAGAACGCATTGATGCCGTTCTATTCCACCAAGCGCAATGGCACGGGGCTGGGGCTGGCGTTGACGCGGGAGATCGTGGAAGCGCACGGCGGGCGCATTTCGCTGCAGAACCGCAGCGATGGTGGATTGTGCGTGTCGATCCTGCTGCCCGCGTGAGCACCGCGTTGCTGCGGTAGCGCATCAATCAACGGCATCCACGCATGGCGTGGATCTACCGGAAGCAGCGCTTTGTAGATCCACGCCATGCGTGGATGGCTTTGCCAACGCATCAAGCAACCGCATCCACGCACGGCGTGGATCTACAGAAGGCCACCGGGATCGCCCTGAAGGGCACGCTGCATCACCACCCGCAGGTGCATCGGGAAGCCCAGCGCGGCTTCTTCGGCCATCACCGCCTGCATTCCCGCCCTCCACCGGGCAGGTGGCACCACGATGAATCCTTCGCTGGCATAGAAGGCGGCATTCCATGGCACGTCCGACAGGGTGGTCAGCACGGCGCTGCCGTAGCCCTGCCCTGCCGCGCTGGCCAGCGCATGGCGCAGCAGCGCACGGCCAAGGCCGCGCCGGGCATGCCGGGGATCGACGTCCATCTGCAGGACATGGAACCGGCGCTCCAGCTCGCCGCCAAGCAGGTAACCGGCAAGGTCACCGCCCTCGGCCTCCACCACCCAGAGCTGCCGCCGCTGCAGGCCCGCCCGCAGCGTGTCCTGGTCCAGGCCGTGGCCGGCAAACACCGGGTAGGCTTCATGACCGCGCAACCGTTCGCCCGCGCGCTGCTCGATGCCGGGCAGCGCCGCCAGTTCGTCGGCGCGTGCCAGGCGTGGCTCAGGGCTTCCTGACCGGACGGCGCCAGCCATCGATGGTTTCCTGTCGTGCACGTGCAAGCGTCAGCTTGCCATCCGGCGCCGTGCGGGTGATGACCGAGCCGGCCGCGATGGTCGCCCCTTCGCCGATCAGTACCGGTGCCACCAGCGAACTGTTGGAACCGATGAAGGCGTTGTCACCGATGGTGGTGGTCGACTTGTTCACCCCGTCGTAGTTGCAGGTGATGGTGCCGGCGCCGATGTTCACACCGCTGCCGATCACCGCATCGCCCAGGTAGGCCAGGTGGTTGGCCTTGCTGGCCACGCCCAGGCTGACCTTCTTGGTTTCCACGAAGTTGCCCACGTGCACACCATCGGCCAGCACGGTGCCCTCGCGCAGGCGCGCGAACGGCCCGATCTGCGCAGCGCCCTCGCTGACCACGCCTTCGATGTCGCAGTGCGCACGCACCTGCGTGCCGGGGCCCAGGCGTACATCCTTGAGGCGGGTGAACGGCCCGATGGTCACGCCATCGGCCAGCTCGACGCGGCCTTCCAGGATGACGTTCACATCGATCAGCACGTCGCTGCCGACGGTGACCTGGCCGCGGACATCCAGCCGTTCCGGATCGAGCACGCGTGCGCCCTGCGCGCACAGGGCCCGGACGGCGCGGCGCTGCCAGGCGCGTTCGAGCTGGGCCAGCTGCCAGGGATCATTCGCACCTTCGGCGTCCTGGGCATCCGCGACGATGGCCATTTCCGCCGGGGTGTATTCGCGCGCGGCGAAGGCGAAGACATCGGTCAGGTAATACTCGCCCTGCGCGTTGGCGTTGGACAGCTGCGACAGCCAGCGCCGCAGCGCGGTCGATTCAGCGGTGATGATGCCGGTATTGATGGTGCGGATGCGCCGCTGTTCCTCGTCGGCATCCTTCTGTTCGACGATGGCCGCCACCCGGCCTTCGGCATCGCGCAGGATGCGGCCATAACCGGTGGGGTCGGCAACCTCGGCCACCAGCACCGCCAGCCGGCCCGGCTGCGCCAGCAGATCGCGCAGGGTCTGCGCGCGGATCAGCGGCACGTCGCCGTACAGCACCAGCACCTGGGCGGCATCGGGCACGTCGGGCATCGCCTGCGCCACCGCATGGCCGGTGCCCAGCTGCTGCGCCTGCTCGGCCCACAGCAGGTCGGGCTGGTTGGCGAAGTGCTGGCGCACGGCCTGCCCGCCATGGCCATGCACCACGTGGATGGCATCGGGCTGCAGTTCACGGGCCGTGGCGATCACATGCGCCAGCATCGGCTGCCCGGCAATGGGCTGCAGCACCTTGGGCAGCACCGATTTCATGCGCTTGCCGGCACCAGCGGCCAGGATGATCACGTGCAGGGGTTGGCTCATGGGGCGACAGTCCGTGGTTCGTTGCCTGCGATTCTAGAACGCGGGCCGTTAACATGGAGGCCCGTGTTCCCTTCCCCCCGCATGAGCCTCCTCCGCCAGGGCAGCGCCTACATCGTCATCGGGCTGGTGCAGCTGCTGCTGGACTGGCTGGTGTTCGTCGCCACCACCGCGGTGGGCCTGCCGGTAGTGCCAGCCAACATTGCCGGACGCCTGGCCGGCATGCTGCTGGGCTTCTGGCTCAATGGCCGCTATACGTTCGCCACCGGCGCGGGACAGCGGCTGGGCTGGCGCCGTTTCGCCCGCTTCTTCACGCTGTGGCTGCTGCTGACGGCCGCCAGTACCGTGCTGGTGTCCACCGCCGATCACGCGCTGGGGCTGCGCTATGCCTGGCTGGCCAAGCCGGTGGTCGAGGGCGGGCTGGCGGTGGTGTCGTTCCTGCTGATGCGCTACGTGGTGTACCGCTGAGCACGGCGGGACAGCGCTAGCGCGGATTCCCCCGTTGCACTGGGCACACAAACAAAAACGCCGGCACGGGGCCGGCGTTTCTGCGGGAGGGCTGCAGAACCTCAGTGCTTGAGGGTCTTGCGCAGGCGCTCCAGTGCCTGCAGCTGGACGACGGCTTCGGCCAGCTTCTGCTGGGCTTCGGCCACTTCCATCGCTTCACCACGGTTGGCCAGGATGCGCTCGGCTTCTTCCTTGGCCTTGCGGACCGAGGCTTCGTCGATGTCCTGCGCGCGGATCGCGGTGTCGGCCAGCACGGTCACCACCTGCGGCTGCACTTCCAGGATGCCGCCGGAAATGGCGAAATCCAGCTGCTCGCCGTTCGGCGTGGTCACCACCACCTTGCCCGGCTTCAGGCGGGTGATCAGCGGCGCGTGCTTGGGCGCGATGCCCAGTTCGCCCAGCTCACCGGTGGCCACGACCAGGGTCGCTTCGCCACGGAAGATTTCCTGCTCGGCGCTGACGATGTCGCAACGGATCGTGCTCATGCAAATCTCTTCGCTGTTCGCGGCGGCGCAATGCCACCGTGGGGGTCCACCGGCGCGGGCGGTTGCCCGGCGCCGGCGTCAGGTCGGGCAGGATCGCTCCCGCCCGTCCCGGATCAGGCCTTCTCGGCCATCTTCTTGGCCTTCTCGACCGCTTCTTCGATGCCGCCGACCATGTAGAACGCCTGCTCCGGCAGATGGTCGTACTCGCCATCGACGATGGCCTTGAAGCCACGGATGGTGTCCTTCAGCGGCACGTACTTGCCCGGCGAACCGGTGAACACTTCGGCCACGTGGAACGGCTGGCTGAAGAAGCGCTCGATCTTGCGGGCGCGCGACACGGCCTGCTTGTCTTCTTCGGACAGTTCGTCCATGCCCAGGATGGCGATGATGTCCTTCAGTTCCTTGTACTTCTGCAGGGTCTGCTGGACGCGCTGGGCGGTGTCGTAGTGCTCGTGGCCGATGACCAGCGGGTCCATCTGGCGGCTAGTGGAGTCCAGCGGATCGACGGCCGGGTAGATACCCAGCGAGGCGATCGAACGCGACAGGGTGACGGTCGAGTCCAGGTGGGCGAAGGTGGTCGCCGGCGACGGGTCGGTCAGGTCGTCCGCGGGAACGTAGACGGCCTGGATCGAGGTGATCGAACCGTTCTTGGTCGAGGTGATGCGTTCCTGCAGGACGCCCATTTCCTCGGCCAGGGTCGGCTGGTAACCCACGGCCGACGGCATACGGCCCAGCAGCGCCGACACTTCGGTACCGGCCAGGGTGTAGCGGTAGATGTTGTCGACGAACAGCAGGACGTCCTTGCCCTTGCCGTTTTCGTCCTTCTCGTCGCGGAAGTACTCGGCCATGGTCAGGCCGGTCAGGGCGACGCGCAGACGGTTGCCCGGCGGCTCGTTCATCTGGCCGTACACCATCGCCACCTTGTCCAGGACGTTGGAGTCCTTCATTTCGTGGTAGAAGTCGTTGCCCTCACGGGTACGCTCACCCACGCCGGCGAACACGGACAGACCGCTGTGCGCCTTGGCGATGTTGTTGATCAGTTCCATCATGTTGACGGTCTTGCCGACGCCGGCGCCGCCGAACAGGCCGACCTTGCCGCCCTTGGCGAACGGGCACATCAGGTCGATGACCTTGATGCCGGTTTCCAGCAGTTCGGTCGCCGGGGACTGGTCTTCGTACGACGGGGCCGCACGGTGGATTTCCCAGCTGTCGCTGGCGGCCACCGGGCCGGCTTCGTCGATCGGGCGACCCAGCACGTCCATGATGCGGCCCAGGGTGCCGGCGCCGACCGGCACGGAGATGCCGCGGTCGGTGTTGACGGCCACCAGGTTGCGCTTCAGGCCGTCGGTGGAACCGAGGGCGATGGTACGCACCACGCCGTCGCCCAGCTGCTGCTGGACTTCGAGGGTGATTTCGGTGTTTTCGACCTTCAGTGCGTCGTACACCTTCGGCACCGACTCACGCGGGAATTCGACGTCGACGACCGCGCCGATGATCTGAACGATCTTGCCCTGACTCATTGCTGCATCCTCTAAATGTGTGCTTTGAACGAACGCGGTCAGACTGCTGCCGCGCCGCCGACGATTTCGGAGATTTCCTGGGTGATCGCTGCCTGGCGCGCCTTGTTGTAGACGAGCTGCAGGGTACCGATCAGCTTGTTGGCGTTGTCGCTCGCCGCCTTCATCGCGACCATGCGTGCGGCATGTTCGGAGGCGACGTTTTCCAGCAGTGCCTGGTACACCAGCGACTCGATGTAACGCGTCATCACGTGCTCGAGCACGGTCGCGGCATCGGGTTCGTACAGGTAATCCCAGTCGTGGTGCGCGACCTGCTTCTCAGCCGCCGGCAGCGGCAGCAGCTGATCGAAGCTGGCCTTCTGCGTCATGGTGTTCACGAAGCGGTTGTAGACCAGGTACACGCGGTCGACCTTGCCTTCGGTGAAGGCGTCGAGCATGACCTTGATCACACCGATCAGCGATTCCAGCTTCGGCACGTCGCCGATGTGGGTCACGCTGCCGACCATGTTGACCTTCACGCGGCGGAAGAAGGTCGATGCCTTCTGGCCGATGGTCACCAGGTCCACTTCGGCACCCTTGTCCTGCCATGCCTTGGCTTCGCCCAGCATCTTGCGGAACAGGTTGTTGTTCAGGCCGCCGGCCAGGCCGCGATCGGAGGAGATCACGATGAACCCGACCCGCTTGACCTGCTCACGCTCGACCAGGAACGGATGCTGGTAATCGGTGCTGGCCTGGGCCAGGTGTCCGATCACCTGCTTCATCGCCTGCGCGTACGGACGCGAGGTCTTCATCCGATCCTGCGCCTTGCGGATCTTGGAGGCCGAGACCATTTCCAGGGCGCGCGTCACCTTGCGGGTGTTCTGCACGCTCTTGATCTTGGTTTTGATTTCGCGTCCGCTTGCCATCTCTTGTTTCCCGTGGCGCGGGGCATCGCCCCGCGTTGTTCAACGGTAGAGCGGGGCCAGGCCCCGCTCCACATGCCGTTACCAGCTGCCGGTGGTCTTGAACTCGGCGATGCCCTTCTTGAAGGCACCTTCGATGTCGTTGTCCCAACCGCCGGTGGCGTTGACCTTGCTGACCAGCTCGCCCTGGGTGTTGGCGAAGTGGGCGTGCAGGCCTTCTTCGAACGCCAGCAGCTTGCTGACCGGCACGTCGTCGAGGTAACCCTCGTTGACGGCGTAGATCGACAGCGCCTGGTTGGCGATGGACATCGGCGCGTACTGCTTCTGCTTCATCAACTCGGTGACGCGCTGGCCACGCTCCAGCTGCTTGCGGGTCGCTTCGTCCAGGTCCGAGGCGAACTGCGCGAACGCCGCCAGCTCACGGTACTGGGCCAGCGAGATACGGATGCCGCCGGACAGCTTCTTGATGATCTTGGTCTGGGCCGAGCCGCCGACGCGCGACACCGAGATACCGGCGTTCACGGCCGGGCGGATGCCGGCGTTGAACAGGTCGGTTTCCAGGAAGATCTGGCCGTCGGTGATCGAGATCACGTTGGTCGGAACGAAGGCGGACACGTCGCCGGCCTGGGTTTCGATGATCGGCAGCGCGGTCAGCGAACCGGTCTTGCCGGTGACCTTGCCTTCGGTGAACTTCTCCACGTATTCCTCGGACACGCGGGCAGCGCGTTCCAGCAGGCGGGAGTGCAGGTAGAACACGTCACCCGGGTAGGCTTCACGGCCCGGCGGGCGCTTCAGCAGCAGCGAGATCTGGCGGTAGGCGACGGCCTGCTTGGACAGATCGTCGTACACGATCAGCGCGTCTTCGCCGCGGTCCATGAAGTACTCACCCATGGTGCAGCCCGAGTAGGCGCTGATGTACTGCATGGCAGCCGATTCGGACGCGGTCGCGGCCACCACGATGGTGTGGGCCAGCGCGCCGTTCTCTTCCAGCTTGCGCACGATGTTGGCGATGGTCGAAGCCTTCTGGCCGATCGCCACGTACACGCACTTGATGCCGGTGCCCTTCTGGTTGATCACCGCATCGATCGCCATCGCGGTCTTGCCGGTCTGGCGGTCACCGATGATCAGCTCGCGCTGGCCACGGCCAATCGGGATCATCGAGTCGACCGACTTGTAACCGGTCTGCACCGGCTGGTCGACCGACTTGCGCCAGATCACGCCCGGGGCAACGCGCTCCACCGGAGCGGTCAGGTCGGTGCCCAGCGGGCCCTTGCCGTCGATCGGCTCGCCCAGCGCGTTCACCACGCGGCCCAGCAGTTCCGGACCGACCGGCACTTCCAGGATGCGGCCGGTGGTCTTGGCGACATCGCCTTCGCGCAGGTGCTCGTAGTCACCCAGGACCACGGCGCCGACCGAGTCGCGCTCCAGGTTCAGGGCCAGGGCGAAGGTGTTGTTCGGCAGTTCGATCATTTCGCCCTGCATCACGTCGGCCAGACCGAAGATGCGCACGATGCCGTCGGACACGCTGGTCACGGTGCCTTCGTTGCGCGATTCCGCGGCCAGCTTGACCTTCTCGATGCGGTTCTTGATCAGTTCGCTGATTTCGGAGGGGTTGAGCGTGGTTGCCATCGTCAAGTCCTAGTGCCGGCGGTCAGGCCGGACGTTAAAAGAATTCAGTTAGCGAGCGCGGTCTGCAGGCGGGCCAGCTTGCCCTTCAGCGAACCATCGATGACCACGTCGCCGGCATCGATCACGGCGCCGCCGATCAGCGAGGCATCGACCGCGGTGGTCACATCGACCTCGCGGTTGAAGCGCTTGCGCAGGGCCGCCTTGATCGCGTCCAGCTCACCGGCCGACAGCTCGCTGGCCGAGGTGACCGTGGCCTTCACCACATGCTCGGCTTCGGCGCGCAGGGCGTCGTACATGCCGACGATTTCCGGCAGCAGCGGCAGGCGGTGGGATTCGGCCAGCAGGCCGAGGAAGCGTGCGTAGGTGTCGCCGTGCGTTTCCGGCGCCAGCAGCGCGACGGCATCGTCACGGCCCAGCTCCGGGTTGGCGAGCAGGGCCGCCACGCGCGGGTCGGCGGCGACGTGGGCGGAGAACGCCAGGGCGTCCGACCACGGCGCGAACGCACCTTCGTCACGCGCGGTCGCAAACGCGGCGCGGGCGTACGGGCGGGCAAGCGTGAGGGCCTGGCTCATCTCAGATCTCCGAGGCCAGCTCGTCGAGCAGCGCCTTGTGGGCGTTGGCGTCGATTTCGCGCTTGAGCAGCTTTTCGGCACCGGTCACGGCCAGCGCGGACACCTGCTTGCGCAGGTCTTCACGGGCACGGTTGGCGGCGGCGTCGATTTCAGCCTGGGCCAGTTCCTTCTGACGGGTGGCTTCGGCAATCGCTTCGCTGCGGGCAGCGTCCACGATCTGGTTGGCACGCGCGTGGGCCTGGTCGATGATCTCGTTGGCCTTGGTGCGGGCTTCCTTCAGCGCTTCGTTGACCTTTTCCTGCGCCTGGGCCAGATCTTTCTGGCTGCGGTCGGCAGCGGCGAGGCCTTCAGCGATCTTCTGCTGGCGCTCTTCGATCGCGTTCATCAGCGGCGGCCAGATCTTGGTCGCGATGATCCAGATCAGACCAGCGAAGGCCAGCGCCTGCGCAAGAAGGGTGAAATTGATATTCATGGTTAGCTCGATCGCTGGTTTCGGGGTGGACGCGCCGCCGAAGCGGCGCATCCGGCCTTCATCCGAAACCGGGTGCGCCAATGGCACCCGGTCGTCTCAAACCGCTGTATCAGCCGGCCAGAGCCTTGGTGACGGCGCCAGCGAAGGCAGCCGACAGCGGGTTGGCGAAGGCCAGCAGCAGGCCCACGGCGACCGAGATGATGAACGCGGCGTCGATCAGGCCGGCGGTGATGAACATGCGGACCTGCAGGACCGGGATCAGTTCCGGCTGGCGAGCGGCCGACTCCAGGAACTTACCAGCCATGATGGCCAGACCCAGACCAGCGCCCAGCGCGGCCAGGCCGATCATGATGCCGACGGCGAGGGCGGTGGAGCTCTGAATCTGCGCGAAGTTGGTCAGGACGGCGAAGTACATGGTTATCTCCAGGAACTTAAGTTGCTAAGGGTGATGAAACGGATGAAGGTTGAAACGCGTTGAAGCTAGAACTCAGTGAGCGTCTTCCGACAGGCTCAGGTACACGATCGACAGCATCATGAAGATGAAGGCCTGCAGCGGGATCACCAGCAGGTGGAACAGCATCCAGCCAAGGCCGAACACGCCACCGGCAATGGCGCCGAAGAAACCGGCACCACCCAGCACCCAGATCAGCAGGAACACGATTTCGCCGCCGAACATGTTGCCGAACAGTCGCATCGCCAGGGAGATCGGCTTGCTCAGCCACTCGACGATGTTGAGGATCAGGTTGAACGGCATCATCCACTTGCCGAACGGCGCCGTCAGGAACTCCTTGATGAAGCCGCCGACGCCCTTGGACTTCAGCGCGAAGAAGAACATCAGGAAGAACACGCTGATCGCCATGCCCAGGGTGGCATTGACGTCGGCGGTCGGCACCGGCTTCCAGTAGTGGATGCCAGCCCATTCCAGCGGCTTGGCGATGAAATCGGCCGGGATCATCTTGATGAGGTTCATCAGGAGGATCCAGAAGAAGATGGTGATCGCGATCGGCGTGACCAGCTTGCTCTTGCCGTGGTAGGTGTCCTTGGCCTGGCGGTCGACGAACTCCAGGCAGATTTCCACGAAGGCCTGCCACTTGCCCGGCACGCCGGCCGTGGCCTTGCGGGTCCCCAGCCAGAAGGCCACCACGATCACCAGGCCCATCAGGACCGCAGTGACGAACGTATCGACGTGGATATGCCAGAACGCACCTTCACCATTGCCCACCGGAGCGGTCAGGTTGTGCAGGTGATGCTGGATATAGGTGGTAGGGGTTAGAGCCTCGCCCGCCATGTGTCCGGAACCTTAGTTAATTGAATTCTGTGTCAACGCCTGGCCATGGCCAGGACCTGGAACATCAAACCGACGGCGATACCGGCCAGCAGCGCCAATGCAGGCAGCTTGAAGACCACGAACCCCACCAGCAGGACGCCGAAAACCACCGCCCACTTCGCGACGATGGCGATGATCAGGCGTGCCATCGCCGACCCTGCCGCCACCGCGCCCCCACTCAGCGCCATCCGCGCCGCCACCCAGCCACCGGCCGAGACCGCTACGCCGGAGGCCAGCGCGCCCAGCGCGTACTTCGGCCCCATCAGCAGGAAGGCCAGGGCCAGGACAGCCACTGCGGCCAGCGGATAGACCGCAGCGCGCAGCATCAGTCGCCGACCCGCATCAACGGAGTTCAGCACAGGATGTCCCGCATGGTTCTTGTGGAAGGCGGAGGCCGCTACAGCTTGGGTGCCTCATCGAGCCGCCAAATTATAGCAATGGGACAATTTGCGAGACAACCGCCCCCTGTTCATCCGCGCAGGCCGCAAGTTGCGGTATCGCCTCGTTTTTTAGGGACCACAAGGGGGACAATCGCGTCCGCGCCGTGTTGCAGCGCATCACGTTGAACTTTCGTCGCAGGCCCGAGTCACAGGAACAGGCCTGCCTGCTGCACCCTCGTCGACGCTTCGCCCCGCAGGCCCGAAGGATGGCCCCGCCTGACCGCGGGGCCATCTTTCCCCGCGGCGACGGCGGCCCCGCCGCGCGCTGACGCAGGCACGACAGCGCTGAACGCTCGACATGCCCTGCACCATACGTTCACGAATGGTGGACGCGACGGCTTGGCACAGTGGTTCTCACTTTTACGAACCACTGCAAGGACTCTGCCGATGCGCTCCATGCCCACCCTGCTCGCCCTGTCGCTGCTCGCCGCCGGTGCGGGCGTCGCTTCCAGTGCCCATGCCGCCGAAGGGGATGACCGTTTCGCCCTGCGCCTGGGCGCGATGAACATCGATTCGGACAACACGCTGCGTGGCAGGACCACGGTGGCCGGGCAGGACATCGCCCTGGACCAGGATTTCAAGCTGGGCGGCAAGGAGTGGGAGCCGCGCATCGACGGCATGTTCCGCATCAGCAACCGCCAGCGCCTGCTGTTCAACTACTTCAAGTACGACAAGGACCGCCGTGAGAGCCTGGACGAGGGGATTTCCTTCGGCGGCGAGACCGTGCCGGCCGGCAGCTTCGTCAAGGGCGAGCTGAAGTACCAGGTGGCCAGCCTGGTGTACGACTATTCGGTGATCGATACCGATGGCTTCGACCTGGGCCTGCAGATCGGTGGTGAGTACGCCAAGGTCAGCACCAAGGGCTATGCGGACCTGGGTACGGTGTATGAGGGCCAGTTCCTCAACGAGAAGGCCGACGGCATCGCGCCGGTGGTCGGTGCCCGGTTGAGCTTCACGCCGTCGGAAAAGTGGCTGATCACCCTGCAGGGCCAGTACCTCAACACCCGCTGGGGCAGCTTCGATGACTACAAGGGCGACCTGAGCCGCGCCAACGCCATCGTCGATTACCGCCTCACGAAGAACTTCGGCGTGTTCGCCGGCTATGACTGGTTCAAGCTGGACGTGGACAAGAAGGGCAGCGACGGCACCATCGGCCTGAAGCAGGAGTTCAAGGGCCCGGTGGCCGGTATCAGCTTCGTGTTCTGATCCCCCGCCCCTTCCACGGCACACCCTCTCCTGACGCGGCCTCCGGAACATCGGGGCCGCGTTTTCTGTTTGCACGGTCAAGCAGAAGCGGGTTGGTCGAGCGCTGGGGGAGAGGGGCTTGCGTGCGAATGTCCCCCGGCGCCGGCCTACGGCCGTCACCTCCTCCTTGACTTCGCACGCAAGCCCCTCTTCCCCCGCGTGTCAGGCATCCACGCGGCCTTTGTAGTGGCAGTGGCAGTGGCAGCGGCAGTGGCTCTACTTTCCGCAAGCCGAGCCGCTGCGCGGGTGGCGGGCGTTTCGACGAAGTAAAGGAGGAGGCGACCGCCACAGGCGGGCGACGGGGGACATTTGTCGAAATGCCCGCCACCCGCTCAGCGGCCCCACCGCTCGCAATGACCGCAGCCGAAGTCAGACACGCCGCCCACAAAAAACCCGGCTTGCGCCGGGTTTTCTGCTCTGCCAGGCAATCCCGCCAGGCATGGCCTGGCGCTACCGCTTCTTCGGCATGTACAGATCGGTGATCGTGCCGTCGTAGATTTCCGAGGCCATCGCCACCGATTCGCTCAGCGTCGGGTGGGCGTGGATGGTGTGGCCGATGTCTTCGGCTTCGGCCCCCATCTCGATCGCCAGGCCGATCTCGGCCAGCAGGTCACCGGCATGCACACCGACGATCGCACCACCGATGATGCGGTGGGTCTCTTCGTCGAAGATCAGCTTGGTGAAGCCCTCGGTACGGCCGATGCCGATCGCACGGCCGCTGGCGGCCCACGGGAACTTGGCCACGCCGACCTTCAGGCCCTTGGCCTTGGCTTCGGTCTCGGTGACGCCGACCCAGGCGATTTCCGGGTTGGTGTAGGCCACCGACGGAATCACGCGGGCCACCCACTCCTTCTTGTGACCGGCCGCCACTTCGGCGGCCAGCTTGCCCTCGTGCGTGGCCTTGTGGGCCAGCATCGGGTTGCCGACGATGTCACCGATGGCGAAGATGTGCGGCACGTTGGTGCGCATCTGGCGGTCCACCGGGATGAAGCCGCGGTCGGTGACCTGCACGCCCGCCTTCTCGGCGTCGATCTTCTTGCCGTTCGGCGAGCGGCCCACGGCCACCAGCACGCGGTCGAAGGTGCCCTGCGCCAGGGCGGGCGACTGGCCTTCCTCGGCGGCCTCGAAGGTCACGGTGATGCCCTTGGCATCGGCGGTCACGCCCGAGGCCTTGGTCTTCAGGTGGACGTCGATGCCCTGCTTCTTCAGGCGGTCGGCCAGCGGCTTGACCAGGTCCTTGTCGGCACCCGGCATCAGCTGGTCCATGAACTCGACCACGGTGACCTTGCTGCCCAGCGCGCCATACACGGTGGCCATTTCCAGGCCGATGATGCCGCCGCCGACGACCAGCAGCGAAGCCGGCACGTCGGCCAGCTCCAGCGCATCGGTGGAATCCATCACGCGCTTGTCGTCCCACGGGAAGTTCGGCAGCTTCACCGCCTGCGAACCGGCGGCGATGATGCACTTCTGGAAGCGCAGCAGCTGGGTGCTGCCGTCAGCGGCGGTGATTTCCAGCTCGTTGGCCGACAGGAACTTGCCGACGCCCTGCACGCTGCGGACTTTGCGCTGCTTGGCCATGCCGGCCAGGCCCTTGGTCAGCTGGTTGACGACCTTTTCCTTGTACTGGCGCAGCTTGTCCAGGGTGATGGTCGGCTTGCCGAACTCGACGCCGAAATCACCGGCATGGGCCACTTCGTCGATCACGGCCGCGGCATGCAGCAGCGCCTTGGACGGAATGCAGCCCACGTTGAGGCAGACGCCGCCGAGGCTGGCGTAGCGCTCGACCAGCACCGTGTCCAGGCCGACGTCGGCGGCACGGAAGGCGGCGGTGTAGCCGCCCGGGCCCGAGCCCAGCACGACCATTTCGCATTCGATGTCGGCCGGCTTGCCGCTGGACAGCGCCGGCTTCGGTGCGACCGGCTCGGCCGGGGCGCGGTGCGACGGGGTCACCGGCGGCTTGCTGGCCGGGGCAGCCACTGCCGGGACCGGCGCGGCGGCCTTGGCCGGGGCTTCAGCGGCGCCTTCGGCATCCAGCAGCACGACCACGGCGCCTTCGGACAGCGTATCGCCGAGCTTGACCTTGATTTCCTTGACCACGCCGGCGGCCGAGGACGGCACTTCCAGGGTGGCCTTGTCCGATTCCAGGGTCACCAGGCCCTGGTCCTTCTTCACCGTGTCGCCGACGGCGACCAATACTTCGATCACCGGCACATCGCTGTAATCACCGATGTCGGGAACCTTGACTTCAATCGTGGCCATGGTGGTTTTCCTCGTGCCCGGCCGGCACGGCCGGCGGGCTGTCACTGCATCTGTTCACGCGGCCGCGCCAGCAGGCAGCGGCCGCACGGTGGGGGCGAAGCGGTGCCTTACAGCAGCACGCGGCGCATGTCGGCCAGTACCTGCGACAGGTACGTGGTGAAGCGTGCGGCCAGGGCGCCATCGATGACGCGGTGGTCGTAGCTCAGCGACAGCGGCAGCATCAGCTTCGGCGCGAATTCCTTGCCGTTCCAGACCGGCTGGATGGCGGACTTGGAGACGCCGAGGATGGCCACTTCCGGTGCGTTGACGATCGGGGTGAACGCGGTGCCACCGATGCCGCCCAGCGAGCTGATCGAGAAGCAGCCGCCGCTCATGTCGGCCGGGCCCAGCTTGCCGTCACGCGCCTTCTTGGCCAGTTCGGTGGTTTCCTGCGCGATCTGCACCACGCCCTTCTTGTCCACGTCGCGGATGACCGGCACGACCAGGCCGTTCGGCGTGTCGGCGGCGAAGCCGATGTGGAAGTACTTCTTCAGGGTCAGGTTTTCACCGCTGGCATCGAGCGAGGCGTTGAACTCCGGGAACTTCTTCAGTGCCGCGGCGCTGGCCTTGATCAGGAAGGCGAGCATGGTCAGCTTGATGCCGGCCTTCTCGTTTTCCTTGTTCAGCGCCACGCGCAGGCCTTCCAGGTCGGTGATGTCGGCCTGCTCGAACTGGGTGACGTGCGGGATCATCGCCCAGTTGCGGGCGAGGTTGGCACCGGAAATCTTCTTGATGCGCGACAGCGGCTGGACTTCGGTCTCGCCGAACTTGCTGAAGTCGACCTTCGGCCACGGCAGCAGGTTCAGGCCACCACCGGCGGCAACAGTGCCACCGCCAGCCGCCGGCACGCCACCGCTGAGCGCGGCCTTGACGAACTTCTGCACGTCGCCCTTGGTGATGCGGCCGCCCTTTTCGGTGCCGCTGATCTGTAGCAGGTCCACGCCCAGTTCGCGGGCGAACACGCGCACGGCCGGGGTGGCGTACGGCACCTTGGCCGGCAGCACGCCATCGGCGTTGAACTGCACCGGCGGGCTGGACGGGGCGCCGGCAGACGGTGCCGCCGCAGCCGGCGCCGGGGCGCTGACCGGGGCCGGGGCCGGTGCGGCAGCCGGGGCAGCAGCCACTGCGGCCGGGGCCGGGGCAGCAGCCGGGGCAGCAGCGCCCTCGGCCTCGATGATGGCCACCACGGCACCCTGGGACAGGGTGTCGCCGACCTTGACCTTCAGTTCCTTGACCACGCCAGCGACCGAGGACGGTACTTCCATCGTGGCCTTGTCGCTTTCCAGCGTGACCAGGCCCTGGTCCTTCTTGACCGTATCGCCGACGGCAACCAGCACTTCGATGACCGGGATGTCGGTGTAATCACCGATGTCCGGCACCCGCGCTTCAACGGCACCGCCGCTGGCAGCCGGGGCGGCCGGCGCTGCAGCGGCCGGGGCCGGGGCGCTCTGGGTGGCGGCGGCCGGGGCAGCGGCCTTGGCCGGAGCCGGGGCGGCAGCGGCGGGCTTGGCCGCCTCGCCTTCAGCCACTTCGATCAGGGCCACGACCTTGCCCTCGGAGAGGTTGTCGCCGACCTTGACCTTGATTTCCTTGACCACACCGGCGACCGAGGACGGCACTTCCATCGTGGCCTTGTCGCTTTCCAGCGTGACCAGGCCCTGGTCCTTCTTCACGGTATCGCCCACGGCGACCAGCACCTCGATTACCGGGATATCGCTGTAGTCACCGATATCGGGGACAAGGGCTTCCTTGATTTCGGCCATGGGGAGAACTCCGGCAATCTGGTGTAGGGGAAACGTCTATTGTGCGGCCAGCGCGGTCCAGCGCCAACCGTTACAGCTGTTTTCAGTCCGCACTGACCCGGGACACGCTGTTGCTGCAACGGGCCTGCCCCTGCTGGCACAATGCCCGGCGGCAACCAGTCGGTAGCGTATTGTCCTGTCGATGTCAGCGCTGTGTCGCCAGTGCGGCAGCCACCGGCGCCCACGCAGTGCGCAGGCGCGGCAGCGACCAGCCGGCATTGGCCGGGCTGGTGGAGGGCAGCGCCAGCACGGTGGGCGGGTTTGCCAACTGTGGCGCGATGAAGCGCTGCCAGGCCTGGAAGGCCGCCCCGCCATTGCAGCCGACCAGCTGCAGCCGGGGCAGCCCGGCCAGCAGCGGCGGCAGGGCGTTGGGCACTTCGCTGCCCCGCACGATGTGCGCATCCAGGCTGCCGCGGCGCTGGCACTGGCCGATGACATCCCACAGGCCGCCCCCGCTGTCCTGCAGCGCGCGCAGCCGCTGCGCGTACGGCAGCCCGGGATCGAATCCGCACAACGCCCCCATCAGTGGCCAGAAGCGATTGCGCGGATGCGCGTAGTACTGCGCGGCCTGCAGCGATGCGATGCCCGGCATCGAGCCCAGCAGCAGCACCGTACATTGATCATTCACCTGCGCGGGAAAGCCTTGGCAGTGCTCGATCGTGCTCACGCCGCCACCATCTGCGTGAATATCCAGTGCGATGAAAAACACCTTGGAATCAGCATTTTCGCGCCGCCCGCTGAACGGACGGAACTATTTTTTAACGCGCGTCGGATTCGATTCATGTTGTGCGCTCTACGGTGTGCTCGCCCCGCAACCGGGGGCCAGAAAAGCAATAACACTGAGGAGATTCCCCCATGCGCTCCATTCGTATCCTGAGCCTCGCCCTGCTGACCTCCGCCGCTTTCGCACCGGCTGCCTTCGCGCAGGATTCCACTGCCGACACGGCATCGGGCAAGCATTTTGCCGTGGTCGGTGGCGTCACCCTGCTGCAGCCGAAGAGTAATCCGATCGACGGCGTGCACAAGGTCGATGGTGGCCCGGCCCCGACCGTCAGCTTCAGCTACTACGTCAACGACAACTGGGCCGTTGAACTGTGGGGCGCGGCCGACAAGTTCGACCACAAGGTGAACGGCCCCAATGGCGCGCGCCTGGGCAATGTCGAGCAGCAGCCGGTCGCACTGAGCGGCCAGTACCACTTCGGCCAGGCCGACAACGTGTTCCGTCCGTTCGTGGGCGTGGGCTACTTCCAGTCCAGCTTCAGCGGTGAATCGCTGGCCAACGGCGGCAGCACCGACTACCGCCTGAAGGATGCCAAGGGCGTGATCGGCACCGTCGGTGTGGACATGAACATCAACTCGACCTGGTTCGCCCGTGCCGACGCGCGCTACATGCGCGCCCGCCCGGACCTGAAGCTGGCCGGCGAGACCGTGGGCGAAGCCAAGCTGGACCCGTGGACTGTCGGCGTGGGCATCGGCGCCCGCTTCTAAGCGCCGTTGCTGCACCGCTGTACCGCGACGGGCCCTTCGGGGCCCGTCGTCGTTTCCGTCACCCCAGGCCTGTAGAGTCGACAGTCAGTGGACGGGCTGCAACCGCAGTCGCCTGACCGTCGACGCTACGGAGAGAGTGCATGCACGACGTCGACCTGCTGGTCATCGGCGGGGGCATCAATGGCGCCGGCATCGCCCGCGATGCCGCCGGCCGCGGCCTGCGCGTGCTGCTGTGCGAGCAGGACGACCTGGCCGCGCATACCTCCAGTGCCAGCAGCAAGCTGGTGCATGGCGGCCTGCGCTACCTGGAACAGCGTGAATTCGCGCTGGTGCGCAAGGCGCTGGGCGAACGCAACATACTGCAGCGGCAGGCACCGTTCCTGGTGCAGCCGGTGCGCTTCGTGCTGCCCTGGCAGCCCCACCTGCGGCCGCGCTGGCTGCTGCGCCTGGGCCTGTGGCTGTATGACCACCTGGGCCAGCGCGGGCCGGCCTTCCCCGCCTCACGGCGGCTGGACCTGGCCGATGACCCCTTGGGGGCCTGGCTGTGCCCCCGGCTGCGCAGCGCCTTCAGCTATGCCGATGCCACGGTCGATGACGCACGGCTGGTGGTGCTCAACGTGCTGGATGCCGCGCAGCGGGGCGCCCGGATCCTGCCACGCACCCGCTGTACCGGCCTGCAGGCGGACCCGGACGGCTGGCGGGCCGATCTGCTGGCCGCGGATGGCACGGCGCTGCAGGTGCGCGCCCGCGCGGTGGCCAATGCCGCTGGCCCATGGGCGGGCGGGCTGCTGGAACGGATGCACGGCGGTGGCCACGGCCCGGCGCTGCGCCTGGTGCAGGGCAGCCACATCGTGGTGCGCCGTGCCTGGCCGTCGGGCCAGGCCTGCCTGCTGCAGCAGGCCGATGGCCGCGTCGTGTTCCTGCTGCCGTTCGCGCAGGACCACCTGCTGATCGGCACCACCGACACCGACTACCGGGGCGATCCCGCCCGCTGCAGCGTGCTGCCCGGGGAAATCGACTACCTGTGCGCTGCGGCCAACGCCTACCTGCGCGAACGCCTGCGGCCCCGCGATGTGGTCTGGCAGTTTGCCGGTGTGCGCCCGCTGCTGGCCGACCCCGATCCCCGCGCGTCGCGGCTGAGCCGCGACTACCGGCTGCAGCTGCAGGCGGCCCCGGCACCGGCCCTGCATGTGCTGGGCGGCAAGCTGACCACCTACCGCGTGCTGGCCGAGGAAGCGCTGGACCTGCTGGCACCGCACCTGCCCGGATGCGGTCCGGCGTGGACCGCCAACGGTGATCCCCTGCCCGGCAGCGACTGGGGCGACGCCGGGCAGGCGCAGGCCCGGCTGCAGCACCAGGCCCCGTGGCTGCCGCAGGGATTGGCACAGCGCTGGGCCAACGCCTATGGCAGCCGCAGCCTGGCCTTGCTGGCCGACCTGCAGGACGTCGGTGGATTGGGAGAACACTTCGGCGCGGGCCTGCATGCCCGCGAGGTCCGGTTCCTGTGCGAACAGGAATGGGCACACAGCGCCGAGGACATCCTGTGGCGGCGGACCAAGCTGGGGCTGCGGCTGGATGCCGCGCAGGTCGCACGCCTGCAGGCCTGGATGGCCGAGGCGCTGCCGTGACGCAGGGCGGTGCCCCGCACAATCGATGCATTACGATTTCGCCATCGCCACCGGAGACGTCCCATGGCTCCCCGCTACATCCTGGCCATCGACCAGGGCACCACCAGTTCGCGCGCGATCCTGTTCAACCAGGCCGGCAACGTGGTCGGCAGTGCACAGCGTGAATTCACCCAGCACTTCCCGCAGCCGGGCTGGGTGGAACATGACCCGCGCGAGATCATCACCAGCGTCTACGCCACTATTACCGAGCTGCTCAGCGGCCTGCAGGTGGAACCGGCGCAGATCGCCGCACTGGGCATCACCAACCAGCGCGAAACCACGGTGGTCTGGGACCGCGCGACCGGCCAGCCGATCCACAATGCGATTGTCTGGCAGTCACGGCAGAGCCATGCAATCTGCGAACGGCTGAAGGCGGCGGGCCACGAAGCGCTGGTGCGCGAGCGCACCGGCCTGCTGATCGACGCCTATTTCTCCGCCACCAAGATCCGCTGGATCCTCGACCATGTCGACGGCGCCCAGCAACGTGCCGAGCGCGGCGAACTGCTGTTCGGCACCATCGACAGCTGGCTGGTGTGGAACCTCAGCGGTGGCCAGGCGCACGTGACCGACTACAGCAACGCCGCACGCACGCTGCTGTTCAACATCCACACGCTGGACTGGGATGACGACCTGCTGGCGCTGCTGGACATCCCGCGCGCGATGCTGCCGCAGGTGCGCGATTCCAGCGAGGTCTACGCGCACACCCGGCCGCAGTACTTCCTGGACCACCGCCTGCCCATTGCCGGTATCGCCGGTGACCAGCAGGCGGCGCTGTTCGGCCAGGCCTGCTTCCGGCCCGGCATGGTCAAGAACACCTACGGCACCGGCTGCTTCATGCTGATGCACACCGGCGACAAGGCCGTGCGCTCGGCCAACGGCCTGCTGACCACCCTGGCCTGGGGCATCGATGGCAAGGTGGAGTACGCGCTGGAAGGGTCGATCTTCGTTGCCGGGTCGGTGGTGCAGTGGCTGCGCGATGGCCTGCAGATGGTCGGCCGCGCCAGCGACAGCCAGGCCCTGGCCCAGCAGGTGCCCGACAGTGCCGGCGCCTACCTGGTGCCGGCCTTCGTCGGGCTGGGCGCGCCCTACTGGCGCAGCGATGTGCGCGGGGCGATGTTCGGCCTGACCCGAGGCACCAGCAAAGCGCATTTCGTGCGTGCCGCGCTGGAGGCCATGGCTTACCAGACCCGCGACGTGCTTGATGCGATGCAGTCCGATGCCGGCATCGCGCTGAGTGAACTGCGCGCCGATGGCGGTGCGATCGGCAACGACTTCCTGGCCGGCTTCCAGGCCGACATCCTCGGCGTACCGCTGCTGCGCCCGCGCCTGACCGAAACCACCGCGCTGGGCGCGGCCTACCTGGCCGGGCTGGCTGTGGGCTTCTGGGACAGCCGCGAGCAGATCGCCGCGCAGTGGGGGCTGGACCGCCGGTTCGAGCCGACGATGGCCGCCGAACGCCGCGAGAAGCTGTACGCCGGGTGGCAGCAGGCAGTCGCCGCCACCCTGGCCTTCCACGTCGATTGAGGACGACAGCGCCGGGCCAGGCCCGGCGTCATCCGCGGGTCAGAACGCCGGCAGCACCGCGCCCTTGTACTTGCTTTCGATGAAGGCCTTCACCTGCGGGCTGGTCAACGCCTTGGCCAGCTTCTGCACGCGGGCATCGTCCTTGTTGTCCGGGCGCGCGACCAGGAAGTTCACGTACGGCGAATCCTTGCTCTCGATCGCCAGCGCATCCTGGGTCGGGTTCAGGCCGGCATCCAGGGCGTAATTGGTGTTGATCAGCGCCAGGTCCACCTGGTCCAGCACGCGCGGCAGCATGGCCGAATCCAGCTCGCGGAACTTCAGGTTCTTCGGGTTGGCGATGATGTCACGCTGGGTGGACAGCGCATTGGACGGGTCCTTGAGCTGGATCACCCCGGCCTTGTGCAGCAGGATCAGCGCGCGGCTGTTGTTGCTGGGGTCGTTCGGAATGACCACGTCGGCGCCGTCGCGCAGCTCGGCCAGCGACTTCACCTTGCGCGAATAGGCGCCGAACGGCTCGATGTGCACGCCGATGACCTTGACCAGTTCGGTCTTGCGGTCGCGGTTGTACGCATCCAGGTACGGCTCGGTCTGGAAGTAATTGGCATCCACCTGCTTCTGCACCAGCTGGTCGTTGGGCTGCACGTAGTCATTGAACACGCGCACGTCCAGGTCCACGCCTTCCTGCTTGAGCAGCGGCTTGACCACCTCCAGGATCTCCGCGTGCGGCACGGCGGTGGCGGCCACGACCAGCTTCTGCGAGGGCTCGCCGGACTTGCCGCAGGCCGCCAGCGCGAGCGAGGCGGCGAGCAGGGGCAGCAACAGGATCTTCTTCATGGGGGCAACCGGTCTCGGGGGAGTTCAGGATCTATCGTAATTGCTCAGGGCCAGTTCGAGCAGGGTCTTGGCCTGCTCGCGCAGCATCATCGGCTCGATGATTTCCGCATCCGAGCCGTAGTGCAGCACGTCCATCAGCAGTTCGCGCGAGACGCTGTAGGGCACCTTCAGTTCGTAGCGGCCATCGGCCAGGAAGCGGCCCTGCTGCTTGGAATGCCAGTGCTCGTCGGCCACCCAGCGCGCCGCCTTGGCGCTGAACACGATGGTTGCCCACCCCTTGGGCGTACCGGAAAAGATGCCGTAGCTGGCGCCGAGCTGCTCGTCCAGCTCGCTGTCGGCCACATCACGCGCGGCCTGGTCCACCACCCGCGCCTTGTTGATGCGGTCCACGGCGAAACTGCGCAGGGCCTGCCGGTCATGGTCCCAGGCATCCAGGTACCAGTTGTCGCGGTAGTGGGTCAGGCGCTGCGGCGATACGGTGCGTCGGGTCGGCTCATCGGTGGAGCGGGCGCGGTACTCGAATGCCAGCTGCTTGCGTTCCAGCACGGCCGACGCCACCGAGCGGAAACTGCCTTCGTCGAACTTGCGGCCGCGGTGCGGGATCACCCGGACCCGGTCCACCGGCCAGTTGGAGACGCCTGCCTGCGCGGCCAGCAGCCCTTCGATGCGCTGCTGCAGCGGTGCCAGCACCGAAGACAGCACGCCGCCCCCGGTGCGCGCCAGCAGGTGCTGCGACGCCAGCAGCGCATGCAGTTCCTCCGAACTGAGCCACAGGCCGGGCAGCTCGAAGCGGTCGCTTTCATCGGCCTGGTAGCGGAAGCCGGCTTCGCCGTCGCCTTCGATCGGCGCCATCAGGGCATCGCGCAGGAACGCCAGGTCGCGGTACACCGTCGCGCGGGAGCAACCCAGCTTGTCCTGCAGCGTGGCCACCGTCACCGGATAGCGGGCGGACTTGAGCAGGCGATGCAGGGCAGTGATGCGTTCGTATCGGTCCATGCCCCCGATTATGTCCGAGTCGCGGGCGTTGTGGCGGCGCTTTGGGCTATGGTGGGCGCCCCGATGCCCCGGATGCCCCATGCGCCTGCCTTCTGCCCTGCCCCTGCTGGCCTGCCTGCTGCTGGCCGGCTGCGGTGACCGCGCCACCCCGCAGGGCACCGCCGCCGTCCCGGATGCCGACCCGGCACAGGCGGTGCTCAATGCCAGCCAGCGCTTTGCCGCCCTGCGCAGCTTCCATGCGGAACTGGAGGTGCGCGGGGGCGCGGCGCCGGCCCCGGTACGCGCGGCGATGGACTTCGTGGCCCCGGACCGTTTCCGCGTGGATACCGCTGCCGGCCCGCAGATCATCATTGGCGATACCTTCATGCTGCAGGCCCAGGGTCGCCTGCAGCAGGTACCGGTGCCGCCGGGGCTGCTGGAGCAGTGGCGCAACCCGCTGCCGGCCACGGCCACGCCCACCGACCTGCAGGCCCAGGACCTGGGTGCGCAGACCTTGGACGGCGTGGCCACCCGCCACTACCGCGTGCAGGGCACCCAGGCCGGCGAGGTACTGGACTACTGGATCGACGGCCAGGGACTGCCACGCCAGATCCAGCGCAGCGGCCACAATCCGCAGGGCCAGCCCTTCCAGCTGCAGCTGCGCTACTCGCGCTTCAACGACCCGGCACTGCGGGTCGAACTGCCCTGACACGCTGCCCATTCAGGCAGCGTCCCGCAAGCGGGCCACGCAACGTGTGCTGAAGCGGCGGCGCCTGCAGGCGTCGGACGGTCATCATGCTTCCAGTATCATCACGTGCCATTAACTGTTCTGGAGACGCTTCGATGTCCGTGCGCGTGACCCTGCTGATCCCCCTGCTGCTGTGCGCCCCGCTGGCGTACGCGCAGGATGCGTCCGAGCTGGCGGCGATGACCTCGCCGTGGAGCGGCAGCGGTGGCGAGCTGGGCTTCGCTTCCGCACGCGGCAACAGCAGCACCGAAAGCGCCAACGGCCGCCTGCGCCTGCGCTACACCGACGATGACTGGGTGCACAGCATGGACCTGTTCGGCCTGCGCTCCAGTTCCAAGGTGAATGAAACCGAGCCGGACGGCACCACCCGCCGTCGCACCAACACCACCGCCAACCGCTACACCGGCACCGCCGGCAGCGCGCTGCAGCTGGGCGAGCACCGCCAGATCACCGCGACGGTGCGTGTGGAACGCGATGATTTCGCCACCTACGACCGCCAGGGTTCGTTCGGTCTGGGCTACGGTACGCGCCTGTTCAACACCGAACGCTTCTACCTGGATGCGCAGCTGGGCCCCGGTGTGCGCCGCACCCACAGCACCGAAGACGACCGCACCCGCACCGGCCTGATCGGTCGTGGCCAGTTCGAACTGAAGTACACCCTGACCCCGAACACGGATCTGGTGAACACGCTGCTGGTCGAATCGGGCTCGTACAACACCTTCGGCCAGAACGATTTCGGCGTGTCGGTGAGCATGAACGAACACCTGGCCCTGAAGGCCGGCTGGCAGGCCCGTTACAACAGCGACGTGGCCGAGGACAAGCGCAAGACCGACACCCTGACCACGATGAACGTGGTCTACAAGTTCAAGTAAGCGGAACGGGCGCCAGGCGCCCGTTTTCGTATGTGCCGGTGTTACAGGGACAGTTCGGCCAGGATCGTATCGGCGCCGCGCTCCAGCAGCAGCCGGGCCACCTGCTGGCCCAATGCGTCGGGATCGCTGCCCGGGCCCACGGCGTCGGCCCGCACCGCACGCCCGTCGCCGGCACTGCCGACCAGGCCCTGCAGGTGCAGGTCGCTGCCCTGCCACTGCGCGATGGCCGCCACCGGCACATGGCAGCTGCCATGCAGCGAACGGTTCATGGCCCGCTCCGCTTCCACGCAGCTGCGCGTCGGTGCGTGGTCCAGCGCCGCGAACAGCGCCATGACCCGCGCATTGCCGCCATCGCATTCGACCGCGACCGCGCCCTGCGCCGGTGCCGGCAGCCAGGCCGGCGGCTGCAGGCGGGCCACGATGCGGTTGCCCAGGCCCAGTCGTTCCAGCCCGGCCACCGCCAGCACGATGGCGTCGTAGCCGCCGTTGTCGAGCTTGGCCAGGCGCGTGTTGATGTTGCCGCGCAGATCCAGCAGCTGCAGGTCCGGGCGCAGCGCGCGCAGCTGGGCCTGCCGCCGCAGCGAGGATGTCCCCACGCGTGCGCCGGGGGGCAGCACCTCCAGCGCGGCATACAGGTTGGAGATGAAGCCATCGGCCGGGTCGTGGCGCGGCAGGATGGCCGGCAGCGCGAACGGGGCATCCAGGTCCATCGGTACATCCTTGAGCGAATGCACCGCGCAGTCCGCTTCCCCGCGCTGGATGGCCAGTTCCAGCTCCTTCAGGAACAGGCCTTTGCCACCGATGGCGGCCAGCGAGCGGTCCAGCACTTCATCGCCGCGGGTGCTCATCGGCACCAGTTCCACGTGCAGGCCGGGGTGGGCCTGGCGCAGCTGGCCGGCGACGTATTCGCTCTGCCACAGGGCGAGCGGGCTTTTGCGGGTGGCGATGCGGACGGTTTCCATCCGGCCATTATCGCGCCTTCGGCGGGGTGACGGCCAACGGCGGGGCCCCTCGTGGCTGTCTGGTGGCGCGGCAGGTCATGCCAGCGTGGCCGGGTGGGATGGGCGCGCGGGGGACGCCGTAAACCCATCCATGGGGGCTTGGCCGCCTGCCCTCACCGCCCCGACCTCTGACGGTTTCCGTGCGCCTCGGCCACGGAAGATCAGAAAGGAGAAGCGCAGAAGCCGGTGACTTCCGGGGTCAGGGGTCGTGTAGATCCACGCCATGCGTGGATGAGCCCCTGCCGGAGGCGGTCACAAGCGCCATCCATGCATCGGGGGATTCACCAACGGCGCACACGCTAGCGCCGGCGGAATGTGTCCGTCGTACGCGATCCGATCAACGGCCTCATCCACGCATGGCGTGGATCTACCGAAGCGCTTGCTGACAGGCCGCGCGGCCCCTCACAGATGCCGCAGTTCCTGTTTCAGCGTGGACACGCAGCGCCGGCTCACTTCCAGCGGCTGCTTGCCATGGCGCAGCACCGCCTGCACCTGCCCGCCGCTGCCGCGGCGCAGCTCCACCAGTTCATGGCGGGCCACCAGGCAGTTGCGGTGGATGCGCACGAAGCGGCTGGTGAACTCCTCCTCCAGCGACTTCAGCGATTCCTCGATCAGGTCCTCGCCACGCGCGTGATGCACCACCACGTACTTTTCCTCGGCCTGCAGGTAGTGGATCTCATCCAGCGGGATCAGCCGCAGGCTGCCGCGCAGCCGTGCACACAGCACGCTGCGTGCCTGCTGGCTGCCCTGCTCCGGCGCCGGGCCACGCCCGGCCAGGAACGTGCGCGCACGCGCCAGCGCGGCGGCCAGCCGCTCGGCACGCACCGGCTTCATCAGGTAATCGATGGCCGCAGCCTCGAAGGCCGACAGGGCATGGGCGTCATAGGCGGTGCAGAACACCACTGCCGGACGCGGCTCGAACCCGGCCAGATGGCGCGCGGCCTCCAGCCCGTCCAGGCCGGGCATGGCGATGTCCAGCAGCACCAGGTCCGGCTGCAGCTCGGCACAGGCATGCAGCGCCTGTTCGCCGTTGCCGGCTTCGGCCACCACCTCCACACCGGCCTGATCGGCCAGCAGGCTGCGCAGGCGCTCGCGCGCCAGCGGTTCGTCATCGGCGATGACCACCCTCACGCGCGTCCTCCCTGCTGGATCGGCACTGTCACCTGGCAGGCATAGTAGCCCCCGCTCCAGCCGGCCGTCATCCGCGCGGCCGTGCCGAAACGCCATGACAGGCGATGGCCGATGCTGCGCTGGGCGTGGCCGGCCCCGCGTCCCAGCCGCAGGCCCGGCGCCTGCGGGTCGGGCGCGGGATTGCGTACTTCCACCACCAGCATGTCGCCCTGGCAACGCAGCACCAGTTCGATGGTGCCGCCTTCCGGCAGCCGCGAAATGCCATGCAGCACCGCGTTTTCCACCAGGGGCTGCAGCACCAGCCGTGGCAGCGGCTGCTCCCATGGCAGCGGTTCATCACGCTGCCAGCGCACCTGCAGGCGCTCGCCCAGGCGAAGGGATTCGATGGACAGGTAGCGCTCGGCCAGTTCGCATTCGTCGCGCAGCGTCGAATCGCCTTCGCCGGCGCCCAGCGCCGCACGGAACAGATCGGACAGGTCCAGCACGGCACGCTCGGCCACGGCCGGGTCGCGGTGCAGCAGGCTGGCGATCAGGTTCATGCTGTTGAACAGGAAGTGCGGGCGGATGCGTGCCTGCAGGGCATCGGCCTCGGCACGGGCATTGGCCTGCACCTGCGCCGCCCAGCGGTCGCTGACGTAGAAATAGCGCAGTGCCAGCGCGGTGATCAGCGCGGTGGTGGCCGCACTGCCGGAGGTGAAGCGCCAGAAGCTGATGCCCTGGGCAAAAGCGTCACCAAGCACCGCATACAGGGCGTGGATGATGCCTGCGCAGGCCACGGCGATGGTCGCGGCCACGACAATGGCCGCCACCGCCCCCAGTACCGGCGGCAGGCGCGAAAGCGGCTGGCGCAGCAGGCAGAGGCTGGCACTGACGGCCAGGGCCAGCCACAGTGCGAAACCACTGGCCGACAGCAGTTCGCCCACTGTCCAGTGACGGCTGCCATCCGGGGCCAGGGCCAGCAGCACGACCACCAGCTGGGCCATGCCCAGCATCGCCGCCAGCCGCGGCAGGCGGCACAGTTCCGGCATCCACGGCGGCGTGGCCGGCGCCATGGTTCAGGCCACGCGCAGGCGCTGCTGCAACCAGTCGCCCAGCGCCTGGATTTCCTCGGCGCAGACCTGGTGGGCCATCGGGTAGCTGTGCCACTGCACGTCCAGGCCTGCATCGCGCAGGGCCTGCGCGCTGTGCGCGCCCACCGCCTGCGGGATGACCGGATCACCGCTGCCGTGCGCCATGAACACCGGTGCGTCCACGGCGTCATCGGCACGCCGCGCGGTGTCCGCTTCGGGCAGGTAGGTGGACAGCGCGATCAGCCCGGCCAGCGGTGCGGTGCGCGTCAGGGCGGCGGTCAGGATGACTGCCCCGCCCTGCGAGAAACCGGCCAGGAAGATGTGGTCGGCGGCGACACCGCGCTCGACCTCACGCGCGATCAGCGCATCCAGTTCCGCCACCGAGGCGTGCACGCCGGCCATATCGGCACGGGAACGGAAATCCATGCCCACGATGTCGTACCAGCCGCGCATCGGCACGCCACCATTGATGGTGATCGGGCGCACCGACGCATGCGGGAAGACGAAGCGCAGCGCCGGCCAGTGCGGGCGCACCAGTTCCGGCACGATCGGCGCGAAATCATGGCCGTCCGCCCCCAGCCCGTGCAGCCAGATGATCGACCACTGCGGCGAAGCGCCGGTTTCCTGTTCCACGGTCTGCAGCATGTTGCGACTCCAAGGCATCTGGGCCGCATTATGCCGCCGGTGGCCGCCGATCAGTACAGCGGCGGCTTTTCGGCGGCCTCACGGCGCAGCTGGGCGGCACGCACCAGCACCGGCGGCGGCGTGTTCTCCTCAGGGATGTCCAGCAGGCCCCAGCGGTGCATCCAGCTGCCCGGGCCACGCGAGGAGGTCAGGGCGACCACGGGAATGGCCAGTACCATGCCGGCGATCACCGGCGACATCCATACGGCCAGCGGCGGCGACACCGCCCACGCCAGCGCCCCCATGAACGCGCCGAACACGCCCAGCCCGCCGTAGCTCCTGAGCAGCTGCCACCAGGAAATCTTGCCATCATCGCGCTGCTGCGCATCCCAGCCCGAATCACGCCCGGACAGCACTTCGGCCACGCCGCGCGACTGCACGTACATCACCACCGGTGCCATCAGTGCAGCCAGCACGGTTTCCACCAGCATGGCGATGAAGGCGCGGATGGCGCCGCCACAGCCGCGGCGATCCACCGGGTCCAGCAGCATGGCCAGGTAGCCCAGCACCTTCGGGGCCAGCAGCACGACCATCGTCGCGCCGAACAGGCGCACCACCTGCTCTTCGTCCTGCGAGCGCCAGTACACGCTGGGCGACAGGTGCAGCAGGGCGTTGAAGTCGATGCCATCCTGGAACAGCGGCACGGCGATGCCGATCAGCATCAGCATGGCCCACATCGGCGCGGTGAAATAATGGCCGATGCCGATCAGCATGTGGGTGCGGCTGATCCAGTGCAGGCCACGGCTGCCGACCACCTTGGCGTGCTGCAGGTTGCCCTGGCACCAGCGGCGGTCGCGCACCAGCAGGTCGGTCAGGGTCGGCGGGCCTTCCTCGTAGCTGCCCTTCAGGTACGGCACCATGTGCGCGGCCCAGCCGCCACGGCGCATCAGCGCCGCTTCCACGAAATCGTGGCTGAGCACGTGGCCACCGAAGGGCTTGCGGCCCGGCAGCGCCGGCAGGCCGGCCTGCTCGGCAAAGGCGCGGGTGCGGATGATGGCGTTGTGGCCCCAGTAGTTGCTTTCCGCGCCGTGCCACCAGGCCACCCCACGGGCGATCACCGGGCCATACACGCGGCCACCGAACTGCTGCATGCGCGAGAACAGGGTGCGTCCGCCGATCACCGCCGGCAGGGTCTGGATCAGGCCGACATCGGCGTTGTGTTCCATCCCGGCCACCAGGCGCACGATGCTGTCGCCGGTCATCAGGCTGTCCGCGTCCAGGATCAGCATCTGCGGGTAGGCGCCACCGAAGCGGCGCACCCAGTCGGCGATGTTGCCGGCCTTGCGGCCGCTGTTGTCGCCACGGCGGCGGTAGAACAGGCGGGCATGGCCATCGGGGACGGCATCGCGCAGTTCGGCGAACACGGCCTCCTCGGCGTGGGCGATGTCCTCGCGGCGGGTATCGCTGAGCACGAAGAAATCGAAACGGTCGAGCTGCCCGGTTTCGGCCACCGATTCGTAGATGGCACGCAGGCCGGCCAGCAGGCGGCGCGGGTCTTCGTTGTAGGTGGGCATCAGCAGCGCGGTGCGGCTGTGCACGACCGGCAACGGCATGTCCGGGTCGATGCCCAGCCGGTAGCCGCGATCGAACACCGCGGTCAGGAAGCCGGCCACGGCGCTGGCGAAGGACAGCGCGATCCAGGCGAACAGGCCGACGAACAGCACCAGCAGGCAGGCTTCCAGCACGCTGATCCCGTTGACCGACAGCACGCGCCACATCATCCGCGTGGCCACGGCGGTCATCGCCACGGTACCGCCGAGGATGTACAGCCGACGCAGGCCGATCATGCGCGGGGAAGTACGGTGCCGCTGTACGTGCAGGCTGCCCTCGCGCAGGGATTGCTCGGGCATCGCCAACGGTGATTCGGCCGGCAGCAGGGCCTGGCCTGCATCATGCCCGGCGATGGGGGTCTGGGTGGTCATCAGCTACACCGTCCGGCCCACGCAGAGGGCCGCCCTGGCCGCATCCCGCGCGTGGAAGCTCCTGGCGCGCCGTCCGGGCGCGCGTACTTGTCCTGGCTGCGCCGGCCCGGGGCCGCGTCGCAGTCGATGTCTGTCACTACCGGAACCCACGCGATCTCCAACGGGCGGATACGAAAAGGCGGCCCAGTCTAGGGGTCAGGATGTAAGCCGGGTGCGAAGGTATCGCCCGGTGTTTTCGCCCATTCAGCATACAGCAGGCCCGGCCCGCCGCCAGCGCCTGCCGGCACCGGACGTAACCGCCGGTACTGGCACGTAACAAACGAGAACGGTTATCATTACGTTAACCAGGCAGGTCCCGGCAACGCCGCGCGACCCACCCAGCCGCGCCGGTCCTGTACCGCGCGCCCGACGACCCAGGGAGGGGCGCGGCCTGGTGCCGCCTGCATGCCGCTTCCGCACGGGTCTTCCCCCTCTTACGGAAGTCATCATGCCTGCCAACCTCATTGCCCCCGTGCGCCCGCTGCGCACCCGCCTGGCCGCCGCCGTGGCCACCGCCTGCCTGCTGCCGCTGCCTGCACTGGCCGCCACCGCCGCCGACGCCTCGACCAAGGACCTGGACACCGTGGTGGTCACCGCCTCGGGCTACCAGCAGCTGATCAAGGATGCCCCGGCCAGCATCAGCGTCATCACCCGCGAAGACATCGAGCGCCAGCCGGTGCACGACCTGGCCACCCTGCTCAGCCGCGTGCCCGGCGTGACCGGTGGCCTCAGCGCGGTGGGCGAACAATCCAAGATCAAGCTGCGCGGCATGCCGTCCAACTACACGCTGGTACTGGTGGACGGCAAGCGCATGGGCAGTTCGGCCTCGACCAACTACCGCCCCGACCTGGGCCGGCAGGACCTGAACTGGATCGCGCCGGACCAGATCGAGCGCATCGAGGTGGTGCGCGGGCCGATGTCCTCGCTGTACGGCTCCGATGCGATGGGCGGGGTGATCAACATCATCACCAAGCGCATCGGCAAGCAGTGGGGCGGCAGCGCCACCCACAGCTACACCCGCCCGCAGGACGACAAGCGCGGTGACACCCAGCAGATCGGCGCGACCTTCTCCGGTCCGCTGGGCGAAACGGTGGGCCTGCGCATCGGCGCCAACAGCATGCGCCGCGATTCGGACAGTTCCAACGGCGGCGTTTCCGGCAATGCCTATGCCGGCGAAAAGGACCGCAACGTGGACGCGCTGCTGGAATGGCGGCCAAGCGAGCGACAGACGGTTTCGCTGGAAGCCGGCCACGGCGTGCAGCAGGCCTTCGCCAGCCAGGCGCTGGAACGGGAGGGCGACGGCGCCTGGGGCGCCAGTGAACTCAAGCGCACCTCGCTGGGCCTGGCCCACGATGGCAGCTGGGACTTCGGTACCTCGAAGATCAGCGCCTACCGCACCGAGTACAAGAACGACATCGGCCCCACCGGCCGCTCCGAAGCCACCGACACCATTGTCGAGGGCAGCCTGTCCACACCGTTCACCTGGGGCGTGGACCACCAGCTGGCCGTCGGCGGCCAGTGGAAGCGCCAGGAACTGACCAACACCGATACCATCGGCCAGGCCCCGATCGACTACGCCGGCAACCCGGTACGCGGCTCGGAACTGCAGGTGGACACCTGGGCGCTGTTCGTTGAAGACGAACTGAAGCTGCACCGCACGCTGGCCCTGACCCTGGGCGCGCGCCTGGACCACCACGAGAAATTCGGCAGCCACGTCAGTCCACGGGCCTACCTGGTCTGGCACCCGGGCGAACAGTGGACGATCCGCGGCGGCGTGTCCAAGGGCTTCCGCGCCCCCAGCCTGACCGAGAATGCCCCCAGTGCCGCCACCCAGTCCGGTGGCCGTGGCTGCACCTCGCTGATCCCGCTGGGCTACGTGCGCGGTGGCTGCTACATGGCCGGCAATCCGGATCTTGACCCGGAAACCAGCACCAACCGCGAGATCGGCATCAGCTTCGACAACGACGTGCTGGATGCGGGCGTG
This sequence comes from Stenotrophomonas sp. 24(2023), assembly GCF_030913365.1. Lineage (NCBI taxonomy): Bacteria > Pseudomonadati > Pseudomonadota > Gammaproteobacteria > Lysobacterales > Lysobacteraceae > Stenotrophomonas > Stenotrophomonas sp. 24(2023). Next base: position 1,296,514 of record NZ_CP133160.1, read on the forward strand.
ACCTACTTCCACACCGATTTCAACAACAAGATCGAGTACGCCGCACTGGGTTACTTCAACGGCTACTGGTGGACGCGCATGACCAACATCGCGCGCGCCCGCACGGCGGGCATGGAAGGCAACGTCAACGTGCGCTTCGGTGAACACTGGCGCTGGCGCACCTCGGCCACCTGGATGAAGGAAGCGAAAAACCTGACCACCGGCCGCAACCTGATCGACACGCCCGAATTCGCCGGCTACTCGTCGCTGGACTGGACGCCCAGTGCAGCGTTCTCCAGCAGCCTGTCAGCGCAGTACACCGGCAAGCAGACCGGCGTGGCCAGCACCTTCCTGCGGGCGTACACGCTGTATGACCTGACCGCGGCATGGAACGTCAACGAGGTGCTGACCCTGCGTGGCGGCGTGAGCAACCTGGCCGGCAAGAAGGTGTATGCCGACGGCGCCGCCGACTACTTCGTGGCCGGGCGCAGCTGGTTCCTGGGTATCACCGCGCGCTTCTGAAGGCCGGCGTGATCGCGCTGGCCGGTGGCCAGCGCGATCTTCGCAGGGGGACGTCAGGTCGGGTCGGGAACGGCGTCCGCCGTCTCCTGCGTGGCCGCCGCGCGCGCGCGGCGCATTGCCACCGCCAGCTGCTGGGTGGCGAGCAGTTGTTGTGCCTGCACCACTTCGGGCGTGGGCAGCAGCACCGGTCCCGGTGCGTTTTCCGGTGTAACAGGTGTGGTCATGCAACCTCCAAGGACATCCCGCTGCCGGCCGGACACAGCGGGGCCAGCGGCGGAACTGCGCACCCTACCCTAAAAAGACGGCAGGTGGGTGACGGCAAAGCTGAACAAAAACGCCGATCAAGGCTGCCTACCGTCACATTTTTGACGGTCGCCACTGGCGGGCTGAATGCGTCATCTTTAGGATGAAAACGATTACCAACACGGACGTTACCTGATGAACATGATCGACCTTTCCCGCTTCAGCCCGAAGTGGCAGTTCCGCTTCAACTTCTTCCAGCAGCACGGCAGCCCCAAGGAAGCCGGCTTCAAGCAGGCCTGGAAAGCACTGCCGTTCGGCGAGCGCCTGAAGATCAACATCAACTTCTTCGCGCTGTTCTTCGGCGCGATCTACCTGTTCATCCTGGGCATGTGGCGCAAGGCGCTGATGCTGATCGGCATCAACGTCGCCCTGGTGCTGGTCACCGCGTTCCTGCCCGATTTCGTCGGGCGGGCGGTGTTCGTGGCACTGAACCTGCTGGTGGCGTTCAGCACCAACTACAACTATTACCTCGACCAGGTGCGCGGCTCGACCAGCTGGAACCCGTTCGAAGGCATGTTCTGACAGCCCTGCACTGACCTGATCCGCCGCAGTCCTGTTGCGGCTTGATGACGCCCGGCCCCGGCCGGGCGTCGTCGTTGCAGGCCTGGCTCACGCCGCGCGGCGTGCGGCCGGTGCGGCCTGCAGGCGGAAGCGGGCCACCGCCACCGCCAGCTGTTCGGCTTGTTCCTCCATGGCGCGTGCGGCCGCAGTGGCTTCTTCCACCAGCGCGGCGTTCTGCTGGGTGGCTTCGTCCATGTGCACCACGGTCTGGTTGACCTGCTCGATGCCGGCGCTCTGCTCGCGCGATGCCGCTGAAATCTCGGCCATGATCGCGTTCACCCGGCCCACCTGGCCGACGATGTCCTGCATGGTGCGGCCCGCGCCGTGCACCAGCTGCGCACCCTGCCCGACCTGGGCCACCGACGTATCGATCAGCCCCTTGATCTCGCGTGCGGCACCGGCCGACCGCTGCGCCAGCGCGCGTACTTCACTGGCGACCACGGCGAAACCGCGGCCCTGTTCACCGGCCCGTGCCGCTTCCACGGCGGCGTTCAACGCCAGGATGTTGGTCTGGAAGGCGATGCCGTCGATCACCGCGATGATGTCGGCGATACGCTGCGACGAGGCCTCGATGCTGGCCATGGTGTCCACCACCTGGCTGACCACCGCACCGCCCTGCCCTGCGACAGCCGCAGCCGAGGCGGCCAGCTGGTTGGCCTGCACGGCATGGTCGGCATTCTGGCGCACGGTGGAGGTCAGTTCCTCCATCGAGGCGGCGGTCTCTTCCAGGTTGGCGGCCTGCTGCTCGGTACGCCGCGACAGATCGTTGTTGCCCGCCGCGATCTCGCCGGCCGCCAGGCGGATGCTGGCGGCCGATTGCTGGATCTGCCCGACGATACCGGTCAGCTGCTCGACCGTGCTGTTGGCATCATCACGCATGCGTGCGAACACGCCCTGGAACTGCCCCTGCATGCGCAGGGTCAGGTCGCCGGCGGCGATGGCCTGCAGCAGCGTGGACAGGGCGGCCAGGTTGTCATCGCTGACCTGCATCATGGTGTTCAGCGTGGCCACCATGCGGCGGAAATCGTGCTCGAAGCGCGCTTCATCGCCACGCACGGCGAAATCGCCGGCCGCCGCTGCAGCCGCCAGCTGCTGGATCTGCTCGTTGATGGCCCCCAGGTTGGCCTTGGTGGTGGCCATCGCCGCGGTGAACGCCGCCCGTTCGCCCGGCAGCGGCTCCATGTCCACGCTCAGGTCGCCCACCGCATAGCGCTGCATCACCTCGACCAGGCGCTGGGTGACCGCGTTGCCGGCGGCCACCAGCGCGTTGCTGTCGGCCACCATGCGCCCGTACTCGCCGGGGAAGGCGCGCGCGTCCATGCGGTAGCTCAACTCGCCCTGCGCATGCCGGTGGGCCATCTCCGCCTGCGCGGCCATCACCGCCTGCAGCTGGCCACGCATGGCCTGCATCGACAGCAGCAGGCGCCCCACTTCGTCATTGCCGGCTGCAGGCAGGGTGGAATCCAGACGCCCGGCGGCCACATCACCTGCCACGCGCACGGCCTGCGCCAGCGGCCGGATCGCCAACCGCTGCAGCAGCAGGTACACGCCACCACTGAGCGCCAGCGCGGCCACCACGCCCACCAGCAGGATGATCCACAGCAGCTGCCGCGCCTGGGCCACGATCACCGCATGCGGCACCACCACGCCCAGTGCGAAACGCTGCGGTGCATCGCCCACCTGCAGCGGCACGTACAGGCGCACGTTGCCGGCCGCATCCGGTGTAAATGCCTCGAAGGCACGGTTGGCAGCAATCTGCGCCAGCATGCGCTGGGTCAGCGCATCATGGCGCGGCCTGCCGATCTCGGCGGCGTCGGCCGAGGCCAGCACCACGCCCTTGGGTGAGAGCAGTTCGACATGGCCGGCCCCCATCGGAGTCAGCGTCGCCAGATGCTTCTGCAGGGCCGCCAGCGAGAAATCAACGGTGAACACGCCCAGGAACGTGCCGGCGCCATCGATGATCGGCGTGGTCAGCGTGCTCATCAGCACCTGCTTGCCGCCGATGTCATAGGCGTAGGGCTCGCTCACCTTGGGCTGCCTGTCGCGGCTGGGCACGATGTACCAGTCGGCTGAACCGTCCGCCGCTTCGGTGTAGTCGGTCATCGGCGACTGCTGCGGCCTGCCGTCCTGCCAGGCCCAGTAGCTCATGAAGCGGCCACTGGCATCGTGCGCTTCGGTGTTGATGAAATCCGCATCCTTGCCATCGAAGGCATTGGCTTCCCACATGGTGCTCTTGCCCAGCCACTCCGGGTGCGCCTGCAGCTGCCGCCCGAGGATCGCCGCCAGGCTGGCCCGGTCCGGCGCATCGCCACGGGCGCGCTGGGCCAGCACGGCTTCCACCATGGCATCGTTGCTGGCAAAGGCCGTGCCCAGGTCGGCGGCCACCTGGCGGGCTTCGGCGGCGGCTTCGCTGGCCATGGTCTGCCGGGACGCCGCCACCAGCGCCGAACTGGCCTGGCGGTAGATCAACAGGGCCGTGATGCCAAAGCACAGCAGTGCAACCAGGGCGGTGCCCAGCATCAACTTGTTGGCGATGCTGCCGGGACGGGCGGCGGCAGCGTGGCGGGACGGAGACATGGAAGGGGGTTCCGTGGCAGGACCAAGGCGCGGCCACGGTGGCCGTGCACGCTGATAGCGGCCTGGGACGGACAAGGTTGAGCCGCCGGGGCGGCCCCACGGCCCATCATTCAGCCACGCGGTCGCCGATCCACTGCGCGCGTGGCAGCACCTCGATGCTGCCCACCGCATACTGGTGCAGCACTTCCTCCGGCCCGAACCGCGGCTGCCAGCCCAGCGCCTGGCGCGCGCGGCTGCCGTCGTAGACCCGGTCGATGGACAGCGGCAGCGGCCAGCCCCGGCGGTCGAACTCGGCCAGCAGCTGCGGCACCCGCTGCTGCAGCACCTGGCGCGGGTGGCTGGCCAGTGCCAGGCAGTCGCCACGCAGGAACGGCGTGGGCGCGGCCACCAGGTAGCGCTGGAAGCAGTCCCCGGTATTGGTCAGTGCCGCTGCATGCGCGGTCGCCACATCACGCGCATCGATGCCGCGGTGCAGGCGGAACATCGCCATGCGCTCGGGGGGTTCCGGGAAGCAGCGCGACATGCGCAGCACGCGCACGGCGAAGGTCTCGCTGGCCGCCGCCTGCACGACCGCTTCGGCCTGCAGCTTGGTCCGGTGGTAGATGGTACGCGGCAGCGGCGCGACATCCTCGTCGATCCAGCGGCAGCCACCGGCCACCACGGCATGCCCGTACAGCGCCGTGGTGCTGGTCAGCACGAAGCGGCGCACGCCGGCATCGCGGGCCAGCTGCACCAGCGTGGCCGTGGCTTCCACGTTCACCTGCTGGAAGACGGCATCGGGAATCAGCCCCACGTGCGGCGCATGCAGCGCGGCGGTGTGGATGACCGCATCCACGCCCTGCACGGCGCGCTCCAGCGCCGCGCGGTCGGTGATGTCGGCAATGATGCGGGTGGTCGCGAAAGGACTGCGGTCCAGCCCCGCCACCTCATGCGTGGACGCCAGCGCGCCGAAGATGGCGCGGCCGATGCGTCCGGAACTTCCGGTCAACAGGATCTTCATTGAATCCATTCACTCACAGCGCCCGGGAGCTACCGGGATGTCCTGATTCTAGGCGTCGATGACGACAGCGGCGATAGGATTCATTGAGCTGCAGCCGTACGGTTGCATCGGCAATCGTCCTGCCGGCGGCACCTGCCATGCTCCAAAAAAAAGGGCGGCCCGAAGGCCGCCCAATGCCCTTGCACAGGGCGGTGCGGATCAGAAGCGGACGGACCAGCGCAGGTTGGCCGCGTGGTCGCGGCTTTCATCGCCGAACTGGCCGCTGTAGCCGAGTTCCAGCTGCTGGCGCGGGCTCAGCCAGGCCGACAGGCCCAGTTCGGCCACCACGGCGCCATCGGCAAGCGGCGCACCGCTGACCGCGAACGCGCTGCCACCGCTGAAGGCCAGCTGGGCAACCTGGTCACGGTCGCCGCTGGCGCGGCGGTAGCCCAGGCCGCCACGCACGTGCAGCCAGCTGTCCTGCTGGAACGAGGCCTTGAGCCCCTTGTCGAAGCGCACGCCGGCCGTGGCCAGCGTGGTACGCGTGTCGCCCACCTGGCCGTGCAGTGCGGCTGCACCGCCGCGCTCGCGGACGTCATCGACATCCACTTCCACGCGTGCCAGCTGCAGGTACGGCTCCAGCCCGGCCTCGCGGCCGCCGAAGCGGTAAGCCGCCTCCACGAAGGCCTGGCGCGTGGTGGCGTCATAGCTGGCCGACAGGCTGTCACTGAAGCCCTGGAAAGCAACCTGGCGGGTGCTGTCGATGTCATGGCGGCTGTAGCCCAGGCCACCGCGCAGGCCGAACGCACCCCACGCATGGCCCACATACAGGCCCAGATGGGTGTTGTCCGCCTTCGAACGCGCCGCGCGGCCGTCGGCCTGCTTGATGTCGGTACGCCCGCCACCGGCCAGCACGCCCAGCTGCCAGCCACCGAAATCATGGTCCACGCCGACCAGCACGCCATGGCTGTTGGCTTCGGTGCGTGCGGTGTTGGCCGTGCCATCCAGGCGGTTGTTGCCACCGGTCACCTGCACCCAGGCTGCGCTGTGGGTGTCACCGGCATCGCCCGGGGCGCGGGCCGGCAGGGCGCGGGCCAGCGCGGCATCACGCACCTGGCGGCTGTCCTGCAGCAACGCCAGCGGGGTGGCCGCATGCAGTTCACCGCTCAGGCCATCCAGGGCCGCGCCCAGCTGCTGCGGGAACAGCTGCGTCAGCGGCCGCGGCAGGCCCTGCGCGATCGCCAGCGTGTCCGCACTGGCGGCCACCGCCTGCTGGTTGCCGGTCACTGCGGCGCTGGCCAGTGCGTTGCCGCGCACGACATCGATCTGGGCGCCATTGGCGGCGTAGGCCAGGTTGAACTTCAGGAACGGCGAGAACGCGCTGAAGTCGGTCTTGGCGAACTGGCCGTTCACCCCGCCGGTGGCGGTGATGAAGTTGAACTGTTCGCCCAGGTAGTACACGCCCGGTTCGGGCAGCGCGACCAGGGTGCCGCCCAGGGTGGCGGTGCCGTTCACGCGCAGCTGGTCGCTGCGACCACCCGGGGCCAGTTCGGCGGCGTAGATGCCGGTGGCGGTCTGCACGTAATCGCCGTTGATGGTCAGCGTGCCGATGGAGTTGCCCGGCGCGATGGTGCCGGCCACGGTGGTGCTGCCCAGCTGGCCGGTGCCCTTGAGCACGCCGTTGGCGCCGACGAAGGTGGTGCCGCCGGTCTGGGTGCCATTGAAGGACACCACGCCGCCGTTGATCGTCAGGTTGCTGTCCTTCAGCACGCCGGTGCTGCTGACCTGGGTGAGGCCGCCGGCCGTGTTCAGTGCGGTGGACACCAGGCTGCCGTTGAGCAGCAGCTGGCCGCCCTGCACATCCACGGCGGAGGTGAGCGTGTTGCTGCCGTTCAATTCCAGCGTGCCTTCGCGCAGTACCGCACCATTGAAGGTGTTGCTGCCGCTCAGGCGCAGCCAGCCGATGCCGCTCTTGGTCAGTGCGCCCGGGCCGCCGATGTCGTTGGTCCAGTCATCCCACGCATCGCCCTCCCACACCTTCAGGCCGCCGGCCTTCTGGTTCATCACCACGTTGGTATCCACCCGCAGCGAACCATAGCCTTCGATGGCCTTGCGCAGGTTCAGCAGGCCCCAGCCGTAGATCTCATCGATGCCCGGTGCACCCAGGTCGGTGGTGGTGGTCAGCAGGATGTCGCGCACCTGCGCGCTGTCCAGGTAGGGGAAGCGTTCGAACAGCAGGCCCAGCGCACCGGTGACGTGCGGGGCGGCCATCGAGGTACCGCTGAGCAGGGCATAGCCATAGGTGGCCACGCGCTGCTGGATGTCCAGGCTGACGTTGCCGTTGGCATCGATGCCCACGCTGCCGGCCAGGTTGGAATCGGCGCCATAGGCGGTGGACACGATGTCCGACCCCGGCGCGGCCAGGCACCAGTTGGCGCTCAGGCCGCACTTGTTGGAGCGGCTGCTCAGGGTCAGGTTGGTGCCGACGTTGACCACGCTCAGCCAGTACGGTTCGATCTCGGCGAAGGCACGCGGCAGGGTCGCGTACATGCCGGCGATGGGGCTCTGGGCCGGGGTCGGGATGACGCTGTTGGTGTTGCCCGCCGCCCAGACCTGGATCATGCCGCGCGTGCGCGACCCCTCGGCGAAGGTGTTCAGGTAGGCGCGGTCGCCCGGGTCATTGTAGATCTCGTCCAGTTCCTGCGCGCTGGCAGGTTCGTTGACCAGGCCCCAGCTGTGGTTGATGGCACGCACGCCCTGTGCGTTCATCTGCGCGTACATGTCCTCGAAGGCACTGAGCTTGGGCCCCACCGCGCCCAGCGTCACCACCTGGTAGCCCTGGGCCGTGCGCTGCCACTCGCGCACGCTGTTGGAGAACAGACGCGCGACCGTCAGGTCCGAACCGAAGGAAACGCCATGCATGCCGTTGCCATCGCGGTTGGCGGCGATGGTGCCGGACACGTGCGTGCCGTGGATCTCGAACTGCATGCCCGGCTGTACGTATGCACCGGATTCGATGATGCGGCGGATGTTGTCCGGCACGTTGGCGTTGTAGCCGACATAGCTGACCTGCACATCATCACCATCGCTGGCGAAGCAGGCCGCCGGGCCGCGGACCACGGTGGTGTTGGTGCAGCGGGTGCCATCGGCCAGCAGGTCGGCCACGCGGATGCTGCGATGGTTCTTGCCGGCGAATTCGGGATGGTCCAGGCCGGTACCGCTGTCGAACACGCCCAGGCGGATGCCCTGGCCGGTCAGCCCGCGCGCATAGGCGTAATCGGCGTTGATCGCGCCCAGGCCCCAGTCCGTGTTGAATTCGGTGCTGCGCCAGCTGGCCGGGTCACCCGGGTTGCCGAGCAGCGCCGTGGGGGCATCCCCGGGGACGGCGGCCGGCGCTGGCGCCGGCATGTCGGCCTGGACACCGGCCGAGGACGACCAGGCGGCCTGCCACTGGCGCTGCTGCTGCCAGTCCTCGATCGACGGGCGGGCCTGCGCCGGCAGGGCAGCGGCGAACAGCAGCGAGCTGGTCACGGCAAGCGCAAGGGCGCTGGGCAGCGGGGAACGGGTGCGGGACGGACGGCCAAGCAGCGGGTGGTTCATCGGGCAACTTCCTGTGTTCGGGGATCAACCAGAAAGTTAACTGCAGATAAACGCAAACACCCCCAGTTACGATCGCGTGAATTTATGAACGCATTCACGTTTCACGCGGACGGCGCCCCCACGGCGCCGTCCGGCCGGGCATCACCAGCTGAAACGTGCGGTGGCGGTCACCGTGCGGCCGGTGCCGTAGTAGCACGAGGACACCCCGGTGCAGGTGGACACGAAGCGCTTGTCGGCCAGGTTGCTGGCGTTGATGGACAGCAGCGTGCCCACGCCACCGATGGCGCCCAGGTCGTAGCGGATGGCCGCATCCCACAGGGTGTAGGACGGAATGTGGAACGCGTTGGCGCTGTCGCCATAGCTCTGGCCGTTGTAGCGCACGCCCGCCGCCAGGCTCAGCCCCTCCAGCGCGCCGGCCTGGAAGGTGTAGTCGCCCCACAGCGCCGCGGTCCAGTCCGGCACCATGGCCAGCTGCTTGCCGGTGTAGCCGCTGGTGCTGCGGGTGACCTCCGAATCCATCCACGAGGCCGCACCGATCACGCTGAAGCCGGCCAGCGGGGTGATCCGCCCTTCCAGTTCCACACCACGCACCCGGCCTTCGCCCCCCTGTATCTGGCACCGGGCGTTGCCCGTGCTGCCACAGTTCATGTGGCCGATGTCCGGGTCGTCGACGAGGATGTTCTGCTGGCGCAGGTCGTAGGCCGACAGCGTGACCAGGCCATCGATGCGCGCCGGCTGGTACTTCACGCCGGCCTCCCACTGCTTGCCGGTGACCGGATCGAAGGGGGTGCGCGTGAACGACTGGAGGATAGTGCTGCTGGCCGGCTGGAAGGATTCGGCGTAGCTCAGGTACGGGGTGAAGCCACTGTCGGTGACGAACAGCACGCCGGCATTGCCGGTGAACGCTTCGTTCTTGATGCGGCTGGGTACGCGTGGCGCGTAGACCCCGGTGGCCACGGTGTAGTTCTGTGCCCAGGTGTCATCATCGGTCCAGTCGTAGCGGCCACCGGCGGTGAAGCGCCACGCGCCCAGCGCGATCTGGTCCTGCACGTACACGCCGGTCTGGCGGTTGATGCCACCGGAGTAGCCGATCGAGGTGGTGGCCGGAATGTAGCCGCTGTACACCGGGTTGAAGATGTCGATCGCCGTGGGCTGGTCGTTCGGCGTGCCCATCGTGCCGCGTGCGGCGGTCCAATCGGCCTTCTGCCAGTCCACGCCCAGCAGCAGGGTGTGCTCGGCCGCGCCGGTGCTGAATTTTCCGGTCACGCGGGTATCCACCGTGTCCCCGCGCGAATCGCCCTCGCCCCAGGTGGCGCGGCGCTTCTGCGTGCGCCCATCCGGGTTCAGCCCACCATTGGTGACCACGGTCCGGAAGGTCGAATCCACATGCGTGCGGCGCGCGCTCTGGCTCAGCGTCCAGTGCGCGTTGAAAGCGTGCTCGAACAGCCAGCCGGCGGTCCATACCGTGCGGTCGTAGGTGTTCCAGCCCGGTTCGCCGATGAACGTGGTGTTCTTCATGTAGCCGTAGCGGGTCGGCTGCAGGGTGCCTGCCTGCGGTAGGAACTGGTAGGTCGAACCGCCGTCATCGCGCTGGTACAGCCCCAGCAGGGTCAGGCGGGTGTGCTCGGCCATCTGGAAGGTGTAGCTCGGTGCCAGGAACCCGTGCTTCTGCTGCGTGTGGTCGATCTGGGTATCGCCATCGCGGTACAGGCCCACCAGGCGGCCGAGGTGGCGCTGGTCGGCCGAGGCCGCCCCCACGTCGAACGCGCTGTTGTACTGGCCGTTGCCATCGATGCCCACGCGCAGCACCTGCTGCTGGTCCGGGGTGGGGGTCTTGCTGACCTGGTTGACCATGCCACCGGGCGCCACCTGGCCATACATCACCGCTGCCGGGCCCTTGAGCACCTCCACGCGGTCCAGGTTCCAGCTGTCGACCATGGTGCGGTTCCACTGCCCGCCCTGCGGCGCGCGCATGCCATCGAGGGTGACGTTGTTGCTCCAGCTGCCGGCATCGAAGCCGCGGATGCGGAAGTCATCCACGCGGTTGTCGATGCCGGTGCTTTCCAGCGATACGCCCGCGACATAGCGCATGGCCTCGTTGAGGTTCTGCACGCCGCGTGCATCCAGTTCCTCGCGGGCGATGACCGACACCGACCGGGACATCTCGGCCACCGGCGTATCGGTCTTGGTCGCACCGGAGGTATGGGTGGTGGTGCGGTAGGCATTGACCCGCACCGCATCCAGGGTGGTGGCGTCACCGGCATCGGCCGGGGCCTGCGCGTGTGCGGCCAATGGCAGGGCCAGCAGCAGGGCGGCGGACAGCAGCGTGCGCGCGGGGGCGCGGGAGGGGAAGGCGATCAGGGACATGGCAGGGCCTGCTTGGGGAGGAAACGCCCGGAGCGGCGGCTGAGGCGCGGGTTACGATTGTGTTAACGATAGCAGATGCGAATGCTTCGCACTAACATTGGAACAGCCTGCAGGGATGCAGGGCCTTCGCGCACGCCCTTCCGCCCTTTCCCGCCCGACGCATGACATCACCGCCTCCCTCATCCCCACCGGCCCCGTCGCTGGTTGCTTCGCTGGTGCGCCATTACGACGAACTGGTGGCCTACGTGCGCCGTCGCTTCGGTGCCCCGGGCATGGCCCGCGAGGTGGTGCACGATGTCTGCGTACGGCTGCTGGAAGCCCCCGCACGCACCGATGCGCAGCAGCCGATCGCGCTGCTGCGACGCATCGCCCACGATGCCGCGGTGGACCGCTGCCGTGCCGAAGACCTGCGCCGACACTGGGTGGAAGCACGGCAGCAGCTGCCCGATGCGCCCTGCCCGCAACCGGCGATGGAACAGCGCCTGGATGGCGAACAGGAACTGGCGCGGCTGGTCGCGACCATCGAGGCGATGCCACGCCGTCGCCGCCAGGTGTTCATCCTGCACAAGATCCACGAGGTACCGCAGGCGCAGGTCGCGCAGCGCATGGGCATCGGTTTGAAGGCCGTGGAACGGCACCTGCGCCTGGCCATGGCCAGCTGCCGCGCAGGGCGGCTGGCATGAACACGCCACGCGACAGGCCCGGCACCCGCGAGCGCCACGACGCAACGGCCACCGACGGCATGCCCACGCCAGCGGTCGCAGCAACACCGATCGACCGCCACCGCGATGCGCTCCGGCAGCTGTTCCCGATGCCGGACGCGCAGGCCCTGCGCCCGGCACGGCGCACGCCCGCGCTTGCCGGCACCGCCGCAGGCTGCCTGCTGGCACTGGTCGGGCTGTATGCATGGGACCCCGGCCTGCCCGCCAGCGACATCCAGACCGCGCCCGGCGAGCGGCGCGCCCTGGTGCTGGCCGATGGCAGCCGCCTCACCGTTGATGGCGGCAGCCACGTGCGCGTGCAGCGCCATCTGTTCAGCCGCCGCGTCGCGCTGCTTGAGGGGCGGGCACGCTTCGCGGTGGTGTCCTCGCACTGGCGCCGGTTCCAGGTCGATGCCGGCCCGGTGCAGGTACGCAACTACGGCACGGTGTTCGATGTCAGCCGCCGCGGTGCGCGCAGCGAGGTGATGCTGTGGCGGGGCAGCGTCGGGGTGCGCGTACCGGCACAGGGTGATGAGCAGCGGCTGCAGCCCGGGCAACAGGTCAGTGCCGGCCCGGACGGGGTCGGCCGGCCGATGCCGATCACCGCTGGCCAGCAGGACTGGCCACAGGGCCGCCTGCAGTTCAGCGCCACGCCGCTGGTGCAGGTGCTGGCCGAACTGCAGCGCTACCACGCCGGCCGCATCGTACTGGACGACCCCACGCTCGGCACGCTGGCGGTCTCCGGCGTGTTCGACAGCGATCGCAGCGCCACCGCCCTGGCGCTGCTGCCGGACATCCTGCCGGTGGTCGTGCAGGCCGGTGACGATGGCAGCGTGCACATCCAGCGGCGGCCGCCATGACGGCCGAGGGTGGGTTGGCGGCCGTGCCGGACGGCAGACAGCACGAACCCCAGTGAAGGACCCTGCATGACCCGCTCTCCCTCCCCGGCCCTGCGCCGGCTCGCGCCCGGCCTGCTGGCCGCCTGCCTGTGCACGGCCCTGCCGGCCCTGGCCCAGCCCACGCCAGCGCCCCGCACGATCCACGTCGCCGCCGGGCCGCTGGAACAGGCGCTCAACAGCCTGGCCCGGCAGACCGGCCTGCAGCTGCTGTTCCCGTCTGATGCCACCGCTGGCCGCAGTGCGCGGGCGCTGGACGGCACGCTGGCCCCGCGCGATGCCCTGCAGCAGCTGCTGGCAGGCCACCCGCTGCAGGCCGAGGAACGCAGCCCCGGCGTCTACGTGATCCGCGCCACCGCCCCGGCTGCCGCACCGCGTGCGCCGGCGCCGCCGACGGCCTCTGCGACCTCGCTGGCCCGGGTCACCGTGTCGGCCTCCACCGCGCGCATGCCGCAGGGCGAAACGGCCATGCCCAACACCATCACCGTGCTCACCCGCCAGGACATCGAGCAGCAGCTGGCGCTGGGCGCGGATGTGTCACGGCTGCTGTCCGCGCAGATTCCCGCCTTCGCGCCAGCGCGCGAGAAAATGTCCAACTACGGTGAAACGCTGCGCGGCCGCGGCATCCTGTACATGGTCGACGGCGTGCCGCAGTCCACGCCGCTGCGCGACGGCTCGCGCGATTCACACACCATCGACCCGGCGATGATCGAGCGCATCGAGGTGATCCACGGCGCCAACGCACTGCAGGGCATCGGCGGTACCGGCGGCATCGTCAACATCATCACCCGCAGCGCGCCGAGCGAGCCGGGCACGTTCATGCTCGACAGCACGCTGTCGCTGTCCACGGCCGCACCGCGCCGCAGCGATGACGACGGGCAGCGTGCCTCGGCGCTGATCGGCACGCGCGGCCGCCACCTCGACCTGGTCGCCGGCCTGGCCTACGAGCGCCAGGGCCTGTACTACGACGGCAAGGGCCGCGCCATCGGCACCAACGCGCAGGGCGAGCTGATGGATTCCACATCGTCGAACGTGTTCGCCAAGGTCGGCTGGAACTTCGACAACGGCCAGCGCCTGCAGTTGATGGCCAACCGCTATGAACTGCGCGGCCTGGACAACTACCTGGCCGTGAATGGCGACTACCGGCTGGGCAAGCCCACCGTGTCGGTGCGCGGCGACACGCCACTGGACCCGCCGATGAACCGCTCGCAGTCGCTGACCGTGGACTACAGCGCGCCCTCGCTGCTGGGCGGGCGCTTCCAGGCGCAGGCCTTCGCGGTGGATTTCGAAGGCCGCTACGGCGCCAGCCAGTGGGACCCGTGGGGCAATACCGGCGCCAACGCTGCCTGGGACCAGACCCAGAACGAATCGGACAAGCGCGGCTTCAAGCTGACCCAGGCCTGGCAGCGCATCGGCGGCAGCACGCTCGACCTGACCGTGGGCATCGACGGCCTGCGCGACCGCACCCACCAGGTGCTGCTGGCCAGCGGCATGAACTGGGTGCCGCAGACCACCTACCAGAGCCTGTCGCCGCTGCTGCAGGTGCACTGGTGGCCCACCGCGCACGTGCTGCTGTCCGGCGGGCTGCGCTATGAGAAGGGCGAGCTGGAGGTCGGCGATTACACGACCCTGCCGCGCTATGGCAGCCGCGCCGTGGCCGGCGGCAAGCCGACCATGAGCGAGACCCTGCCCAACCTCGGCGCGGTCTGGTACATCAACGACCGCCTCAACGCTTACGCGTCGTATTCGGAAGGCTACACCGTGGCCGATGTCGGCCGCGTGCTGCGCGCGATCACCCTTCCCGGCCAGCGCGTGGACAGCCTGGTGGACCTGTCCCCGGTGGTGTCCAACAACCGCGAAGTGGGCCTGGAATACGACGACGGCCGCTTCAGCGGCGACATCGCCTACTACATCTCCGAATCGGACCTGGGCTCGCTGCTGGTCTATGACGCCGGCATCGATGCCTACAACGTGCAGCGCCAGGCCACCAAGGTCGAAGGGCTGGAAACCAACCTGGCGGTGCGCCTGGGCGACAGCCGCGTCGGCCTGGGCTATGCGCGTGCCAATGGCCGCTACGATGCCGACCAGGATGGACGGCTGGACAGCGACCTGGCCGGGGTGAACATCGCGCCCAACCGCATGACCGCCTTCTGGGAACAGGCCTGGACGCATGCCTTCAGTACCCGCCTGCAGGCCAGCCGCGCCTTCGACCGTGACTTCAGTACCCGCGGCAAGGAAACCGCCCGCTTCAACGGCTACACCACGCTGGACCTGGTGGCGCGCTATGCGATGGACCAGCACGTGTTCACCCTGGGCGTGCAGAACCTGGCCAATACCCAGTACATCAGCTACTACTCGCAGACCACGCCCACCAACCCGAGCTATTTCTCCGGGCGTGGGCGCGTGCTCAAGCTGACCTGGCAGTACCGCTACTGAGCCGGCGGTGTGGCCAGTGCCCGGCTGCGGGCACTGGCCGCAGCCACGGCGTCATCCACCTGCTGCGGCCACCCGGCCTGCTGCAACACGGCGATGGCCGCCTCGGTGGTACCGCCGGGCGAGGTCACGCGTTCGCGCAGCTGCGCCGGCAGCAGATCGGTTTCATCCAGCATGCGCGCCGCCCCCAGCAGGGTCTGCGTGACCAGCTGCCGCGCGGTGTCCGCCGGCAGCCCGCGCGATGCGGCGGCGTGCTGCATCGCTTCGGCCAGCAGGCACAGATAGGCCGGGCCGCTGCCGGCCACTGCCGTCACCAGATCCATCTGCGCTTCATCGTGCAGCCACAGCGTCGCACCAGCGCCGCTGAACACTGCCTCGATCTGCGCCCTCTGCCCGGCATCCAGCACCCCGGCCGCGTGCAGCGCAGTGATGCCGGCACCGATCGCCGCCGGCTGGTTCGGCATGCTGCGCACCACTGTGTCGATACCCAGCCACTGCTGCAGCGACGCAAGCGTGACGCCCGCCATGATCGAGATCACCTGCGGGCGCTGGCGCACGGCCAGCATGGACAGTGACTGGCAGACCTCATGCGCCACCTGTGGCTTCACCGCCAATACCCACACCGGTGCCTGCCGCACGGCATCCGCCGCCTGCGCGTACACGCTGACCCCCAGCTGCGTGGCCAGTGCCTCACGCGCGTTCGCCAGCGGATCGGCCACGGCGATCCGTGCTGGTGGCGTGCCCCGCCGCAGCAGGCCCTCCACCAGGCAGCGCGCCATCTGCCCGCCACCGATGAAGGCGATCTCCACGGCGTGGCTCATCGCGGGCGCTCCACGCCCAGCTGCGTATCCAGCCAGTCCAGCACCCGCTGCTGCACATCGCGCCCGTGCGCCTGTTCGAAGAACCAGTGCGGGCCACGCGGGTAGGTCACCATCTGCACCGGTGTTCCGCTGAAGCGCAACGCGCGGTACAGCATCTCGCCCTGCGCCAGCGGCACGCGCTTGTCCTGCTCGCCATGCAGGATCAGCACCGGCACGCGGATGCGGTCGGCATGGCGGATGGGCGAATGCGCATCGTAGGTGGCACGGTGGGCCAGCGGATCGCCGAAGTAGCCGGGCAGATAATCGGGGGTGTCGGTGGTCAGCGCCATCGCCCCGATGTCGATCACCCCGGCACCCACGATCGCCGTGCGGAATCGCGTGCTCTGCGTGACCGCCCATGCCGCCATGTAGCCACCGTAGCTCCAGCCGCCGATGGCCAGCCGCTGCGGATCGATCACGCCCTCGCGCTCGAGCATGTCCACGCCATCGAGGATGTCCTGGAAGTCGCCGCCCCCCCAGTCGTTGCGCGCCATTTCCGTAAAGGCCGCGCCACCACCTTCGGACCCGCGGGGATTGGGCAGGAACACCGCATAGCCGTGCGTGGCCAGCAGCTGCGCCCAGTCATGCCATGACCCCAGCCAGCCCGACCACCATGCCCAGGCCGGCCCGCCATGGCCCTGCACCAGCGTGGGCAGCGGCGTGCCCGGCTTCCAGCCCGGCGGGGTCACCAGCAGGCCGGTGATGGGCAGGCCATCGCGCGAGGATGTCCAGGCCAACTCGCGAACCTGCCCGTGCGCCCAGCCCGCCACTTCCGGGTGGGTCGTGGTACGCGCGGCCAGCGCCGTGCCATCGAACGTCCACACCTCGGTCGGCTGGTCATCGGCGATGCCCAGGTAGGCGGTGCGGCCGGTACGCGAGGTGCTCAGTGCCGCGAACGGAATCTGCGGACGTGCCACTTCCTGCCAGCGGCCATCGCGGGCCTGCAGGCGCAGGAAGGCACCGCGCACGCCGCGCTGGCCCAGGCCGACCAGGGTGCGCGCATCCTGCCAGCGCGCCTGCCACAGCGTGCCCTTCCAGTCGCCTGCCAGCACCACGCGGTCGCCACTGGCGATGTCCTGCACGGTCAACGCCGCCACCATGCCGTGCTCGCCCAGATGGCCATACAGCAGACGGCGGCCATCGGGCGACCACTGCAACGGGTGGGCGGACGCCCGCGGTTCCAGCACCTTCACCAGCGCGCCGGTGGCGGCATCCACCAGCACCACGCGCGAGCGGTACCAGTAGTCATTGAGCGTGGTGCCCTCGGACACGCGCAGCGCCAGCGTGCGGCCATCCGGCGCCCAGGCCAGGTCATGTACCTGGGTTCCCACCGCGCTGAGCGCGCGGGTGGCACCGCTGCGCAGGTCACGCAGCCATGCCCGTGCGAACCGTGTGGGTTGTTCCACCACCGCGGCATCATCACGCGCATCGCGCCGCGCCACCTCCGCCGGGCTGGGCGCATCAGTGGCGATGTAGGCGATGCGCGCGCCATCGGCGCTCACCTCGAAGGCCGATACCGCACCTGCTGAACGGGTCAGCGGCTCCGCCGCCGTGCCCTGTGTGTCCAGCCGCCATACCTGGGTATCGGCCGTGTCCGCTGCCGCGCTGCCCGCCGGCAGCGGTCGATTGGACAGGACATCCAGGAAGCGGCCATCGGCACGCCAGCGCGGGTGTTCCTCGTTGGCGCCGTCCGGGGCCGGCAGCGCGATGGCCGCCCCGCTGCCGGACGCCGGTACGCGCCAGATGCGGCTCAGCGGCGGCCGGCCCTGGTCCTGCGGTGTTCCCACCGTGTAGGCGATCCAGCGGCCCTGCGGATCGATCTGCGGATCGCCGACGGCCTTCAGGCGCATGATCATGTCCGGCGTCGGCACCACCGCCGCCGGCCGATCGGCCGCCTGTGCGGTCCAGGCCATACCGGCGCACAGGCAGGCAACAAGCATCCGGGGCAGCAGTGGCATCATGCGGCGGGTTCCTCCTGTCGGGTATCGCTCAGATGATGGCGCATCCATTCCGCGCCGCGGGCGATGGCATCCTGCGCCTGCGTGGACACCGCCATGGCCTCGATGAAACTGTGTGGTGCACCGGCATAGATCCGCGTCTGCACCCGCACCCCCGCTTCTGCCAGGCGCTCGGCCATGGCCTGGTTCTGCTCGGCCAGCACGTCACGGTCGCCCCACAGCAACAGCGCCGGTGGCAGCGCATGCAGCGCCGCCTGCAGCGGTGCCGACAGGGGCGTGGCCACCTGCTCGGCCCCCGGGCCCAGGTAGGCCTGCCAGAACGCATCCATTTCCTCGCCGCTGAGCATGTCATCGGCCGTGCCCAGGGTGGCGCGTGCGACGGCCGACAGTACCGGCGTCCACGCACCGTAGTTCAGTACCAGCGCACGGACATGCTGCAGCTGCCCGGCCAGGCGCAGCCGCAGCGCGGTGGCCACGGCCAGGTTGGCGCCGGCCGAATCACCGGCCAGCACCACGCGCGTGCCATCGATGCCCAGGTCGGCACCGTGCGTGCGCAGCCATTCCAGTGCGATCACCGCCTGGTCCAGTGCCGCCGGGTACGGATGTTCCGGCGCCAGGCTGTAATCGATCGCCACCACCGGCAACCCGGTGGCCGCCGCATACTCGCGCAGCAGGCGGTCGTGGGTATCCAGCCCGAACAGGCACCAGCCCCCGCCATGCAGGTACACCAGGGCCGGCTGTGGCGCGGTGGGCGCCGTCTGCGGGTACAGCACACGCACGCCGAAGCTGCCGTGGGGCGACCCCAGCCGCACATCCATCGCCTCGCGCATCACGGGCCCACCTTCGCGCCAGGGCGCGCGCGCCAGCGACGCGATGGCACGCTGTTCGGGCCAGCCCAGCGTGCGCCCGGCGCGCAGCCGTGCACCTTCGGTGCAGACCGCTTCGATGAACTGGCGGATCTGCGGGTCCAGCGCGTCCAGGCTGCGGCTCATGCGCGATCCTCCGCCGCGCCGGCGAAATCCTGCATCCATGCCACCAGCGCGTGCTCGCCACCGGCCTGCAGGCCCAGCAGCAGCTGGGCGAAATCGTGGCGGGCTTCATCCTGGCCCAGCTTGAAGGTGGCCCGCACCTCGCGGACCACCCCGCGCAGGACCACCACGCCGCTGGCCAGCCGTGCATAGCGCCCGCCCATTTCCGGCAGCGACCACGCCTTGGGGCGGCCGGTTTCCATCTGCGTGATCAACGCATCCAGTTCGTCGCGGATGTCATCCGCTTCCGCGCTCACTGCCACGTCCAGGTCGAACATGGCCGCGGCATAGTTCCAGCTCGGCGCCTGCGTGCGGTCGTCCAGCCAGCTGGGCGAGACATAGGCATGCGGGCCCATCAGCAGCGCCTGCGCGCGGCCATCGCGCAGCAACCGCGCCACATGCGGGTTGCGCAGGGCCAGGTGGCCGCGCAGGGCCACCAGTACGCCCTCTGCATCGCACTCGGCGCGCAATGGCAGCGGCGTGAACGCCGCATCCTCGCCACCGGCAGACACCAGCCAGGCGAACGGCTGCTCGGCCAGCAGGCGCAGTACATCCTCGCCGTGGCGCGCCGCATAGCGGCTGTCGCGGGCATGTCCCATCAGTACGTCTCCTTCAAGGCGGCGGCCACGGAAATGCGTGGCCAATGGTCGTGCCACGGCACGGCCTGTTCGATCTGTGCCGCCAACTGCAGCAGCATCGCTTCCTGCCCACGGTCGGCGGCGAACTGCACGCCCACCGGCAGCCCATCGGCCTGGCCCAGCGGCAGGGAGATGGCGGGCGTACCGGCCAGGTTCTGCAGCGGGGTGTAGCTGATCCACTGGAACATCGCCGGCAGCACGCTGTCGAAATCACGATCGGGGGCCAGTTCGCCCAGCAGCGGTGGCGGCGTGCGCACGGTAGGCGTCAGCAACACATCGAAGCGCTGGTGGAAGGCGGCGAAGGCGGCGGGCAGTTCAGCCACGATGCGGTAGGCCTGCTCCAGTTCGGCCACGCCGCAACGCGCGCGGTGGTACTGGGCCAGGCCGTGCGTCCACGGCTCCAGCGACAGCGTCGCGAATTCGTCCCCGCCCTGTGCGGTGGCCAGCTCGACCGCATCCTGGCCCAGCCGCGACCACAGCGTATGCAGCGCCTGCCAGATGCCATCGGCAGGTAGCGGATAGCTTGTCTTCTCCACCGCATGGCCCAGCGAGACGCACAGCGTGGCCACCCGGTCCAGCACGGCCGCTACCGCCGGATGCGGCTCCAGCCCGGCCAGCGAGGTGCTGATGATCCCCACGCGCAGCGGGCCGGGCGGGCGCAACAATGCATCGACCGGCAGCGTGGGCTGCGGATGCGCCGCAGCGAACGCCCAGGCGGTATCACGCACGCTGCGCGACATCAGGCTGTCGGCCACGATCAGGTCTTCGATGGCGTGGCGCCCGCGCACCGCCACCGTGGTGCCACGGCCGGGCTTGAGGCCGACCACGCCGCAGGCCGAGGCCGGAATGCGGATCGAACCGGCACCATCACTCCCATGGGCCAGCGGCACGATGCCGGCCGCCAGTGCGGCACCGGCACCGCCGCTGGACCCGCCCGGCGAATGCGTCGGCTGCCAGGGATTGCGGGTGACCGGGCCCAGCAACGGTTCGGTGGAGCCCATCAGCCCGAATTCGGGCATCGCGCTCTTGCCGATGGCCACCAGCCCGGCGCGGTCGAAACGCTGTGCGAACGGCGGCGCCTCCAGCGCGGGCAGACTGGTGCGCGAACGCGAGCCCCCGCGCGTGGGCATGCCCGGGTAGCGCAGGGAATCCTTCGGCAGCCACGCCACGCCGGCCATCGGTGCGCTGCGCTCGATGCGCCCGGCCCGGTCCAGGGCCGCGTCGAAATCCACATGGCTCAACGCTCCCAGCGCCGGGTCCAGGTGCCGCGCACGCACGATGGCCGCCGCGGTCAGTTCACGTGGCGACACCTCGCCACGGCGCACCAGCGCGTACTGGTCATGCGCATCCAGGCAGCCCAGCTGCAGGGCCTGGGCCAGCGGAAACTCATCAGGAATCATGCCGTCGTGTCCTGTACCTGCCGGCGCGCACGGCGCTGGCCATAACCGAGATAAAGCGCCGCACCCACCAGCACGTAGCCCAGCAGGATGCTGGCCGGCAGCAGATCGCCACGGCGCACCTGCGCCACCATGTCCCCCAGCACCGGGGCCATCATCGCCAGGCACATCACGATGCCCAGCACCGGCACCACGCCCAGCCACACCCGGCCGATGCGCACGCCGCCCAGCGGCACGCGGAAGCCACCACGCAGTTCCGGCCGGGTTGAGCGCAGCCACATCACCGCGATGCACACCACGATGAACGCCGAGGCGATGCCCAGGCAGATCAGGTCACCCAGGATGCTGATCGGCAGCAGCGCGGCCAGCAGCGCACTGGCACTGCCGAAGGCCACGCTGGCCAGCCACGGCGTACCCAGCCGCGGATGCACGCGGGTGAAGAATGCCGGCAGCAGTCCGTCGCGGGCGATGCTCAGGCTGATGCGCGACGCGCCGTAGGCATTGGCCAGCAGCACCGAGCCCAGGCCGGTCAGCGCACCGATCTTGATCAGTACCGCAAAGCCCGGCCAGCCGATGCGGTCCACCGCCAATGCCACCGGATCGGGCACGCCCAGTTCGCGGAACGGCACCAACCCGGTCAGCACCGCACCGGCAGCGATGTACAACACCGTGCACACCACCAGCGAACCGAGAATGCCCACCGGCACATCGCGCCGCGGCTGGCGCGCTTCCGCTGCCGCCATGGACACCGTTTCAAACCCCAGGTAGGCAAAGAACAGCATCGCCGCCGCGCGCAGCACGCCGGGCCAACCGTAGGCGAAACCGCCCTCGTTGGCGGGCAGGAACGGCTGCCAGTGCGCGGTGTCGATGAACTGCACGCCGACCGCGATGAAGGCCAGCAGCACGGCGATCTTGATCAGCACCAGCACCAGGTTGGCCAGCGCCGAGCGTCCCACCCCGGCAATCTGCACCGCCGCGGCAGCCAGCACGGCCAGTGCCGCCACCAGGTTGATGCCGCCGCTGAAGGACAGCACGGTATGCCCGCCCTGCGCGCTGGCCACCACGCTGGAGGTGGCCAGCGCCAAGGGCACCTGCACGTGCAGATCGCCCAGCAGGCTGGTCAGGTAACCGGCGAAACCGGCGGCCACTGCGGCGGCGGCCAGCAGGTATTCCAGGATCACCATCCACGCCAGCGCCCAGGCCGCGCCCTCGCCCAGCGTCACCTGGCAGTACGAATACGCCGAGCCGGACACCGGGATGACCGAGGACAGTTCGGCATAGCACAGGCCGGTGAAGCCGCAGGCCAGCGCGGCCAGCACGAAGGCCAGCACCACCGCCGGCCCGGCGAAGCTGGCCGCGGCGGTGCCGGTCACCACGTAGATGCCGGCGCCCAGGATGTTGGCCACGCCCAGCACCAGCAGGCTGCCTGCACCCAGCCGGCGGTGCAGGCCGGCGCGTTCGCCATCGGCCACCACCGCTTCCAGGGATTTGCGCCGGGCCGCCAGCTGCCAGCGCCCGATCGGACGAACGTTCACGCCAGTGCTCCGATCCATCGCGTCAGTAACGCCAGTGCACGGTCACGCCGACGGTACGCGGGCGTACCAGCCCTTCGCCGATACCATTGGTTTCGGTCACCGACCGGGTGATGCCACGCTTGTCGGTCAGGTTGCTGCCGAACAGGGTGACGTCGGTGGTGCCGAAGGTCATGCGGTAACGCAGGTCGAACAGGTTGTAGTTGCCCTGCCGGTTCGGGGTGATGCCCGGCACCGCCGAATTGAGATCGCTGATGCCGCTGCCCACGTACTGGTGCGACAGCGACAGCGTGGGCGAGAACCGCGCATCGAAATGCCAGGTGAGCAGGTTGCTGACCGTCCAGTCGGCCGACCCCGGCAGCTGCGATCCCTTCGGTGCGGTGCCGTAGTAGAGGATGAACAGATCCTCATCCAGGCGCGCGCGCTGCCAGGTGGCCGAGGCCTGCCATTCAAACGCATCCACCGGCCGCCAGGTCGTGGACAGTTCGATGCCACGGCTGTAGGCCTTGCCGCCATTGCTGGCGTAGTTGAACAGGTCCGGGGTCTGCAGGCGCAGCTGGATGTCCTTCCAGTCCACGTAGAACAGCGTGGCATCGACCAGCAGGCGGCCACCGGCCCAGCGGGTGCGCGTGCCCAGTTCGTAGTTCACCAGGCTGTCGCTCTTCGAACCGGACGGCACCGGGTAGGCACTCAGGCCGGCCGTGTTCGGTTCGCCAAAGCGGAAGCCTTCGGACACCAGGCCGTAGACCATCACATCCGGCGTCACCTGCCAGGTCAGCGACACCTTCGGGTTGAAGCCGTCTTCCTTGGTTTCCTGCGTGGAGATCTTCGGTGCGCCGGGATAGGTGGAGAAGCCCACCTGCGTGCTGACGGTGCGCACCTTGTTGCGGAACAGGCGGCCACCGACGGTCAGTTTCCACTGGTCGTTGAAGTGGACGCTGCCCTCGCCGAACAGCGCGGCTTCCGAGCCGGACAGATCGGTCAGGAAGCTGTTGAAGATCTGCCCGTCCGGGGCGATCACCGCACCACTGCCCGGGCCATACAGCGGCGAGCGGTTGAACGCGCCGGCCGCGCCTTCGGCGCCCAGCTGCTCATGCAGCGACTTGTCCGAATCGAAGTACATGCCGCCCACCAGCCAGTCGATGCGGCCACCGGGCTTGGAGGCCAGCCGCAGCTCGATGCTCTTGCCCGTGCTTTCACCGCCGGAAGCGATGTACAGTGGCGCGGTCAGGTCCAGGCCCAGGTCCGCGTTGTAGGCCGCGCGCACCGGCGTGTAATCGAAGCGCCAGTCCTGCTTCTTCTTCTGGTAGGCCAGCAGCGCGGTCAGGTCGGCAAAGCCCAGGTCCTGGTCCAGCCGCAGGCTGTGCACGCTCACCTTGGTGTGGGTGAATTCGGGCAGCGCCGTGCGACGTTGCAGATCACCCAGCCCGGCGATGCGGTAGCTGTTGTCGTCGCTGTCGCTGTTCTGCAGCAGGCTCAGCCAGGTCAGCGTGGTGCCTTCGTTGGGCGTCAGCACCACCGACAGGCGGCCACCGTCGAGCGTGCTGGTGTTGGACCCCCGGGTGCCGGTGCCGATGTTGTCCAGGAAGCCGGGGTCATCGCGGTACTGCGCCACGGCGCGCACGGCCAGCAGGTCCTGCTTGATCGGCACGTTCACCATCGCCTTGGCCGCAAAGCCCACGTCGGCATTCTTGGTCTGGCTCAACGTCGCCTCGGCCGCCGCATCGAAGCCACTGGCATCGGCTACGTTGGCCACGTAGTTCACCGCGCCGCCCATCGAGGCCGAGCCGAACAACGTGCCCTGCGGCCCGCGCAGCACTTCCACCCGGTTGAGGTCGAACGCATCGATATCGGGAATGGCGATGGTCCAGCCCGGCTCGGTCAGCGGCACTTCGTTGAGGAAGTAGCCGGTGGTCGGCTGGCCCTGCACATTGCCCGAGCTGGTGGCGATGCCACGCATCACCACGTGCGAAACGCCCGGCTGGTAGTTGTTGAACACCACGCCCGGCGTGCGCTGGATGTAGTCGGCCAGCGACTGCGCGCCGATGTCCTGCAGCTGCTGGTCGGTGACCGCCGAAACGGAGCCGGCGATCTCGCGCACCGATTCCTTCAGCTTGCCGGCGGTCACCACGATGGTGTCCAGGGTCTTGGCAGGATCGCCCTGTGCGGGCGGTGCGGCCTCCTGCGCCCAGGCGGGGCTGGCGGCCAGCAGGCCCAGGCAACAGGCGCGGCGGATGCTACGGGTAAGTGGGCGAAGACGGAAATGCGACGACATGGCACGGTCCCCCAGGTGGCGATGGACGTGGCCGCCAGCGCGTTGTCACGCGCCGCAGCCAACATGGCTGAGGTCGAGTGAAAGTGAAAACGGCCATCGCTGTCCAGCAGAATCAACGGGGTACGCACTGGCGGCAAATCATTGATTGAACTATGGTTATTTTCCGAAAAGCCGAAGATTCGGGCGATATGCGCGGTGAAATACGCAGGATCTGCGGTAGGGGCCTGCAAATTGCGAACAACCTGCGGCACCTCGCCGCACCGGGACTCGAATGAACGCCAAGACGCTGGACCGTACCGACCTGAAGATCCTCGACGTGCTGCAGCAGGATGCACGCATCACCAACCAGGCCCTGGCCGAACGCGTGGCCCTTTCCCCCAGTGCCTGCCTGGCGCGCGTGCGCACGCTGGAATCACGCGGGCTCATCCGGGGCTACCGCGCGCACGTGGCCGTGGACCGCATCCGCTCGGCCACGGTGGTGCTGGCACTGGTGGCCTTCAAGCAGCACGCCCTGGAGGAATTCACCGAGTTCGACCGGCGCATCCTGGCGATGCCCGAAGTGGTCGAAGCCAGCCGCATCTCCGGTTCCTACGACTACCTGCTGCGGGTGATCGTCAACGATGTGCACCACTGGAAGGACGTCGCGCGCCTGCTGCTGGGCGGTGACTACGGCGTGGAGAAAATCGTCTCGCAGTTCCTGATGGACGAGGTCAAGCCGTTCAGCGGCTACCCGCTGGTAGGCGGCAGCACCGGCAAGCCCGTGCGCTGACGCAGGCTCGACATGGCCGCCACCTGCCCATGATCCGGCGCAGGCTAGGCTGCCATCGGACTTCCCAGCCCTGCCCCCATGAGCGATACCGGTGTTTTTCGAATCCTCGAACTGCAGTACCTGCCCGATGCCAACGGCCGGCCCCTGCGCGCCTTGAGCGTGCAGGCCCGCTGCGCGGCCTGCGGTACGTTCAGTGCCTGGCGCGAGCAGGACATCGAGCACCTGCCCGGCGGGACCGTGCTGGCCTGCCCGGCCTGCGGCGTGCGTCAGGCGATCAGCAACGCCCGGCTGTCCAGCGGCCGTCAGGCTGTACGGCACCGCACCGACTGAAGGTGCTGCATTGCCCCGAATCCTACCAACTGGTAGATTGGCAACCCGGATCGACCGTGGTGCCCCCTGCCATGCCTGCAGAATTATCCCCCAAAGCCGCCGAGATCGTGGCCTATACCCGCACGTTGCTGGAAGCGGGTGGCTACAACAGCTTCAGCTACGCCGACATCGCCGCACAGGTGAACATCAGCAAGGCCAGCATCCACCACCATTTCCCCAGCAAGGTGGATCTGGTGCGCGAGGTGGTGGCCCGCTACCGCGCCGAGGCCCGTACGGGCCTGTCGCTGCTGGAGCGCCAGCTGGACAACCCGCTGGGTGAGCTGACCGCCTACGCCGACTACTGGTCCACCTGCATCGCCGGTGGCACGTCCTCGTTCTGCATCGGCGCGATGCTGGCGGCCGAGCTGCCCACCCTGCCTGCGGAAGTGGCCGTGGAGGTACGCGGGCACTTCGATGATCTCAGCGGCTGGCTCACCACCACGATGGAACGCGGCAGCGCGCGCCACCAGCTGCGGTTGCAGGGCACGCCGCAGGTGGAAGCGCGCATGTTCATGGCATCGGTGCATGGTGCGATGCTTGCCGCACGCGGGCTGGGCGATCCGCTGGCCTTCGAATCGCTGGTGCGCGTGGCCATCCACCGCCTTGCCTCCACCGCCTGAACGTCCGGAACAGCCCCATGGCAACCACGCCCCTGCAACAGCAACTGGCCTTCCTGCGCGAAATCGACCAGCTCAAATCGGTCGTGCGGCAATCACCACTGCTCGACCGCAGCCGCCGCGAGAACTCGGCCGAGCACTCCTGGCACCTGGCGCTGTATGCCCTGGTACTGGCCGAACATGCCGCCCAGGCCGTGGATGTCAGCCGGGTGCTGAGCATGCTCCTGCTGCATGACATCGTGGAAATCGACGTGGGTGACATGCCCATCCACGGCGGCACCTCCGCCACGCTGCAGGCGCAGCAGGAAGCGGTTGCCGCCGAGCGCCTGTTCGGCCTGCTGCCGCAACCGCAGGGCGCCCGCCTGCTGGCACTGTGGCAGGAGTTCGAGCAGGCGCAGAGCGCCGACGCGAAATTCGCCAAGGCACTGGACCGCCTGCAGCCCCTGCTGGTGAACGTGTTCACCGGTGGTGGCACCTGGACGGAAAACGGCGTATCGATGGAACAGGTGATCGCGCGCTACGGCCCGGTCATCCGCGACGGTGCCCCCAGCCTGTGGGCGGCATGCGAGCCGTGGGTCGCCCAGCACTTCCAGGGCCAGCCGGTTTCCGGTTGACCCGGCTCAGTGCGGCGCCGGGGCCTGCATGCGTGCCCCCCCGGCATCGCGCCCCGGCGGCAGGCCGAACATCCGGCGGTACTCGCGGGTGAACTGCTGCACGCTTTCATAGCCCACCGCGAACGCTGCGCTGCTGGCCGACAGCCCTTCGGCCAGCAGCAGTCGCCGTGCTTCGATCAGCCGCAGCTGCTTCTGGAACTGCAGCGGCGACAGTGAGGTTGCCGCACGGAAATGCTGGTGGAACGCCGATGGACTCATCCCGGCCACCGCCGCCAGCCGCTCCACCGGCAACGGCCGGGCGAAGTCACTGCGCAGCAGGGCCACCGCACGCGCCACACGCTGGGCATGTGCCCCCGGCCACCCCAGCTGCCGTACCGCCAACCCGTGCTGGCCCACCAGCAGCCAGTAGTGCAGTTCGCGCAACCGCTGCTGCACCAGCACCGGCAGCGCCGCCGGGTGGTCCAGCAGCTGCAGCAGGTGCTGCGCCGCACCGGTGACATCGGCGTCGGCGCGTTCCACGCGGATCGGTGCCCCGCGCGCGGCCGGGCCCAGCTTCATCTCCAGCGCCAGCCCGGCAATCGCCGGCAGGTCCAGGTCCAGCACCAGCGACAGGTAGGGCGCCATCGCACTGGCCCGGGTGACCTGGCTGACGGTGGGCACGTCGGCCGTGATCAGCAGGGCATCGCCCTCGGCGAAATCGAAGGTGGCCGCGCCCTGCGTCACCCGCTTGGCCCCCTGCAGCACCAGGCACAGCAGCGGCCGGGAGATCGCATAGTCGATCCCGCTCGGGGCCGCGGCCTGGATCAGGGACAGGCCGGGAATGGAGGTTCGTGCCACCCCGGCCGGGTTGGCCAACGCAGCCGCATGGCGGTACGCAGCATCGCGCAAAGTGTCTGTCATCGCAGCAGTCCTGCCGAATCGGTGCAGGGCCATCGTAGCGGCGTCCCACGGGTACCGCGCCGGTCCTGCAGGAACAGGCCAGCATCGGCGAAGTTCGGGCAAAGGCGGACGGCAGCGGGCAACGCAGACTGGCGCCTCCCCCATCACCCACCAGGAACCGCCATGCACACCCTTTCCCTCATCACCGGCGCCAGCCGCGGCCTGGGCCGCGCCACCGCACTGTCGATCGCCCGCCACGGCGGCGATGTCATCCTCACCTACCGCCAGGGCCAGGCCGAGGCCGCCGAGGTGGTCGCCCAGATCCAGGCCCTGGGCCGCAAGGCCGTGGCCCTGCCACTGGACGTGGGCCAGGCGGGCACCTTTGCCGCCTTCGCCACGCAGCTGGCCCAGGTGCTGCAGCAGACCTGGGGCCGTGATCGCTTCGACCATCTGGTCAACAACGCGGGCCACGGCGATGTCGCCCCCATCAGCAGCATGAGCGAGACCGCCTTCGATGCGCTGGTGGACGTGCACTTCAAGGGTGTGTTCTTCCTCACCCAGCAGTTGCTGCCGCTCATTGCCGATGGTGGCCGCATCATCAACCTGTCCACCGGCCTGACCCGCGTGTCCGCCGAAGGCTGGTCGGCCTATGCCGCCGTGAAGGGCGCGGTGGAGGTGCTCACCGTCTACATGGCCAAGGAGCTGGGCAGCCGCGGCATCACCGTCAATGCCGTTGCACCCGGTGCGATCGAAACCGACTTCTTCGGGGGTGCGGTGCGCGATACGCCGGCCTTCAATGCCTTCTTCGCCGGCATGACGGCACTGGGACGGGTCGGCGTGGCCGAGGATATCGGCCCGATGATTGCCAGCCTGCTGTCCAGCGACAACCGCTGGGTCAATGCCCAGCGCATCGAGGTATCCGGCGGCCAGGGCATCTGACGCCCGCCCGGGGCCCAGCCGGCCCATGAACGGAACGCAACCGGACACCCGGCGGGCCCCGGCACTGGATTGACTGCCTACCAACTAGTAGGCCAATATCCGCGCATCGACACGCCCCCTCCCATGGGAAGGGCATGCCGGATACCTACCTACTGGTTGGCAGGCACCCGTCCGCCGACCCATGTCCCTGACCTGCCCGGAGAACCGCCATGTCCGCCACCGCCCTTCCCGCTTCCTCGCCCGCCCCCTGGCTGCAGCGCTACTACTTCCTGCGTGCGGGCGTCTCCATCGCCTGGATCCTGCTGGCCGTGCTGGTCGGCCGCCAGAACCCGGCCGTCGGCGCCGTGCTGCTGGTGCTGTACCCGGCCTGGGATGCGCTGGCGAACTACATCGATGCGCGCCGCACCGGCGGCCTGGCCGCCAACGGCACGCAGATGCTCAACTTCGTCATCAGCGTGCTGACCGCCGTGGCCATCGGCGTGGCACTGACCGCGGGCATGGCCGCCACCATCAAGGTCTTCGGCGCCTGGGCCATCCTCTCCGGCCTGCTGCAGCTGGCCACCGCCGTGCGCCGCTGGAAGCAGGCCGGCGGCCAGTGGGTGATGATCCTCAGCGGCGCACAGTCCGCCGCCGCCGGTGCGTTCTTCTTCAAGCAGGCCAGCAGCGGCATCCCGCTGGATGTGGCCACCGTGGCACCGTATGCCGGCCTGGGGGCGTTCTACTTCCTGCTCTCGGCCATCTGGCTGACGATCAAGACCGCACGCGCCAAGGCACGCCAGGGCTGAACCGGTGAGTGACCTGCGCGCCCGCTACCTGCGCGTGCGTGCGCGCAGCCTCGCCCTGGCCGCGCCGCTGGGCATCGAAGACCAGGCCGCGCAGTCGATGCCCGACGCCAGCCCGACCAAATGGCACCTGGCGCACACCAGCTGGTTCTTTGAAACCTTCCTGCTGGTGCCGTACCTGCCTGGCTATGCGGTCTTCGATGCGGCGTTCGGCTACCTGTTCAATTCGTACTACGACAGTATCGGCCCCCGGCCGCTGCGTGCCGAACGTGGCCTGCTCACCCGCCCCACGGCGCAGGAAGTACGCGGCTACCGCGCCCATGTGGACGCCGCCATGGACGTGCTGATGCCGCAGCTGTCCCCGGACGCCGCCGCGCTGGCAGCGCTTGGGCTGGCCCACGAGGAACAGCACCAGGAACTGATCCTGATGGACGCGCTGCACCTGCTCTCGCGCTCGGCGCTGTCACCGGCCTACCGGCCGGAACCACCCGTGCCATCGCCGCCGCCGGCGGCGACCGGCTGGCACCCGTTCGCCGGTGGCGTGGTGCAGATCGGCGCGGATACCCCGGGCTTCGCCTTCGACAACGAAACCCCGCGCCACCGGGTGTACCTGCAGCCCTATGCCCTGGCCGACCGGCTGGTCAGCAACGGCGAATGGCGGGCCTTCATCGCCGATGGTGGTTACCAGCGTCCGGCGCTGTGGCTGGCCGAGGGCTGGGCCACCGTGCAGGCGCAGGGCTGGCAGGCGCCGCTGTACTGGCGCGAGGAAGGCGATCACTGGAGCACCTTCACCCTGCACGGCCGCGTGCCGCTGGACCTGCATGCCCCGGTGCAGCACGTGAGCTATTACGAAGCCGATGCCTATGCCCGCTGGGCCGGTGCACGCCTGCCCAGCGAGGCCGAATGGGAGCATGCCGCCCGCAGCGTACCTGGCCTGCACGGCCTGTATGACCAGGCCTGGCAATGGACGCGCAGCGCCTATGCGGCCTATCCCGGCTTCCGTGAAGCCGCAGGCGCGGTGGGCGAATACAACGGCAAGTTCATGGTCGGGCAGATGGTGCTGCGCGGCGGCGCGGCCATCACTGCGCCCGGCCATACGCGCCCCAGCTACCGCAACTTCTTCGCGCCTGCACAGCGCTGGATGGCCAGTGGCGTGCGCCTGGCGCGTGATGCCGAAGGCCAGGCCGACAGCGTCGATGCCGGCTTCCTGCACGATGTGCTGCAGGGCCTGTCGGCCACGCCCAAAGCGCTGCCGCCGAAGTATTTCTACGATGCCGAAGGCTCGCGCCTGTTCGAGGCCATCTGCCGCACGCCCGAGTACTATCTCACCCGCACCGAACTGGCTTTGCTGCAGGCCACGGCCAGCGATATCGCCTCGCACATCGCCCCGGACAGCGTGCTGGTGGAATTCGGCAGCGGTGCCAGCCTGAAGACCCGCGTGCTGCTGGATGCCACGTCCCACCTGCGGGCCTACGTGCCCATCGACATCAGCGCCGCCGCACTGGCCGATGCCACCGCCACGCTGCAGCAACACTACCCGGCGCTGGCGATCGAACCGCAGGTAGCCGATTTCAGCACCGCCACCGCGCTGCCGGCCCTTGCCCGGCAGCGCGCCCGCCTGGGGTTCTTCCCCGGCTCCACGCTGGGCAACTTCCCGCCTGGCGAAGCCGTGGCCCTGCTGGCCCACCTGCGCCATCTTCTGGGCAGCGGCGCGCAATTGCTGGTCGGCGCCGATCTGGTCAAGGACAGCCGCACGCTGCAGGCAGCCTATGACGATGCCGCCGGCGTCACCGCCGCGTTCAACCGCAACCTGCTGGCGCGCATCAACCGCGAACTCGGCGCCGACATCGACCCGGAGGCCTTCCTGCATCGCGCACGCTGGAACCCTGCCGAATCACGCATGGAGATGTGGCTGGTCAGTCAACGCGCACAGACCGTCCACCTGCACGGGCATGCCTTCCCGTTCGCACAGGGCGAAGGCCTGCATACCGAGCATTCGTACAAATTCACGCCGCAGCGGCTGGCCGCGATCGCAGAATGCGCGGGGTGGCAGATGAAGCGCCACTGGCTCGACCACGCCCAGCCGTTCGGCCTGTTCCTGCTGTCGGCAGCGTAAGCCCGCGTATCGTCCTGGTTCCGCAAGGAGTTCCCGATGTCCCCTGCGTCCTCATCATCCACCGGCGCCCCCCGTGCCTTCGATGCCATCATCATCGGCGCCGGCCAGGCAGGGCCCTCCCTGGCTGGCCGCCTGCACGATGCCGGCCAGCGCGTGGCCATCATCGAACGCCACCTGGTGGGCGGCACCTGCGTGAACACCGGCTGCAAGCCGACCAAGACGCTGGTGGCCAGTGCCTATGCCGCACACCTGGCTCGGCGCGGTGCCGACTACGGGTTTTCCACCGGCCCGGTGCAGGTGGACATGCCCACCGTGGCGGCGCGCGCGCGCAAGGTCATCCTCGATTCGCGGCAGGGCAACGAAGACTGGCTGGCCGGCATGGCCACTGTCGAACTGATCCGCGGCCATGCCCGTTTCGAAGGACCACACGTGGTGAGCGTGGGCGGGCAGCGGCTGACCGCACCGCGCATCTTCATCAACGTCGGTGGCCGGGCGTCCGTTCCCGATCTGCCCGGGCTGGACAGCATTCCCTACCTGACCAACACCGGCATCGTCGCGCTGGAGACGCTGCCACGCCACCTGATCGTGATCGGCGGCAGCTACATCGGGCTGGAGTTCGCCCAGATGTACCGCCGCTTCGGCGCAGCGGTCACCGTGCTCGAACGCGCCGACCGCGTGATCGCGCGCGAAGACGCTGATGTTTCCGAAGGCGTGCGCAGCATCCTGGAGAACGAAGGCATCACCGCGCATACCGGTGCGCTGCAGATGCGTTTCCAGCCGCATGCCGACGGTGCCGCCGTCACCTTCACCGATGCGGCCGGCGAACACACCGTGAGCGGCAGCCACGTGCTGCTGGCCATCGGCCGCCGCCCCAACACCGATGACCTCGGGCTGGAGGCCGCCGGCATCGCCTGCGACGCGCGCGGCTACATCACCGTGGACAACGCGCTGCAGACCAGCGTGCCCGGCGTCTGGGCGCTGGGCGACTGCAATGGCCGCGGTGCGTTCACCCACACCGCCTACAACGATTTCGAGATCGTCGCCGCCAACCTGCTCGACGGCGAGGCGCGCGGACTGGACCAGCGCGTCCCCGGCTATGCGCTGTTCATCGATCCGCCGCTGGCGCGGGTCGGCATGAGCGATGCCGAAGCCGCGCGCTCGGGCCGGCGCCTGCTGGTGTCCAAGCGGCCGATGACGCGCGTCGGCCGCGCCGTGGAAAAGGGCGAAACCCAGGGCTTCATGAAGATCGTCGCCGACGCCGACAGCCGCGCGATCCTCGGCGCCGCCCTGCTCGGCACCGGCGCCGATGAGGCCATCCACGGGATTCTGGACATGGTCAGCGCCGGCCGCCCGCTCGATGAGCTGCGCTGGGCGGTGCCGATCCACCCCACCGTGTCCGAACTGATTCCCACCCTGCTGCTGGGGCTGGCGCCGCCGGCCGCCTGAACGCCGCGGCGCGGTTGACGCCCGCCCGGCAGACGCCTACAGTCGGCGCCGCAGCCCCGCAACGGGTGCTGCCGCAGGCGTTATCGTCATCCAACGCGCCCACACCCGGGAGGGCCTCAGCAGAGGGAACCCGGCTTACAGGCGCCACGGTACTGCCCTGCCATTCCCTTCCCCCGGAAGGGATGCACCACACCGTGGCCTTTCCCCAGTCCCTCTGGAAAGGCACCCCCATGAACCTCACCGGCAACACCATCCTCATCACCGGCGGCAGCCGTGGCATCGGCCGCGCCTTGGCCGAAGCCCTGCATGACCGTGGCAACCAGGTCATCATCACCGGCCGCGATGCCGCAGCGCTTGAAGCCCTTTGCACGCAGCACCCGGGCATGACCGGCCTGCCGCTGGACCTGCGCGACCACGCCTCGCTCACGCAACTGGCCAACCGTGTGCGTATCCAGTTCCCCAGCCTCAACGTCCTCATCGCCAACGCCGGCATCTCGCGCCCTGAAAACCTGGCCAGCGGCCAGTGGAACAGCCACGACGCCGAGGCCATCATCGACACCAACATCCTGGGCGTGCTGCGCACGGTGGCCACCTTCCTGCCGCTGCTCACCCAGCAGCGGCATGCCACCTTGATGGCCACCAGCTCGGCGCTGGCCTTCCTGCCACTGGCCAGCTTCCCCACCTACTGCGCCAGCAAGGCCTTCCTGCATTCGTGGCTGGTCTCGCTGCGCCACCAGCTGCGGCACCTGCCGGTGGAGGTGCTGGAGCTGTCGCCGCCCTATGTGCAGACCGCGCTGACCGGCGCGGCGCAGGCCAGCGACCCGCGCGCCATGCCCGTGGAGGAATACGTACAGCAGGTGCTGCAGAAACTGGAACGCGGTGACCACCCGCGCGGCGAACTGCTGCTCGACCGCGACCAGCCGCGGCGCTGGGCCGAACGGGATGGCCAGTACGATGCACTGTTCGCGCTGATGAACCCGGCGTAAGACCGGCACGGCAACGACACGGAAACGCCGCCGCGGGCACACCGCGGCGGTGGCTTCAACGCAGGGCGCGCCGGCAGGCGGCGTTCACCAGCATCAGCTGCGCCACCAGGATCAGCATCGCGCAGCCCGACAACAACCACGGGTCGAAATACCACTGCGCGTTGAGCGAGAAAGCGCCGGAGGAAATGCGCTTCCAGCCGTTGAAGTGCTGCATCGCTGCGACCACGAACGCGAAACCACCACTCGTGTACGCCAGCCACGGCACCACGAGGCCACCCGGTCGCGCGAACAGCAGCAGCACGCCCAGCACGCCGATGACCGTGCGCTGCACGCGGCAGTACGGGCACACATAGGCCAGCCCGCTCCACTCCACCGACCAGGCCAGCAGGCTGACCAGCACGGCCACGCCACCGGCAAGGTACAACGCCTTCGGCGGAATCGTCAGGGTTCCGTTGTGTGCCATCACGTGCGTCCTTCCTGTGCGAACCCCGTGCAGGGTAGCGTGATGCGCTGCGCCGTGCAGGCTCAGGGCAGCGGATCGCCCGGCACGCCGGTGTGGGTGATCTTCACCGGCAGGATGTGCCCCTGCGCATCGAAGTCCATGCGCTCGATGGCCGTCACCCGATGATTGCGATCGGTTTCACCCAGCGGACGGCGGTGGTAGACGATGTACCAGCGGTCGGTGCCCGGCACCTGGATCACCGAATGGTGGCCCGCGCTGGTGGCGATGGCCGCATCCTGCTGCAGCACCTTGCCGATGCGCGTGAACGGGCCGGTGGGGGCATCGGCGATGGCATAGGCCACCGAATAATCCGGGCTGCCCCAGCCGCCCTCGGACCACATGAAGTAATAGCGCCCGCCCCGCTTGAACATCAGCGAGCCTTCCACGTATTCCGGTGCCGGCGTGATTTCCTTGAACAGCGTGCCATCGGCCAGCGGCTGCACGTCGGTGAAATCGTCCTTCAGGCGCACGATGTTGGCGTGCTTCCAGCCGCCGTAGATCATGTACCAGGCACCATCGTCATCGTGGAAGACGAACTGGTCGATCGGCTGCGCGCCATTGTGGAACGCACCCACCAGCGGCTTGCCGAGCAGATCCTGGTAGGGGCCTTCCGGGCGGTCGGCCACCGCCACGCCGATGCCGCCCAGCTCGCCATCCTTCTGGATATCGTTGGCGGCGAAGAAGAAGTAGTACCGGCCCTTGTTCTGCACCACCGCCGGCGCCCACATCGCACGCTTGGCCCACGGCACCGCCTTGGCATTGAGCACATCGGGGTGTTTCGTCCAGTGCAGCAGATCCGGCGAGGAAAACGCATCGAACGTAGTCTGCGCATCGTACGGCTGCGAGGTGGTGGGGAAGATCCAGTAGCGGTTGCCGAACACCGCCGCTTCCGGGTCCGCATACCAGCCCGGCAGGATCGGGTTGCCCGAGGTGGGCGGTGCCGCCTGCGCACCTGCTGCCATCGCCGCCACCATGCAGGCGGCCATCATCCACTTCCCGAACACCATGCCGTGCGCTCCCATGCTGGATCGATGGACGCAGTTTAGATCGATTCATATCAGCAGGGTTGCTGCACTGCGGCTACCGCCGCGCACTGCGGGTACCGCAGCGCTCAGTCCTTCTTGACGACGGTGCGCTTGCCGATCGTGCTGCTCTTGCGCGCCGTCGGCTTGGCCAACCCCGGAATCAGGAAATCGGTCGCCTTGTGGCCCTGCTGGATGCGGGCGGTCAGCCAGCGCGGCATCCGCCCGCGGCCGGACCAGGTCAGGCGCTTGTATTCCGAATCGCGGTATTTGGCCGCGACCTTGCCGGATTTGCGACGGGGGGATTTACGCGCGGGGGCCGCCGTTTCGGTAGCCTCATTGCCGAACAGTTCTTCGATGGTGTAGCCCGCTTCGGCCGCGGCTGCCTTCAGCAGGCGGCGCACCGCGCTGGCCGGGCGGCGGCTGGAAACAAGCTGTTTCCGCTGTTCAGCGGCAACCACCAAGGCACCCAGCTCCCGAAGGCTGAGCGATTCAATATCAATAGTCATGGCGGGAAAGGTCTACTGCGCCGGGCTGGGTGTCAAGGTATGCGTGAAGCAGCGCCTGCTGGAATCAGCGCGCCGGCATTATCTTCAGCCGCTCGATGGCCGCGAAGGCGTACCAGCCGAACGCCGGCAGCAGGGCCAACCGCTGGGTCAGGCCGCGATAGTCAGGCGGGTCCATGCCGGTCACCATCATCCACAGGTAGGCCATGCCCAGCAGCGACGTCCAGCACGACACCCAGCGGATGCGCGATGACGCCTGCGGTCCCAGTTCCACCAGGAACAACAGCGGCGTGAGCACCGAGAAAATGCCGACGCCATACAGGCCATGCATCGGGCTGCCGGTGGTGACCAGGCCATTGCTGAGCATGGCCGCGCCGAACAGCGTGGAGGTCACGGCGGTCAGGGCGAAACGCCGCGCCTGCACCAGCAGGGACAGACTGAAAATGATGATGCTGCAGCCGCTGATGGACGGCCCCAGCAGCACCGCCTGCGCCGGCAGGCCGGGCAGCAGCCCCAGCTCGCTCAAGTGCTGGGACAGGGAGTGGTAGCCCGGCACGGTGAACGCGAAAGCGATCAGCGCCAGCATCGCACCGAGGGGAAGGAAGATGGCCTGCCGGGTGGCGAGTGCGTGCACGGGAGCATTGTGAGTGGGGTGGACGTGGGGACCGTAGCAGGCATGCGGGGGGGCGTCATCGGCCATAGGTTGGGCAACGACTGGTTACCTCTTCAGGGCCGACCGTGCACGCTCATTTATTGACACTTCGCTTTGCAGCGGGGCACCGGTACCGCATAAATGATTCGGTACCGTCATGAAGCGTGGCCAGGCGTGTGCCATCAGCACTCAATCGAAAATGCTGGGCATCGAGCCAGGTCTCGCCTTCCCCTGTGGACTCCACTATCAGCATGATTTCCAGCGCGCCGCGGGTGACCACGGCCTTGATGGGACCGTTGCTTCCCCAGAAGGTGATGTGGTGCGGGCGGATGACAAGAACGGAATCGTCGGTGTCAGTCCCACATGCGCCGAGGTCTGCGCTCCACTCGCCTAGGAATTTGGTAGGAACGGAATCATGTCGTTCTGCGGCATTCGCGCCGACACTGATAAGGGCCAGGAGCAGTGCGATTGGAAGCGACATTGTGTTTCCCCATGGCGAATCAGCTCACTGGAAATATTGCATCAAGTACTGAATTCCGGGCCGCGGCGAACTCGATGGCCCACCAGCACTCACATTGAAAGTGTATGCCATTGATTCATAAAGACATCAAGGATCATTTCCTTGAGATTTGACTCACATTTTGACTCACTTTAATTAGGCCTGTGAGCTGCCTTCGAACCCAGAACCAATGGATTAATTGACTGCTTTTCTACACGTCCGTCCAGTGCCCCGGCGGCCCCGCAATGGCCACAGCCGTATCGTCCGTCATCAGCCAGGTGCATGCCATATGCGTCAGCATCCTGATGCGCCACTGGGAAGCATCACGCTTGCGGACGGGGAGATCGAGTTCAACCCGAACTGGCTCATGCACATGTGGCCCTCTCAATGATCGGTTCCCATTGCGGGCGCACCTTTCACGCGAATGTCCGGCCCGAAAACCGGATCTACCCTCCCCGCCCAGGCAAGCCTCAAGTGGGCGGGCGTGCGATCTCGTTCACTTTTGGCGGGCCCTTGAGGCAGTGGCCAGCACTTCTCCCAGATCCCGCTCTTCAGGACACTACCGAATCAGCGCAGGATCAGCCTGGACGGTAATAGACGGCGGGGACGCCCCTGCCCCTTGCACTCCATTGCGCAGGAGTGGTCAAAGCATCAGTATTCGCAGACGACAACGGGAAGGAGCATGGATGTGCTGAAGATTCCAAAGAAGGTCTCGGACAGATGGCCGACAACGGTAAGGTCGCTGGTCTCGGTCGCCGTTTCCCATAAGACCAAAGATGTGTCTGAAGCCGATACCGTGACCCTGGTCAAGGACATGCTTGCCGACATCTTCGGTTACGACAAGTACAACGAACTGACTAGCGAGCAGCAGATCAGGGGAACGTTCTGCGACCTGGCGGTAAAGATCGATGGCAAGATCAGAGTTCTGATCGAAGTGAAAGCAGCAGCAATCTCGCTAAACGAGACACATCTGCGCCAGGCCATCAACTATGGCGCCCACGAAGGCATCGAGTGGATCGTGCTCACCAACGCGTTGGAGTGGCGCCTCTACAGAATAAAGTTCGGCCAACCCATCGAGTACGAACTCGTCTCATCGTTCTGCATAGCAGATGTCAACCTGAAGAACGAAGAAGACCAGCGGAAGTTGTTCCTACTCTGCAGAGAAGGAATCACCTCTGACGCAATGGGCCTGTATCACCAGCACATCTCGGTACTCAACAAGTTTACGGTCGCGCAAGTTGTTCTCGGTGAGCCGGTCGTTTCTGTCATCCGCCGAGAGCTTCGCCGTCTGTTCCCGGAACTGAAGATCGAGTCGGAGGCAGTTGTTGAGCTTCTCAACAACGAGATTCTGAAGCGTGAGGTCCTGGACGGAGAGAA
This sequence comes from Stenotrophomonas sp. 24(2023), assembly GCF_030913365.1. NCBI lineage: Bacteria > Pseudomonadati > Pseudomonadota > Gammaproteobacteria > Lysobacterales > Lysobacteraceae > Stenotrophomonas > Stenotrophomonas sp. 24(2023). The sequence continues at coordinate 1,335,195 of NZ_CP133160.1, forward strand.
GGTGAAGGATGCCCAGCAGCGCATACGCCGGGCAGTCTCCAAGAATGCTAAAGCGCAGGTGAAGAAGGCTCCCTCACTCGACGCTGCGCAAGAGCCCGCACCGAGCTAGATCCCGGAGTCGCGATCGGCCCCCACCCTCGCGCCGAAGAGCTGATAAGGAGGGGCGACCGCTCACGGGAGGCCGCCCACATGGCCGACGCTCGGTCGCTGAGTGCCTGCAACGGCCTCTCTCGACCGGCCCCAGTCAGATCGGCCCCAGATCCTTCACGACCGCTTGGCCGTACTGCAGAAATCCGATCAGCATGTGACCACCCGCTACCGTGCGGCCCATTTTCCCATTGAGGTAGGCTGCCTGAAGCCGGCCGGCAGCCATCAGTTCTGCCTTCGCCATGCTTCCCGGCACTCCGTGCAACGGCTCGCCGGGAGATGCCAGTTGTCCACTGATCGGTTGCACCACAGTAGGGCGCTGACTGTCGCTCTTGGCATAGGCGGTAGCCATCATGCGGCTACTTTGGGGCGACCATCCCCCCAAGATGAGTTCTGTACCAAGATGCTCGATCGGCAAGCCCGCCTCGGCCGCTGCCCTCTCGTAATTTGGCCAGAGTTGATCAATGACCAGGCCCAGCTCAGCCATGAGCTGCTCCATAGTGAAGTCAGCTCGAAAACTGGCCTGCAGAGCGAGCTCGTAGATCCGAAGGAAGAACTGCGTGGATCCACGCGTAGCGAGCACCAGGTTGTGCTGGGGGATCAGCAGCAGCTTCGCACCTCTATTCAGACAGCTGTCCACCAAGGTCCGCTAAGACCCGGACCGACTTGGACTTTTTTGCTGCGCATGGAGATATGCGAGAAGGGAATATTGGCAGCACGCGGCTGGTTTGATCCGGCACCAGTGGCTATGCCGCAATGCGCAGTGGCATCTCGACGTGAAATGCGCGATCCCAGCCTATTTGATGGAATCCTGGCAGCGGGCCTCCCAAGTAGCGAGAAGGAAGGTAGCCAGCGCTCCCGATAGGTTCACGGCAAGCTCTGCGTGACGCGGCGCTGGTCTGGAACCTATCTTGCCCTTCCCGTGCGCATCGCTAAGGCGATTACGAAGCGACCCCAGCCCCTCGACAACCGATGTGCAACCTCCAAGCACCTGCTTGAAAACCGGCTCAGTGTGTTGGGATGGGGCCAGGTTTAGCACTTCGGCCGTGGCCTTATACAACTTCGGAAGATCTGCGCCATCGTCGTAATCAGTGCCAGACTTATCTAGGATGTGTTTGCATACCGACTCGATCAATGTCCGAGCAGATGTAATTGCACCTTCGGGATCGGTCGCGCGGCGTTCCAACGCTTTTGTCCATGCCGATTGAACATGCAAAGCGTCCACGGCACTCAGCCTGTCTGCAAAGATGTGGTCGGCCGGTGAGATGGAAGCGCGCTCAAGCGTCTCCAGAATAGGACGGAACGTGTCCCATATGAGCTGCCTGCGTTCCGCGTAGGTTGGAAGCTCGAACTTGATGAACTGCCAGAACTGATCGAGGTTGCGACAGGTCCGCACAAAGCGCGGGGTCAATGCCTCCACCGACGCATTATTCATCAACGAGTTGCGTAGGCTTGCATACTCTTGATTGCTCTCGCTGCCTCCGGTGGCATGCGAGATCAAAAGATTCTGTAACGCTTCGGCCTGGTCAAACGATTCGTTCATGCTACTCACCGGTATTTACATCGGACAAACACAGCCACCTGTGCCAATTTCGCGCCTTGGGGCTCGCTGCGAACACATCTAGAGAGGCAGATACTGGGGCCGCCACGACACATTGACAAGTTGAAATGACTAAGTGGCTGGATGGAAACCTAGCCATCGCTAGGCGCTTGCTCAGTCCTGTTTCCGCTTTCGGCCACCAGCGGACGTTCGAAACTCCGGTGCTAAACCGATCCGCGAGGCGGCGTCGGCTTGAATGAATTGTTAGATGCGCTACTCGACAATCTCAATCTTGCTGCGAGCTGCGAACCCAGCCAGAGTCTCATATATGTAGAAATCACCGATGATGTTTGTCACGAGCACCCCAATGCTGTTTTGGTTCCAGAACAGATGTCGCCCCATGTTGTCATCAAAGCCGATCTCCGGCATAACCACAAATATACGCGCGCCATCAGCTGAGATAAATTGAAGCTCTTTGACCGTAGTTGTTCCGATTTTTAGGTAGACCGGATACACAGACGCGTTCGGGTCTGCGAGGTTCTCAGTCCATGGCTCGCGGAAATCGCGTTCGCGATTTCCTTGGACGATCTGAAAGGTGTTGTCTAGATCGCAGATCCAAGTCTCTCGGTTCTCGATGAGGCGTTTTGACCAGCCAGGGTTGCGCAGGAGTGCCTCAAAGCGTTCGAGCGTGTTGCCACTCTGCAGAATCGCGGTCAGGTCCTTCAGCGCTGCTTTCTGATCAGCACCCGCCTTCACGTAGTAGCGATGCGTTATTAGCCAGGAGAGCAGTCCGCCAACAGCTGCGCCGGCTACGAAGAGAACGGCTTCCTTCACGGTGATTGGATCCATGTGCACATCTAACTACCTAATAGACGGACCCATGGATCCGGTTATACGACTTATCCACAAAGCACCGTATGGTGGCTTTCCCCCTGATACAGTTCGATCTTAGGGCGGCTGGGTCCGGCTAACAAGGCAGCGTATAACCTGACCCACCTCTAGGCTTGGCGGCGCCACCAATGGCCGCTATGGGTCGAAAGCGTAGAACAGCACCGGACCAGGCGCCGACGCAGTGCTGATGTCCGCTTCCGGCCAGAAGGAGAGTTTCACGACTGCGTCCTAGTTGAAGCAAGTCCCGACGAAGCGACCGGATCGCGACCCCTGGCTCGGCTCTGCTGACTTCACCGTATACTCCTTCATTCCCCAGAATAAGCCAGCCGGAAACTTCGCGCCCCATGAGCATCACGACGTTCTATGACCTTGAAGCACGCAAAATCCTAGCTGACGGAGAGAAAGTCGCACTTTTTACCAATCATCCAGGCGCTTTGGGCGCATTCCGCGAGGCGCGACTTCGGCAGTACATTGCTGAGCAGGTCTCGGCAAGCTATGAGGTGACGACCGGCTTTGTAACCGCCCACGACCCCCATAGTGGCAGCATCTACAAGCATTCATCCAAGCAGATCGACTGTTTGATCCACGAGCAGAACTTATACGCGCCACTCTTGAAATCGACCGATTTCACGATCGTCGTTCCCAAAGCAGTCGCTGCAGTAATCGAAATCAAGAGCGACCTCACGCTTTTCAAAAAGCGATCAAAGGACAACACCCAGGGACGATGGCAGGATTCTATAGGCGAGTACGAATGGGCCGGAACTCTCGTTGACGCACTGAACAATATTAGAAGCGCAATCGATCTACTTGATGCTTCGGGCGTTCCGCGTGATCATTACTTTGCAGGAATCATCGGATATGGAAGTACAGCGACCGGACAGTTTACGGCTGCAATGACTAGCGGCGAACTATGGACGCAACTGGGGATTAGCAACATTGACCAAATGCCTGGCAGCATCTGCATACTCAACGAATCGTGGTTTATGACCTCCGCGTTCCCTTGGACCGACGAACCGGAAAATGACGGCGCGAACGACTCTGATGCAAACCATTCATTTGTGATCAAGGGCATGCGTACTGCGGAAGGAAGTTCATTGCAGATGTTTACTGCCGAGATAGTCCATACGCTAACGGTGGTTCGACAAGGTGCGGAGCACGTTGTCGGGGGACTGCGGTCTGGCGAAGGGTACTTGGGCCCAGTCACAAACCACAGAATTGACCTCCCTTCGCCACGGCAGCACAACGCCAGAACGTAGGCCCTGTCTCAGGCATCTTTTGTACGGCCTATGTATCCTCTAAACGCGCTCTTCAGAGACCGGAGCGAGACACTGGTACGCGCTCGGACCTACACGCAACTGTCGAGCAAGCTCGGACAGCACCTGATGCAGTACCGGAATGATGCGATCAACGGGCGGCAGTACTTCGTATACTGGCAAACCAGTGCATGTCGGAGATGACGACAGAATCGAATCTGCACCGCTCGCGGCTGCGGAGAGGTGCGCGCCAAAGAACTAGCTGATCAGCTGCTCGCCGCAACTGAAGAGCGCTAGCACTCACCTAACCGAGTTCGATCATGGTGGGCATCCACTAAGGGAACCCGTCCGGATTGTGCGTAGACGCATGTAATGCACGCACCGTCAGCTTGATCTAATGCGCCGTGGCAGGCGGATTTCTGCGCGAAGTGCTTGTTACTAGCGCCCAGACTAGTCGACTGCGCCCCCCATTCGCGTCCGATCAGCAGAGACGATATCTGGGCTCCAGGCCGTGATAGGACGACGGCGCATAGAACTTGGGAGAGCTATCCCTTAGCTAGTCAGACCCAAGGGCGAACTCTTCAGCGCTACTTCGACCTATTTCCGGTGAATTGGGGAAGGTCCGGGAGGAAGAACCCTATATCACCCATTTGGAGACCCCTGCTAGCTGATAGGCGGCGGCGATGCTCTTGGCGTACTACTTCCGAGCAGGGCGCCTCGAACGCAATGCCCGACTCCATCAGGGATCCCCCCATTTCCCACGCAGCTGCTACTCTGAATGTGTTCAATCACTGGCTATAAGCAGGCTATGGCAACATCGATTCTGACGTGCCCGAATGCCATCTGTGGCGCCATCAAGCGAGCAATTGCCCTGTCACCAGCTCGCATCGCCGTTCCCTTCTGGGGCTGGGGGGCGCTTAAGGCACTTGGGCTGGAGAGAAGCCAAACGGCTGGAGTGCGAATCCTCTGCAACCTGTCTGTAGGCGGCTGCAATCCTGACGTGATCCGTGATCTGATCAAACGTGGCTTCCAGGTGCGTGCACTTGCGTCCCTGCATGCCAAGGTCTACCTGGGTCCCACCTCGGCCGTACTTGGCTCGGCCAACGCGTCAGCCGATGGACTGGGTCTCAACAAGGACGGATCTGGCTGGAACGAGGCCTGTACGTTGATCGACGGCCCTGATGAGATCAGTCAGCTGACTGCCTGGTTTGACTCGCTCTGGAAGATAGCAGCAGACCTCTCTATCCCAGAGATTGCTCAGATCCTGCTCGAGCAAGCTGACCGGGCACCGCCTACGCTTCGTGTGGACCCACTCGACCTGCTCAGCGCGGTGAAGGAGAACCCCAAAGCATTCGCGATGAAGAGCCTGTTCATCAGTCTCGACTATGAACCCTACAGCAGAAAGGTTGAAAGGAAGGTAGCGCAGCTCCAAGAAGAACTAGGGAGCGGCATCGATGCCTGGGAGAACTGGACGAAGATGCCCCCGGCCGCAGAGATACTCTCGTTCTACTACGACCTTCCCTCAGACAAGATCTCTTTCGAAGGGATCTATCAGAGCCCTAAGGATCCGGCGGGATCGATGGACCCCAAGACGAATGGCATCTTGGTAACTCAGGCTAGACGGGCCCTCGGGACATACGAAATTGGTGACGAAAGGGCTTGGTGCAGGGCCGTCAAGCGTTGGCAGAGAGCCGTTTTCGTCAATGGGAAAGCAAAGGACGATGACCTCCTTCTGTCTCTCTCTGAGTTCACCACGAAGTATCTGCCATGAGGAAGAAGCGATAGTCGGCATCCAGTGCATTCCACGCAGTAGTGGCCAGCATCAGCGCACGGGACTCCAGCCAGTCGCCTCATCCGCCTGGAGCCAACGCAGTGCGCCTCAACTACCTCCCACGAAAGATGGATGCGGGGGAGCCTTACACGAGCAGCCCCGTGGGCCGTTATAGCGAGGGATGACGAGATGTCCAGCTTGTGAACCACACTCTTGATCAAGTGACTGAGCTAACTTACCCTCCCAACTCTTATCAGTTCATCGAAGGCATGCTCCAGTGCAGCGTCCGCGGCAATAACCTTCTCGCCGACTGTGCGAATGTGAGCATAGACATCGTCCTCTGTTGCCGAAGCGGCTAGCTCGGAGGTCATCTTAACGATGGACCGCAACTCGTTTACCGCCGAGAGCGCTACGGCCAGAGTCCGGGTAGTTGAGGTATCAAAGATGTCTGCTTTGTCGTAGAACTGAGGTGGCAGATCAACGTTCAGGGACTTAATCTGATCCCAGAAATCGACGCGCGCATCGCGAGAGCTCGCCAAATCCTGAAGCTGTTCGGCACCATTCTCGGCAAGCCCGAAACGTATCTTTACAACATCGAGGCGCGCGTTTCCTATTGGAGACGTCATAATCTGCGCCAATAGTCTCCTGGTAGCGGACCTCTCACGCGATCGCTGGAATTTATCGGCAATCCAGATGAAAAGAGCTATTCCTGCAGCGATCGCTGTCCAGTCAATCTCCACCAATCTACTCTCCTTGTGCGTGCAAACGGCCGTTCGCCCCCGGGTGCCACCTGTGATCGGCGGGCACCCTGCCTTTTTCAGCGGCAGCAGCTGACTTCATCAGACGCCGTATCGCTTGTTCCCACCAGATGTAATGCAGTAGCGTCCACCGCGCGGGCCAATACACACTCGAGACCCCGAACATGGGCACCCTCCATCCAGATAGTTGCTGCGAGCTCGACGAGAGCTTTCAGGTGATCGCGAAGAGGGCTTGCTAGCAGACCTGTAGCACCCGCTCCCGCTGCAAAGAAGGTTGGAGCTGACCCATCTGGCGGAAGAACCCTCGGGCGACACCCGTGCCCAGCTCCCTTGACGTTCATACACCACAACGGAGTCGCCACCGGCCAGCTTTCCGACGACCTTGCCGTTGGGCGAGGAACGCTGGTTGAGAGCGGTCGCCGAGACAAACTGTGCCTCTGCATTCTCTACGGGACGGGGTTCCGGCTCAATTGGCGTGGGGAGCAGCTCCCTATCTGACGACAAGGACTGAGGGCCTTGCCGCCCGCCTCCGTTGCACATGGCAATGACCACTACCAGGAGTCCGACGATGACCATTCCAGCTGTCCCAGACGATCTTCCTGCCACGTCGCTCATCTCCATGTGCCTGTGCGTCCCATTCCCTGGACTCTATCAGATGGTCGAATCAGCGCAGCTTAGATCCCAACGAGCTTTGCTATCGCAGCTGCGGGCGCACTTCTGATCAAGATCCAAGGCTGTGATGAGGTCCCCCAGCTGCCAAGCACGGACCATCAGAGGGCCAACTTCTTTCCAAGACCCGGAACAACCAGGAACTCGTTGGCCTTCCCGATCCTCTGCTTGAGCAAGAGGCCCGCGCCGACCAAGACGTTGAGGTCGTTCAATGCTGTTGGATAGGTGATCGTATGCGCAGCCTGATGGCTCGCAACTGTGTACACGCGATCGGGGTCTTTGAGCGCATTGACCAACAACGCCCGCTGGCGATGGTTAAGGACCACCTCTCCCACTTTCGCGCTACGCAGTACGCGCCGTGCCGCTCTGTCTTCCTGATTTTTCTTGGCAATGTAGGCGTGAAGCGCCTGGATGGATTCTTCCAGTGCTTCAAGCTGCTGAGCGACAAAGTAACTGACATCCTGCCCATCACTCTCGGTGTAGAGATAGGCGCGCATGTACTTGGCCGGAGACTTCTTCAGGACACTGGAGATGGACAGGTACTCTGTCAGCCAGTACCCAGCATTCATCATCGCCCAGTAGAAGAGTGCTCTGGCGGTTCTTCCATTGCCATCAACGAACGGATGGTCATACCCGATCTGGAAGTGCAGCACGATCGCTCGAACAACCGGGTGGATGAAAGGTTCGCCGGCTCCGTCGTTCACGAAGGCGCACAGCTTGGCCAGACGATCTGAGACTTGGGATGCGGGGGGCGGTATGTGGAGCAACGTCGGGGGACTTCCTCGATCGTAGATCACTACATTGTCTTCTGCAGTCCGGAATCGGCCACAGTCAGAGGCGGCCTCCAAGGTGCCGTCGGTCAGAATGCTGTGGAGCTCCAACACTTCCTCAGGAGTGATTGGCCTGACACCACGTTCCCGAATCATGTTCATGGCTACGTAGTTGTTGTAGATCATCCGCTCGGACTGATCCCGCGGAGGCCGCCCCGTGGAGAGCATCTCCTTCGCAACCGCTCTAGTTGTCGCTGCTCCCTCCAGCTGAGACGATGTCATCGCCTCCTCAATGAGCGAACGAATCAGGAAGCGGCCCTGGCTGCCAGAGGCGTCCATTCCCTTGATCGCGCCGGCCGCCTCCCGATCAATGAAGTGAAGGCGACGCTGCATTGAGTCAGTCAAGGAAAGCACGAAGTGCTTCTGCGCACTGTCGACCAATGGCAGTCGCTTGGCCATGCCTGACCTGCGAAACCTGATGGCCAGCCACCACTCCTCAGGCGTCAGACCGGCCGGCGGAGTCCGGTGCCTGAGCTTGTCCCAGTGCTCATACACTCCATTGACTTCCGGACCCAGATTGGCCGAAAGGATCTTGGATAGCTGATCGTGATGACTCATCAGCATTTCGCTCACCTGAGGAGCTGGGACGGGCAGCTTCATGTCAATTTTCTATAAAAAACATATCGCTTTTTATAGCAAACTCAGACCACGGACGCCAGCGCTGTCGAGAGAAGATCTGAACGAATTAAGCTTTATTTTTCAAAAACTTACATTGCAGCAGCTCCAGATCTTCGCTTCTGACCCGTTCTTAACCAGCCTTGCAAGACACCCGCAGCCCTCCTTTCCGACCAACTACCGGGTCCGAGCTGAATGGATCGAGAGAGGTCCAAAGGCATGGACGCAACCAGCTCGGCTCACTCTGACCACCGCCCCGTCACCGGCCAACCTCCGCGCCGCCCGGAGGGTCGCGCTACCCAGTACCCGCAGCACCCGATCCGCCGCCCTCCCCATCTATGCCCCCGACAGATGACCCGACTGCCGGAACAGAGCTGCCGTCCCGGATAAGTCAGCTCCTGCTGCCCGTACCAACCTCTCCTCAAAAGGAAGAAGTGCGGACTCGATATGGGCAGAGATCAAGCGAACTGCCATCAAGTTGATCTGCAGGAAGCCCCTGTCTCTCAGGAGCTTGCCGGCGCGCCCCACCGTGGGCAGCGACCTACACGACCACAGTACAGACCTTCCAGTTCTGGAGCTTGCCCACGAGCGCTTCTTGGTCAACCCGAAGCCAGGGTGTGTGACTCGCATTGAGAGTTCTCTAGCCACCCAGGTCCCAATCCTCGATTGGCGATAGCCGAACCGTCGTTCGAGTGGTGGCAATTGGTTGATACCCCTGACATTCGCGGTGGGGTGCTCATTCGAACGTCGCGCGTGCCGCCAGATGACCTGAGCACCTTCATCCCATCCCGATCGCGGCCATCAAAGCGATGAGCTTTGGTACATAGGCTGTCAATGCTCCGCCAGCGGCACCCTCAAGCACAGTCCGCAACGACCTGAGTGATTCCTCGACGATTCCGCACTTTGGCTCTGCTGACTGGAGTTGCACCAACACGGTGTCAACGTCAACCAGAACCTGCCCTGCTCCGACCTTCGACTCAGCCGCACTTCTGATTTCCTTCAGAAGGGCTGAGAGCTCCTCACGGCTTTCCGCGATCTGGTACGACTGCTGGCCAGAAGAAAGCTGCTGAAGCTGGGAGTTGTGCATCGACCCAATGTTGTTGGTGATAGTGGTCACGTGCTGCGCAGCCTTCACGTCTGTTGGGCTGAAGCTCATGCCGTCGCCAACGACTCCCGCACCTTCCAGATCGAGAGCCCACTGCAGAACGCGGTTGCGTACCGTGTCCAGCACTCCATGGAAGACGCTGGGGGAAATGGCCAATGAAGGCTGCATCTTCACTTCCATATGCTTCAAGAAGTGAGCTGTGACCGGCGCGGGAAAGGTGAAGCGGAGCAGCCCCTCGTTCTGCTGAAGGAGCGACTCAACCTCAGCCACGCTAAATCCCATCGGAAGCCTGCAGAACTCCAGTTCCATCTCCGGCGGCATCTGAAGAGGCATGTAGCCGTGCCGAGGGTTATGAACTTGAGGGATACCGCGAAGTTCCCTGTAATTTGGCAATTCGACATCACCCCCATAGCCCGATAGCTCTGACTTGATCCACGCGGTATCAACGGTGATCTTGAGCTTGGTTGAAACAACCAGCGCCTTACGCAATAAGTCGCTCACACCCACCGCTGGGTCGAGCGCATCTCGCTGAATCTCCTGAACCAAACTGGACATGACCATCCCCTATAGATTGATAGAACATGCGCCGCGAAGCCAACCATACAAGTGATGGGCTACGCATCGGCAGATTGAGTTGCTCCGAACGTACGAGCTGTTCGCCCTATCCAGCGCATGCCCGTAGCGCCAGCAGGAAGAATCCGCCGATAAGCAGCACCGGCCAACACCCCTTGTTGGATGACGTGGATCCCAGCTGTGGCGTACTCGGAGGGGCCGGTCGATGGGATGGGACGGGAGCCTGATTCGTCGTCTGTCGCTGCATCGTGCCCAGAATGGACTGATTGCGACTCTGCGGAGGCGCGGGTGGAGTCGATGGAGCTACCGGGACTATCGGCCTTATCGCTCCCCCTCCCATGCCTTTCAAGATGCCCGCATTGTGACTGTTCGCGGTCGGCGCAGCAGCACCAGCCGCCTTTCCTGCGACCTGCAGACGGAACTTTGCATCCTTCTCCGCCAGCGTCTGAATCTGTCCAGGTGAGCTGATGGTGATCGACAGGTGCGTGTAGGACCTCTTGCTGAAGGGCGGATCGATCAGGCCCGAGACCGATAGCCAGCGTCCAACCCATGACTTGTCGGGCAGGTTGGGCTTGATGGCATCGATGCCCTCCGACCAGATGGATAGCTTGACCGCCAAGCCTCGCCAATCAGCGAAGTTTACGAAGATGTAGGGCTTGCCACTACTGGTCTTTTGATGCGTCACACCGTAAACGCGTCCTACAAGTTCAACGCGACTTCCCACCATCTGGAGGACCTGGCCGTAATCGGCGGCGTCGGCAACCACATAGGGGCCTTGGTACACCAGTGCTTGGGCAGCAGCTCGAATAGCGATCGAGCCCGCAGGAACTCCCTTGCCCTGCAGGAAATCAACGAGGGATGGGACAGCCGAGAAGGTTCCCGCAGCAACTTTAGCCAGATTCTCCACATGAGCCTTGACGCCGGGTAAGGCAACCGCGTCCTGAAATGCGGTCGACTGCGCAAGGTCGAGGAAGTCATTTCGCCGGAATACAACGGCGCTCGGCTCGGAGCGCGAGGTTGCCCACATCCTGGGAGCGGCAATCAGGACCTGTAGGGCGACATCCAGCGTCAGGAACGAGAAGCGATCAAGCGTGGGACCAAAGTCATTCGCGGACCGCTGGGGATGCTGGAAGTTGAGCTGGCCTAACTCGGTCGCCCTCGACCCTTTGAGCGACTCAACATAGAGACCATCGTAGTCAATCAACTGGACTTTGGCGCCATCGGCGCTGACCATCAGATTCTCGGGCTGGATGTCTCCGTGGGCGAGGTTGTTCTGCTCCAGGTAACTGGCCAAGGACGTCAGGGCCTTGCGGAGATTCTGAAGAGCCACCTTGTTGGCGTGCTTGGCCTCAAGGAACTCGGCCAGCGTGCTGCCGTTGGCCCAAGCCATCTTGACGGTGGGGTACGTGCTACCCTGAATCCTGATCCCGGCAGGATTGAATTCAAATGGCAGGAAGTACGGGCTCTTGAGCTGATCCAGTCGGGTCGAGATGGCCTGGTAGCGCCGCTCCAGCTCCCGAGACTCCTTGTGGAAGCAGCGCAACGCGTACTTCTTTGCACCAACCGTAACCGCATAGGTCAAGGCGAAGCCGCCGCATAGCGCCAGTGGCAATCCCAGTCCGGTGGTTCTCAGGGTGCCGCGCTTGAGCTCAGGGTCAAGTAACACCAGATGCGGGTGCTGCAGGGCCTCGTTGTACTGCTCCAAAGATGGGTAGGCCATCGCTCGGTGCGCCTCAGGACTGGGTTACAGACGCGATGATCAGCGTGGAGTCGTCTCGGCGCATTCGCCCTGCAGAACGCTCCCTCTCAACCAGCTCTGTGAGCTCCTGTACGTAGCGTATGCCAGACAACAGCTTTAGTGCCGAAGAATCGCCCCGTTCCTGATGAGCCAGAAGCCAGGCGCCAAGCGCGTCGGTCATGCAGAGAAGAAAGCGATCTCCCTGGGCCTCATACTTCCATTCCCGAACACTCCAATGTTCATCATCAGACTCATTCAGCTCCAGCCGAGTGGCCAGCAACGAAGGCTTCTCTTGGAACTGGTCTGAGCGCTCATAGGGGGCTGAGGCCATCCACTGATCACCGTCTAGCCATACAGCCAGGCTGTCCCCCACTGCGGTGATCTGTACGGTATTAGCATCGGGCAGATCCTGCGCAATCAGGAGCGTGGCGAAGCTACCTCGCTCGTAGGCCGCTGCCTTTGACCAGGAAAGAGTGTCTGGATCATAGATCGCTTCGTATGACCGCGCGCATACGGCAACCGTATCCATCGACAGCTCTTCCTCCAGGATGCGCTCGACAAGTAGACGCGCCCAGTTGCGGGCATCGAACGACTCAGACGCGCCATCAGACAGCACCACCCGCCCCCTCTCAGGGGCCAGGCAGCGGGCATCCTCATTGTCATCCGGTGACTCAACATGCTTGGCCACCGTCCCTTCGAAGAGAACGGTCAGTGCCATGATCAGCGCAGCTGCGCAGCCCTCGTGCCAATATCGAAGAAGTCCACGATCTCGGCAATCTCACCGTTGAACACGAAACCCTTGGACTCCATGGTTGCCTTGATACCCTTTTCCTCTGCGACTTTCTGCAGATGGGGCGGCAGCGCACTAGACATCCGGAACAGCAGCTTGGCGTAGGCGTCGCTCAGGCCCGCATCCGAACTCGGGAACTTGACCGGATCACCGCCACTGGTGCTCACGTGCAGATTGAACAGCAGCACGTTGCCATCGTTGGTACTGATCTGCTGCAGCTGTTGGGCAAGCGCTTCCGGATCCCCGTCAGTGGACTCGCCATCGGTGACGTGGAGCACCGTCGGCGGATAGCTGTCCGGATGAGCGTCGCACCAGGCGACCAGTTCGCCAGCGGCAGAAGTGATCGCTGTGCACATGGGAGTTCCACCCGAGGCCTTGGCTTCAAACCACACGGGGAACTTGATGGACTGATCGACCAGACCGCCGGCACCGTCATCCACGCGCTTGCTGCGGTTCTCGACTCGCAGAGGGTCGGCTTCGATCTGGGAAATGGGATTGAGTACGTTCGATGCCAGTCCACCGCTCAACCCGTTTTCGGCCGAAGAACCCGAATAACCCAGGACCCCGACCTCAAAATAATCGCGGGTGCCTTCGGACTTGGTGCATCGTGTGATCAAGGTTGCGAGCGTGCGATTGAGCACATCTGCGACGAACTGCGCCTTGGACTTGCCGTTTTCCATCGTGTCCTGCATCGATCCGGACTGATCGACGAGAAACAGGAACGCGGTTGGACTGGTTCTGCTGATCTCAGCGGTGTAAGCCATCGATATCCCCTGCAATATGGAAGTGGTGGGGATTGGAACCCAAGTCTCAATTGAGCAGCTTTTCCTTCCCCTGCGCCTATCATGCCGCGCGGGAGCAGAAACCTCCACTAGACGCAGCACAATGAGGGGTAAGAATTCCCTGACACACTCAGGAATACCGCCCTCGTGAATGCTCGCGCTTCCGGGCAACCGCCAATAGACAAGAGTGGAACAGAGGTGAAGGCACGATAAGATTGCCCCGGAGCCCGTTTCGAGCCCTCAGCCTGCTCGCCAAGCCACCGCTGGCATACGTTTTCGGCTCCGCAACCCTATATGTGCTTGCATCTGTATGGGTGATTTCCGCCTTGGGATGGTGGCGGTGGGACAATCTAAAGACTACGCTGCTCTGGGCGGGTGGCTCGGCGCTGCTTTCTCTCTACAACTTCCAGAAAATTTCGGCTGGAAAGGCCTACTTCAAGTCCACGTTAGTTGAGGCAACCGGCCTGGCGGCCGTGGTCTCCTTTGTCACCGCGAGCCACACCTTCAGCCTCGTTACTGAGCTGATCATTGCCGCTGCCCTAGTTCTGTTGAGCTTGGTCGTCGCACTGAGTGATCGGACCGAGAAGCTGAGGTCGATTCATCTCGGAGGCATGGCGCTAATGATCGTACTAGGCTTGCTGATGCTCGGAAACTCGATCTACTACTCCATTACCCGTCTCAATGAATTCGCTAGTGCAGTCACTGCGCGCGATTTCGCCATCCCAATTTTACTTACGGTGATGTTCCTGCCGTTCCTCTACTGCCTTCACCTCTACTCGGTCTACGAAAGTGTGTTCTCCAGCTTTCACTTCGCCATGAAGGATCCGACCCTGCGTCGTTATGCGGCATGGAAGCTGATCAAAGCACTTAGGACAGACACCGTGGGATTGCTACGTTGGCAGCATCACGTAGCCTTGTTCCCGCCTCAGGATGAGGCCGAGATAGATGCGTCAATTGCAGAAGTCAGTAAAGCGAGACGTCTTTCAGTACGACCTCCCAAGGTATCTCCTCGGTTTGGCTGGCTTCCGCACCACGCAACCACGCTCCTAGCCAGTGCGGGCCTTCCTACAAATGCCTACCACCCTACACATGATGGCTGGCGAGCAAGCTCGGACTACCTGAATGTCGGAAAAGCGCCGTTTCCCAACAACATCGCTTACTACGTTGAAGGTGCCGAGCTCAGCGTTGCAAAGCTGAAGCTGGTTCTGAACGTCAACGCCCCAGAGGAAGCAGAGCAGGCGCAAGAGCGCTTCTCGCAGCTCGCATCGCTCCTTGCAAACGCGGCAATCCCGGGTTGGCGGCTCTCCGGACAGCACCTCGACATCAAGGTCAACGAGCAACCCATTGTGATCAATGGATACGCTTTGGCGCTGAAACAGCGCACCTGGGAAGGTGGCATTGCAGGGCGCTACGATCTAGCCTTTACCATTGAGGTGGAAGACAGCATCTGTAAGCAATCGCATGCGAGCAACTGACAGGATCAAGAGTTTGTCAGGGCAGCACTAGGTATCGTAGTTCTCGAGGCTTGCCAGCTCATCCTGCGGGTAGGCCACCAGCATGCCTCCGTCTCACATCAGACTTAGCCAGATGTGAGCTTCTTGATCGTCTTCGAGGGATCCAGGCCGAGGTGCCCAGTGAGCTCAACGAACTCAGTGATGTCGAGCCGGCGGGCTCCAGCCTCCATAGCCGGAAGCCACTGCTGCTGGGGCCAACCGAGGCTCTTAGCTACCTCGGTCTGAGACTCCCTCGCCTCTTCACACCGCGTACGGGGCCCCTGAACAGTGGTAGTACCTTGGCGTACTTCTGGAGCAAGGCCAGCGCATTAGCTATCTCGCCATCACGCTACTCGATCAGCCTCCTCTGGGCTTCCAGCAGTTTAATCTTCGCGTACGGCGATTTAGGGCTAGTCTGCGGCACAGGTTCACTCCAAATAGAAGAGCTCCGGCGGTATAGCCCCGCGACCTCGCGCGCCATCGCAGCCGGACCGAGGACGTCCTACCGGTGCAGATAAAGGGAAACCTCGGCGACATCAAAACCCTTGTATTTTGCGCTTTCGGAGATTCTTTGGACTGCTCTGGACGTCCTTAGACGTCTAATTGGTGGGCCCACCAGGATTCGAACCTGGAACCAAGGGATTATGAGTCCCCTGCTCTAACCGTTGAGCTATAGGCCCTAGCGCAGCGGTCTAGTGTAGTAGACCGGCGCTCCCGACCGCTACTCAGGCGCCCCATTCCAACCCAGCGCCTCAGCCACCCGCAGCAACCGGTCCCGCGCCAGCAGTGCCATGGCAGCCTTCTCACGCAGTTGCTGATCAAAGGTATCCACGGCCACCATCGCCGAACCCAGCGCCTCACAACCACCACGGCGGAAGCCCTCAACAAGCGCCGGGCCGGATTTCGTCAGTAGCGCGAGGGTGGCACGGCGGGCAAAGCCCAGCCGATCCTGTTGCTCATCCTGCATCACCTCCTCCCAGCCCAGCAGCGGCAGGAAGTCGGTTCGCAGGGAATCAGGCCTGTCGCGATCTACATCATTCATGGCGTATCTCCAGATGCATAACGAATCACCGCACCAGGCCGCACGGGGTGTGCGTGACCTGTTGCGCGCCTGCACCGGTACCGGTGATGACCGGCCCGCCTACGTGATGTGTTGAGCATCTGCGCAGCCAGCTTGCAGGCACTGCGCGAAGAGTTCAAAGGGCATACGCGACTTCGGAAACATCCGCCAGGCATGGCCTGGCGCTACTGGGCGGGAAAAGGAAGCGGAAGATTCGCGTGCACCCAACACGACCCAGCACCACCCCAAAAAAGAAAAACCCCGCACCAGGCGGGGTTTCTCTCAACGCTTCACCAACTACCCGGTATCAGTCGATATCCAGGAAGCTGCGCAGCTGTTCCGAACGGCTCGGGTGACGCAGCTTGCGCAGGGCCTTCGCTTCGATCTGGCGGATGCGCTCGCGGGTCACGTCGAACTGCTTGCCGACTTCTTCCAGCGTGTGGTCGGTGTTCATGTCGATGCCGAAGCGCATGCGCAGCACCTTGGCTTCCCTCGGGGTGAGGCCGGCCAGCACGTCGCGCACGGTTTCAGACAGATTGATGTTGGTGGTGTTCTCGATCGGGGACTCCACGTTGGTGTCCTCGATGAAGTCGCCCAGATGGGAATCCTCGTCGTCGCCGATCGGGGTTTCCATCGAGATCGGCTCCTTGGCGATCTTCATCACCTTGCGGATCTTGTCTTCCGGCATGTCCATTTCCTTGGCCAGCTCCTCCGGCGTGGCCTCGCGGCCGTACTGCTGGAGCATCTGGCGGGAAATGCGGTTCAACTTGTTGATCGTCTCGATCATGTGCACCGGAATACGGATGGTGCGTGCCTGGTCGGCAATCGAGCGGGTGATCGCCTGACGGATCCACCAGGTGGCGTAGGTCGAGAACTTGTAACCGCGGCGGTACTCGAACTTGTCCACGGCCTTCATCAGGCCGATGTTGCCTTCCTGGATCAGGTCGAGGAACTGCAGGCCACGGTTGGTGTACTTCTTGGCGATGGAGATGACCAGACGCAGGTTGGCCTCGACCATTTCCTTCTTGGCCTTGCGTGCCTTGGCTTCGCCATAGGCCATCGCGCGGCTGATTTCCTTCAGGTCGTCCAGGTCGAGCGAGGTGGCCTTCTCGATGTCGATGGTGGCCTGCTGCTCGGCGATGATCTGGTCCTTCACATCGCGCAGGGCCGAGGACCACTTCTGCTTGCGCTTCAGTGCGTCTTCCACCCACTCCAGGTTGGTCTGGTTGCCTTCCCAGGAACGGATGAAGTCCTTGCGCGGCATGCGCGCGGTCACCGTGGCCAGGTTCAGCACGCGGCGCTCATGGGCCTTGATGTCGGCCATGGTGTCGCGCAGCTGCTTGGTCAGCACGTCGGTCAGCGGCAGCGGCAGCTTCAGGGTGACGAACACCGCCGACATGTCTTCGCGCAGCTTCAGCAGGTTCTTCTTGTCGCCCTTGGCAGCCGCCTTCCTGAAGGCGCCGTAGGCATCGGCCAGGGCCTGCATGCGTGCAGCCACTTCTTCCGGGTCCGGACCGGTCGGCGCGGCTTCTTCATCGCCGCCGTCGACATCGTCGTCCTCGTCCTCGTCGGCATCGGCGTCGGCATCATCGCCGTCGTCGGACGCGACGGCCGCCGGCGGGGCCGGCTCTTCTTCGGTCAGGTCGTTGAAGCCGACGATCACTTCGGCCAGACGCTTCTTGCCTTCCTTGTGGGCGTCGTAGTCCAGCAGCAGCGATTCGACCGAGACCGGGAACAGGCCCAGGGCGGCCTGCACCTGGCCCAGGCCTTCTTCGATGCGCTTGGCGATGGCGATTTCGCCTTCGCGGGTCAGCAGCTCGACCGTACCCATTTCGCGCATGTACATGCGCACCGGGTCGGTGGTGCGGCCACCTTCGGTATCCAGTGCGCTCAGCGCGGCGGCGGCTTCTTCAGCGGCGGTGTCATCCACCTCGCGGTTGCCGGTGTTGCCGTCGTTGAGCAGCAGGGTTTCAGCATCGGGGGCAACTTCATGGACATCGATGCCCATGCCGTTGATCATGCCGATGATGTCTTCGATCTGCTCCGGGTCGACCATGTCGTCCGGCAGATGGTCATTGACTTCGGCGTAGGTCAGGTAGCCCTGTTCCAGGCCCTTGCTGATCAGTTGCTTGATTTCGGATTGGGCAGGACGTTCGTTGGCCATGTAGTGCTCGCGCCACCGGCTGGGAGGGAAATAGGGAACGTAGCATTATACCAGCCTGCCGCCCTGCCTGCCGGGCGGTGGTCCCGCAGGCTCAGGGTCGGAGGAGGAAAGTGACCGGGCCGTCGTTGACCAGGCTGACGACCATATGGGCACCAAACTGCCCCGTTTCCACCCCCGGCGCGTGATTTTCACGGCAGATCGCCACAAATCGATTGAACCCGCGTTCAGCCTCTTCCGGCGGGGCGGCCGTGGTGAAGCTGGGCCGCATGCCCGAGCGGGTGTCGGCGGCCAGGGTGAACTGGCTGACCAGCAGCAGGCCGCCGCCGGTATCGGCCAGGGAACGGTTCATGCGGCCGGCATCGTCGGCAAACACCCGGTAGCCCAGCAGGCGCTGGGCCATGCGCTGCAGCTGCGCTTCGGTATCGCCCGGCTCCATGCCCACCAGGGCCAGCAGGCCCGGCCCGATCTGGCCGACGGCCTGGCCATCGACATGGACGGCGGCCTGGGAAACACGCTGGATCAGGACGAGCATGGGCGGCACCGGTAGGGAACAGCCGGGCACCATAGCCTAAACTTGGCCTGATGAATCCGCACCGCAAAGCCCAGCTGGCCTACCGCGCCGCCGCCCTGTTCACCCGCCTGCCCTGGCTTGTGCTGCGCGGCTTCGCCCGGCTGCTGGCCTGGGCCTGGATCCGCCTGGACGCCCGCGAAAGCCGGGTCACCCGCCGCAACCTGGAGCTGGCCTACCCCGAAGTGAGCGCGACCGAGCGCGCCCGGATGCACCAGCAGGTGCTGCGCTCCACGGCCCTGCAGGCGGTGGAGACCCTGGCCCTGTGGACCCGCCCGGCCGAGCGCAACCTGCGCCTGCACCTGCGCGAGCGCCATGGCGAGGCGCTGTACGACGCGGCCCTGGCCAGCGGCAAGGGCGTGATCGTGGCCGCTCCGCACTTCGGCAACTGGGAGCTGCTGAACCAGTGGCTGGCCTCGCGCGGCAAGGTGGCCATCGTCTACAAACCGCCGGAGGAAGAAGCCAGCGACGCCTTCCTGCAGCTGGTACGCGGCGGCGACAACGTGCAGCAGGTGCGGGCCGAAGGCCCGGCCGTGCGCCAGCTGTTCAAGGTGCTCAAGGAAGGCGGCGCCACCGGCATCCTGCCCGACCAGCAGCCCAAGGCCGGCGATGGCGTATTCGTGCCGTTCTTCGGCCGGCAGGCACTGACCATGACCCTGGTCAACCGCCTGGCCGAGCGCACCGGCGCCACCGTGCTGTACGGCTGGTGCGAGCGCATCGGCCCGGGCATGCAGTTCGCCCTGCATGTGGAACCGGCCGACCCGGCCGTGGCCGACCCGGACCCGCAGGTGGGCGTGGCCGCGCTGAATGCCGGTATCGAGCGCATCGCCCGCCGCGATCCGGCGCAGTACCAGTGGACCTACAAGCGCTACTCGCTGCGGCCGCCCGGCAGCGGCGAGGAAGACCCCTACGCCACCGACCGGCACCCGCACTGAGGCCCTGGCCGCCGGCTGGCCGCCGTGTTGAATACGACCGGGCAGCCCCCATAGAGAGCAGCGATGTCCCCCTCCCCCGGTCCTGCCATGCCTGCTGCTTCTTCCCTGTTCGGTGACCCGGCCGCGATCCGCTGCGAACGCGCGGTCGCCGAACTGCGTGCCGGCCGCCCGGTCCTGCTCCATGACGACCAGGGCCAGCGCCTGGCGGTGATCGCGCTGGACAGCGCCACCGCGCGCAGCTTCGCGGCCTTCGCCCAGGCCGCGCAGGACCGCCATTACCTGTTCCTGACCAGCATCCGTGCCCGGGTGCTGGGCGTGGATGCACCGCACGGTGCGCGCCTGCCGCTGGCGGGCGTGGCCTTCGATGCGCTGCCCACGCTGGGCTACCTGCGCGAACCGGGCCCGATGCCGCCGGGCTGGACCGCCGGCGATGCCTTCGATGCCGGCGCGGTGGAACTGGCCCGCCTGGGCCTGTTGCTGCCGGCGATGGTGGCCGTGCCGCTGGCCGAAGGCGAGACGGCGTTCGACGGTGCGGCCGACGTGGGCCTGTGCGACCTGGTCGAGGGCGCCGCGCATGCGGTCCACGATTACGAACTGGTGGCGCGCACCCCGGTGCCGCTGCGCGATGTGGGCATGACCACCTTTGCCGTGTTCCGCGGTGGCGTGGCCCAGCGCGACCAGGTGGCGATCATCGTCGGCGAACCGGACCTGTCGGCCGTGGTGCCGGTGCGGGTGCATTCCTCATGCCTGACCGGCGATCTGTTCGGCTCGCTCAAGTGCGACTGCGGCGACCAGCTGCGGCGCGGCCTGCTCAAGCTGAAGGAACTGGGCGGCGGCGTGCTGCTGTACCTGGACCAGGAAGGCCGTGGCACCGGCATCGCCGCCAAGATGCGCGCCTACGGCTACCAGCACGACGGGCTGGACACCATCGATGCCGACGCGCAGCTGGGCTTTGGCGCCGATGAGCGCCGTTACGGCAGCGCGGTGGCGATGCTGCAGGGGCTGGGCGTGAGCCGCGTGGCCCTGCTCAGCAACAACCCGACCAAGGCGCAGCGCCTGCGCAATGCCGGCATCGAAGTGCTGGACTGCATTCCGGTCACCGGTGAGATCACCACCGAGAACGAGCAGTACCTGCGCACCAAGGCCGCGCGTGCCGGCCACCTGCTGGACGTGGACGCGCTGATCCAGGCCGCCCAGTAAGCGCGGCGATTTGCTAACGTCAGCGCGGTGCGGCCATGAGGGCCGCCCGCCCCTCTGCTGACGGACGCCTGCGTGCACGACCTTCCCGCCGATGCCCTCCCTGCTGCCCACTGGCAGCCCCTGCCGCCCCGTGCCGCCCACCTGAAGGCGCTGGAAGGCCTGCTCGGCGGCCTGTTCGTGCCGGGCCTGCCGCTGCTGGCCGGGTGGTGGTTCACCGACCGGCCCGGCGGGCTGTGGGCGGCGGCGGCGCTGCTGCTGGCCGCCGCCGCGCTGATGGCCTTCATCGGCCACCGCCGCACCCGACGCACGTTCTGGCGGCTGGATGCACAGGGGCTGGGCCTGCGCCGCGACCTGCTCTGGCAGGTGGAATCGCGCGTACCCGTTTCGCGCGTGCAGCACCTGGACCTGCGCCGCGGCCCGCTGCAGCGTTCGCTGGGCCTGGCCACGCTGGTGGTGCACACCGCCGGCACCCGCATGAGCGCGGTCAGCGTGCACGGGCTGGCCGTCGCCGACGCCGAGCGGCTGCGTGACACGCTCTCCCACCAGCTCGACCAGGACGACGACGCCCTGTGAGCCACCCGCCCCCCCTTCCCTCGCCGCTGCCTGCCGACGGTGGCGACCACCGGCTGCACCCGTGGTCGTGGCTGTTCGTACTGCTCATGCAGCTGCGCCACTACCTGCTGCCGCTGATTGCGCTGGTGGTGTTCGGCCAGCGTGGCGACCGCGACCCGTTCTGGGCACACCTCACCCCGCTGATCGTGCTGGTGGTGCTGGTGGGCATCTCCATCGCCCAGTACCTGAGTTTCCGTTACCGCATCGGCGCCGATGCCATCACCGTGCGCAGCGGCCTGCTCTCGCGCAACCGCCGCGAAATTCCCTTCGCGCGCATCCACAACGTGGAAGTGCAGCAGAACCCGCTGCACCGTGTGTTCGGCGTGGCCGAGGTCCGGCTGGAATCGGCCGGCGGCACCGAACCGGAAGCGCAGATGCGCGTGCTGCGGCTGGACCAGGCCTTGGCGCTGGAACAGCTGGTGCGCCAGCGTGCGCAGGCTCCCACTGCGGCGCAGGACGCCGCCCAGGCCGTGCCCCCCCCGCTGCCGGGGGCCCACGCGGATGCCGGCGGCCAGGTACTGCTGCGCCTGCCCACGGCCGAGCTGGTGCGGCTGGGCCTGCTCAGCAACCGGGGCTGGGTGCTGGTGGCGGCCGCGGTGGGTGGCCTGCTGCAGCTGCTTCCCCGCAACCAGCTCGACAGCGTGATCGAGCGTGGCGGCCGCGAAGCCTTCGGCTATGCCACGCACCTGCAGGGTGGGCTGCCCACGCTGCTGCTGGTGGGCGTGGCCGTGCTGCTGGCCGGCTGGCTGCTGCTGCGGGTGCTGTCGGTGGCATTGGCACTGCTGCGTTACCACGGCTTCACCCTGGGCGAACAGGACCGGCGCCTGACCGTGGTGTCGGGCATGTTCAGCCGCACCCGCAGCAGCGTGGCACGCCGCCGCATCCAGGCCTGGACCCTGCAGGAAACCCTGCTGCAGCGCCTGTTCGGGCGCCGCCAGCTGCGCATCGACAGCGCGGCCGGTGGCACAGGCGAACATGGCCAGCAGCGGGCGCTGCGCGAACTGGCCCCGCTGGCCACGCCGGCGGCGTGCGATGCGCTGGTGCAGCACCTGTTGCCACAGGTGCAGTGGCCGCCCGCGCAGTGGCAGCCCGTGCCCCAGCGCGGCTGGTGGCGGCTGAGCCTGGATGCACTGCTGCTGGTGCCGCTGATCAGCGCCGTGCTGGTATGGCGCTGGGGCCCGTGGGGCCTGCTGGCCCTGGCCTGGCTGCCCTTGTCCCTGTGGGTGGCACGCCAGCAGATCGCCCGTATCGGCTGGCATGTGGATGAACGCCTGGTCGCCGTGCGCGGCGGCTGGTGGACACGCTGGTGGCGCTGGGCCGAACTGGACAAGGTGCAGGGCCTGCGGCTGCAGCGCACCCCGCTGGACAAGCTGCTGGGTACCGCCAGCCTGGTGCTGGATACCGCCGGTGCGCAGGGTGATGTTCCGCTGCAGCTGCGCTTCCTGGACCTGGCCCAGGCACGCAGGCTGATGGACCAGCTGGGCGGGGCCCTGGCCCGGCGGAAGCTGCGCTGGTAGCGGGCGCCCCCATCCACGCATGGCGTGGATCTACCGGACCACGAGCACCCGAGGCCTCCCCGCATGGCGTGGATCTACCGGACCACGAGCACCCGAGGCCTCCCCGCATGGCGTGGATCTACCGGACCACGAGCACCCGACGCCTCCCCGCACGGCGTGGATCTACCGGACCACGAGCACCCGACGCCTCCCCGCATGGTGTGGATCTACCGGACCACGAGCACCCGACGCCTCCCCGCACGGCGTGGATCTACCGGGCCACGAGCACCCGAGGCCTCCCCGCATCGGGTAGATCCAGGCCATGCCTGGATGAATCCATGGCGGAACCCGGAGCCCCTACCCAGAGCGTGGGCGCAATGCCGGTAAGCACGCCTCAGCGCTGTGAGGGGCCCCAGTAACCCAGGTCCTTGCGGATCTGCAGGTTGCGCAGCCAGCTGCCGAACGGCTTGCGCCGCAGCCGGCCCAGTTCACCGGACAGGAACTCTTCGGTGGCGGCGATCACCCGCTCGCTGGAGCGACCATCGCGGTAGGGGTGGATGGCATCGGCGTACTGCACGATCTGCGCCTGCAGCGCCGCATCGGGATGCAGCGCACGCTGCAGCATGGCCGGCAGCTGCGCGGGGTCGTCGAAATCGATCATGTGCGGCTTCGGCACGCGGTTGCGGAAGGTCACCACCGGCTTGTGCTGGACGATGAACTCCGAAACGATCGAGGACGTGTCCGAGACCAGCACGTCGGCGGCGCGCTGCGCGGCCATCACCTGCTCCGGCTCGATGAAGCGCGCGTTGGCACCGGCCAGCGCGCGGTAGCGCTCGAACAGCTCCGGCGGGCACTTCGGGTGCAGGGTCAGCAGCCAGTAGCGTTCACCGGCGGCGATGTCGGCGGTGATCTGCGCATGCAGGTGCGGCGCCGCGCTCAGCCGTTCGGTGAAGGTGGAACCGAACAGGACCACCGGGCGACCGCCGGCCGGCGCGCGCAGCGCGGCACTTTCGCCGCCATCGTCGCGGAATAGCGGGTCCAGCTTCGGCCAGCCGGTCTCGGCCACCGCGAAATGGCCCTGCTGCTCAGCAATCTCGCGGAACGGCGTGGTGGTGGCCGGGCCCTGCGTGCAGTACAGGTCGAACATGCCGCGCACCCGGAAGTGGCCACGCGCGCTGTCGCGCTTTTCCACGTTGAAGCCATGGAACAGCTGTACCTTGGCCCCGGACAGGAAGGTCGGTACCCAGTTGGCCGCGCTGAACACCGCGCGCGGGCGCATCGCCAGGGCCTGCTTCAGGCCGATGCTGGGCACCCCCGGCAGGCTGCTGCCGGCCGCGCCGTCCTCGAACCAGGCCGCCACCTCCTGGCCGGAGGCGTGCAAGGCCTGCGCCAACGGGGCGAGAATAGGCAGCGCGTAGCGCTCCGTCGCAAACAACAGGTACCCGGCCATCATGTCCTCCACGACCGTCCCCATCGAACGGCCTCGCATCTCGGCCTGCATTATCGCGTTCAACGAGGCCGGCCGCATCGGCGACTGCCTGGCCTCACTGGCCTTCTGCGATGAGATCGTGGTGGTGGACTCCCATTCCACCGATGCCACCGTGGCCATCGCCGAGGCGGCAGGCGCCCGCGTGCTGCAGCGCCCGTTCGAGGGCTTCCGCAGCCAGAAGGCCTTCTGCGTGGCGCAGGCCCGCCACGACTGGGTACTGTGCCTGGATGCCGACGAGCGCATCAGCCCCGAACTGCGCGCGGCCATCGAGCAGGCCCGTGAGGGCGGTTTCGCCGGCCATGCCGGTTACCGCTTCGCCCGCCTGTCCGAGTATTTCGGCCGGTTCCTGCGCCACGGCAACGCCTACCCGGACCGGGTGATGCGCCTGTTCGACCGCCGCCAGGGTGGCTGGCGCGGCAAGCGCGAGATCCACGAGGCGGCCAGCGTGGATGGCAGCGTCGGCACCCTGCGCGGCGATCTCATCCATTACCCCTACCGCTCCTTGCAGCAGCAGCTGGCCAAGACCGAGAAGTACGCGCGGATGATGGCCGAGCACGAATTCGCGCGCGGCAAGCGTGCCACCCTGGGCAAGCTGGTACTGGCCCCGGCCTGGCGGTTCTGGCGCGGCTTCGTGTTCCGCGGTGGTTTCCGCGATGGCTGGCATGGGTTGGTCTATGCCTATGTGCGTGCCAACTACGTGCGGCAGAAGACCATCATGCTGTGGATGCTGGGCAACGGCCAGGCCGTGGCCGACCCGCCAGCGGACGACAAGACCCCCTGAGCCCCGCATGGCACACTACCCCGGCTTGAAACGGGTTGCCCATGCGAATCCTCTATACCAATTTCCACGAAGGCGATGGCGGCGGCCATACCACCTACATCGTCTCGCTGGCCCGCGCGCTGGGCGCCCGGCATGAACTGCACGTGGCCAGCCCGGCCGACAGCCGCGTGCTGCGCACGGTGGCGGCCGAGGGCACGGCCCGTCCGCTGCAGATCGCTTTCGGCAGCGGGCTGGCCACGTTCGCACAGCAGCGCCGCGACATCGGCACGCTGCGTGCGCTCGTGCGCGACCGGGGCATCGACCTGGTGCATGCCAACGGTGCGCGCGACCATCGCTTCGTGATGCAGGCCCTGTCCGGCCTGCGCAACCGCCCGAAGATCGTCTTCACCAAGCACAACAGCAAATCCAGCAGCAGCCTGGGCAATGCCTGGCGCGCGCGCTTCGGTACCGACCGGGTGATCGCGGTATCGGCGCACACCCGTCGGCTGCTGCTCGATACGCCTTACCGCCGCCTGCCGATCGATGTCATCCGCAATGGCGTGGACCTGCAGCACTTCGCCCCGGGGCATGCCGCGCAGGGCCGTGAACTGCGTGCCGGCTGGACGCAGGACCCCGCTGCGCTGGTGCTGGTCAGCAATGCCGGCACCGATGACCACAAGGGCTGGATCGACCTGGCGCGTGCCATCGCCCGCCTGCCCCCTGCGCTGCGCACGCGCGTGCACATGGCCATCGCCGGGCGTGATCCGGAACCGCACCTGATGGCCGAGGTCCAGGCCCTGGGCGTGGCCGCACAGGTGCACCACGCCGGCCTGCTGGCCGACCCGCGGCCGTTCATCGCCGCCGGCGATGCCGGCTTCGTGCTGTCCTACGATGTGGAAACCATTTCCTTCGCGTGCCGCGAAATGATGGCCATGGGGCTGCCGGTGATGGTCAGCGATTACGCCGGCCTGCCGGAAAACATCACCCCCGGCGAAGATGGCTGGGTCGTGCCGGTGCGCGACGTGGCGGCCATCGCCGCCCAGGTGCAGGCCCTGCTGCACGAACGCGATGCGCTGCATGCGCGTGGCATCGCGGCCCGCGCCCACGCCGAACGTGCGTTCAGCGTGCAGGACTTTGCCGAGGCGACCGACGCCAGTTACCGCGCAGCGCTGGCCGGGGGCTGATCGGCAGCATCCTCGGCGCGGCGGTGCGACAGTGCCAGGAACAGGCCGATCCACGCGGCATAGAACGAGGCGGTGCGCATGTCACGCAGCATCATCTCGGTGATGCCGAACACCGCAAAGCCCACGCACATGGCCATGCCGGCCCCGGCAAACAGGCGCTGGGCAGGGCTGCCACGCCACAGCCGCGGCGCGAACAGCAGGGCCGGCGCCAGGTAGGTCAGCACCAGGCCCAGCCCGCCCAGCACACCATAGGTGGCCATGAAGTACAGCAGGTCGTTGTGGGCTTCGCCGAAGTCGCGCGCCACCATTTCCGACACCTTCTGCTGGCTGGCCAGCGCCTCCAGCTCCTGGCGGAAGCGGTCGCCCCCGCCCACGCCCACCCAGGGCTCGCTGCGGTACATGTGCAGGGCCGCGTTCCACAGCTGCAGGCGGATGCACACCGAGGTATCGGCCAGATGGGTGGGCTGGCAGTCGCTGTACTCGCTCACGCCGGCATCGATGCGCTGGCGCAGCGAACTGTCCTGCGCCACCAGCGCGCCGATGCCCGCCAGCAGCACCAGCGCACCGGCCCACTTGTACAGGTTCATGCGCCGGCCCTGCACCAGGATGCCGATCAGCACGAAGCAGGGAATGGCCAGCAGCCCGCCGCGGGTCTGGGTCAGCAGGAAGGCCCCCACGCCCAGCACGCAGGTGATGACCTTGAGCACGGTTTCGGTACGCCGCCACGGGGTGAGCTGCATGCCCAGCGAGAAGAAGCAGATGACCGAGAACAGCAGGGTCAGGTCGCCATAGGTCACCGCGTTGAACTGCGCCGTGGCCGGGCGGCCGCCGGTGGACAGCACCAGCCAGCCCACGGTGGCGGCCGCGCACCACACCGCTGGCAGCGTGCCCAGCAGGGCCCGCGCCAGCACCGGACGCGGCACGCGCAGCGCCGCCAGCAGCAGGCCGACCACGGTCAGCAGGCGGGCCCCCTTCTCCACTTCCGACCCTTTCCACAGCCCGTGCACCAGCAGGCTGACCATCACCCCCAGCAACAGCACGCCCGCGGCGATACCCAGGCCCAGGTAGGCACGGCGATGGGCGGTATCGAGCACCGGCAGGCCCGGCGCGCGCGGCAGCGCCAGCAGCAGCACGGCCAGCAGCACCAGCAGGTAGTAGCCCGCACTGCCACCGTCGGTGGTGGTCATCAACAGGACCGGCAGCAACCCGGTGATGCCGGCAAACGCCCAGCCAAGGAAACGGACGAGAGGAGAGTGCACAGAAGCGTTGGCGATCACAGGCAGGGCAGGGACAGTCGGAAGGGCATCAGCGGGCAGTTCTGTCCGCCCCCGTGCACGGGAGGCGCGGATTCCGGCAGACGGCAAACGTCGCGGAGTATCGTCGCAGATCCTGTAACGAAGCGTGAGTCCGGTGCGCCGGCACCGGCAACCGGGCCCGTCCGCTTGGCCCCCCGGCCCGCAGCAGCCCCGCCCGCCCCCGGCCCTGCGGGGAAGGCGGTGGGGGCAGCCGCGGTGGCGTCAGCCGGTTTTCAGCAGGCGCGCGTAGAAGAACCCGTCGGCGCCGTCTTCACCCGGCAGGCGCTGATGGCCCGCCCCGACATCGTGGCCGAAGCCCGCATCAAGCGGTTGCAGCTGCGCATCGGCCTGGCGCTGCAGGAACGCCTGCACCTGGGCTGCGTTTTCCGCGGACAGGATCGAGCAGGTCGCATAGACCAGCACGCCACCGGGGCGCAGCACGCTCCAGCAGGCATCGAGCAGGCGCGCCTGCGTGGCCACCAGCGCGTCGATGTCCTCTGCACGCCGGTGCAGCAGCACATCGGGCTGGCGGCGGATGATGCCGGTGGCCGAACAGGGCGCATCCAGCAGGACCGCATCGAACGCCGTGCCATCCCACCAGCTGGCAGGATGGCCGGCATCGGCCGCACGCACCTGTGCCGCCTGGCCCACGCCGGTACGGGCGAAGGTGTCACTGATGCGCTGCATGCGGCGTGGGTCGATGTCCAGCGCCAGCAGGCGCAGGGTCGGGTCGCGCTCGAGCAGGTGCGCGGATTTGCCGCCCGGTGCGGCGCAGGCATCAAGCACACGCGCTCCGGCGGCCGGCGCCAGCGCATCGGCCACGCGCTGCGCCGACAGGTCCTGCACCGACAGCGCGCCATCGCTGAAACCCGGCAGCTGGTTCACCGCCACCGCCTCGTCCAGGCGCAGGGCGTCGCTGCCGATCGGCGATGCCTCGGCGGCAATGCCGGCGGCCGCCAGCGCCTGCAGGGCCTGTTCGCGGCTGCCCTGCTGGCGGTTCACCCGCAGCCACAGCGGGGCCGGCTGCAGGCTGGCACTGAACACCGCCTCGGCCTGTCCGGGCCAGTCCTGCACGATGCGCTGCGCCAGCCAGGCAGGGAACGCTGCACGCGGCGGCTGCTCGGGGAAGCCTTCACGCTGCGCGCGGCGCAGGATGGCGTTGACCAGCCCGGCCTGGCGCTCGCGCCCCAGCGCGCGGGCGGCATCGACCGTGGCCGACAACGCGGCATGCGGCGGCAACGCCAGCACATCCAGCTGGGCGAAACCGACCATCAACAGGGCCCGCAGGTCGGCATCACGCGCGGCCAGCGGCTTCTGCATCCACTGCGCCAGCGCGGCATCGTAGGCATTGCGCCGGCGCAGCACGGCAAAACACAGGGCTTCAAGCAGCGCGCGGTCACGGCCATCGGCCAGCCGCGGCAGCGCCGCGGACAGTTCGGCCTTCAGCGAACGGCCGCGGCCCAGCACCTGGGCCAGCACGCGGGTGGCCAGCAGGCGGGTCGGAACGCCCGGGGCCTGCGCCGGGCGGGAAGAAGCGGGTGCAGCCACCGGATCAGGCCCCCACGCGCAGGTCGCGGCGGGCATTGAGGTAGTCGGCCGCGGTGATCGCCTTGCCGCCCTCACGCTGCAGCACGCGCAGGCGCAGTGCGCCCTGCCCGCAGGCGATGTCGATGCCCTCGCGGCTGGCCGCCAGGACCGTGCCCGGTGCCTGGCCGTGGGCCAGGTCCAGCGCCACGGCACCGTGGATGCGCACGCGTTCGCCGGCCAGGGTGGCTTCGGCGACCGGCCACGGGTTGAACGCACGCACGGTACGCGCCAGCCCGGCCGCCTCCTGCGCCCAGTCCAGCTTCGCCTCGGCCTTGTCCAGCTTGTGCGCGTAGGTCACGCCCTGCGCCGGCTGCGGCCGTGCGATCGGCTTGATGCCGGCCCGCAGCAGGCCCAGGCCATCGGCCAGCACCTGTGCGCCCAGTTCGGCCAGCGTGTCGTGCAGCTGGCCACCAGTGGCGGTGTCGGCAATGGCCACTTCCTGGTGCAGCAGCACCGGACCGGTATCCAGGCCGGCTTCCATCTGCATCAGGCACACGCCGGTGGTGGCATCGCCGGCCTGGATCGCACGCTGGATCGGTGCGGCGCCGCGCCAGCGCGGCAGCAGCGAGGCATGCACGTTCCAGCAGCCATGGGTGGGAATGTCCAGCACGGCACGCGGCAGGATCAGCCCATAGGCCACCACCACCATCAGGTCCGGCTGCAGGTCGCGCAGCTGCTGCTGGGCGGCCGCGTCCTTGAGCGATTCGGGCTGGTACACCGGGATGCCACGGGACACCGCTTCGAGCTTGACCGGCGAGGCGGCCAGGCCGCGGCCACGGCCGGCCGGTCGGTCCGGCTGGGTGTACACGGCGACCACTTCATGGTGGCGTGCCGCTGCGCGCAGCGACGACACCGCGAATTCCGGCGTACCGGCAAAGACAATCCTCATGGCTACCCCACTTGCAGATTGAAAACGTGCGGGAAAAAAAACGGCGCCATCGCAAGGCGCCGTACGGCCCACGCCCCCGGCGCGGGCAGGGACCACCCCGCAGGGCGGCCCCGCGATGGGGTCACGCCACGTGCTTGCGCTGCTTGGCCAGCTTCTTGCGGACCATTTCGCGCTTGAGCGGCGAGAGGTAATCGATGAACAGCTTACCGTCCAGGTGGTCCATCTCGTGCTGCACGCACACGGCCAGCAGGCCATCGGTGGTCAGCTCCTGCGGCTGGCCCTGGCGGTCCAGGTACTTCACCGTGATGGTGTCGGCACGGGTGACGTCGGCGAAGATGCCCGGCACCGACAGGCAGCCCTCCTGGTACACCTGTCCCCCGTCCTTGGCGACGATGTCCGGATTGATGAACACCCGCGGTTCATTTTTTTCTTCGCTGACGTCAATGACCATGAATCGCTTGTGCACATCCACCTGGCTGGCGGCCAGGCCGATGCCGGGAGCGTCGTACATGGTCTCGAACATGTTGTCGATCAGTGCCTGGAACGCCGGCGTGGTCACTTCGGCGGCGTCGATCAGCGCCGCCTTGGTACGCAGGCGCGGGTCGGGAAACTCGAGGATGGGGAGCAGGGCCATGGCAGGTTCCGGGTTGGGGGCCGGGTACGCCGGCATACGTCGCAGATTCTACCGCCAACGCTTGCCTTGCGCCCCGGTTTCTGGACTATAGTGCGGCAACCTGTTGGGGAATCAGGGCTCACACTCTTATGTTGCTTCGTTTTCGTACGGTCTTCGCCGCGGCGATGCTGACCGTGGCTGCCTATGCTACCGCCGTGGAAGTGAATGGCGGGCACCCGGACACCTATGTGGTGCGCAAGGGGGATACCCTCTGGGACATCTCTGCGCGTTTCCTGAAGAAACCCTGGCTCTGGCCGGAAATCTGGCAGGCCAATCCGCAGATCGCCAACCCGCACCTGATCTATCCCGGTGACGTACTCAGCCTGGCCTACCTGGACCGCGTCCAGCAGGTCACGGCCCAGCCCGGCCCCCGCCAGGAAGCGCCGATCAACGCCATTCCGCTGGCCCAGGTGGAACCGTTCCTGAAGCAGCTCAGCGTGGTGGACAGCATCAAGGACCTGCCCTACGTGGTCAGCCTTGAGGACAACCGCCTGCGCGCCACCAGCGGCCAGACCGCCTACGTGAACGGCCTGCAGGGCGCCCAGCCCGGCCAGCGCTGGGCGGTGGTACGGCCCACCGTGCGCTACAGCCTGCCCAAGCCGACCGAAGACCTGACCGCCAGTGGCGATGTGGTTCCCGGCAGCGGCAACCTATGGAAATCCTTCACGGTGCAGAGCAAGCGCCACCAGATGCTGGGCTACGAACTGGCCCAGCTGACCGTGGGCACGGTGACCAAGGTGGCCGAAGGCCCGCGCGGGGTCACCTCGCTGCTGCTGCAGGACAATGGCGATGGCCGCGAAGTGCGCACCGGTGACCGCCTGGTCCCGGTCGAAGCGACCCCGTACGACCTGCAGTTCGTGCCGCATGTGCCTGCGGCCGGCGTGGAAGGCCTGGACGTGCGCGTGCTGGCGGTGACCGATGCGTTCATCGTCGGTGGGCCCCGCGACGTGATCGCGCTGTCGGCCGGGCGCGCCCAGGGCGTGGACAACGGCACGGTGTTCTCGCTGTGGCGGCAGGGCCGCCACGTGGTGGACCGGATCAAGCACCCCACCACCTCGCAGGACACCCAGGGCCTGTCCGCCGGTGCCAACCGGGTGGACCTGCCCGACGAGTACGCCGCGCATGCCATGGTGTTCCGCACCTTCGACAACGTCAGCTACGCGCTGGTCATGCAGGGCGTGAAGCCGGTGTTGGTGGGCTACGCCGGCAAGCACCCGGACGCCAACTGACCGCAGCGCGCGGCAGTACCTGACAGCAGCATCCGACGGCGCCCGAGGGCGCCGTCTTCGTCTGTACGCCACAGTTGCCGGGTGGACCATGACGATGCCCTGCTGACCCTGGTACTGGCCGGCGGCCCGCTCGCGCCCCGGCGGGCGCTGCTGGCGGCTACCGGCAGCGCCGCGGCGGCGGTGGCTGCCGGCAGCGCTGCCTGGAAGGCCCACGGCTGCACGCCGCCCCAGTGCGCGGCACTGGGGCGGCCCGATCCGGCCAGACAGGCCCGCGCCCGGCAATGGCTGGCCGCACCCGACCGGCACCTGTTGCCTCTGCACGCCCCGGCCACGCCACCGGTGCTGCGTACGTTGCCCGAAGCACCGCTGGCGCTGTTTGCCGCCGGTGATCCGGTACTGACCTGGCAACCGGCGGTGGCGGTGGTGGGCAGCCGCTCCCCCACGCCCACCGGGCGCGCATTGGCGGCACGTTTCTCGGCACATTTCGCCCGCGCCGGACTGGCCGTCGTCAGCGGGCTGGCGGCCGGCATCGACGCGGCCGCCCATGCCGCCACGCTGGACGCCGGTGGCACCACGGTGGCGGTCATCGGAACCGGCCCGGACCAGGCCTACCCGGCGGGCCACCGCACCCTGCAGGCGCGCATCGCCCACCAGGGCGTCGTGCTCAGCGAATACCCGCCGGGTACGCCGGCACGCCCGGGCCAGTTCCCCGCCCGCAACCGGCTGGTGGCGGGGCTGGCGCTGGCCACCGTGGTGATCGAGGCCGCCCACCGCTCCGGCGCGCTGATCACCGCCCGCCTGGCCGCCGAGGCCGGCCGGGAGGTCTGCGCCGTGCCCGGCTCGGTGCTCAACCCCCGTTCACAGGGCTGCCATCGCCTGATCCGCGAGGGCGCGGCCCTGGTGGAAGGCCCGGATGAAGTCCTGGCCCTGCTCGCCCCGGTCCTGGCCCACCACCTGCCGGCCTTGCGAAAGCAGCTGGCCGCCCCCACTGAACAGGCAGCGCCGGCGACCCTGCCGGCAGGCTGGGCCGACAACCCCCACTACCAGTGCTTGTGGCGCGCGCTGGACCACGACCCCACCGGTATGGATTCACTGATCGCGCGCTGCGGATTGACGGCGCCGGAGGTGTCCTCCATGCTGCTGGCCATGGAACTGGCGGGAATCGTGGTGTCCGTACACGGCCGCTACTGTCGACGTCCCTAGTTTCTTCACCTCCACAGCGTCCGCCGACGCAGGCCGAGGGGCAATGAAAGAGAGCATTCTGGATGTACTGCTGTACCTGTTTGAACACTATTTCAGCGAAGATGCGGACCTGATCCGTGACCGCGATTCGCTCCAGAACGGCCTGATCCAGGCCGGTTTCAGCCCCACCGAGATCAACAAGGCCTTCGACTGGCTCGATGCGCTGGCCGCGCAGCGCCCCAGCGTGGCCCAGGCACGGGTCGATGGCCCGGTGCGCATCTACCATGGCCCGGAACTGGACAAGCTGGACGTGGAATGCCGTGGCTTCCTGCTGTATCTGGAACAGCACGGCATCCTCGATGCGGGCCAGCGTGAACTGGTGCTGGATCGTGCCATGGCGCTGGACCAGGACGAACTGGACCTGGACGACCTGAAGTGGGTCGTGCTGATGGTCCTGTTCAACCAGCCCGGGGCCGAGGCGGCCTACGCCTGGATGGAAACCCAGATGTTCATGGACGAGCCAGAACCGCTGCATTGACCGTACACTGGGGCCCTTGCGCATTCAGGAGCGTCCCCGTGAGTGAGTGGTTCCATGCAGAAGGCAACCGCCAACAGGGCCCGGTTCCGGCCGGGCAACTGGTGGAACTGTTCCGCAGCAACCAGGTCAGCCTGGACACCCTTGTCTGGCGCGACGGCATGGCGCAGTGGCAGCCCCTGCGCGCCGTCGTGGACGAACTGGGCCTGATCGTTCCGGCCGTGGATGCGCAGCCACCGCTGCCCCCGGCCCCACCGGCGCCCCCTTCCCTGCCGGACACCCCCTATGCCAGCCCTGCCCCGCCTGCCCCCGCCTCGGCGGCACCGGCGAAATCAGGCCTGTCCAGCGGTGCGATCATCGCGATCGTCATCGGTGGCGTGCTCCTGCTGCTGATCGCGGTGCTGGGCATCCTGGCGGCCATCGCCCTGCCGGCCTACCAGGAGTACACCGTGCGTGCCAAGGTGGCCGGCGCGGTGGCCACCCTGGGGCCGTTGAAGGCACAGGTGGAAGAATTCACCCTGCAGAACGGCCGCTGCCCGAACGAGAACGATGCCGGCTTCCCGGCCCCGGGCGACTTCACCAGCAACGGCCTGGCCACGGTCAACATCGGCCGCTTCGAAAGCGGGCATTGCGGTATCGAAGCCGCGCTTGCCGTGCCCGGCGAGCCCATCGATGGCGACCTGCTGTGGCTGGAATACGACCGCGAGGGCAACCGCTGGGAATGCAGCGGTGAAAGCCCGGACAAGGTACTGCCGCTGCAGTGCCGGGGCTGATAGCCGGCCCGCCCCATCCCGATCCAAGGACGACCCGAAACCGGGGGAGATGCAATGACTGAGTGGTATTACGCAGAAGGCCAGCAGCGCCACGGCCCGTTCCCGGTGGAGGACATCCGCCAGCGCTTCCAGCGCGCCCAGCTGTCCCTGGACACCCTGGTCTGGCGCGAAGGAATGCCGCAATGGGCCGCACTGCGCCAGGTGGTGGACGAACTGGGCCTGCAGACGCTGGCATCGGCCAGCACCGACGCCGGCAACGGCATCGACCTGCGCGGCGACTACACGGCCATCGACAACGGTACCGCGCCCCTGCCCGGCACCGGCGCCCTGAGCAGTTCCCCGTACAGTGCCCCGTCCTCGGCCGCCTATGCCGCCCAGCACGTCAGCGGGGGCGAAGTGGTCTATGCCGGCTTCTGGAAGCGCGTGGCCGCCTACCTGATCGACTACGTCATCGTCACCGTGGCGACCTGGATCGTGGCGGTGGTGGTGGTGCTGGCCGTGGGTGGCGTGGCCAGCGTGGCCGCAGGCGAGACCGCCGGCAGCGTGCTGGCCCAGATCGTGAACCTGCTGGTGACGCTGGCGCTGGGCGTGGCCTACTACGCCGGCTTCCATGCGTCCCGTGGCGGCGCCACGCCCGGCAAGATGGCCATCGGCATCAAGGTGGTGCGCCCGGATGGCGAGCGGATCACCTTCCTGCGCGGCGTCGGCCGCTTCTTCGCGACCATCGTCAGCAGCCTGGTGCTGTGCATCGGCTATGTGATGGCCGCCTTCACCGACCGCAAGCAGGCCCTGCACGACATGATGTGCGACACCGTGGTCGTCGATCGCTGGGCCTTCACCGACCAGCCCCACCTGCAGCGCAAGGAACTGGGCACGGCCACCGTCATCGTGCTGGTGCTGGGCGGCATCGGCCTGCTGGTCCTGCTGGCCCTGCTGGCTGTCTTCATCGGCTACATCGCCAAGATGGCCTGAGGCCATCCTCACATCCGGCCGCTTGACAGGGGCGGCCCGGGCGTGATTCCACTAGTAGGGAAACCTGAACGCCCGGTCCACACCCGGGCGTTCGGTTTATGGATTTCGCCGTGGCCGCTTCACTAATGCGTCCATTTGCTCCACCCTAGCGGCCCCTCCCCCCCGGTCCGCCCACAGACCTCCTCCGACATGCCCAAGCACCTGCTCATCGTCGAATCGCCCGCCAAGGCCAAGACGATCAACAAATACCTCGGCAAGGACTACACGGTCCTGGCCTCGTATGGGCATGTGCGTGACCTGATTCCGAAGGAAGGCGCGGTCGACCCGGACAACGGGTTCGCCATGCACTACGACGTCATCGACAAGAACGAGAAGCACGTCGATGCCATCGCCAAGGCCGCCAAGGGCGCCGACGACATCCTGCTGGCGACCGACCCGGACCGCGAGGGTGAGGCGATCAGCTGGCATATCGCCGAGATCCTGAAGGAACGCGGGCTGGTCAAGGACAAGCCCATGCAGCGGGTGGTGTTCACCGAAATCACCCCGCGCGCCATCAAGGAAGCCATCAACCAGCCCCGCGCGATCGCCAGCGACCTGGTCGATGCCCAGCAGGCGCGCCGCGCGCTGGACTACCTGGTCGGCTTCAACCTGTCCCCGGTACTGTGGCGCAAGGTCCAGCGCGGCCTGTCCGCCGGCCGCGTGCAGAGCCCGGCGCTGCGCATGATCGTCGAGCGCGAGGAGGAGATCGAAGCCTTCATCGCCCGCGAATACTGGTCGATCGCCGCCGAGTGCGCACACCCCAGCCAGCACTTCAACGCCAAGCTGATCAAGCTGGACGGGCAGAAGTTCGAGCAGTTCACCATCACCGACGGCGACACCGCTGAAGCGGCACGCCTGCGCATCCAGCAGGCCGCGCAGGGCGCGCTGCATGTCACCGACGTGGCCAGCAAGGAACGCAAGCGCCGCCCGGCGCCGCCGTTCACCACCTCCACCCTGCAGCAGGAAGCCTCGCGCAAGCTCGGCTTCACCACCCGCAAGACCATGCAGGTGGCGCAGAAGCTGTACGAAGGCGTGGCCATTGGCGATGAAGGCACCGTCGGCCTGATCTCGTACATGCGTACCGACTCGGTGAACCTGTCGCAGGACGCGCTGGCCGAGATCCGCGACGTGATCGCCCGTGACTACGGCATCGCGTCGCTGCCGGACCAGCCCAACACCTACCAGACCAAGTCCAAGAACGCCCAGGAAGCGCACGAAGCGGTGCGCCCGACCTCGGCGCTGCGCACCCCGTCCCAGGTCGCGCGCTTCCTCAGCGACGACGAGCGCCGCCTGTACGAGCTGATCTGGAAGCGCGCCGTGGCCTGCCAGATGATCCCGGCCACGCTCAACACCGTCAGCGTCGACCTGTCGGCCGGCAGCGAGCACGTGTTCCGCGCCAGCGGCACCACCGTGGTCGTGCCCGGCTTCCTGGCCGTGTACGAGGAAGGCAAGGACAACAAGAGCGCCGAGGATGAAGACGAAGGCCGCAAGCTGCCGGCGATGAAGCCCGGCGACCGCGTGCCGCTGGAACGCGTCCTGGCCGAGCAGCACTTCACCCAGCCGCCGCCGCGCTACACCGAAGCGGCGCTGGTGAAGGCGCTGGAAGAGTACGGCATCGGCCGTCCCTCGACCTACGCCTCGATCATCCAGACCCTGCTGTTCCGCAAGTACGTGGAAATGGAAGGCCGCAGCTTCCGCCCGTCCGACGTCGGCCGCGCGGTGTCCAAGTTCCTGTCCAGCCATTTCACCCAGTACGTGGACTACGACTTCACCGCCAAGCTGGAAGACGAGCTCGATGCCGTCTCGCGTGGCGAGGAAGAGTGGATCCCGCTGATGTCGCGCTTCTGGGAACCGTTCAAGGAACTGGTCGAGGACAAGAAGGAATCGGTCGACCGCGCCGAAGCCAGTGGCGCGCGCGAGCTGGGCACCGACCCCAAGACCGGCAAGCCGGTCAGCGTGCGGCTGGGCCGGTTCGGGCCGTATGCGGCCATCGGCAGCACCGCCGAGGACGCCGAGGAGAAGCCCAAGTTCGCTTCGCTGCGCCCCGGCCAGTCGATGCACACCATTTCCCTGGAAGACGCGCTGGAACTGTTCCTGATGCCGCGCGCCCTGGGCGAGGACAACGGCGAGCCGGTCAGCGTCGGCATCGGCCGCTTCGGCCCGTTCGCCAAGCGCGGCAGCACCTATGCCTCGCTGAAGAAGGAAGATGACCCGTACACCATCGACCTGGCCCGCGCCGTGTTCCTGATCGAAGAGAAGGAAGAGATCGCGCGCAACCGGATCATCAAGGAATTCGACGGCAGCGACATCCAGGTGCTGAACGGCCGCTTCGGCCCGTACATCAGCGACGGCAAGATGAACGGCAAGATCCCCAAGGATCGCGAACCGGCCTCGCTGACCCTGGCCGAAGTGCAGCAGCTGATGGAAGAAACCGGCAAGCCGGTGCGCAAGGGCTTCGGCGCCAAGAAGGCCGCTGCGAAGAAGGCCCCGGCCAAGAAGGCGGCGGTGAAGAAGGAAGCGGTGAAGAAGGACGCCGCGCCGAAGAAGGCCGCTGCCAAGAAAGCCCCCGCCAAGAAGGCACCGGCCAAAAAGGCAGCCAAGAAGGCCGTGAAAAAGGCCGTCAAGAAGTAGCTCCACGCCCTGCGTGGATGAGGGGGTGCGCGGACCCAGGTCCGCCCCACCAGGCGCCCGGCCAGCCCCCACAGGATCCACCCGTTGTGCACGCGCGGGGAGGATAATCGGCCCACAGGCCGGCCGTCCCGGCCCGGCACGTCGCCCCCATGAAAGAACTCACCCTGGACACCGCCGTCGCGACCCTGCGCGCGGGCGGCGTCATCGCCTACCCCACCGAGGCCGTCTGGGGCCTGGGCTGCGACCCCAGCCATGAAACCGCCGTGCATGCCCTGCTGCGGCTGAAGCAGCGGCCGATCGAGAAAGGCATGATCCTGGTCGCCGCCGAGCTGCCGCAGCTGCAGCACTGGGTGCACCTGCACGCGCTGCCCGATGCGCGCCAGCGCGAAGTCCTGGCCAGCTGGCCAGGCGCCAATACCTGGATCCTGCCGGCCGGCCCGCGCGCGCCGCGCTGGATCACCGGCGAGCACAGCGGCATTGCCGTGCGCATCAGCGACCACCCGCTGGTGGCGGCGCTGTGCCGTGCCTGGGGCGGTCCGCTGGTGTCCACCAGTGCCAACCTGGCCGGCGAGCCCCCCGCGCGCGCGCGCGCCGAACTGGACCCGCGCCTGCTGCGCCTGCTCGATGGCATCCTCGATGGCGATACCGGCGGCCTGGCCCAGCCCACGCCGATCCGCGATGCCCTGAGCGGCCAGGTGCTGCGGTCCTGACCCGGTGATTGCGCGGCCGCCCGCTTTCACGCACGCTGCGCCCATGAACCTGCTGCGCCTGCTCCTGCTGCTGGGCCTGTGCCTGCCCGCGGCCACCGTGGCCACGGCCGATGAGGTGCGCGTGTACCGCTGCGTCAGCAGCACCGGCAGCGTGTCCCTGCAGGACCGCCCATGCAGCCAGGGCAGGCAGGAAGTCCGCGACCTGCAGCGCCCGCGTGATCCGGCACCGCGGGGGGTACGCAGTGATGCCCCGCCCGCCGACGCAGCCGCCCCCCGGCCCGAACGCGAAGTGCGCCATGTGTTCGTGCAGCCGCCGCAGCCGATGTACGAATGCATCAGCCAGGACGGTGACCGCTACGTCAGCGACAGCAACGAGGGCAACCCACGCTGGGTGCCGCTGTGGGCCACGGCCTGGGCGCCGCATCGCCGGCCCTGGGACGGGCGCGGCGGCGGCATCGCACCGGTCAGGCCGGCCGAGGTTGCCGGCGCCGAGCCGCTGCGTGGGCCGGGCGGGTATCCGCACCCGCCCTCGGTCGGTGTCGGGGTGAGCCTGCCCGCTGGCAGCATCCTGGTCCGCGACACCTGCCATGCGCTGCCACAGCAGGAAGTCTGCGCGCGCCTGGACGACCGCCGCTGGGAACTGGACCGGCGCTACAACAGTGCCCTGCAGAGTGAACGCACGGCCATCACCCGCGAACAGCGCAGCATCGATGCCCGCATCGCGCAGGACTGCGGGCGCCGCTAGGCCTGCACCGGCGCGGTGTACCCTGCACGCATGAACCGATTCTTCTGGCTGGCCCTGTGCCTGCTGCCAGGCACCGCGCTGGCCCAGGACACCGTCATCTACCGCTGTGCGTCCGGCGACGGTGTCCCCACCCTGCAGCGCACGCCCTGCCCCGCCGGCAGCCAGCAGCGCATCCTGACAGTGCCCGACACCGCGCCTCGTGCCGCGGCCCCGGCAGCCGACACGGCAGCGGCGGCCACCGCCGCACCGCCCCCCGCACCACCACGCGCCGGCGAAGAACGCACGATCATGGAAGCGCGCATGGTCGAGCATGAGGGAGGCGACGCCATCCTCGACAGCGCGTTGCTGCCGCGCGCCCAACCGGCCGTCGACGCGGATGCCGATGCCGCTGCGGCGCTTCCCCTGCCGCCGATCTTCCAGTGCCAGGGCGCCGATGGCGGCCGCTACCTGCACGAGCGCGAACCCGCCCCGCCCCGTTGCGTGGCCTTGGCCATCAGCGGACTGGGCGGTGGTGCGACACCGGTGAACGCGGCCAGCTGCGAAGTCGTGCGCGATACCTGCACCGAAGTGCCGGCCGAGCAGGCCTGTGGCACCTGGCAGCAGCGCTTCCGCGATGCCCGCGGCCGCGAACGCTTCGCCACGCCGGACAACCAGGCCGCCGCGCAGGCCGAACGCCAGCGCCTGCAGGGCGTGCTGCAGGCCAGTCATTGCCCGGTACCGCAGTAACCGCCAGTACCGGGCAAAGCGCCTGGCGCCATGGACCGCGCCATCCCCGCAGGGCGTGGATCCAGCGCCCCCGATCTGCTGGCTAGAACCCGTAGCGCAGGAAGCCACCGTCCACGGCGATGCATTCGCCGGTGACGTAGCTGGCGGCCGGCAGGCACAGGAAGCCCACCGCAGCGGCCACTTCCTCCGGCTCACCGATGCGCTGCATCGGCGTGCGTGCGATCACTTCCTCGTAGTAGTCCGGGTCGGACAGCGGACCGGACGTACGACGGGTGCGGATGTACCACGGGGCCACGGCATTGACCCGGATGCCATCCTCGGCCCACTCCACCGCCAGGTTGCGCGTCATCTGGTGCATGGCCGCCTTGGTCATGCCGTACACCACGCCGCTGCGCACATGGGTCAGGCCCGATACGCTGCCGACGTTGACGATGCTCGACGCCGCGTGGCGGGCCAGCAGCGGATGCGCATAACGCGCCAGTTCAAAGGCCGAGAACAGGTTGGTCTCGAAGATCCCGCGCCATTCGTCCTCGGAATACTCCGTCGCCGCCTTGGTGACGTTGCCGCCGGCATTGTTGACCAGGATGTGCAGGCCGTCGGCATGGTCCTCCACCCAGTCCAGGATCTGCCGGCGGTCCTCGTCATCGGACACATCGGCCGCCAGCGCATGCACCTGGTGCTGGGGATAGGCATCGAGCAGTTCGTCGCGCGCCGATTCCAGCGCATCCAGGTCGCGCCCGACGATCATCAGGTCGGCGCCGAAACCGGCCAGTTCATGGGCGATCGCCAGGCCGATGCCGGCACTGGCCCCGGTGATCAGGGCGGTCTGTCCATCCAGGCGCCAACGCTGCGGGTTCATGCTTCCTCCGGGCCTGCGCCCAACCGGTTTCGTTGCCGCAAGGATACGCGCTCACGGTGCGCGGCCGCCGCCGGTGGCACACTCGCCTCACCGCCACCGTGGAGTAACGCCATGCGCGCCCTGTCCCTGGCCCTGTGCCTGCTTCCCCTGCTGGCCGCCTGCCAACGCCCGCCCACGCCCGACCGTGACAAGCCGCCGGAACCACAGGCGCTGCGCCAGGCGGTCAACGCGCCGCTGGACCGCGCCAAAGGCGTGCAGAAGACCGTGGACGATGCGGCCAAGCGCGAACAGCAGGCCGCGGCCGACGCGCAGTAGCGCGGCAGGCACCAGGCCACGCCCGGCGGTACCCGACAAAAAAAACGCCCGGCCAAAGCCGGGCGTTCTGGTTTCCAGCCGATCCACGCCCTGCGTGGATGCGTTACCCGGTCAGAACCCGCAGAAGCAGTAGGCCAGAGCCTTGACCGGGGCGCCGTTGCCCTTGTCGCGGGCCGCGTTCTCCACGAAGCGCAGCTGGGTATCCATTTCCGGCATCGTGCGGGCCAGCATCATGCGCGCCATGCCCGAATCGGACAGCATCCACGCACCGGCGCGGCTGCCGGCGAAACCACTGACGAACTGCGCGAACGGCGAGGCGGCCTTTTCGATGTAGCGCACGCGGTACTTGTCGGTGGCCCCCAGCTTGGCGCGGCCGGCCGCATCGGCCACCGCTTCCTTCAGGCCGCCGAAGTCGTCGACCAGGCCCCGTTCCTTGGCCTGCGCACCACTCCAGACGCGGCCACGGGCCACTTCGTCCACGGCCTCGACCGGCTTCTTGCGCGCTTCGGCCACGCGGCCGGTGAAGTCGGCATAGCCCTTGTCGATGACCGACTGGATGACCTGGCCCACGGCCGGGTCCATCGGGCGGGTGACATCGAAGGCACCGGCAAAGCGGGTGGTGCCCACGCCATCGGTATGCACGCCGATCTTGTCCAGCGCACGGTTGAAGTTCGGGATCATGCCGAAGATGCCGATCGAACCGGTGATGGTCGAGGGATCGGCATAGATGCGGTCGGCGTTCATGCTGATCCAGTAGCCACCGGAGGCGGCCAGGTCACCCATCGACACCACCACCGGCTTGCCGGCGGCCTGCAGGGCCACCACTTCGCGGCGGATCTGCTCGGAAGCGAACACTTCACCGCCGGGCGAATCCACGCGCAGCACCACGGCCTTCACCTGGTCGTCGTCACGCGCTTCGCGCAGCAGCGCCGAGGTTGATTCGCCGCCGATGCGGCCCGCCGGCAGATCGCCGCCGCTGATCTCGCCGGCCGCGACCACCACCGCCACCTGCGGACGCGTATCCACCGGGTTGCGGCGGGCATCGACCAGAGTCTGGTAGGCATCGAGGTTGACGCTGCGGAAGCCGCCGTCGGCATCGTCGTCGGCCACGCCGCGCTCGATCATCAGGTCCTCGAACTCCTCGCGGGTCTTCAGCGCGGTGACCAGCTTCTGCTGCAGCGCGAACTTGGCCAGGTCGCCACCGGCGGCGGCGATGCCTTCGGGCAGGGTGTCGATGCCGGCGGCCAGCTGTGCCGGGTCCAGGCGGCGTGCCTTGGCGATGTCGCCCAGGTAGCGCTGCCACACGTCGTTCATCCAGTACAGGTCGGCTTCCTTGGAGGCCGGCGAGGCCGCATCCAGCACGTACGGTTCAGCGGCCGACTTGTACTCGCCCACCTTGAACAGGTGCACGTCCACGCCCAGCTTGTCCTGCAGGCCGCTGCGGAAATACTGGCGGTAACGGCCCAGGCCTTCCAGCACGACCGACCCCATCGGGTCCAGGTAGACCTCGTCGGCCTGCGCGGCCAGCAGGTACTGCGCCTGGCTCATGCTCTGGCTGAAGGCCACGATCTGCTTGCCCGAGGCACGCAGCTCCTGCAGCGCGGCGGCCACTTCGCGCAGCGAGGCGAAACCGGACGGCTGCAGCTTGTCCAGTTCCAGCACGACGCGCTCGATCTTCTTGTCATCCTTGGCGGCCTCGATCACCCGGATCAGGTCACGCAGCTGGATTTCCTCGGCACCGTTGTCGCCCACCACCTTGGCCAGCGCGCGGCTGACCGGGTCGGCACTGAACTGCTCGACCAGGCGGCCTTCCGGTGCGATCACCAGGGTGGTGCGGTCCTGCAGCGCCTTGCTGCCGCTGGCGCCCATGCCGGCGGCCACGACCATGCCGATCAGGATCAGCAGCA
The DNA here is from genome assembly GCF_030913365.1 of Stenotrophomonas sp. 24(2023). NCBI lineage: Bacteria > Pseudomonadati > Pseudomonadota > Gammaproteobacteria > Lysobacterales > Lysobacteraceae > Stenotrophomonas > Stenotrophomonas sp. 24(2023). Next base: position 1,378,685 of record NZ_CP133160.1, read on the forward strand.
GCAGGCCGAAGAACAGCAGGTTGAGGATCAACCGGCGGGTGAAGTTCATCACGTCCCACAGGCCCACGAAGAAGCTGGCGACCGGGTTGCGGCGCGCGGGGGGCAGCGGGGGCAGTGGGGGCACGGGTTGATTCATGGATTGCTCCGGTTGGCGTCATGCCAGTGTATGTGCTGGATCAGCTTAGACAATGCCGGTCGTGGCGGCATCGGACACAAGTCAGGGGTGCGGCGGTCATGATCGGGCAACGGCGTGGACAGTCACGTCAACGATGACTGCCCTATCCGGGCGCTGCTGCGGTACAGGCGCCAGCCCATCAGCACCGCCGCGGCGGTCAGGCCGACGATCAGCCCGATCCACATGCCCTGCGGGCCCATGCCCCAGCCCAGGCCGAGGCCGGCACCGAGCGGCATGCCCAGGCCCCAGTAGGCGAACATGGCGATGAACATCGGCACGCGGGTGTCCTTCAGCCCGCGCAGCGCGCCGGCGGACAGCACCTGGATGCCGTCGGGGAACTGGAAGGTGGCCGCATACAGCAGCAGGGTGGAGGCCAGCCCGGCCACGGCCAGGTCGTTGGTGTAGACACCGACGATGGCATCGTGGCCGAACAGCAGCACGGCCGCCGACAGTGTCTGCGTGCCCATGATGATCGCGTAGCCGGCCCAGGCCGCGCGGCGCACGCCGAAGCCATCGCCACGGCCGACCGCATGGCCCACGCGCACGGTGGTCGCTTCGGCCACGCCCATCGGGATCATGAAGCACAGCTGCGCCACGTTGATGGCGATCTGGTGTGCGGCCGCCTCGTTGGCGCCCAGGCGGCCGATCAGCAGCGCAGTGACGATGAACAGGCCGCCTTCCATCAGCACGGTGATGCCGATCGGCAGGCCGGTCCGCAGCAGGTCCCAGATGGCAGGCAGGCGCGGCGGCTCGAAATGCGAGAACAGCTGCAGGTGGGCAAAGCGCTTGGTCCGCCACAGGTAGGTGGCAAACGCGATGGCCTGCAGCCACATCATGATGGCCGAGGCCATGCCCAGGCCCTCGGCGCCCAGTTCCGGGAAGCCAAGCTTGCCGTTGGCCAGCACGTAGCCCATCGGCGCCAGCACCAGCAGGCCGCCGAAGCCCAGCAGCATGGTCGGCAGCGTCCAGTGCATGCCTTCGCTGAGGTAGCGCATGCAGAAATACAGCGTCAGCGCGGGCCCGCCCCAGCGCACGGCATGCAGGAAGCCGGTGGCGCCGGGCACGATGTCCGGCGCGATGCCGAAGGCCGGCAGCAGCGGCGGCACCACCGTGAGGAAGGTGAACATGATCAGCCCCAGGCCCAGCGCCAGCCACAGCGCCTGGCGGAACAGGGGGCCGATCTCGCGCTCGCGGCCGGCACCGTGCAGCTGCGATACCGAGGCGGTGAGCGAGATCAGCGTACCGATGGGGATCAGCATCGGCAGCCACAGCAGGGCCGTGCCGATGGTGACTGCGGCCAGGGTCTGGGTGCCGTGGTGGCCGGCGATGACGTTGTCGACGAAGGAGATCAGACCGGTCGATACATGCCCGAGCACGAGAGGCAGGGCGAGCAGACCGGTCGCGCCGACTTCCTTGCTGAAGCGCGGCGAGGGGGTTGCGGTAGACATGGCGTTGCAGGACGCGACTACGGTTGCGCGCGAAGGGCACAGGCACCGGGTAGCGGGCCGCCATTTTACGCGCGGGCGGCACCAAAAAGGGGCCTGTCCGGCCCCGATGGGGTTACTGCCCGGCCTGACGCTTGAGCCAGCTGTCGCGTTCGGCCGCTGGCACCGCCAGGAACGCGCTGCGTACGCTGTCGCGATCCTGTGGCGGAGTGCGCTGGGCCACCAGTGACAACTGGACCAGTTGTGCCGGGCTGAGCTGGCGCAGCACGGCCAGCGTGGCCTCGCGCTCCCCGGCGGGCACGAACCCGAACAGGCCCTGCAGCTTCGGGAACGCAAGGCCCAGCTGCGGCCCCAGGCGCCAGCCATCGCGGAAGGCCTGGTCCTGGGCGTTGAACTGCGTGCGCAGGCGCTGCTGCTGGTCGGCCGGCAGGGCGTTGAAGCGCGCAGCGGCCTGGCGGATGTGCTCGCGCTCGCTGTCCGGCAGGGCCCGCCATGCCGCGTAGTCGGTGCGCCGCTGGCGCTGCTGCGCCGGGTCCAGCTGCTGCCACGGGGCCGGCCCGACGGCGGTGCTGCTATCCGGGGCGGGCAACGGCACCGGCAGGCGGTTGTTGGGGGTGGCAGCGGCCAGCGCCGGCACCAGCAGCAGGATCGGCAGCAGCATCTTATTCATCAGCCGCCGCCGTCTCCAGTGCGGCACCCACCGGCTCGGGGCGGGTGGGCTTTGGAGTGGATTCGTCCACCGGCAGCGGACCACCGGCGGCCATCCAGGCATACAGGTCCGCATCGGGGACCAGGGCCGAATCACGATCGGCCAGCATCTGGGCATCCTCGGCCGCCTGCGCCCCGGCGGCGGCAGGCCCGGGGCTGACCGTGCTGTCCGGCAGCGCTTCCACGCTGACCGGGCCGGCTTCCGCCACGACCCCGTCGGGCAGATCGCCCGCGGCGGCCACCGTGCGGCCCTGCCAGTGACGCCAGCCCAGTGCGGCCAGCAGCAGCACCACCACCGTGCCCAGCAGGATGGCCGGGCCACGCCAGCGCGGGCGGCCGCCCCCACGACGGCGCCGGGGGGCGGGACGTTCGTCCGCCACGGGGGCACGCCAGCTGCGGCTGTTGTTGTCCTTGCTGCCCGGCGCCGGCGGCGCGGCCGGCTGCTGCAACTGCTGCAGGCGCTTGAGCGGCAGCTCACGCACCTGCTGCTGCACCCGCTCGGCCACGGCACGCCAGGCCACCGCATCGGGCTGGCCACGGCCGTCACGCGGGCAGGCCTGGGCCAGCAGGGCCTGGTAATGCGCCTCCTCCTGGTCAAGCACGCGCGCGGCAATGCCTTCATCCAGGCTGCCCCCCACCCGCAGCAGCAGGGCCAGGCGCGGCAGCGGCGGCAGCGTACCCAGGTGCTGCAGCGGTGCCGGCCAATGGCCTCCGGCCGGTTCACGCAACGCCTGGCGCTGGGCGAGCAGGGCCCAGAAGCGGGGTGGCCACTGTGCCATCGGCAGGTCGCTGGCCACGGCGGTGAAGGCGCGCATCACCGCCACTAGGGCCTGCTCGGCACGCGCGGCATCACCACACTGCAGTTCAGCAACCACCAGGGCACGGCGCTCGACGCCTCGCAGGAAAGCCGACAGCGCAGCGGCCGCAGTCGGGGAAACAGGGGCGGGCGCAGCCGTCATCAGTCACTCCAGGGATCTATCGGAATGATAGCGGCAGCCCATCGATGGCCGGCAGGACTTGCGCCGCCGGGCGCTTCGTGCTGCAGGTTGTGCACAGCGTCAAGAAACCCTGCGGGAAAACCCCTGTGACGGTGGCCATTCACCCTGTTTCAGCTTTGTTTCACATGCAAAGTATTGATTTAAATATACTTTTGTATGTGGCTATTTTTTGACCAACCCGAGCGTAACGCCGTTGCCATCGGCATTGGAGCGCCTCGTATACCGTTAACGCACAACGTTATCCACAGAAGATGTGGATAAGACTGAATCTCCAATAGACACCGATATTTAGGTGGCATTTATGGTCCGCCCCATGACTGTCGCCCTTGCCCGACCCCGGCCAGCGCACGGCACCGGACCGCTACACTGGCCCGATGCCTGGACCCATTCCGACCCTGCAGGTCGCCCTGCCCGTGCCGCTGCCGCGGCTGTTCGACTACCTGGCCCCGGACGGCCCGGCGCCGCAGGTCGCGGTGGGCTGCCGGCTAAAAGTGCCGTTCGGCAACCGCGAGCTGGTCGGCCTGGTGGCGGGCCATGGCCAGCTGGATGACGGGCAGGGGCTGCGCCAGGCACTGGCCTGGGCCGATCCAGCCCCGCTGTTCCAGGGCGAGCTGTGGCAGAGCCTGCAGTGGCTGGCGCGCTACACCCATGCCCCGTTGGGCGAGGTGCTCAGCACCGCCCTGCCCGCCCCCCTGCGCCAGGGCGATCCGCTGCCGGACACCCACCACTGGGGCTGGCAGCTGACCGCCGACGGCCACGCCCAGCGCGACCGGCTGCGGGCCGGCAGCCGCCCACGGCAACTGGCCGAGCTGCTGGCCGACGCCGTGGTGGACGAGGACGTGCTGGGCGCACGCATGGAGGACTGGCGCGGCGCAGCGCGCAGCCTGGCCAAGCGCGGCCTGGTCGAGCGCATCGGGCTGAGCGTGGCCCCGCAGCACGCCCAGCCCTTGCCGGGACCCCGCCTGAACCCGGAACAGGCCGCCGCCGTCGCCGCGATCAACAGCGCTGACGGCTTCCAGCCCTTCCTGCTGGACGGAGTGACCGGCAGCGGCAAGACCGAGGTGTACCTGCAGGCCATCGTGCAGTGCCTGGCACGCGGCGGCCAGGCGCTGGTGCTGGTGCCGGAAATCGGCCTGACGCCGCAGACCCTGGCCCGTTTCCGCGGGCGCCTGGGAATCGCCGTGCACGCGCTGCATTCGGGGTTGAACGACAACGAACGCGCGCGCGTGTGGGCCGCCGCCGCGCGCGGCGAAGCACGGGTGATCGTCGGCACGCGCTCGGCGGTGTTCACGCCCCTGCCTGCGGCCGGGCTGATCATCATCGACGAGGAACACGACGGCAGCTACAAGCAGCAGGACGGCATCCGTTACCACGCGCGTGATTTCGCGCTGGTACGTGGCAAGGCGCTGGGCGTGCCGGTGCTGCTGGGCAGCGCGACGCCGTCGCTGGAATCGCTGCACAACGCGCATGCCGGCCGTTACGCCCACCTGCGCCTGAAACAGCGTGCTGGCGATGCGCGCCCACCACGGGTGCGCATCCTGGATGTGCGCAAACGGCCGCTGCGTGATGGCCTGTCCGCCGATGTGCTGGAGGGTATCGGCCAGCACCTGCGCGCGGGCCAGCAGGTGCTGGTGTTCAAGAACCGCCGCGGCTATGCACCGGTGCTGCTGTGCCATGACTGCGGCTGGACCGCGCCGTGCCAGCGCTGCGACGCACCGATGACCGTGCACGGCGGCGGCCGCCGGCTGCAGTGCCACCACTGCGGCGCACGGCAGCCGGCACCGCTGGCCTGCCCCGCCTGCGGCAGCCTGGCGCTGCAGCCGCAGGGCATCGGCACCGAACGCCTGGAAGAACACCTGGCCAGTGCATTCGCCGATTACCCGGTGGTGCGCATCGACCGCGGCACCACTGCGCGCCGTGACGCACTGGAACAGCAGCTGGCCACGCTGGGGGACAGGGCCGGCATCCTGGTCGGCACGCAGATCCTGGCCAAAGGGCACGACCTGCCCAAGCTCACCCTGGTGGTGGTGGTGGGCATCGACGAAGGGCTGTTCTCGGCCGATTTCCGCGCCAGCGAGAAACTGGCGCAGCAGTTGATCCAGGTCGCCGGCCGCGCCGGCCGCGCACGCGACCCGGGCGAAGTCTGGCTGCAGACCCACCACCCCGGCCACCCGCTGCTGGAAACGCTGGTCAGCGGTGGCTACCACCCGTTCGCGCAGGCCGAACTGAACCAGCGCCAGGCCGCCGGTTTCCCGCCGTTCGCGCACCTGGCGCTGCTGCGTGCCGAAGCGCAGCAGCTTGAGCATGCCAATGCCTTCCTGCTGGCCGCACGCAGCCTGCTGGGCGAACAGCGCGCGGTGGATGTCTATGGGCCGATGCCGGCACCGATGCCACGGCGTGCGGGCTACCAGCGCACCCAGCTGCTGCTGTCGTGCGCGCAGCGGCCGCCGCTGCACGCATTGCTCGATACGCGGGTGCCGCAGCTGTACGCACTGCCGGAGGCACGCAAGGTGCGCTGGTCGCTGGATGTGGACCCGGTGGATCTGTACTGACGGCGGTGCCGGGCATGCCCGGCTTCCCCCTTACGTCATCGAGGTCATCACGCCGCGCTGGTACGCCGGGCGCTCGCGCAGGCGGGCGTACCAGGCTTCCAGGTGCGGCATGTGCGGGCGCTGGATCGGCATTTCAAACCAGGCATAGACCAGTGCGCCCAGCGGAATGTCCCCCATCGCGAACTGCTCGCCGGACAGGTACGGCTGCCGGGCCAGCGTGGCATCGGCCATTGCCAGCAGGTCGCTGGCCTTCACCAGCGCGGCATTGATGCGGGTTTCATCGCGGTCGGCCGGTGCCGTGCGCATCACGCCCCAGATCAGTTCCGAGTACAGCGGCGCCATGCGCGAAATGGTCCAGTCCATCCACTTCTCGCCCTGCGCGCGCTGCGCCGGGTCCAGCGGATACAGCGTGCCTGCGGCATGGCGTGAGGCGAGGTAGCGCACGATGCTGTTGGATTCCCACAGCACCAGGCCTTCATCCTCGATCACCGGCACCAGCCCGTTGGGGTTCATCGCCGTGTATTCGGAGGTGCGGTTGCCACCGAAGCTGCCGCCGACCTCGATCGATTCGTAGGCCAGGCCGAGTTCTTCCGCACACCACACCACCTTGCGGACGTTGCTGGAATTGCGGCGGCCCCAGATCTTCAACATGCGGGTATTCCTTGCAGGCAGGCGTGCGCGACGATGGCGCGGAGCCGCTACGATACGCCCATCGACAAGGAGTGACGAGATGAACGCATGGGATGTGGCCAACTACACGCTGCTGGCACTGGGCGTGACCGCGCTGGTGCTGGGGTACCGCCGTTCCAGCCGCAACCTGATGCTGTGCGCCGGGCTGTTGCTGCTGGCCTCCAACGGTGTGGAGGACTTCAGCAGGGGCGTCGCCGAAGGCTATGCCAACGCGGGGGCACGCACGCTGTGATGCCCCCACGACTTGGACGGGCATGGCCCGGCGCTACCTGACCTTCTTCGGCAGTGCGCGCACGTAGGAGGACTTGCCGTCCTTCTTGAGTTCGAACAGGCCGATGGCGGCCAGCAGGTCGCTGAGCTTGCCATAGCCATAGTTGCGCGGATCGAACGAAGCCTGGTTGCCGATCTGGCTGCCCACCGGCCCCAGGTGGGACCAGCCATCCTCGCCTTCGGCCGAAGACACGGCCCGGCGCAGCATCTTCACCAGGCGCGTGTCGCTGCGCAGTTCCGCACCGGACTTGCGCGGGCGTGCCTCGTCACTGGCCACGGTTTCGCTGGGCGCCTGTTCGACATCCGGCGTGGAGGCATGGGCCTGCCCCAGTGCTTCCAGGTAGGTGAACTTGGAACAGGCATTGACGAAGGGCTCGGGGGTTTTCTTCTCGCCGAAGCCATACACCTTCACCCCGTCGGTCAGCAGGCGCATCACCATCGGGGTGAAGTCGGCATCGCTGGACACGATGGCGAAACCGTCCAGGTTGCGTGCGTACAGCAGGTCCATGGCATCGATGACCATGGCCATGTCCGAGGCGTTCTTGCCCTTGCTGTAGGCGAACTGCTGGATCGGGCGGATCGCGTACTCGTGCAGCACGGCTTCCCAGCCCTTCAGGCGCGGGCTTTTCCAGTTGCCATAGGCGCGGCGGACATTGGCCACGCCGTAGCGCGCCACCTCTGCCAGCACTTCATCGATCTTCGAGGCCGGCGCATTGTCGGCGTCGATCAGCAGGGCGATGCGCTTTTCCGGTTCGGACACAGGAACTCCTCGGCGGCTGTCTGAACTGCAGTATGCGCCTTGCCGCTGGCACGCGACGTGACGTGCGAAGATGACGCTCGATTCCCCCCCACCCTCCCCACACTGGAGTGAATCGATGAGCCGTGATCGTGTCCCCCACCTGATCATCGTCGGCGGCGGATTTGCCGGCCTCTGGGCCACCCGCGCCCTGGCCGGCGAACGGATGCGCATCACCCTGGTCGACCGCCGCAACCATCACCTGTTCCAGCCGCTGCTGTACCAGGTGGCCACCGCCGGCCTGTCCGCACCGGACATCGCCGCGCCGCTGCGCCACATCCTCGGCCAGCAGCGCAACGTGGAAGTGCGCCTGGGCGAGGTGGTGTCCATCGACAAGGGCGGGCGCCAGGTCCACCTGGCCGACGGCACCGCGCTGGGCTACGACACGCTGCTGCTGTGCACCGGTGCCACCCATGCCTACTTCGGCAATGACCAGTGGGCCGAGGATGCGCCCGGCCTGAAGACCCTGGATGACGCCATCGCGCTGCGCCGCAAGCTGCTGCTGGCCTTCGAACGTGCCGAGGCCGAACCGGACCCGGCGAAGAAGGCGGCGTGGCTGAGCTTTGCAGTGGTCGGCGGCGGCCCGACCGGCGTCGAACTGGCCGGCACCCTGGCCGAGATCGCACGGCACACGCTGCGCAATGAGTTCCGCCATATCGACCCGGCCAGTGCCAAGGTGCGTCTGGTGGAAGCCGGCCCGCGCGTACTGTCCAGCTTCCCCGAGGTGCTTTCGCTCAAGGCCCGCCGGCAGCTGGAAAAACTCGGCGTGGACGTGCTGACCGGCACCCCGGTCAGCCACATCGATGGCGAAGGTTTCCAGCTGGGCGGGCAGTTCATCGCCGCGCGCACCGTGGTCTGGGCCGCCGGCGTTGCCGCCTCGCCGCTGGCACGCACGCTGGAGGTGCCGCTGGACCGCGCCGGCCGCGTGCCGGTGCAGCCCGACCTGACCCTGGACGGGCACCCGGACATCTTCGTGGCCGGCGATCTGGCCGCCGTCAGCCAGGCCGACGGCAAACCGGTGCCGGGGGTTGCCCCTGCGGCCAAGCAGATGGGCAAGCACGTGGCCGCGACGATCCGCGCACGGCTGCACGGCAAGCCCTCTCCGGGGCCCTTCAAGTACGCCGACTTCGGCAACCTGGCCACCATCGGCCGCATGGCCGCGATCGTGCACCTGGGCCGGCTGCAGCTGTCCGGCATCCTGGCGTGGTGGTTCTGGCTGGCCGCGCACGTGTTCTTCCTGATCGGTTTCCGCAACCGCATCGTGGTGCTGCTCAACTGGGCCGTGGCGTACTGGAGCTACCAGCGCAGTGCGCGGATCATTTTTGGCGATGACCAGGAGGATCGCCGGCCCCGGTAACTTGCTGCGCCCTATCCACGCATGGCGTGGATCTACCCGAGCAGGCAATCCTCCTGATCATGCTGGAAGATGATTCACGCACTGCACTCGACCGGTAGATCCACGCCATGCGTGGATGGCGGGCCTCTGCGTTGCGCCGGGCATTGCCTAGTCCGCTTTCGGCTTCGGGTACCACAGCGCGTTGACGATGACCCAGCGCTGGTCGAAGCGCCCCATGTGGAAGTAATCGACAAACCATGGGGTTTCCAATCGCACCGAGGCGGCATTGCCGGTCACATCGAGTACGGTGCAGCGGCGGTCCCATTGGTCCTTCGGGGTCTTCAGCGCCCCCTGCCGGGTCAGTGCGACCAGTTCCTCCTTCGACATCCGGCGCAGGCCCAGGCGCTCGTCGGGCGTATCCCCCAGCACCGCGCGCTTGGCCAGGTCCGGGTGCAGCGAACGGGCCACGCGCTGCGGGTCACCTTCCAGCTGGCCATCCACGTAATCGTGGCAGGTGGCCTCGATGGCGGCGATCGTGGCGGGATCGGCGGTGGGGCTGGCAGCGGCGGAAAGTGCAAACAGCAGGGCAACGGCGGACATCCGGATCTCCAGCGCTGAGGGCGGGGCGATCATCGCATGGGATCACCCCATCCACGCATGGGGTGGATCTACAGGGGGGCCGGATCCGGCGCCAGCAGCCAGGCCAGCTTGCGCTCGCGCGGCTGCTGCTTGAGCTGCCATTCGGCACGCGAGGCGGCAGCGCGATCCGGGTACTCACGCACGGCCAGGATGCGCAGCGGCGGACGGGCGCGGGTATAGCGCGCGCCCTTGCCGGCCTGGTGGGCGGCGAAACGGGCGTCCACGTCGGTGCTGATGCCGGCGTAGAAGCTGCCGTCACGGCATTCGAGCAGGTACAGGAACCACGGACGGAGGGACGGGGCCATGCCCGGATTATGCCGTGCTGCAGTGCAGCGGATATACTGCCCCCGGATGCAGGAGAGAGGCGCCGCGCTGGCGCCCGCCGAAGGCGCAGGCTCCCATGATCGCTCAGGCCGGTGGGCTGGAATCCCACCAACCATGCATCCGACTCGCCGAGCTGGAGAGAGGTCCCCGGGCATGCCCGGGACGATCCGCCGAAGGGGCACGCGGCCCACGCCGCTGAACTCTCAGGCAAAAGGACAGCGGGAGCGGCACCGGTCATCCTCATCCCGTCATTGCGCAGGCAATGGCGTGATGGGCGCATGGCCGGCCCATCCGCGCCCGGAGCCTGTCCCATGCTGCTGTCCATCATCTACCTGATCGCCATTTCCGCCGAAGCCATGACCGGCGCGCTGTCCGCCGGCCGCCGCCGCATGGACCTGTTCGGCGTGGTCATGATCGCCTGCGTGACCGCCCTGGGCGGCGGTTCGCTGCGCGACATCCTGCTCGGCCACTACCCGCTGGGCTGGGTGAAGCACCCCGAGTACCTGGGCTTCACCGTGTGTGCGGCGCTGATCGCCACCTGGGTGGCGCGCTGGATGCACCACTTCCGCCGTACCTTCCTGGTACTCGATGGCCTGGGCCTGATCGCCTTCACCCTGATCGGCTGCGCGATCGCACGCGATGCGGGCCACGCCACGCCCATCGTGCTGATCGCCGGCATGCTGACCGGTGCGTTCGGTGGCGTGCTGCGCGACATCCTCTGCAACGAAGTGCCGCTGATCTTCCAGAAGGAACTGTACGCGATCATCTCGCTGCTGACCGGTGCGGCGTACCTGCTGCTGCTGTACTGGAACGTGGCCGACAGCGTGGCCATCCTGTGCTGCCTGGGCGGCGGCTTCGCGCTGCGCCTGCTGGCCATCCATTACCGCTGGGAAATGCCCAAGTTCGTGTACCACGACGAGGTGCATTGAAGGGGCCGGGGCACGCCGCCCCGCTCCACCACCCCGGCGATGGACCTGGCGCTGGCGCGCATGCGCAGCGCCAGGCGCATCGCCGGTGCGGACGCGGACGCTGCCAACACAGCGTCCACCATTGATCGCGGCCGCACCCCCGCAGGCGCAGGCCGCCATCCACACGCGTGCCGCACTCAGGCAGCTTCGGACACCGTCTCCTCACGGCGGGCGCGAACGGCAAGGGCGAGCCGCTCCAGCACCTGCACGGTGGTGTCCCAATCGATGCAGCCATCGGTGATGCTCTGTCCGTAGATCAGCGGCTGCCCTTCCACCAGCTCCTGGCGGCCACCCACCAGATGGCTCTCGATCATCACACCAACGATGCGCTGTTCGCCGTCTTCCAGCTGAACGGCGATGTCATCGATCACCCGGGGCTGGTTGTCCGGATTCTTCAGGCTGTTGGCATGGCTGGCATCGACCATCAGGCGGGCCGGCAGCTTGGCCTTGGCCAGCACCTGGCAGGCCTCGGCGATGCTGGCCGCATCGTAGTTGGGCTGCTTGCCGCCCCGCAGGATGACGTGGCAATCGGGGTTGCCGGCGGTGGCCACGATGGCGGTGTCGCCCTGCTTGGTGACCGACAGGAAATGATGCGGGTTGGACGCCGCACCGACCGCATCGGCGGCGATCTTCACGTTGCCATCGGTGCCGTTCTTGAAGCCGACCGGGCACGACAGCCCCGAGGCCAGTTCGCGGTGCACCTGGCTTTCGGTTGTGCGCGCGCCGATGGCGCCCCAGGCGACCAGATCGGCGATGTACTGCGGCGAGATCACGTCAAGGAATTCGACACCGGCCGGCAGGCCCAGCTTGTTGATGTCGCGCAGCAGGCCCCGCGCCACGCGCAGGCCCTTGTTGATGTTGAAGGTGCCGTCCAGGTCCGGGTCGTTGATCAGGCCCTTCCAGCCCACCGTGGTGCGCGGCTTCTCGAAGTACACGCGCATGACGATTTCCAGTTCGCCGGCCAGCGCGTCACGCAGCGGCTTCAGGCGCCGGGCGTATTCGATGGCAGCGACGGGATCGTGGATCGAGCAGGGCCCGACCACCACGGCCAGGCGGTCGTCGCGGCCATGCAGGATCTCGTGCAGGGCCGCGCGCGAGGCGCTGACGGTGGCGGAGGCTTCATCGTCGCAGGGCAGCAGCGCCAGCAACTGGGCCGGCGGTGTCAACGGTTCGATCTTGCGGATGCGCAGGTCGTCGGTATGGGGGGGCATGGGGGAGATCTCCGGAACGTTGGGGGTCCCCAGCGTGGCGGCATGAAAAAAGCCGCCAGGTTCGCTGGCGGCTTTCGGGAATGCGTCTGAAGGTTTCTTCAGGGTGAGCGCAGTCCTTCCTCCGCCAGTGGCTTCGGAAAGTAATACCAGTAAAAGCGGGTAGCGGCTGCGTTCATGGGGCTATTGATAACACAGCTTTTGCGCAGTGCAAAATGTTTCAACAGCAACTGCAACAACCGTTCAGGCCGGCGGCAGCGGCAGGGAAGCGTGCCGTCCAGCCCACGTTACGGAGCCCTGCGCAGCAGCAACCGGGCCCTCAATCCCCCCCCCTCGCGATCCAGCAGCTGCAGCTGCCCGCCGTGCTGGCGCGCGGCATTGGCCGCCAGGGCCAGGCCCAGCCCCGCACCGCCGGTGGCGCGGCTGCGCGAGGCCTCGCTGCGCTGGAACGGCTGCAGCAGGCGCTCACGATCCACGAGGGGAATGCCGGGGCCACGGTCCAGAACATCCAGGTGCAGCGTGTCACCGTGCTGCTGCCCATGCAGTTCCAGCGCACCGGCGTAGCGCGCCGCGTTGTCGATCAGGTTGTCCAGCGCACGGCGCAGCAGCAGTGCGTCGGCGACCCACGGCAGCGTTGCAGGCAGATCGGCGTGGATCGCCACGCCACGCAGCCGCGCGGCGTGCACACTGTCCTCCAGCATCGGCACCAGATCCAGCAGCTGCAGATCCGGCGGTTCCAGTTCACCGCGGGCATAGTCCAGCACCTGCGTGATCATGCTGTTCATGCGCTCGATGTCGGCCACCATGCGCGCGGCCTGCGCCGGGGGAGCGAACTCGGCGCGCAGGCGCAGGCCGGTCAATGGCGTGCGCAGATCGTGCGCCACCGCCGCCAGCATGCGTGTCATTTCCTGCGCCTGCTCACGCAGGCGTTCGCGCCCGGCATGGATGGCATCGGCCAGCACCTGCACTTCGCGCGGCCCGTCGTTGGGCAGCGGCGTGGAGGCATGCAGGTCGATCACTTCACTGGCCTCGGCCAGGCGGCGCAGCGGGCGGCCCAGGCGGACGGCGGCCCAGGCGACCAGCGGAGCGAGCAGCACCATCCCCCCCAGCAATGCCAGCAGTGCCTGCCGGCGCCACGCCGACAGGCCGCTGTAGTCGCTGCCCACCACCTGCCAACGCCCGTCGGGCTGCTGCACGCCCAGTTCGAACAGGGGCCACTGCATGGCCGCCAGCAACGCGCCCTGCTCCTTCAGGACACGATCACGGCCACCGCCATCGAGCACCGTACCGCCTTCGATCACCTGCACCTCCGGCACCTTGCCGCCCCCCACCCAGACCAGGCGTACCTGTGCCGGTGGCCGGCCCAGCTGCTGCGCGGCCAGGCGTGACAGCCAGTCGCTGCGGGTGCCCTGTGGCGGCGTCGCGCGCAGGCTCACGCGCAGGCCCACGGCTGCCGCGGACACCTGGCCGCGCTGCACCTGCACGGCCTCCTGCAGGCGCATCGCCGGCGGTGGCGGGCGCGGAATCCAGGCAATGACCAGGATGCTCACCAGCGTGGCCAGCACCACGCTGGTGGTGGCCAGCATCACGATCCAGCGGGTGGTCGACCCGCGCCGCATCACAACCGCTCCACCACCGCACTGAAGCGGTAGCCCTCGCCGCGCAGGGTCTGCACCAGCACCTCGCCGCCGGTGGCGGCCTGTCCGAGCTTGCGCCGCAGGCGGCTGATGGCCAGGTCGATCGCGCGGTCCACGCTCTCGCTGTCATCCCCCCGGGTGAGCTGCATCAACTGCTCGCGATGCAGCACCCGCCCAGCGCGCTCGGCCAACACCTGCAGCAACGTGAATTCACCGCGGCTCAGCGCCACGTCGTTGCCATCGGGTGCGATCAGCTGCCGCTGCGCGGGCAACAACCGCCAGCCGGCAAAGCGCAGCTCGACCACTTCCTGCACGCGCAGCTTGTCCTGCCGGCGCAGCAGCGCGCGCACGCGCGCCAGCAGTTCGCGCGGGTCGAACGGCTTGGCCAGGTAATCATCGGCGCCCATTTCCAGCCCGATCACCCGGTCGGGCGTGCTGCCCATCGCCGACAGCATCAGGATCGGAATGGCCCGCGCCTGCAGCCGGCGGCAGACCGACAGCCCATCTTCGCCGGGCATCATCCAGTCCAGGATGATCGCGTCGGGGCGCTCGGTCTGCAGCAGCTGGTCAAGCGCCACCGCGTCGGCCGCCAGGCGCACCTGGTAGCCCTGCAGTTCCAGGCAGTCGGCGATGGCATCACGGATGCTGGCATCGTCATCGACAACGATGATGCGGGCAGGAGCAGTCATGCGCTCAGTATCCCCGGGCTGTGTATCGGCACGGTATCAACCCGGACATCCGCGCGATACCGCTGCGCGCGTGAATGGCGGCTCCTTCCTGACGGCCCATCGCCATGCCCCTGTTCGCCCTGCTTGCCGCCGCCCTGCCCACTACCGCGCCCGTCCATGCGCTGCCCCTGTGGATGCAGTCAAACCACCCCGCCATCGCTGTCACGCTGGAGGGGCGACCCGAACCACTGCGCTTCGTGGTCGACAGTGCGGCCGGTGCCACGCTGGTCGATGGGCGGGTGGCACGCCGCTACGGGCTGGAGGACACCACCGCACCGGTCAGCCAGGCGCAGGGCGCCAGCGCACAGGGCGCGGAACTGCGCCGCCTGCGCAGCACGCGCTGGCAGCTGGGCAGCCTGCAGTTCGAGGCCAGCGGCGTGCAGGCCGATCTGGGCAACCTGGCCAATGGCGATGCCCCGGCCATCGACGGCATCATCGGCAACGACATCACCGCTCGCTGGGATACGCGCTGGGATTTCGCCGGCGGCACGCTGGCACTGTGGCAGCCCGGCACGCTGGGCAACGGCGCCGGCTGCCAGCCCAATGCACTGCCACACCGCGGGGAGGGCCTGCGCGATTTCGCCATCATCACCGTGCAGTTGGGCCAGCCGCAGGTACCGGCCATCGCGGTGGTCGATACCGGTGCCGCCCAGACCGTGCTCAACCTGGCCGCCGCCCGGGCGTTGGGCCTGCGCATCGATGGCAGCGACGCGCGGGTGCGGGTGCGTGCCAAGGGGACCGAGGGCCTGGGCGGCCAGCCGCAGCCGACCTGGCTGCATGACCTGCCCGTGCTGGCCAGCGCGGGATGGCAACACCCGGCCATGGAAGTACGCATCAGCGCGCTGTCGGTGTTCCGGGCCATCGGGCTGGAGGACCGGCCTGCGCTGATCCTGGGGGCCGATGCCCTGCGTGATGGGCAGGTCGACATCAGCGCCGGCGCCGAACGCATCTGCCTGCGGCGCCAGGCCGGGGGATGACCTTCGGCCATGACGACGGCGCCGGGCCCGCGTAGGATCGGCGCCACGTCCTCCCGGGAGTCCCACGCATGCGCCGTGCTGTCCTGTTGTTGCTGACGCTGTTCCCGCTGGCCTGCCTGGCCGCGCAACGCCCTATCCCTTCCCCTGCGCAGATCGATGCCGAAGCCCGCCGGTTGATGCAGGCCGCGCAGGCCCGCGGCATGGCGCTGGCGGTCATCGACCGCGGCAGGGTGGTGCACGTGGCCGCCTATGGCGAACGCAACGCCGCCGGCGATCCCCTGCAGACCGACACGGTGATGTATGCCGCATCGCTGACCAAGATGGCGTTCGGGCATCTGGTCGCGCAGCTGGCGCAGGACAAGGTGATCGGCCTGGATGCCTCCATCGCCGACGACCTGGCCAAGCCGCTGCCCGACTACGCGGCCGAACCGAAGAAGTACGCCGACTACACCGTGCTGGCCGACGATGCACGCTGGCGGCAGCTGACCCCGCGCCTGCTGCTGAACCACGCCAGCGGCTTTGCCAACTTCGGGTTTCTCGAACCCGACGGCAAGCTGACGTTCCACTTCGACCCGGGCAGCCGCTATGGCTACAGCGGCGAAGGGCTGATCCTGCTGCAGTTCGTGCTGGAACGCGGGCTGGGCCAGGACGTGGGTGCACTGATGCAGCAACGGGTGTTCGACCGCTTCGGCATGCCCCGTACCAGCATGATGTGGCGCGCGGATTTTGCCGGCAACCTGGCCGATGGCTGGACCCAGGACGGCACGGCCGAACCGCACGATGAGCGCAGCCGCGTGCGTGCGGCCGGCTCGATGGATACCACCATCGCCGACATGGCCAACTTCGCTGCCGGCTATGTCAGCGGCAACGGCCTTTCAACGGCTGCGCGGCGTGACCTGGTGCGCCCGCAGCTGCCGATCACCACCGCCAGCCAGTTCCCCACGCTGCAGCCGGAACTGCCGGTGGCGCAGCGTCGCAAGGACCTGTCGGCCGGGCTGGGCGTGGTCACCTTCAGCGGGCCGCAGGGCGCCGGCTTCTACAAGGGCGGCCATGATGATGCGGTGGGCAACACGCTGGTGTGCATCGAACAGGGCCAGCGCTGCGTGGTGATCCTGGGCAACGATGTGCGGGCCGAGGCGACGTTCCCGGCGCTGGTGGCCTTCGTGCTGGGCGATACCGGCGTGCCGTGGACGTGGGAGTACGGGGCGAAGAAGGTGTTCGTGCGCTGAGATCCTCCCCGCAGGGCGTGGATCTGCCGGCGGGCGTAGAGCGGCCCACAAAAAAACCCCGCCTTGCGGCGGGGTTTTCTGATTGCATCGGGAACGCGTGGACTTAGAAGTCCATGCCGCCCATGCCACCCATGCCGCCCATGCCACCGGCGCCGCCCATGGCGGGCTCGTCCTTCTTCGGCGCTTCGGCAACCATGGCTTCGGTGGTGATCATCAGGCCAGCGATCGAGGCAGCGTTCTGCAGGGCCGAACGGGTCACCTTGGTCGGGTCCAGGATGCCGAACTGCAGCATGTCGCCGAACTCGCCGGTGGCGGCGTTGTAGCCGAAGCTGCCGGTGCCTTCCTTGACCTTGTTGATGATGACCGACGGCTCTTCACCGGCGTTGGCGACGATTTCGCGCAGCGGGGCTTCCATCGCGCGCAGGGCGATCTGGATGCCGTGGTTCTGGTCTTCGTTGGCACCCTTCAGGCCGGCCAGTGCGGTGACCGCACGGACCAGGGCCACGCCGCCGCCCGGGACCACGCCTTCTTCAACGGCTGCACGGGTAGCGTGCAGGGCGTCGTCGACGCGGTCCTTCTTTTCCTTCATTTCGATTTCGGTCGAGGCACCGACCTTGATCACGGCCACGCCGCCGGCCAGCTTGGCCACGCGTTCCTGCAGCTT
This sequence comes from Stenotrophomonas sp. 24(2023), assembly GCF_030913365.1. Taxonomy (NCBI): domain Bacteria; kingdom Pseudomonadati; phylum Pseudomonadota; class Gammaproteobacteria; order Lysobacterales; family Lysobacteraceae; genus Stenotrophomonas; species Stenotrophomonas sp. 24(2023). The sequence goes on from NZ_CP133160.1 coordinate 1,396,029, forward strand.
CTCGCGATCGTAATCGGAGGAGGTGTCCTGGATCTGGGTCTTGATCTGGCCCACGCGTGCATCAACGTTGGCCTTGTCGCCCACGCCGTCGATGATGGTGGTGTTTTCCTTGGAAACCTGCACCTTCTTGGCGCGGCCCAGGTCCTTGATGGTGGCCTTTTCCAGCGACAGGCCGACTTCTTCGGAGATCACGGTGCCGCCGGTCAGCACGGCCATGTCTTCCAGCATCGCCTTGCGACGGTCGCCGAAGCCCGGTGCCTTGACGGCCACGACCTTGACGATGCCACGGATGGTGTTGACCACCAGGGTCGCCAGCGCTTCGCCTTCGACTTCTTCGGCAACGATCAGCAGCGGCTTGCCGGCCTTGGCGACGCCTTCCAGCACCGGCAGCAGGTCACGGACGTTGGAGATCTTCTTGTCGTGCAGCAGGATGAACGGGTCATCCAGGTCAGCGGTCTGCGACTGCTGGTTGTTGATGAAGTACGGGGACAGGTAGCCGCGGTCGAACTGCATGCCCTTGACCACGTCCAGCTCGTTGTCCAGGCCCGAGCCTTCTTCAACGGTGATGACGCCTTCCTTGCCGACTTCCTTCATCGCGTCGGCGATGATCTGGCCGATCGACTCGTCCGAGTTGGCCGAGATGGTGCCGACCTGGGCGATCGCCTTGTCGTCGGCGGTCGGCTTGGAGATGTTCTTCAGCTCGGTGACGGCGGCCACGACGGCCTTGTCGATACCGCGCTTGAGGTCCATCGGGTTCATGCCGGCGGCCACGGCCTTGGCGCCTTCGCGGATCAGGGCCTGGGCCAGCACGGTGGCGGTGGTGGTGCCGTCGCCGGCGTCGTCGTTGGTGCGCGAAGCGACTTCCTTCACCATCTGCGCGCCCATGTTCTCGAACTTGTCAGCCAGTTCGATTTCCTTGGCGACGGAGACGCCGTCCTTGGTGATGGTCGGGGCGCCGAAGCTCTTTTCCAGCACGACGTTGCGGCCCTTCGGGCCCAGGGTGGCCTTGACGGCATTGGCGAGAACGTTGACGCCGCGCACCATGCGCGAACGGGCGTCTTCACCGAAACGAATATCCTTGGCAGCCATTGCGATTACCTCATTGGTAGCGCCGGGCCATGCCCGGCGGCTGGGTGTTTGGAATCAGGGGATGGAACAGGTCGCGCCGGGGCTCAGCCGATGACGGCGAGCACGTCGTCTTCGCGCAGGACCTTGTACTCGACGCCTTCGCTCTTGTACGAGCTGCCGGCGTACTGGCCGTAGATGACCTTGTCGCCGACCTTCAGCGACGGCGCACGCACGCTGCCGTTGTCCAGCGGCTTGCCCGGGCCGACGGCCACGACTTCACCCTTGGTGGACTTTTCCTTGGCCGAATCCGGAATGACGATGCCACCGGCGGAGATTTCGTCGGCTTCGATCGGCTTGACCACGACGCGGTCGTGCAGCGGCTTGATGCTCATGTGAGACCTCTTAAGTTGTTGATTGGTCTGAAAAAGTCCGGCGATTTTAGCACTCCCCCCAGGGGACTGCCAGAACCGCACGTGAAGAAACCCGATGACTCGGGACGAAGCAGAGATGGAGACCACCCCGGACCTTTCAAGGGGCGCCTGCCGAAAATTTTTGGGTGACCCACGTCGCGGATCGGGCACGCGCTACCGGTCACTCGATAGCCCTGTCACATGGTTTGGGTAGATTCGGCCGGGAAACATCAATCACAAGGAGTGTTCGATGCGACCGCAGTCCCCGATTGCCCTGGCCTGCCTGCTGGCCCTGGCCGCCAGCCCGGCCCGGGCCGATGTCTTCATCAACGAGCTGCATTACGACGACAGCACGCCCGCCGGCGACGTCGGCGAGGCCATCGAGGTCGTCGCCACCGCCGGCGAGGACCTGACCGGCTACCGCCTGTACCTGTACAACGGCAGCACGCCGTCGGCCGCAACCGTCTATGCCAACACCGCGGTGCCGGCCGGCACCGCCGCCGGCTGCGGCAGCGCCACCCTGGCCGTGGTCACCTACCCGACCAACGGCATCCAGAACGGCCCCAACGACGGCATCGCCCTGGTCGATGCCAGCGGCAAGGTCGTGCAGTTCCTGAGCTATGAAGGCGGCATCACCGCGGCCAACGGCCCGGCGGCGGGCATGACCAGCCAGAACATCCCGGTGGCCGAGACCAACAGCACCGCCCCGGGCACCTCGCTGCAGCTGACCGGCAGCGGCAGCCAGTACGCCCACTTCACCTGGGCCGAATCGGCCGCGCAGACCTTCGGCAGCTGCAACCACGGCCAGGCCTTCAACGGCGGCGGCGGCACCCCGGGCCCGAACACGCCGCCCTCGGTGTCCACCACCACCCCGGCGCAGGGCAGCAGCACCTTCCCGGCCGCCGGCGACCTGGAAGTGGTGTTCAGCGAAACGGTGAACCTGGCCAGCGGCGCGTTCGCGCTGAGCTGCGGCCAGTCCGGGGCCATCGCCCTGAGCCACCCGGCCAGCGGCCGCACGGTCAAGCTGTCCACCAACACGGCACTGGTGGCCGGCGAGGCCTGCCGCTTCGACATCCGCGCCGCGCGCATCACCGATGCCGACGGCGCCCATCCGGCGGCCGATTCGCGCATCGCCTTCACCGTGGCCAGCAGCACCGGCAACCCGGACCCGGGTACCCCCGGCGGCCCGGCCGGCTACTACGCGCGGGTGAATACCTCCAGCCCCAGCCAGCTGCGCTGCTCGCTGCACGCCACCATCAAGGGCCACACGGTGTACCCGTACAGCGGCTCGGGCACCAGCACCTGGACCATCCTGGAAATCGCCGATGAGGACCCGAACAACCCGAACCGGATCCTGGATGCCTACCGCAACCGCAGCTATGCCAAGGTCACCGACCGCGCCGGCAGTGGCGGCGGCCTGAAGTACAACCGCGAGCACACCTGGCCCAACTCGCTGGGCTTTGCCAGCACCACCGGCGACAAGGGCCTGCCGTATGCGCCCTACACCGACACCCACATGCTGTACCTGACCGATGCGCAGTGGAACGCCGACCGTGGCAACAAGCCGTTCGGCACCTGCGATGCCAGCTGTGGCGAGCGCGCCACCGAGGCCAACAACGGCCAGGGCGGCGGCAGCGGCGGCTACCCGGGCAACTCCAACTGGGTGCGCAGCCCGGATGGCAATGCCGGCACCTTCCAGGTATGGGGCCACCGAAAGGGCGACATGGCGCGTGCGGTGATGTACATGGCCATCCGCTATGAGGGCGGCAAGGATGCGGCCACCGGCCAGTCCGAGCCGGACCTGGAGCTGACCGACGACCGCAGCAAAATCGTCAAGACCAGCAGCTCGCCGGCCTACATGGGCCTGCTCTCGACCCTGATCGAATGGCACCTGGCCGACCCGCCGGATGCCACCGAACGCGCCCGCAACGACGTGGTCTACAGCTTCCAGGGCAACCGCAACCCGTTCATCGACCACCCGGAGTGGGCGACCCCGGCGCTGTTCACCTCCACCAAACCGGCCACCTGCCAGCTGGCGAACTGAACCGGCCGGCGGCATCGATTTACGAAATGTTGTATCCCGCTGCCCGGCCCCTGTGGCCGGGCAGCGGCCCTATACTCGGCGGTCATGCCGACTGCCTCGCCCGTTCTGCTGCTGCTCACCACCTGCCCGGACCGGGCCAGTGCCGACCGCATCGCGCACGCGCTGGTGGGCGAACAGCTGGCCGCCTGCGTGACGCGCCTTGAAGGCGCGCAGTCCACCTACCGCTGGCAGGGCGAGATCACCACCGACACCGAGCTGCAGCTGCTGGTGAAAACCACGGCCGCGTGCGTCGATGACGCAATTGCCCGGATTGTCGAACTGCACCCGTATGAACTCCCCGAGTGCATCGCGGTCGAAACCCGGGCCGGACTGCCGGCCTATCTGGATTGGATCCGGGCACAGACCCGGGAGGACGCTGATTGATGACGCTGTTTCGTCGTGCCGCCCTGTTGGGCGCGTTGTACCTGCTCGCCCTGCCCGCCTGGGCGGTCAGCGAGAAAGACCTGCTGCCGGTGGACCAGGCCTTCGCGCTGACCACCAAGGCCACCGCCCGTGACCAGGTGCAGCTGGATTTCAGGATCGCCCCCGGCTATTACCTCTACCGGCACCGCACCAGCGTCAAGGCCGATCCGGCCTTCAATGCCGGCACGCTGCAGATGCCGGCCGGCGACAAGCACCACGACGATTTCTTCGGCGAGGTGGAAACCTACCGGCAGCGCCTGCAGGCCACCCTGCCCGGCGCGCCGACCGACGCGGCCGGTACCATCAGCCTGGAAGTGCATTACCAGGGCTGCGCCGATGCCGGCGTCTGCTACCCGCCGCAGAAGCGCGTGGTGCAGGTAACCCTGCCCGGCGGTGATGCGACGGCCAGCGCCCCGCTGGCCGCGGACAAGGGCACGCCGTTCCGCAACCCGCTGGCCGGCGCTGGCAGCAGTGGCGGCCTGCGCCTGCCGGGCACGGCCAGCACCGCGCAGGCCCTGCCGCTGCCGGCCGAGCAGGCGTTCGGCTTCGATGCCATCGCCACCGACGGCAACACCCTGCTGCTGCGTTTCAGCCCTGCACCGGGCTATTACCTGTACCGCGACCGCACCTCGCTGAAGCTGGAAAACGCCGCCGGCGTGAAGCCGGCCGCGCTGCGCTGGCCGGCCGCGCAGTCGCACCGCGACGAGCACTTCGGCGATGTGGCGGTGTACTTCAACCAGGTGGAAGTGCCGCTGCCGCTCAACCGCAGCCGTGCCGAAGCCACTGACGGCACCCTGGTGGTGACCTTCCAGGGCTGCCAGACCGATGGCATCTGCTACCCGCCGATGACCCGGCGGGTGAAGCTGGCCATCCCGGCGGGCGACACCCGCACCAAGGCCGCCGGGGAAGCTCCCAGCAGCGCCGTCATCGCCACGGCGCAGGCGGTGGATGTGCCGGGCAACCGCGCGGGTACCGACGGGGCGCCGCTGCGCCTGCTGCCCACCGTGCCCAATGCCGCGGCGGCCGACGCCGCGCCCATCGGCAGCGCCGATGCACGCAGCGACAACGCCCTGCGCACCCGGGCACCGGCCAGCACGCCTGATCCGGAACGCTCGTTCCTGTGGGTGCTGATGCTGGCCCTGGCAGGCGGGCTGGTACTGAACCTGATGCCCTGCGTGCTGCCGATCCTGTCGCTGAAGGTGCTCAGCGTGGCGCAGAGCGGCGAGAGCGCCGAACGCGCCCGCAGCCACGCCCTGTGGTACACGCTGGGCGTGCTGGTGGCCTTCGCGGTGGTGGGCGCGCTGATGGTCGGCCTGCGCATGCTCGGCCAGGCGGTGGGCATCGGCTTCCAGCTGCAGCACCCCGGCGTGGTGGTTGCGCTGGCCTTTGTGATGTTCGCCGTGGGCCTGAGCCTGTCCGGCGTGTTCACCCTGGGCGGTGGGCTGGGCAACCTGGGCCAGTCGCTGGCCAACCGCAGCGGGCCGCTGGGCGATTTCTTCACCGGCGCCCTGGCCTGCGTGGTCGGCAGCGCCTGCGTCGGCCCGTTCATGGGCGGCGCGGTGGCCTATGCGTTCATCGCCCCGCCGTTCAAGGCGATGCTGGTGTTCCTGTTCCTCGGCCTGGGCCTGGCGCTGCCGTTCCTGCTGATCGGCTTCGTGCCGGCGCTGGCACGCCGCCTGCCCAAGCCCGGCCCGTGGATGGAAACGCTGAAGAACGTGCTGGCCTTCCCCATGTACGCCACCGCGCTGTGGCTGCTGTGGGTGCTGGGCAAGCAGCGCGGTGTGGATGGCATGGCGCTGGCCCTGTTCGGCCTGCTGCTGCTGGCACTGGGCCTGTGGCTGTACGAGCGCAGCCGCTGGCGCAGCCGCCAGGCAGCCAGCCTGCTGGGCGTGCTGCTGGCGTTGTCGGCCGCGGTGCCGGCCTGGATGGTCACCCGCATGGACCCGCCGGCACGTGCCGCGCAGCCGGTCAGCGAGAACGTGGTGGAGTATTCGCCGGAACTGCTCGGCCGCCTGCGCGCGGACAACCGGGTGGTGTTCGTCAACATGACCGCCGACTGGTGCGTGAGCTGCAAGGCCAACGAACGCGCCGTGCTCGGGCGCAAGGAATTCAAGGACCTGATCAAGCGCACCAACGCGGTGTACATGCGCGGTGACTACACCAATGTCGACCCGGTGATCACCGCCTTCCTGGACGAGCACAAGGCCGTGGGCGTGCCGCTGTACGTGGTGTACGGCCCCGGCGCACCGCCGACCGTGCTGCCGACCGTGCTGACCCAGGCACTGGTCGAAGAAGCGCTGCTGCGCACCGCCCGGTGAACTGGCGCCGGCCCGCACTGCTGTGGACAGCGGTGCTGGCCGGTGGCCTGGGCCTGTGGGCGGGCCACCGCCTGAGTGCCCCGGCCATCCCCCCTGCGGCCGCGCCCGCCGCGCGCGCGGCGGTGGCGCCCCTGCAGCCCGGCGACGCCCTGCCCGCCCTGGTGCTGCCGCAGTTGGACGGACCGCCGCTGGACCTGCGCCAGCACGCCCGCGGGCGGCCCCTGCTGGTGAATGTATGGGCCAGCTGGTGCGCCCCCTGCGTGGAGGAAATGCCTGAACTGGCCCGCTTCGCCCAGGCCCAGGGCCCGGCCGGCGTGCAGGTGCTGGGGCTGGCGCTGGACACGCCCGAGGGTGTGCGCGATTTCCTGCAACAGGTGCCGGTGGACTACCCCATCGTGCTGGAAACGCCCGGCCCGGCCGATGCCAGCGTGCAGTTGGGCAACCGGCAGGGGCTGCTGCCCTACACGGCCCTGTTCGATGCCCAGGGCCGCCTGCTGAAGACCCGGCTGGGGCCCTTCGCCCACGGCGAGATCGAAGCCTGGGCAAGCGCGCCCTGAGCACCCGCGCCCGCAGTTGACCGCCCTGCCCGGGCCCCGCAGAATTCGCGATCAATTCTCATTTGCTGTTGCGCACGGAGACGGGCGGCAGCGCGCCGGTTGCCTTCCGATGCTCAAGACCGTTCTGTTCCAACTGCACTGGCTGCTGGGCATCACCGCGGGCACCGTACTGGCCGTGATGGGCCTGAGTGGCGCGACCCTCTCTTTCGAGGACGAAATGCTGCGGGCGCTCAACCCGGGCCTGCAGGAAATCGTCGAACAGCACCAGCAGGGCCAGCCACCGCTGCCCCTGGATGAACTGGTACCGCGGCTGGCCCACGAGGATGGCCGCGCGCTGCAGCGGCTGCGCGTGGATGCCACCGGCCAGCGCCTGTCCACCGCCCGCTTCACCGGGGGCAAGGAACACTGGATCACGTTCGATCCCTATACCGGCGAGCGCTTCAGCGCGCTGCGCGGGCAGGCCTTCTTCGACTTCGTCGAAGACCTGCACCGCCATCTGGCCGTCGGCGAGCGCGGCAAGCTGGTGGTCGGCAGCTGTGCCATCGCGCTGCTGTTCTTCGCCCTGTCCGGCCTGTACCTGCGCTGGCCCCGGCGCTGGTGGCACTGGCGCAGCTGGCTGGTGGTGGAATGGCAGCGCAGCGGCCGCAGCTTCCTGTGGAGCCTGCATTCGGTGGTCGGCAGCTGGGTGCTGCTGGTGTACCTGATGAGTGCACTGACCGGGCTGTGGTGGTCCTTCGACTGGTACCGCAACGGCGCCACGCGCCTGCTGGGTGCCACGCCGCCGGTACATGTGATTGCCGACACGCAGGCGAGGCTGGACCTGGAACGGGTGCAGGCCAGCCTGTATGCGTTGCCGGGGGTCCGCACCGGCTTCATCGACCTGCGCCTGCCCGGCAAGCCCGGGCAGCCGCTGACGGCGCGCGTGATGGCGGGTGATCCGGCCCTGCGCGGCGGCCACCACGATCGTGCCCAGGACCTGCTACAGCTCGACCCGGCCACCGGCGCCATCCTCGATTACCGCCCCTATGCCACGCTCACTGCCGGCACCAAGCTGACCATCAGCATGCTCGCGCTGCACTCGGGCAGCTTCTTCGGCGTACCCGGCCGCATCGTGCTGATGCTGACCAGCCTGGCGATGAGCCTGTTCTTCATCACCGGCTGGCTGCTGTACCTGGACCGCCGCCGCAGCCAGCGCGCTGCACGGGCGTTGCGCCACACCGCGCCCGCCCCGGCACCGCCGGCCGGCACCGACGCACCGTGGCTGGTGGTCCACGCCAGCCAGAGCGGCCTGGCCGAACAGCTGGCCTGGCGGGCCGCGGCGCAGCTGCAGGGCGCCGGCATGGCGGTGCAGGTGCTGCCGCTGGTACGGCTGGAGGTGGCACGGCTGCAGCGCGCCACGCGCGCGTTGTTCGTGCTGAGCACCTTCGGCGACGGCGAGCCACCGGATTCGGCGCGCCGTTTCGCACGCCAGGTACTGCCACAGGTGGCGCCGCTGCCGCAGTTGCATTACGCGCTGCTCGCACTGGGTGACCAGCAGTACCCGCGCTTCTGCGGGTTCGGCCGGCAGGTGGATGACTGGCTGCTGCGGCAGGGCGCGCGGGCGCTGTTCGCACGCGTGGACGTGGACGCCGCCGATGCCGGCATGCTGCGGCACTGGCAGCGCCAGTTGTCCACGCTGACCGGCGTGGCCACCGACGAGGACAGCGCGCTGCCGCCCAGCACCCGGCTGCACGACTGGACGCTGCAGGGCCGCCACCTGCTCAACGCCGGCAGCCAGGGCGGCCCGATCTGGCAGGTGCGGCTGGCGCCCCCCGCCGGCACCGCCTGGAACGCCGGCGACATCCTGCATATCGCACCACGCCAGGACCCCCGGCAGGTGGCAGCCGTGCTTGACGCCCATGGCGTGGACCCGCTGTGCCCGGTGCAGGTCGATGGGCAGCTGCGCACCCTGCTGGAGCTGGCCGCCGAACGCCAGCTGCCCGATGCCGGCAGCGCGCTGCCGGTGCAGGACGGCGCACGCTGGCTGGCCGGCCTGCCCCTGCTGCCCGGTCGTGAGTATTCCATCGCCAGCGCCGGCCACGACACCGATGTGGAACTGGTCGTGCGGCAGGTCCGTGATGCTGGCGGCCGGCCGGGGCTGGGTTCGGGCTGGCTGTGCCTGCATGCCCCCGTGGGCGGCCGCATTGCCGCGCGCGTGCACCGCAATGCCGGCTTCCACCGCCTGCCTGGCCACCGCATGCTGCTGATCGGCAACGGTACCGGCATTGCCGGCCTGCGCAGCCTGCTGCGCGAAGCGGCGCATGCGGGCGAAGCCGGCCACTGGCTGCTGTTCGGCGAACGCCAGCGTGCGCACGACGCCCTGTTCGACGCGGAGATCATGGCCTGGCAGGCCAGCGGGCACCTGGTACGGGTGGACCGCTCCTTCTCGCGCGATGGCGCCACGCCGGACTACGTGCAGCATCGCCTGGCCGGCGCCGCCGACACGCTGCGCGCGTGGATGGCACACGATGCCGTGATCCATGTCTGTGGTTCGCTGCAGGGCATGGCCAGTGGCGTGGATGCCGTGCTGCGCGACGTGCTGGGCGAGGACCACGTGGAAAGCCTGCTGGAACAGGGGCGCTACCGGCGTGATGTCTACTGAGGCCTGACAGCACGATCCGGGGCGCTGGCCCCGGGTCGCACTGCCGTTGCCTCACGCCGCCGCGCGGCGTGGCGATGGTGCCAGCTGGAACGCGGCCACGGCATCGGCCAACGCACGCACCTGGGCCTGCATCGCCTGGGTGGATGCGCCGGCCTCCTCGACCAGGCTGGCATTGCGCTGGGTCGTGGCTTCCATCTGCACCACGGTCTGGTTCACCTGGGCGATGCCCGCATGCTGTTCCTGCGAGGCGGCACGGATGCTGGCCACCAGCGTGGTGAGCTGCCGCACGCCTTCGACGATCGCTTCCATGGTGGTACCCGCTTCGGCCACCAGCGCCGTGCCCTGGCCGACCTGGGCCACCGAATCGGCAATCAGTCCCTTGATCTGCTTTGCGGCATCGGCGCTGCGCTGGGCCAGCAGCCGCACTTCGGCGGCCACCACGGCGAAGCTGCGGCCCTGCTCACCGGCACGCGCGGCTTCCACGGCGGCATTGAGCGCAAGGATGTTGGTCTGGAAGGCAATGCCATCGATCAGGTTGGTGATCTCACCGATGCGGCGCGATGCACCGCTGATGTCCTGCATGGTCGCCACCACCTTGCCCACGGCCTGCCCACCGCGCGTGGCGACATCGGCGGTGGATTGCACCAGCGCATCGGCCTCGCCGGCCGCCGTGGCATTGCGGCCCACCGTATCGGTGAGCTCATGCATGGACGCGGCGGCCTCCTCCAGGTTGGCGGCCTGCTGTTCGGTGCGGCGTGACAGGTCATGGTGGCCTGCCGCGATGCCGGCCACGTCGCTATCGATCGCATGGGCGGCCTGCTGGATGCGGCCGACGATGCGGTTGAGCTGGGCCAGGGTGGCGTTGGCATCGTCGCGCATGGTGGCGAACACGCCCTGCAGGTCGCCGTCCATGCGTACGCTCAGGTCTCCGCGTGCCAACGCGGCCAGCAGCGCCTGCAGGTCACCCAGGTTGCGCTCGAAGGCCGCCAGCAGGCGGTTGAGGCTGGTGGACAGGGTCAGCACGAAACCCTGCTTGCCCTCCAGCGCGATCCGGCCCTGCAGTTCGCCCTGGGCAGCGGCATCCACCAGGGCCGCCACTTCGGTTTCCATCAGGGTCTCCAGCGCGCGGCTGCGCCATTCCACGGCAACCCCCAGGGCATGGCCGTCCTCGATGATGGCATTGGCCACCAGCTGGAAGCGGGTGCCGTCATGGGTGATTTCCCGCTCCTCGCGCCGGCGCACCCGCAGCAGCGCGGCCAGTGCCGGGTGCAGGCCATCGGCCGGCTGGCCCAGCAGCGCCGGTGCGGGAATGCCCAGCAGGGCCAGCAGTGCGGGGTTGGCGTAGGCCACCCGGCCATCGGTATCGACCACCATCAGGCCGGTCTGTGCGCAGTCCAGTGCCTGGCGCACGCGGCTGTTGCCGCGTGCCACCGCGCGTTCGGTATCGATGCGCTCGCGCAGCTGCTGCTGCATGTGGATCAGGCGCTGCGCCAGCTGGCCGATCTCGTCATTGGCGTTGTAGACACGCAGCTGGGTATCAAGACGGTCATCGGCGATGTCACCGGCAAAGCGCAGGGTGTCTTCGATCGGGCGGCGTACCGCGCGCAGCACCAGCACCAGGCTGGTGATCAGCACGCTGGCCACCAGCAGCAGCGTCGCCGCGAACAGCACCGTCATCGTGCGTGCCGCGGCCTGCTGGCGTGCCCGTGCGTTGGCCAGGGCCGTGGCCTGCGCCTGCTGCAGCGTATCCAGCGCCGAAGCAACGGTGGCCGCGGTATCGGCCAGCGACGCGGCCTCCACGTCCAGGCCGACGCGGGCGGCGGTGTATGCCAGCAGGCTGCCCTGGTAGGCTTCCATGCCTGCACGCAGTGCATCCTGCGCATCGGCCCGCAGACCGGCCAACCCCAGTTCGAACGGCAGTTTTTCCTCGCTGGCCCGGTCGGCATGGGCGGCATCACCGCTGAGCAGCAGCAGGGCCTCCTGCCGCCGCATCTTCTGCAGGTGCAGGTCCAGCGCAGGGCGCTGCGCCGCGTCCACGCGCGACTGCAGGGTATCGGCCGCCTGCTGCAGCTGGGCTGCCAGCCCGGCCTCCCCGCGCCCCATTTCATCCACCCGCGCGAACAGCGCCGCCATGCCCTCGGCGAAGCTGTCCACCGACGCGGCCAGTGCCTGCAGGGCCTTCCGCCGGCCGGCATCCATCGGCAATGCACGCAGCGCGCGCAGGTCTTCCTGCAGGGCCTTCTGCGCCGCCAGCAGCTGCTGGCGGTCCGCCGCATCGAAGCTGCGCGCATACTGCGTCTGCAGGCGCCGCGCTTCGGCAACCTGGGTGGCTAGCGAGGCGGCCAGGTCGGTGCCGCGCTGGTAGCTGGCATAGCTGCGTTCAGCCTGCGCGCTGGCATGATGGCTCCAGCCATAGACTGCGGCGATGGCCACCAGGCCGGCACTGCATACCAGCACGGTGGCCTTGAGCTTGTTGGCAACGCTCAGCCGGTGCGGCTGCAGCCACGCCAACAGGCCGGGAAGGGCGGGACGCAGCGCCGCTGCACGGGTGCGCAGGGACCGCAGGCGGGGAACGACGGCCAGCATGTCAGACTCCAGGCGTAATGACGCCTCGTTATCGGCAGGCATTCCAGCAACTTTAGGGTCGCATGTGGCACGCCGTCGCCGTGCAGGGCCTGAGCCGCACACGCCGGAGGGCTGGCGCGCGCGGCCTTTGTACCGGCCGCAGGCGACGCGCCGATGACACCGCGCTTGACCTCAACCCCGGTTGCGGTCGCACAGTAGGTGCCCCACCGGCTCCCGGCCCCCGCCATGACCACGCTCGATGTTCCCCGTTACCTGCACCGCCTGCAGTTGCAGACCGCCCCAGCGGTCAGCCTGTCCGGGTTGACCCTGCTGCAGCAGCGCCACAACGCTCTGCTGCCGTTTGAAACCGTGACCAGCCTGCTGCGCGATGCGGTACCGATCGACCTGGACAGCGTGCAGCGCAAGCTGCTGGTGCAGGGCCGTGGCGGTTACTGCTTCGAACTCAATGGCGCACTGCTGGCCCTGCTGCAGGCGCTGGGCTTCGACGCCCGGCCACTGGCCGCACGCGTGCTGCTGTCGGTGGCCGATGGCGCGCTGAGCGCACGCACGCACCTGCTGCTGCGCGTCCACCTGGAGGGCGATGACTGGCTGGTGGATGCCGGCTTCGGCAGCCTGACCCCGACCGTTCCCCTGCGGCTGCACGACCGCGCGGTACAGGCCACGCCACATGAGGCCTACCGCATCGACCGCGACGGCGAGGATTTCACGCTGCTGGCCGAAGGCGAGCAGGGCTGGCGCCGGCTGTACCGTTTCGATCTGCAGGCACCGGAAGCGGCCGACAACGTGGTCGCCAACTGGTACGTCTGCACCCATCCCGACTCCAGCTTCCCCGGCCAGCTGCGTGCCTCGCTGACCGGGCCGGACTGGCGCCGCACGATCGGCAGCGGCCACTACACCCAGTACCACCCGGGCCAGCCCGCGGACAGGCGTGCGCTGCGCGACGCCGCCGACGTCCGCCAGGTACTGCGCGAGGCGTTCGGCATGGCATTGCCGGATGACCCGCGGCTGGACCCGGCGATCAGCGACTGGCTGCAGCGTTCAGCCCAGGCCTGACCGTCAGGCCTGCTCCGCCTGCAGCGCGATGAGATTGCCTTCGCTGTCCAGGATCTCCGCCACATGCCAGTCACCGGCCTGCGCCGGACCGAAACGCAGTACGGCACCGGCCTGCAGCGCCCGCGCCAGGCTGGCCTGCAGCGCATCGACACCGAAGTAGAGGCGCGCGCCGCGTGCGGCGGGGAGATAGCCCTCGCCGCTCACCAGCGCCACGCTGGCACCCGCACCGTCATCATCGAACGGCAGGTAGGCCATCCGGCACCCGTGCAGATCAACCGGCGCCTGGACTTCGCATTGCAGCCACTGCGCATAGAAGCGGCAGGCGCGCTGCAGGTCGGTGGCCGGTATTTCAACGTGCAGGACCGGGTTCATCATCGGCGGGCTCACGCGGGAAAGGACGGCAGGATGCCATGCTGGCGTTTTCCATGGCGACCGGGAGCCGGACATGCCGCTTGTCGATCATCGCGCCACACTGGCACCGCACGGCGTACTGCGGGTGGCGATCAATCTTGGCAACCCGGTGCTGGCCCAGGGCACGCCCGAAGCACCGCGCGGGCCTTCGGTGGAGCTGGCCCATGAACTGGCCCGGCGGCTCCAGGCACCGGTGCACTTCACCTGCCATCCGGCGGCCGCCGACGTGGTCGCGGCCGCCGGCACCGACGACTGGGATCTTGCCTTCCTGGCGGTGGACCCGGCCCGTGCCGAGCGCATCGCGTTCAGTGCGCCGTATGCGGAAATCGAAGGGACCTACCTGGTGCGCGATGACAGTCCCGCCCGGTCGGTAGCCGACCTGGACCATCCCGGCGCGCGCATCGCCGTCGGGCGTGGTGCGGCCTACGACCTGTTCCTTGCGCGTGCGCTGCAGCATGCCGTCATTGAACGTGCCGCCACCTCCGCCGCTGCGATCACCCTGTTCCAGCAGCAACGGCTGGAGGCTGCGGCAGGCGTGCGCCAACCGCTGCAGGCCTGGGCGCAGGCCCATCCGGGCCATCGCGTGCTGCCTGACCGTTTCACCGTGATCGCGCAGGCCGTGGCCGTGCCGGTGGCGCGCGATGCGGCTGCACGCCACGCCCTGTTCGCCGACGTGGAACTGCTCACGGCCGGTCCGTTCCTGCGCGATGCCTTCGCACGCGCGGGACAGGCCGTGACCCTGCGGGGCGGGCCCGGTGCGCGCCCATAAGCGCGCGGCTCAGGCGACCGGTGCGACCCGCCCGCCCAGCGAGCCCATGGTGAAGACATAACCGGCGTCTTCCAGGAAGCGACGCATGTTCAGTTCCGCCGCACGCGGCGAGGGCAGCGAATTGGGCCCGTACAGCGCGTAGACCACGCCCGCACCTTCGATGGCTTCACGGCGCACCGTGCAGCCGTTGGTGGCCGCCGCCTGGCTCCAGCCGGCGCTCAATGCCGCCGGGCCGATCGATTGACCATTGCGCAGCCTGAAACTCAGCCAGCGCACCTCACCTGCGTATGCGTGCTTCACGTCTTCCGTGCCTCCGCCTGCATGTCGGTAACGCCTCCACTGTAGGGTACGCCGATGTCGTGGCCGGCTGAGACGTTCACAGGACCGACGGCACGCGCGCGCGTTGCGGGCACCTGCTAGGCTCGGGCCGCCATCGGCCGACCAGGACGTCCCTCATGCACCGCGCACGCCGGTTCCTGCTGTCCATGCTGCTGTGCTGGCCGATGCTGGCGCTGGCACGGGACCCGTTGCCGGACCTCGTCGCACAACGCGCCCAGGCGCTGGATTTCAACGGCACCGTGCTGGTGCAGCAGGCCGGACAACCGTTGCTGCTGCGCAGCTTCGGGCTTGCCGACCGCCGCTTCGGCGTGCCCGACACCAACCAGACGGTCTACCGCATCGCGTCGATCACCAAGCTGTTCACCGCGGTGCTGGTACTGCAGCTGCACGAACAGGGGCGCCTGGACCTGCAGCAGACGGTGGCCCACTACCTGCCGGCCCTGGCGCACGATGCTGTCGGGCAGGTCACGCTGCACCAGCTGCTGAACCACACCTCCGGGCTGGCCAACATCGATGCCATTCCCAACATCGAGGACCGCCGCGCCTGGATCGCCGCCGCGCTGGATGATGCCCGCACGCAGCAGCGCCTGCCGCTCTACCAGACACCTTACACGCCGGAAGAACTGATGCAGCGGTTCTGCCGCGGCCCCCGGGTGGCGCCACCGGGAACACGCTTTGATTACAACAATGCCGATTACATCGTGCTCGGCCGCATCATCGAGGCGCTGCACGGCACGTCCTACACGCAGGTGCTCACCGAACAGCTACTGGCCCCGCTGGGCATGACGCACACCGGCATGGCCCGGCAGGCGGTGCCTGTTCCCGGCCTGGCCAGCACCTATTCACTGGCCGCCGACGGCACGACGCTGGAAAACGATCCACCGGTGTACACCGAGAACTGGGATGCGGCCGGTGGCCTGTACTCCACGGCCGAAGACCTGCTGCGCTTCAGCGATGCGCTGTTCAGTGGCCGGTTGCTGGCACCCGATGCCCAGCGCCGTATGACCACCCCGGGCCTGGATGACCATGGCTATGGGGTGTGGATCCGATCGCAGCGCATTGCCGGCACCCCGCACCGCTTCCTGTCGCGGCCCGGGCGGATCATGGGGGCACGCAGCAAGCTGTACCACGATCTGGATGGCGGGCTGACCGTCATCCTGCTTTCCAATGCCGGAACCACCGACCTGGATGCGTTCGCGGCCTGGATCGCTGCACACGCCCATGCCCGGGACGATCCGTCACAGGCGCTCAGGCGAACAACGCATTGAGCGCTGCACCGGACGCTGCGCCCTGCAATCCGTCAAAGCGGCCCTGGCCGCATATCGGTTCAACCGCCTGCATCAACCCACCCCACGCGGCACGCGCCAGCGCGCCACCCAGGCTGATCCGGCGCACGCCCAGCGCAGCCAGGTCCGGCAGGGTGAACGGCACCGGGCCGCCCACCAGCAGGTTCACCGGCTTGGGGGCCACGGCATCCACCACGGCCACGATCTGCTCGCGGGTCTGGATGCCCGGCGCATAGAGCACATCGGCACCGGCAGCAGCGAACGCGCGCAGGCGCCGCAGCGTGTCGTCCAGGTCGGGCACGCCGACGAAGAAGTTTTCCGCACGGGCCACCAGCAGGACATCGGCACCGCTGCGGTCGATCGCCACGCGCGCGGCGCGCAGGCGCGCCAGCGCATCGTCCAGCGGGCGTACCGGCGCCTGCGCATCGCCACTGGCATCTTCGATCGACAGTGCGGCAACACCGGTATCGATGGCCGCTGCCACCGCCTGGCCGACCGCATCGGGCGTGGCACCGAAGCCATCACCGAAATCGGCATTCACCGGCAACGGCGTGGCAGCCACCATCAGCCGCAGGTGCTCCAGCGTGGCCTGCAGGGACACTGCGCCGTCAGGGCGGCCTTCGCTCCAGGCACAACCGGCACTGGT
The DNA here is from genome assembly GCF_030913365.1 of Stenotrophomonas sp. 24(2023). NCBI lineage: Bacteria > Pseudomonadati > Pseudomonadota > Gammaproteobacteria > Lysobacterales > Lysobacteraceae > Stenotrophomonas > Stenotrophomonas sp. 24(2023). The sequence goes on from NZ_CP133160.1 coordinate 1,412,619, forward strand.
GGTGGCCAGCGCCGCGAAGCCCTGCCGGGCGAGGTAGCGGGCGCTGCCCACGTCCCACGGATTGGGCAGCACGAAGCAGCCCTGCGCATGCAGCGCGCGGAAGGCGGCGCGGCGCGCGGCCAGATCGGTCGGGGCAGGATGCATGTCGGCCTCCACGATGGACATGGCTCGACCTTACGCCATCAGCCCAGCACGCACAGTGGGGTTTCACCCGGGCGCAGGGTCAGCACCTGCACGCCGGTGCGGGTCACCGCCACGGTGTGCTCGAACTGCGCCGACAACCGGCCATCGCGCGTGTGCACCGGCCAGGCATCGGGTGAATGGCGGATCGCCGCCTTGCCCTGGTTGAGCATGGGTTCAATGGTGAACACCATGCCTTCTTCCAGCACCAGGCCGGTGCCGGCATGCCCGTAATGCAGGATCTGCGGCTCCTCATGCATCTCCCGGCCGATGCCGTGGCCACAGTATTCCTTGACCACGCTGTAGCCGTGTTCGCGTGCATGACGGGCGATGGCATGGCCGATATCGCCCAGCCGCGCGCCGGGACGGACCGCGGCAATCCCCTTCCACATCGCCTGGTAGGCCGTGCGTACCAGCCGCCGCGCTGCGTAGTCCACCTCGCCGACCAGATAGGTGGTGCTGGAATCGGCGATATACCCGTTCTTCTCCAGGGTGATGTCCAGGTTGACGATCTGGCCGCTGCGCAGCACGTCCTGGTGGGATGGCATGCCATGGCAGACCACATCGTCGATGGAGGCGTTGAGCACATACGGGAAATCGTACTGGCCCTTGCTGGCCGGCCGCGCCTGCAGGTCATCGACGATCATGCGTTCGACGAAATCATTGATCGCCATCGTGCTGCGCCCTTCCAGCGGCAGCTGGTCCAGCGCATGGAACACCTGCGCCAGCAACGCGCCGGACTGCGCCATCAATGCCAGTTCGGCCGGCTGCTTGACCATGCCGCTGCCGTTCATGCCCGCCCCGGCGCCATCGGTTGTGGCTGCACGCCGGCCGCCCGCAGTTCACGGGCGACGATGTCCTGGAAACTCAGTTCCGGGTGCATCTCGCACAGCATGCCGACCTTGATCCAGAAGTTGGCCTGCGCATTGATCGAGCGGTGGCTGACGGTGCAGGCACGGCGCAGCTGGTCGTGCAGTTCGTCGTCGATGTTGACGATGCCCATGGGGGGCTCCTGAGGGTGATATATGAATCATATACGATCCATATATCACGATCCAGCATGCCGGCCCCGCTCAGGAGGCCGGCGCGCGTGAGGCACCTCAGGCGGCGGCGTGCCGGGCGATAAGCCCCAACCGCAGCAGGCTTTCAGCGGTGGCCACGATGGCCTCCTCGCGCGGGCGCGGCTGCCAGCCCAGCAGGCGGATGGCCTTTTCGCTGGTGGCGTTCATGTTCCGGCCCAGCAACGGCAGCGCCCCGCGCAGCGCAGGGCTGCCGACCGCTGCCTGGCGCACCACCTCGTCCGGCAGCTCGGTCGAGGTCACCGCGCCGGCCGCCTCGCCCAGCCGCTCACGCAGCACGCGGGCGACGTCGATGATCCACAGGCTGTCGCCGGAGATGGCAAGGAAGCGCTCGCCGTTGGCGGCCGGGTGGGTCATCGCCCGCAGGTGCAGATCGGCGACATCGCGCACGTCGACAAAGCCGCAGTTGATCCGGGGCACGCCCGGCTGCCCTTCCAGCAGGTCCTTGATCAGGCGGATGGAGTGCGAGTAGTCCGCCCCCAGCACCGGGCCGAGCACGCCGGTCGGATTGACCGCCGACAGCTGCAGGCCGTTGCCTTCGGTACGGATGAACGCCCAGGCCGCCTGTTCGGACAGCGTCTTGGACTTCTGGTACAGCCACACATCCTCGGCGGTCAGATCGCTCCAGTCGGTTTCATTGAACGGGCGATCCAGTTCCGAGTGCCCGGCGCAGATGGCACCGAAGGCCGAGGTGAGCACCACGCGGGTGAGCCCGGCATCGCGGGCGGCGCGCAGCACGCGCAGCGTGCCGTCGATGGCCGGGGCGATCCAGTCCTGCTCGCTGCGCTGCTCGCCGGTCGGCGTGGCCGAGGCGCAGTGCAGGGCGAAGGTACAGCCAGCGGCGGCCTCGGCCCAGCCCGCATCGTCGGTCAGGTCGGCCACCACGAAGGACAGGCGGTCACCGGCGTCGGTGCCACCGGCCAGCAGCTGGCGGCGGACCTCTTCTTCGCGGCTGAGCGAACGCACGGTGGTGCGCACGCGGTACCCGGCGGCCAGCAGGGACAGGATGCAGTGCTGGGCGATGAAGCCGGTGCCACCAGTCACCAGCACAGTCTGCGGGGAAATCGAAGCGTTCATGCACGTTCTCCATCCGTTCCGCTGGAAGGCTCCAGCTTACAGAACGGGGTTGGGCGCACTGTAGAGACCGGCCCCACCAATGTCTACATATGTAGACTTAACAGCCAGAAACGGTAAACCGGCGTTCAGTCCGGCCGATCGCGGGAACAGGGCTCAGTCGCCGCGGATGGCGACGGACTGGATCAGCTGCTGCAGTTCGGCCTGCGCCTGGGGCTGGGCCAATGCACCGGCGGCTACGGCATCGGACAGCGCCTCGGCGGCCCCCAGCACCGTCCACAGCGCAGCACGCGGCACGCGCGCACCGGGCGCGAACGGCGCCAGCCAGTCCGCGCACTTGCCGATGAAGTCCTGCTGGTAGCGGCGCTTGACCGCCAGCATCTCCGGCGAGCCGCTCAATGCCGCCAGGATGTCCTGCACATCGCGGCCCTGGGTGAGCACGCAGTCGATGTAGCCGGAGGCGATGGCCCCGGCCCGTTCCTGCAGGGTCGCACCGGCGGCGGCGATGCGCTCGTCGAACAGGGCCGTCTGCCGCCGGTCGTAGTCGTCATACAGCGCGGCCAGCAGGCCTTCGCGGGTGGCGAAGTGATCGTAGGCCACCGGCTTGGTCACGCCGGCCGCCTCCGCCAACCGCCCCAGCGAGAGCTGGTCGGTGCCTTCCGCACCGACCAGGGCCCAGGCCACGTCAAGCAGCTGGCGCGTGCGTTGCGGGCGGGGCATCCGGCGGCGGGCAGGGGCAGCAGGCATGGCGGGTGCGGAAACTCATCACGGCGTGGGTGCCGCCATCTTAGTGCCGATCGCCGTGGCTGCCTGCAGATGCGCCTGCGCGCCGCCGGTGTCGCTGTCCAGCAGCAGCGTGGAGGACAGCACGCGCGCGCCGCAGTAATCGAAGATGCCCTTGTCGATCTGCGTCTTCATCGCCGCGCCATAGCCGCGGCGTTCGATCATGTCCTGCCCTGCCCCACCCAGGCCGACCAGGTGCACCTGCAGGTGCTGCAGCTTCTTCTCGACCTTGCCGTCGGGCCCGTCGGCATAGGCCCAGCCCTGGGTGAACACCCGGTCGATCCAGCCCTTGAGCAGCGCCGGGAACGACCACCAGTACAGCGGGTAGACCAGCACCAGGGTATCGGCCGCCGCCAGCCGGGCGTGTTCGGCAGCCACATCGGCCGGTACCGGCCCGGTCTGGCGGAACAGCGCGTTGTCCGCCCCGGTGAAACGCGGGTCGAAGCCTTCGGCGGCAAGATCGGCGAACGCGACGGTATTGTCATCGCCGGCCGCCAGGATGGCCTGCCCGATGCGGTGGGCGACGGCATGGGTCAGCGAGGCGGGGTCGGGATGGGCAAGAACGATCAGGCTGTGCATGGGGAAAGGTCCGGGAGGTCATTACCTACCAAAAGTAACATCCGGAATTTCCCTCACAAGCCACGGGGATGGAATGCTGTATCCACGCCACCGCTGCCGCCCCACGGATTCAAACAGGCGATTGAAACGCACGAAACTTCGCCGAACTGGACATTAATTCCGGGTTCCGCCAGACTGCCGCCCTTCCCGGTACCCTTGGTCCCCATGGCACAGCTGCTGGTCCTGCATGGCCCCAATCTGAATCTGCTCGGCACCCGCGAGCCGGGGGTCTATGGGCACACCACGCTGGCGCAGATCGACCAGGCGCTGCAGGCACAGGCCGCCGCCGCCGGGCACACCCTGGAAAGCCTGCAGTCCAATGCCGAACACGTGCTGGTGGACCGGGTGCAGGCCGCGCAGAACGACGGCACCGCGTTCATCCTGATCAACCCCGCCGCGTTCACCCACACCTCGGTCGCCCTGCGCGACGCGCTGGCCGCGGTGGCCGTGCCGTTCATCGAGATCCACCTGTCCAACCCGCATGCCCGCGAACCGTTCCGCCAGCACAGCTATTTCAGCGACAAGGCGGTGGGCGTGATCTGCGGCTTCGGCGCGGACAGCTACCGCTATGCCATGGACGCTGCGCTGCTGCGCGTGGCGCCCCGTTGACCCCCTGATCATCCACGTCGGGCGTACCCGCCCTACCTCACCCAGATAAAAAACAAAGAGGCCCCCATGGATCTGCGCAAAATCAAGAAGCTGATCGACCTGCTGGAAGAGTCGAACCTGGCCGAGATCGAAATCAAGGAAGGCGAAGAGTCCGTGCGCCTGTCGCGTGCCCCGGTCGCGGGTTATGCCGCCCCGGTCGCTGCCCCGGTGTATGCCGCCCCGGCCGCGCCGGCGCCGCAGGCGATGCCGATGCAGTCGCCGACCGAAGCCTCCACCGGCGGCACCGCCAAGCCGGGCCCGGCGCTGCCGGAAGGCCACGTGCTGCGCTCGCCGATGGTCGGCACCTTCTATGCCTCGGCCGCCCCGGACAAGCCGGCCTTCGTCACCGTCGGGCAGCAGGTCAAGGCCGGTGAAACCCTGGCCATCATCGAAGCGATGAAGATGTTCAACCCGATCGAAGCCGATGCGTCGGGCACGATCGTCGCCATCCTCGGCGAAAACGGCCAGCCGGTGGAGTTCGACCAGCCGCTGTTCGTGATCGGCTAAGGGGCTCACGCCATGCTCGACAAAGTCGTCATCGCCAACCGAGGGGAGATCGCGCTGCGCATCCTGCGCGCGTGCCACACCCTGGGCATCCGCACGGTCGCCGTGCATTCCACGGTCGACCGCAACCTCAAGCACGTGGCCATGGCCGATGAATCGGTCTGCATCGGCCCGGCGCCGTCGCCGGAAAGCTACCTCAACGTGCCGGCACTGATCGCCGCCGCCGAGGTCACCGACGCACAGGCCATCCACCCCGGCTACGGCTTCCTGTCCGAGAACGCCGACTTCGCCGAACGCGTGGAGCAGTCTGGCTTCATCTTCATCGGCCCCAAGGCCGACACCATCCGCATGATGGGTGACAAGGTCGAAGCCATCCGCGCGATGAAGGCCGCCGGCGTGCCGTGCGTGCCCGGCTCGGGCGGCCCGCTCGGCGAGGACATCGTCGCCAACACCAAGATCGCCCGTGAGATCGGCTACCCGGTCATCATCAAGGCGGCCGGTGGTGGTGGTGGCCGTGGCATGCGCGTGGTGCACGCCGAAGCCGCGCTGAAGACCTCCATCGAAACCACCAAGAGCGAAGCCAAGGCCGCGTTCGGCAATGGCGAGGTCTACATGGAGAAGTTCCTGGAGAACCCGCGCCACGTGGAAATCCAGGTGCTGGCCGACGGCCAGGGCAACGCCATCCACCTGGGCGAGCGCGACTGCTCGATGCAGCGCCGCCACCAGAAGGTGGTGGAAGAAGCACCGGCCCCGGGCATCAGCGCCGAACAGCGCGAGCAGATCGGCAAGGTCTGCACCGAAGCCTGCGTGCGCATCGGCTACCGTGGCGCCGGCACCTTCGAGTTCCTGTACGAAGACGGTCGCTTCTACTTCATCGAAATGAACACCCGCATCCAGGTGGAGCATCCGGTCACCGAAATGGTCACCGGCATCGACCTGGTGGCCGAGCAGCTGAAGATCGCCGCCGGCCAGAAGCTGTCGATCAAGCAGAGCGACGTGGTGCTGACCGGCCATGCCATCGAATGCCGCATCAACGCCGAAGATGCTGAAACCTTCGTGCCGAGCCCGGGCACCATCACCGGCTTCCATCCGCCGGGCGGCCCCGGCGTGCGCGTGGACACCCACATCTACAGTGGCTACCGCGTGCCGTCGAACTACGATTCGATGATCGGCAAGCTGATCGTGCATGGCCCGGACCGCGAAACCGCCATCGCCCGCATGCGCGTGGCGCTGAGCGAGATGGTGGTCGATGGCATCAAGACCAACATCGCGCTGCAGCAGCGGATCATGCGCGACAAGGGCTTCCAGGGCGGTGGGCAGAACATCCACTACCTGGAAAAGCGCCTGGCCGAGCGCAAGAACCAGTCGATCGCGCTGACCTGACGCCCCGCACGCGCGGGACACAGAAAAAGGGCGGGGAACTCCCCGCCCTTTTTCATTGCCTGGCGGCTGCCGGCGGTGCGCTCAGCGCGCGTCCGCCGCAGTGGCCGGCACCTGCGTCCGGGACAGCGGCTGCACGCCGTTGGGCGAGGTCGGGTCCACCACCACCATCGTCTCGGTCGAGCCATCGGGCCAGACCACCTGGAACGTGCTGCCGGCCGGCAGGGAAGAGAACGGCATGCCGCTCTGCGCGCGGTAGACCGCTGCGACCTGGCTGGCACCGGCACGGCGCACCTCGTCACGTGACGCCACCGACGTGGTTTCGACCTTGGACAGGTACCGGTACCGGTCTTCATAGGTATCGATCATCAACAACCCGACCGCACCGGCCGAATACGCCACGAACAACACCACCCAGAACCAGAACTTGGCCCCGTGCAGGAATCGACGGTAATTCATCGACGTCCCCTCGTCTTGAGCAATTGCTTGACCCACTCGTTCATTTTCCCCGAACCCTGCCGCGACACTGCGGCGTCATAAACGAAATCCCGGAAATCCTGGCCGCCACTGGTCGAACAGATGCCGCCGTTCGCGCAGTAACTGTTGACCAGCACACTGTCTGGGCCGCATGGCATGCCCAGTTCGCAGGCGGCCATGCGCCAGGCCAGTTCGCTGAGCGGATCGCCGGCGACGTATCCGGTCAGCGCCTTGTCACCGGCAGCGCGCAGCCCCATGCCCGGCGCCAGCGCATTGAAGGCCTCCGGGTCCTGCGAATGCAGCACCCGTTCAACCAGGTCGCGGCGGTAGTCCGGCGTGTTCTTCAGCGGCTCGCCGGCGGCAAACAGCGACGCTTCGGCAGGCAGGTTGCCCTGCGTGGCGGCGCGGCGGCGTTCGCTGCTCACCAGTGCCGGCCCCAGGTTGTCGCTGGCCACGAACCCGCCACAGCGGTGTGCCACGCGCTCGCGCGCCTGCACCATCGTCGGGGCGGCCGACAGCCCCAGCCCGGACAGCACGTTGTTGTCCAGGCGGTAGCCCCCCGGATCCATCGCGTACTGCGCGCAGTAGTCGTAGACGCGGCTGAGCATCCAGCGTGCCTCGCTGTTGCCGCCCTCGGCCTGCACGCGCAGGCGCTGTGCATAGGCAAACAGGTCGGTATCGCCTTCCACGTCGGCCCGGATGTCCAGCGGCAGGCCGGAGGGCAGCGCCGTGCCCCGCCCTTCGCGCGCCAACCGCCGCAGCAGCGGCTCCGGCAGCACCGGTGCGTCCGATGCCGGCGGGCTGGCGGCCTCGGGGGCCGACGGCGCCTCGACCGGCGCATCGGGGCGCGCATGGCCACTGGCCCGGTAACCGGCTACGCCCAGCAACGCCACCGCTGGCAGGACCAACAGCCAGGTTTTGACGGTGGAGACGAGGGTCATGGACGACAGATGTGGGCGGCAACGCACAGGAAAGTGTGCAGTTTAGCAAGGCCCGGGAGGCCTGTCTGAACTGCTTCCATTCATCTCAGAGCATACGGAGACGGCTGGATGGTCTAGCATGACGCCCTTTCCGCCTGCCCACCGCCACGCCCATGCCGTTCCTGGAACTGACCCTGCGCTGCACCGAAGCCACCCAGCCCCGCTACGAAAACGCGCTGGAGGACGTGGGCGCACTGGCAGTGACCCTGCTCGACGCCGAGGCCGATACCAGCAACGAACAGGCCATCCTGGAACCCGGCGTGGGCGAAACCCCGCTGTGGGACACGCTGGTGCTCAGCGCATTGTTCCCCGCCGACAGCAACGCCCTGTTGCTGCTGGCCGCGCTGGAAGCGTTCGACCCGGACCTGGACTGGTCCAGCGGCAGCTTCCGTGCCGTCGAGGACGAAGACTGGGAACGTGCGTGGCTGGACCAGTTCCAGCCGATGGATTTCGGCAGCCGCACCTGGATCGTGCCGTGGAACCATGAGCTGCCCGACGCCGCGCAGGCCGCCGATGCGGCTGTCGTGCGCCTGGACCCGGGCCTGGCCTTCGGCTCGGGCACGCACCCGACCACCGCGCTGTGCCTGCGCTGGCTGGACCAGCTGGCCGTGGACGGCGTGCTGCAGGGCCAGCGCGTGCTCGATTTCGGCTGTGGCTCGGGCATCCTGGCCCTGGCCGCGCTGAAGCTGGGCGCGGCCGAGGCGATCGGCGTGGACAACGACCCGCAGGCGCTGGTGGCGACCGCCGACAACGCCGAACGCAATGGCGAGCAGGCCCGCATGCAGGTGTACCTGCCGCAGGACGAACCGGTGGCCACCTACCCGATCGTGGTCGCCAACATCCTGGCCTCGGCGCTGGATGCCCTGGCCGAACTGCTGGCTGCGCGCGTGGCGGCCGGCGGCCGCATCGCCCTGTCCGGCATCCTGCACGGCCAGGAAGGCGAACTGCTGCAGCGCTACGCCGCCTGGTTCGACGACCTGCAGGCCACCCAGGACGGCGACTGGATGCGCATCACCGGCGTGCGCCGTGCCTGATCGTGGTTGAATGACCACTGGATCCGAGCACGCACCGCCCATGTCCGAGCCGAACCCGCCGCGCCGTCCCCTGGCCACCTTCCTGCGCGCTGCCACACCGGCGGCAGCCCCCGACGATCCGGCTGCACACGGGGCGGAGGATGGTGTCGGCCCTGCCTCCCTCCAGGCGCAGGCGGTCACGCCGGCAACTGCCGGCATGCAGGACGATCCGGTACCGGCCGATACGGCTGCGGTCCTGCCGGATGACGCCGTGGTGGCGCCGCCGGATTCCCTCGCCGACACCGCGCCCGCAGCGGCGGGGGATACCCCCAGCTTCCTCGCGCGGCCCGCCGCACGCCTGCGCGCACCGCGCTGGCAGTGGGGCCTGGTCGGCGCGCTGGCCGCGTTGCTGGTGCTGCAGATCATCCTGGCCGATCGCGCGCGCTGGGCCGCCGATGCCGGCAGCCGCCCCTGGGTTGCCGCACTGTGCGGCGTGCTGCGCTGTTCGCTGCCCCCCTGGCATGAACCGTCCGCGTTCACCATGACCAGCCGCGAGATCCGCCCGCTGCCTGGCCACGCCGGCGTGCTGCAGGTACGGGCCAGCATCCGCAACGATGCGCGCTGGGCACAAGGCTGGCCAAAGCTGCGTCTGTCGCTGTCCGATGCCGACGGCCGGGTGATCGGCGTGGGCGTGTTCACGCCCGCGCACTACCTGGGCAAGGCCGATGCCACCGGCACGCCGGAGCACGGCACGTTGGAACCGGGCCAGAGCGCACGCATCGCATTCCGCGTGCGCGAGCCTGCCGCCAGCACCGACGCATTCACCTTCGAGTTCCTGTGAGCCCGCGCCCGTGGCAGCCCGGCCAGCCTCGCGCTAGACTGGCCGCCACCACCTTTGCCGGCCGCGCCCTGCGCTGGCCCGCCAACCGAATCGGGAACCCCTTTGAACGCAGTGCTTTCTCGTCCTGACAACAGTCGTGGCGCGCCCCGGCCTCCGCTGCGCGAGCATGTAGCCCAGTCCGTCCGCCGCTACCTGCGTGACCTCGACGGCTGCGATGCGGACGACGTGTACGAGATCGTGCTGCGCGAAATGGAAATCCCGCTGTTCGTGGAAGTGCTCAACCACTGCGAAGGCAACCAGAGCCGCGCAGCGGCCATGCTCGGCATCCACCGTGCCACCCTGCGCAAGAAGCTGAAGGAATACGGCATCAGCGCGTAAACACCACCCGCCGGGCCTGACCCGGCGCCACCGGTGCCCGGTCCCCTGGTGCCGGTAGATCCACGCCATGCGTGGATGAAGGCCCGCCGAAACCAGCCCACCCGCCCGCCGGTAGATCCACGCCATGCGTGGATGAAGGCCCGTCGAAACCAGCCCACCCCGCCCGCCGGTAGATCCACGCCATGCGTGGATGAAGGCCCGTCGAAACCAGCCCACCCGCCCGCCGGTAGATCCACGCCATGCGTGGATGAAGGCCCGTCGAAACCAGCCCACCCCGCCCGCCGGTAGATCCACGCCATGCGTGGATGAAGCCCGCCGAAACCAGCCCACCCGCCCGCCGGTAGATCCACGCCATGCGTGGATGAAGGCCCGCCGCAGTCAGCCTCCCCCGCCCGCCTTCCAGTAGTACCGCACCACATGGAAGAACACCGGCGCGGCGAAGCACACCGAATCCAGCCGGTCGAGCATGCCGCCATGGCCCTCGATCATGTGGCCCCAGTCCTTGATGCCACGGTCGCGCTTGATGGCCGACATCACCAGGCCGCCCCAGAACCCCATCAGGTTGATCAGCAGTGACAGGCCGAACGCCTGCAGCGGCGTGAACGGGGTGATCCACCACAATGCGGCCCCCAGCGCACTGGCACTGAGCACCCCGCCGATGAAGCCTTCCACGGTCTTGGAAGGCGACAGCTTCGGCGCGATCAGGTGCCTGCCCAGCAGCTTGCCCCAGATGTACTGCAGTACATCGGAGGACTGCACCACGATCACCAGGAAGGCGAACAGCAGCACGTTGCGCGACGGATCATGGCCGGGCACCTGCAGGTTCAGCAGCAGCGGCACGTGGGAAATGCAGAACACGCAGATCATCAACCCCCACTGCACCTTCGCCGTGCGTTCCAGGTAGTGGGTGGTGTCGCCGCCGATGGTCGACAGGATCGGCAGGAACAGGAACGCATAGACCGGAATCAACAGCGTGTACATGCCGTACCAGTCGATCCACACCAGGTAGTACTGCCAGGGCAGCACGATGTAGAACGCGGCCAGCAGCGCGTAATAGTCGCCCGAGCGCGTCGGCGCCAGGGTGATGAACTCGCGCAGCGCGAACAGCGAGATGACCGCGAACAGCACGATCACCCCGGCACGGCCGAACAACAGCGCCAGGCCGACCACGATCGCCATCACCCACCACGCGCGGATGCGCGAGACCAGGTTGGCGATGACCGCGCTGGGGCGGTCGCGCTGGCGCCAGCGCAGGGTTTCGGCGATGGCCGTGGCCAGTACCAGCACCGCGCCGATGCCGCCGAACAGCAGCCCGGTCTGCTGCCCCACGCTGCGCGCGGCCAGGTCACCGGACAGATCCAGCAGCAGGCTCATGCGCGGGCTCCATTGGGCGCCAGGTCCAGCAACGCCTGGCGGCTGCGCGACAGGAAGGCGGCCTTGTCCTCGTCGGCCTGCAGTTTCAGCGGCGCACCAAAGGTGGCCGTGCACAGCAGCGGCAACGGCAGGAAACGGCCTTTGGGCATCACCCGCTTAAGGTTGTCGATCCACACCGGCACGAACTCCAGTTCCGGGCGCTGCCGCGCCAGATGGTAGATGCCGCTCTTGAACGGCAGCAGCGGTTCATCGCCGATGTTGCGCGTGCCTTCCGGGAACAGGATCAGCGAACAGCCCCCATCCACGGCCTCGCGCAGCACCTGCAACGGATCCTGCTGACGCTGGGCGGCGTCGCGTTCCACCAGCACCCCGTTGAACACCGCATCGATCAGGTAGCGGCGCAGGCCATCACGCTGCCAGTATTCGGCGGCGGCCACCGGCCGTACCTGCCGGCGCAGTGCCGCAGGCAGTGAAGACCAGATCAGCACGAAATCACCGTGGCTGGCGTGGTTGCCGTAGTACACGCGGTGCTCGCTGGACGGTGCGCAGCCGATCCACAGCGCGCGCGCGCCGGTGAGTACCTGGATGGCGCCACTGCAGGCGCGGGCGATCAGTCCAGCGAACATCGCTACCTCCGTTCAGGTCTGTGGCCACAGCACGGCCAGCAGCAGTGCCGAGAACTGCAGCAGCGTGGCGACGTACTGGCACAGCAGCAGGCGGCGCATACCGATCCAGCGCGCCTCCCAGCCGCGCACGGGCGCCTGCGCGTCGCGACGGCGCAGGCCGGCGGTGTGCAGGGCCGCATCCACCCGCTCGGCGGCGGCATCGTCCTGCAGGCCTTCGCGCAGCAACAGCTGCAGCAGGCTGGCATCGAGCTGCACGCGCACCGCGTAATACGCCTGTACCGCCCCCACCGCCACGCTCAGCAACAGCAGGCCGGCGGCGAACATCGCCAGCCCGGGCTCGATGCCCAGCAGCAGCAGCGCCACCAGCAGCAAGCCCAGCGACAGCACGGCAGGCGATCGTCCCTGGCGCAGCAGCAGGTGCATCATCGGCAGATCGGCGGCGGTGCTCATGGGGGGCTCTCCGGTGCGGCGGCGGCCGCGATGGCCTGCAGATGATCGTCATGCAGCACGATGGACGGCCGTGCGGCACGTACCTGCGCCACGGCCTCGGTGGCGCTGCACACCCGCCCGGTGCGCAGCAGCCAGGTGGCCACGCTGGCCGCGCTGCGCGAATAGCCCAGCGCGCAGCACACCAGCAGCGGCCCCTGCGCACGCAGGGCCTCGATGGCATCGGCGGCCTGCGCCAGCTGCGCCGGCGCAGGCACCACCAGGTCCAGCATCGGCACGCTGGCATAGGCCGCGCGCGCTGCAGGGCAGGACAGTTCGGCACAGGTATCGACCACCCCGTGCAGCGGCGATGGCAGCGCGCCGCCGGGCAGACGTCCCAGCCACACGCCATCGGCCACGGCCACCGGCTGCGGCGCATGCCGCGTCCACCACCGCGAATTGAGCCAGGCCGCCACCAGGTAGGGCGCCAACAGCCAGCGTGCGGCCATCGTCAGCCGGCCATCGGTGCGCTTCTGGAACACGGCCACGCCCAGCCCGGCGTAGGCCAGCGCCACCAGCAGCAGCGACACCACCGGCCACAGCAGCCACAACGCCACGCCCCCCAGCAGCACCGCCGGCACCAGCAACGCCGCCGCGCCCAGCAGATAGAACACCGCCAACCGCCAGCGCTTGGGCGCGCGCGCCGTGCGCCAGGCGCGCAGCGGTGGCGTGCCCTGCTCCGGCCACAGCCACACGCACAGCCAGCCGGCCAGCAGGCCGGTGGGCACATCGATGAAATGATGTTGGAAGGTGGTCAGCACCGAGACGCCGATCAGCAGCGCCCACCCATGCAGCAGCCAGCGCCACGCACCCTGCAGGTACTGCGCGTACTTCACCCACAGCACGATCAGCAGCACGATATGCAGCGACGGCGCCTGGTTGAACGGCTTGTCGAAGCCCAGCAGCACATCGAACAGCCAACCGAACACGCCGCCGATCTCCGGCCGCTCGAAACTGAAGCGCAGCGGCCAGAGCAGAAAGCAGGCCACCGCGATCAGCTGTGCACTGAACAGGCGCAGCGCATGCCGGTCCAGTTCCAACCGTTGCCGGCACAGGAAGAACGAGACCGCGTAGAACAGGTCGATCGACCAGTACGGCACGATCGTCCACGGCACGAACGGAATGCGCGTCTCCCAGGCAAACGCCATCACCGGCAGTTCGGCATGGCGCCCGGCCATCCAGTTGGCGAAGCCATAGCTGGCGAAGAAGAACGGACCCAGCAGGGCCAGCCACAACAAGGCGCGCCGCCAGGGGCGCCCTTCCGCGGTCAGTGGGGTGGCGGCCAGCGTCGCCATCACGCGGTCCGGCGTGCCAGCGACACGGTGAAGATGCCGAAGTCGTCGATGCGCTGCGCCACTTTCTCGAAACCAGCCAGGCGCACCAGCTCATCCATCTCCTGCTGGGTACGACGACGCATCACCCATGCTGCGCCACCGCGGTGGCTGGTCAACGCGCGCGCGATGAATTCCAGCTGCGGGTGCCAGGGCTGGCCGGTGTAGGCCAGGTAGCCGCCCACCGGCACCGTTGCGGCGATGCCCTGCAGCGAGCGCAGCACGGCGTCGTTGTCGGGGAACAGCTCGTACAGGCCCGATACCACGGCCAGCGTCGGCGCCGGGTCCACCTGCGCCAGCTGCACCGGATCGAACGCATCGCCCTGTTCGAAACGGGCGATGTCGGCCGCGCCGAGGCGCTCGATCAACGCCTGGCCCTGGGTCACGTTCAGATCGCTGAAATCACGCAGCACGATGCGCTCGGCGCGCTGTTCGCCCTGGCCCAGCGCTTCCAGCACATAGCGGCCATGCCCAGCGGCCACGTCCAGCACGCGCACCGGCGTGCCCTGCCCGCGAAGGCGCTGGGCAGCATCGCGCAGCAGTTCCTGCAGGTGCTGGCCGCGAATGCGGATGCCGCGCCAGCCGATCGCATCAAGATAGTTGCGGTCGACCATGCGGCCCAACGGGCCCTTGCCACGCGCTTCGTCGCGGTAGATGTAATCCAGCGTGCTGCCCGAATCGAAACCGGTCTGCAGGCCCAGCGCGATGCCTTCGGACAACGTGCCGCCGAAACGCAGGCCGCCACGCACCACGCGCCAGCGCAGGTCGGCCAGGCTGTTGCGCTCGGGCGGCCAGGCCAGGATCTCCGACTCTTCGAAGGTCGGCCCATAGCGATGCGCATCGCGCCGCGACAGCGCGCGCAGCGGTTCGGCGAAACGCGCCTGGATGAAGCTGCGGATGCGCGCCATGGCTGGCGCGCGATCGCGCTCGCCCAGCGTGTCGTGGAAGAAGCCCGGCAGGTGCACGCGCTCCTTGACCGGGCTGGACAGGCGCTCGTAGAAGCGGTCCTGCGGGCCACGGTGCACGACGAAATCCGAGCCGGACACCAGCAGCTGAACCGGCACGCTGATCGCCTGCGCATCGGCGACGATGCGGTCAGCGGCTTCGTACAGGCCCAGCAGCACGCGCACCGAAATCGGCCGGGTAATCAGCGGATCGGTGCGGTAGCTTTCCACCCGCGCCGGATCGTGGGTCAGCCACTGCGGCTTGACGTAGCTGTTGACGAAGAAGTTGCCGCGCAGCGTCTGCATCAGGCCCAGCCCCGCCCGTGCGAACGGCACGTACAGCTTCACCTTGAATGCCGGCGAGGCCATCACCAGCGCGCGCAGGCGCGGCGCGTAGTCGTGCACCCAGGTGGCGGCAACCACCGCGCCCACGCTCTGCGCGATCACCACGATGTCTTCCACCGCGATACCGTGCTCGGCACCGATGTGGGCAATGAAGCTGTCCAGGTCACGCACCAGCGCCGGGAAGCCCGGTGCATCGCCACGTGCGCCCGGCGAACGGCCATTGCCGCGCGCATCCCAGGCGAAGAAGGCGGTATCGGGCAGGTCCAGCTCATCGACCAGATGGGTCACCCGGCCGGAATGTTCGTGGCCGCGATGCAGCAGCACGATGGCCCGGGCCGGCGTGGTGGTCGTGGTGCCCGCCCAGTACCGGTAGAACAGCGGTACCTGGTCGAAGCTGTGGAATTCCCGTTCCTGCGCCTGACGCATGCCATCTCCTGATTGTCCTGTCGTGGTTACCGCTGCGGGGTCGCTGCGGCCTCCTTCAGCCCGTGGCGTACCCGGTTGACCGTCGTGACCATGCACAGCAGCGCCATCGCACCGGCCACGGCACTCACTGCCATCGCACCGGCCCAGCCCAGCGCCAGCAGCACGCCCAGCACGCCCATCACGAACGCGCGGTCACTCTTGCCCATCGGGCCGTCATAGCGGCGGCTGGCACCGACCATCAGGCCCAGCACCCCGGCGTACTCGCTCAGTGCCGCCGTCCAGGCCAGCAGCCACAACGCCTCGGGCCGTACGCCCGGCACGCTGAGCAGGCTCAGGTACAAGGCCGCATCGGCCAGAACGTCGCAAAGCTCGTTGAGATAGGCGCCCACCCGCGATTGCTGGCCGAATTCACGGGCCAGCATGCCGTCCACCGCATTCAAGGCCATGCGCAGCAGCATCCAGACCGGCAGGGCCAGGTACAGCCAGGCGGCGGCGGGGGCCCAGTACCCCACGGCAGCGGCCACCAGCAGCGAGACCACGGCGGCGGCCACCGTCACCGCATTGGCGGTGACACCCCTGCGGTGCAGGCCGCGCACGGCCGGACGCAGCAGGTCCTGGAAACGTCCTTTTACTGCATAGATCGACACGATCCGAACCTGCTATTCCCTGGCAGACCTTGGACAGCCTACCCGATTGCGGCAGCAGCAGGCGCTGCCGGCCCGCCGCGTGGCTGCGGCCCGCCACACCGGGGCCGCATGAGATGGCGCCATCGGCGCCCGCCGCCGTCCCCCACCGCCTACAATATCGGCCCCGCTCCGCTGCTGATTGCCCTGCCCCCATGACTGCTGACCTGCTGCCCGTCCGTCGGGCCCTGCTTTCCGTTTCCGACAAGACCGGCCTGGCCGAACTGGCCACCGCGCTGGCTGCACGCGGCGTGGAGCTGCTGTCCACCGGCGGCACCGCCAAGGCCATTCGCGACATGGGCCTGGCCGTGAAGGACGTGGCCGACGTCACCGGTTTCCCGGAAATGATGGACGGCCGGGTCAAGACCCTGCACCCGATGGTGCACGGTGGCCTGCTGGGCCGTTCGGGCCTGGATGATGCGGTGATGGCCGAGCACGGCATCGGTGCCATCGACCTGCTGGTGCTGAACCTGTATCCGTTCGAATCGGTCACCGCCAAGGCCGACTGCACCCTGGCCGATGCGGTGGAGAACATCGACATCGGCGGCCCGGCGATGCTGCGGTCGGCGGCCAAGAACTTCGCCCGCGTCGCGGTGGCCACCGACCCGTCGCAGTACGCTGAACTGCTGGCCTCGCTGGAGGCCAACGACGGCCAGCTGTCGGCCGCCACCCGCTTCGCGTTCTCGGTGGCTGCATTCAACCGCGTCGCCCAGTACGACGCGGCCATCAGCAACTACCTCTCGGCCGTGACCGCGACGGATGCCGCCGTGCCGGCCCGCACCGAATTCCCGGCACAGATGAATTCCACCTTCGTGAAGGTGATGGACCTGCGCTACGGCGAGAACCCGCACCAGAGCGGCGCGTTCTACCGCGACCTGTACCCGGTGCCGGGCACGCTGGCCACGTTCCAGCAGCTGCAGGGCAAGGAACTGAGCTACAACAACCTGGCCGATGCCGATGCGGCGTGGGAATGCGTGCGCCAGTTCGACGCCCCGGCCTGCGTCATCGTCAAGCACGCCAACCCGTGCGGCGTGGCGGTAGGCGTGGCCAACGGCGATGCCTACGAGCTGGCCTACGCCACCGACCCGACCAGTGCCTTCGGCGGCATCATCGCGTTCAACAAGCCGCTCGATGCAGCCACCGCGCAGGTCATCCTCGACCGCCAGTTCGTTGAAGTGCTGATCGCCCCGGACTACGAGCCGGCCGCGCTGGAGTACGCGCAGAAGAAGGCCAACGTGCGCGTGCTGCGCATCCCGCACGGCGAGGGCCTGAACAACTACGACAGCAAGCGCATCGGCTCGGGCCTGCTGCTGCAGTCCTCGGACAACCGCGGCATGAGCCGTGACGAGCTGAAGGTGGTCAGCAGGCTGGCGCCGACCGACAAGCAGTTCGCCGACCTGCTGTTCGCGTGGAAGGTGGCCAAGTTCGTGAAGTCCAACGCGATCGTCTACGCCAAGGACAACCGCACGATTGGCGTCGGCGCCGGCCAGATGAGCCGCGTCTACTCGGCACGCATCGCCGGCATCAAGGCGGCCGATGCGAACCTGGTGGTGGAAGGCTCGGTGATGGCCTCCGATGCGTTCTTCCCGTTCCGCGACGGCATCGACGCCGCCGCTGCCGCTGGCATCAAGGCGGTGATCCAGCCGGGCGGTTCGATGCGCGATGCCGAAGTGATCGCCGCCGCCGACGAACACGGCCTGGCGATGGTATTCACCGGCGTGCGCCACTTCCGCCACTGATCCGCACCACGAAGCCGGGCCCTGCCCGGCTTTTCTTTTCTGCACCCGAGAACCCTGCCCCATGAAGATCCTCGTCATCGGCTCCGGCGGCCGCGAACACGCCCTGGCCTGGAAGCTGGCCCAGTCCCCCCGCGTCACCGAGGTGCTGGTGGCCCCCGGCAACGCCGGCACCGCCACTGAAGACCGGTGCCGCAACGTGGCGGTGAAGGTCACCGACATCGACGGCCTGCTGGCGCTGGCCCAGGCCGAAGGCGTGGCGCTGACCGTGGTCGGCCCGGAAGTGCCGCTGGTGGCCGGCGTGGTTGACCGCTTCCGCGCCGCCGGCCTGCGCATCTTCGGGCCGACCGCCGCCGCCGCCCAGCTGGAGGGCAGCAAGGCCTACGCCAAGGACTTCCTGGCCCGCCACAACATCCCCACCGCGTTCTATGCCGTGCACAGCGATGTGGACGCCGCACTGGCCTATGTGCGCGACAAGGGCGCGCCGATCGTGGTCAAGGCCGACGGCCTGGCCGCCGGCAAGGGCGTGATCGTGGCGATGACCCTGGCCGAGGCCGAGGATGCCGTGCGTGACATGCTCTCGGGCAACGCCTTCGGCGATGCCGGTGCCCGCGTGGTGATCGAGGAATTCCTCGACGGCGAGGAAGCCAGCTTCATTTCGATGGTCGATGGCGTGCACGCGCTGCCGATGGCCACCTCGCAGGACCACAAGCGCGTCGGCGACGGCGACACCGGCCCCAACACCGGCGGCATGGGCGCGTACTCGCCGGCCCCGGTGGTCACGCCGGAGGTGCATGCACGCGTGATGCGCGAGGTGGTGAACCCCACCGTGCAGGGCATGATCGCCGACGGTATTCCGTTCACCGGCTTCCTGTACGCCGGGCTGATGATCGATGCCAGCGGTGCACCGAAGGTGATCGAGTTCAACGTGCGCTTCGGCGACCCGGAAACCCAGCCGGTGATGCTGCGTCTGCAGTCGGACCTGGTGGACCTGGTGGAAGCGGCCATCGACGGCCGCCTGGACCAGGTACAGGCGCAGTGGGACCCGCGCCCGTCGCTGGGCGTGGTGATGGCCGCCAGGCCGTACCCGGAAGCGCCGATCACCGGTGATGTGATCAGCGGCCTGGAGGCGGTGCCGGCCAGCGCCAAGGTGTTCCATGCCGGCACCACGCTGGACGCGCAGGGCCGGGTGGTCAGCGCCGGTGGCCGCGTGCTGTGCGTGGCCGCGCTGGGCAGCAGCGTGCGCGAGGCGCAGGCCAATGCCTATGCCGGCGTGGATACGGTGACGTGGGCGAACGAGTTCCACCGCAGCGACATCGGCTGGCGGGCGATCGCACGCGAAGCGTAAGGTGCACCGATCCACGCATGGCGTGGATCTGCCGGATCGCACATGCCGATCCATGCCATGCGTGGATCGGCCATGCAGTTCGGCCGCCTTTGTAGATCCACGCCATGCGTGGATGGGCACACGCGGAAAAGAAAAGGCCCGGCAATGCCGGGCCTTTTCAGTACGTCAACGCATCACCGCGCTTACGCGTTGAACAGCGCCTTCATCTTCTTCAGCGCGTTCGCTTCGACCTGGCGGATGCGCTCGGCCGACACGCCGTATTCGTCGGCCAGTTCCTGCAGCGTCACCTTGCTGTCCGCATCCAGCCAGCGGCGACGGATGATGTCGCGCGAGCGCGCATCCAGTTCGGCCAGGCCTTCGCGCAGCAGCTGCAGCTGGTTGTCTTCGCTGTCGGCACGCTCATAGGCCATCGACGGGTCTTCGTCATTGGCCACCAGGAACGCTGCCGGCGACGGCGGCGCGTGTTCGTTGTCTTCGTCGGTCGGCGCATCGAAACCGATATCGCGACCGGACAGGCGCGATTCCATTTCCATGACCTCGCGCTCGGACACGTTCAGATCCTTGGCCACCGCGCTGACTTCGGCCGCGTTCATCCAGCCCAGGCGCGTCTTCGACTTGCGCAGGTTGAAGAACAGCTTGCGCTGCGCCTTGGTGGTGGCGACCTTGACGATGCGCCAGTTCTTCAGGATGAACTCGTGCATCTCGGCACGGATCCAGTGCACGGCGAAGGAGACCAGGCGCACGCCCATGTCCGGGTCGAAGCGCTTGACCGCCTTCATCAGGCCGATGTTGCCTTCCTGGATCAGGTCGCCCAGCGCAAGACCGTAGCCGTTGTAGCCGCGGGCCACGTGCACCACGAAGCGCAGGTGCGAATGCACCAGCTCGCGGGCGGCGTCCAGATCGTTGCCGTCGCGGAAGCGACGGGCCAGGTCCTGTTCGTCATCGACCGACAGCACCGGGATCTGGTGCACGGCACCGATGTAGGCGTCCAGCGAACCGAGCGCACTGGGAATCGGGAGATTGTTTGCCACAAGGGCAGTAGAGGTGTTCTGGCTCATGGGGCTCATCTTAGCAGTCCGGTTCTTGGACTGCTAAAGGGGGAAAAAGTTCCAGCGTTCCGCTGATGAAACACTGGCGCCGACCACCCCGCTACCGTAGCGCGAATTGATGACAGTGGCGAGCCAGCTTCCCGGGATTCACAATCCCTTGCAATTCAAGCCATTGGCCCTGAAACCGTGCCCCTGCGGGCCCATCGGCACCTGAATGGCCCGCGCCGGGGGCCTGCACGAGGCCCCCAGGTTGCCCGGGGTTCAGCCCGGACGGGCCAGATCGGCCTCCAGGGCCGAACGCGACGGCAGCGACCAGTCGATCGGCGCCTGCCCGCGCTGCTGCAGGTAGTCGTTGGCCATCGAGAAATGGCGGCAACCCAGGAAGCCGCGGTGCGCCGACAGCGGCGAGGGGTGCGGCGCCTTCAGCACGCGGTGGCGGCGGGTATCGATCACCTTGCCCTTCTGCTGGGCATAGCTGCCCCACAACAGGAACACCAGGCCCTCGCGCTCGCGGTTGAGCACATCCACGACGTGGTCGGTGAAACCTTCCCAGCCCCGCCCCTGGTGGGCACCGGCGGAACTTTCCTCCACGGTCAGCACGGCATTGAGCAGCAGCACGCCCTGCCGCGCCCACGGCAGCAAGCAGCCATGGTCCGGCCGGGCGATGCCCAGGTCGGCCTCGATCTCCTTGTAGATGTTCAGCAGCGACGGCGGCACCGGCACGCCCGGCATCACCGAGAAACTCAGGCCGTGGGCCTGGCCGCGGCCGTGGTAGGGGTCCTGGCCCAGCACCACCACCTTGACCTGCTCGAACGGGGTCGCATCGAAGGCCGCGAAGATCTGCGGCCCGGGCGGAAACACGGCCGCACCGGCCGCCTTGCGTTCGCGCAGGAAACGGGACAGTTCGCGCATCTGCGGCTGCAGCAGCCAGTCGCCGACGCGGTCCTTCCAGCTGGGTTCAAGCTGGATGGAAGGAGGTGTTGCCGGTTGTTCGTTCATCGCACCAGGGGTCTATCGTTCAAGCGGGCCAGGCGCAGCTGGAAAAGCACCTTGGTCACCAGCAGCCGTTCTTCGATCGGCTTGAGCACCAGGTCGTTGGCGCCGGCCTGCAGCAGGCCGGTCTGGTTGTGCGGGTTGCCATCACCGGTCATCACCAGCACCGGCAGGCGGCGCTTGCCGTAGCCGAAGTCCACGCGCACGCGCTGCACCACGTCGCGGCCACTCAGTTCGCCCTTCAGGGTGACGTCGGTCAGCACCAGGTCGATGCGGTGCCGGCTGCGCCCCAGCGATTCGGCGGTGAGCAGGGTGAAGGCTTCCTCGGCACTGAGCACATGCAGCACGTTCAGCTGCTGGCGCTCGAGCATGCGCTTGGTGGCTTCGGCCACCACCCGGCTGTCTTCGACATACAGGATGGTCGCACCGGGAATGGTCTGTGGCTGCACGTAGCCCCGGATGAAGGCGGCCAGCGCCTCGTGGCCGAGCGCCTTGTCGAAATAGTCGGTGACGTACTCGGTGAAGCGGCGCTGCTCCAGGTGCTGCTGCGCATCGCCGGACACCACGATCACCGGGACATAGGCCTGGCCGGCGGCTTCACGCACCATCCGCGCCAGGGCCAGCCCATCGCCGTCGCGCAGGGCCAGCGACGTGGTCACCAGGTTGACCGGCCCCTGCTCCAGCAGCGTGCGGGCCTCCTCGATGCTGTCGCAGCCAACCACCTCCACACCGGGCAGGTCGCGCTGCAGCACGTCGGCGATCAGCTTGCGCACCAGCTTGGAGCCATCCACCACCATCACCCGCGTGGCGGAGGCATCCAGGTGCTTGAGGGGTTGCGGTTGCATGCCGTCCTCAGGTGTCGGTCGGGCGGGTCTGGCGCAGGAAGTGCCCCGTCACCAGCCAGGCACCCAGCCAGCCCAGCAGCAGCGTGCCCAGCAGCACCAGGCTGCCATGCAGCAGGTCCAGCCCATGCAGCACGAACGGGCTGCCGTAGCTGCCGGACAGCTCGGCCAGCGGCGCGCGCAGCGCCGCCCCGGCAATGCCGATCAGGCCCAGCGCCACCGCGCCGGCCCCCAGGCCGTACCACGCGCCCAGGTACAGGAACGGGCGGCGGATGAAGCCGTCGCTGGCACCGAG
Source organism: Stenotrophomonas sp. 24(2023) (assembly GCF_030913365.1). Taxonomy (NCBI): domain Bacteria; kingdom Pseudomonadati; phylum Pseudomonadota; class Gammaproteobacteria; order Lysobacterales; family Lysobacteraceae; genus Stenotrophomonas; species Stenotrophomonas sp. 24(2023). The sequence goes on from NZ_CP133160.1 coordinate 1,435,052, forward strand.
CAGCTGCAGCACGCCGATTTCCTCACGGCGCGCCTGGATGTCCAGGCGCACGGTGTTGCCCACCACCAGCACCGCGCCCAGCCCCAGCAGGGCCGACAACACCTGCACCAGCCGCGCGCCGAACGCCAGCCAGGCATCCAGGCGCTTGCGCCACAGTGCATCGTGCTGCACCAGGTCCGCCTCGGGCAGTGCCTCGAGCGCCTTGGCCAGCGCGGCATCGTCCTTTCCGTTGCCCGGGGTCACCACCAGCAGCGACGGCAGCGGGTTGTCATGCAGGGCATCGATGGAATCGCCCAGGCCGGCCTGGCGCAGTTCTTCCAATCCTTCATCCGGGCTGCGCACGGTGACATGGGACACGTCGGCACGGTCGCGCAGCTGGCCGGCCAGGCGCAGCGCACCCGGGCTGTCGATGTCCGCCTTCAGGAACAGGTTGATGTCGCGCGACTGCTGCACGCTGCCGGCGAACTGCTTGAGGTTGTCCAGCGCGATCGACAGGCCCAGCGGCAGGGCCAGCGCCAGCGCCATGACCATCACGGTCAGCAGCGTGGCCCAGGGCTTGCGGCAGGCACGGCCCAGGCTGAACACCACGCTGTGCACGTGGTGCTGGATCCAGACGCCCAGACGCGAGGGTGCGGCAGCTTCGGTGTTGTCGTTCTTGCCCATGCCTTACTCCGCCAGATCCTGCGGCGAAATGTCATCCACCAGCCGGCCGTGGTCCAGGATCAGCACGCGCTTGCGCATGTGGCGCAGCAGCGGCAGGTCGTGGCTGACCACCAGCACGCTGGTGCCGCGCGCCGGCAGTTCGGCGAACAGGGACATGATTTCCGCCGCCAGCGTCGGGTCGAGGTTGCCGGTGGGTTCATCGGCCACCAGCAGCTTGGGTTCACCGACGATCGCCCGGGCGATGCCGACGCGCTGCTGCTCGCCGGCCGACAGCTGCGAGGGCAATGCCTTTTCACGATGGCCCAGGCCCATGCGTTCCAGCACCGAGCGCACGCGCTTGCCGATATCACTGCGGCGGGTGCCGCGCAGGATCAGCGGCAGGGCCACGTTCTCGGCGATGGAGCGGTCCATCAGCAGGCGGTGGTCCTGGTAGACCGCGCCGACCGCGCGGCGATGGCGGGGAATGTCGCCGCCGCGCACCTTCAGCAGGTTGCGCTCGTCGAACACCACCGCACCGCGGCTGGGCCGCTCGTCCAGGTGGATCAGCTTGAGCAGGGTGCTTTTGCCCGCGCCGGAGTGACCGGTGACGAACAGCATCTCGCCCGGGGCCACCTCGAAGCTGACATCGACCAGTGCCTCGTGGCCACCGGCGTACTGTTTGCTGACGTTGTCGAATCGCAGGACGCTCATGGCCCGATTATGCAGGAGCGGCGCGACAGATCGATAGCGCCGGGCCCTGCCCGGCGGGAACCGTCCGGCAGCGCGGTGCCGGACGCTGACCACTGCGCTCGCCGGGGATGACCCGGCGCTGCCTGTGGTTCGATCTGCTCTGGCAGCGCCAGGCCATGCCTGGCGGAATGCCTACCGCATCGCGGCCCGAATGCAGGCCGCTCGCCCCGATCAGTTGCCCGACAGCATCCGGCGGATCTTGCGGCCGATGCGGGTCAGGAAGGAATCGCCGCTGGTGGCCGCCGTGCGGACCGGGGTGGCCACCACCTGCACCGGGGTGACCGGGCTGGTGCCGTTGCCGGCATTGGCCTGCGCGCCCTCGGCACCTTCGACCGGACGGCCGTGGCGACGACGACGGCGCTTGCGCGGCTTGCGCTCGCCGTCCACGGCACCTTCCGGTGCGCCTTCGGCACGCGGCGGGCGCGGCGGGCGCGGCGCCTGGGCCACGGCGGCCTCGGCCCCTTCGACCGGGGTAGCGGCTGCCTGCTCGCCTTCCACGCGCGGCTTGCGCGGGCCACGCGGACGGCGCTCGCCGCTGCGCTCACCGTCGCGACGCTCGCCACGGCCACTGCCGGAGCGGCTGCCACTGCGACCACCGCCACGGCGTTCTTCCTCGGCGGCGCGGGCTTCGCGCGCTTCACGGAAGATCTGGCCGACGCTTTCGTTCTCCTCGCCGTCCTCGCCAGCCGCCGGGGCCGGACGCTCCGGACGCGGCAGCGCGGTCAGCAGTTCCTTGGTGACCGGCTCGGACGGGATCTTCTGCTCGATGTACGCCTCGATGTCCGGCAGGCCCATCGCGTAGCGCTCGCAGGCGAAGCTGATCGCATCACCTTCTTCACCCAGGCGCGCGGTACGGCCGATGCGGTGCACGTAGTCTTCGGCATCGAACGGCAGGTCGTAGTTGTAGACGTACTTGATGCCATCGATGTGCAGGCCGCGGGCGGCCACGTCGGTGGCGACCAGGATTTCCAGCTGGCCCTTCTGGAAGCGGTTGAGCAGGCTCTCGCGCTTCTTCTGCGGCACATCGCCGGACAGCACGCCGACGCGGTAACCGGCCTTTTCCAGCGAACGCGCCACGCGCTCGACGAACACCTTGGTGTTGACGAAGACCATGGTGCGCGCGCCTTCGCTGCGCGACAGCAGGCCCAGCAGCAGCGGGATCTTCTCGTCATCGGCCGGGAAGTAGATGCGCTGGCGCACGCGGGCAGCGGTGATGGTCTCGGCTTCGACCACCAGCTTCTGCGGCTCGTTCATGTGCTCGTAGGCCAGCTCCAGCACGCGGTGGCTGAGGGTGGCGCTGAACAGCAGGGTCTGGCGGGTGGTGCGCTCGGGCATGCGGCGCAGCAGGAAGCGGATGTCCTTGATGAAGCCCAGGTCGAACATGCGGTCGGCTTCGTCCAGCACGCAGATCTCGCAGGCGTGCAGCGACACCACCTTGTGCTGCTTCACGTAGTCGATCAGGCGGCCCGGGGTGGCGATGATCACGTCCACGCCCTGCTGCAGGATCTCGCGCTGCTTGTCGTAGTCCACACCGCCGTAGACCAGCGCGAAACGCAGGCCCAGGTCGGAACCGAACTTCACCGCGTCCTTGTGGATCTGGATGGCCAGCTCGCGGGTCGGGGCCAGGATCAGCGCGCGCGGGTCTTCCGGCTTGCGATCGGCCAGCGCCGGGCGGCTCAACAGGCGGTTCACGACAGCCACCAGGAAGGCCAGGGTCTTGCCCGTGCCGGTCTGGGCCTGGCCGGCAACGTCGCCACCGGCCAGCGCGACCGGCAGGGTCAGCGCCTGGATGGGCGTGCAGCGGGTGAAACCAGCGCCTTCAAGGCCGGCCTGCAGGGCCGGATACAGCTCGAAGGAAGAAAAGGTCAAATCGGTCAGCGGTTTGTCGCTCATGTGTCCGTCTTGGTATGGCCACGCGCCTGCGGGCGGCGGCACTGCAATCTGTCTGGGGCTCCGTCGCAAACTGCGGCCCCTGCGGCGGGTCGGGCAGGCCCGGGACCCCTGGGTCCGCGCGCCGCACAATGTCCCAGTTTACCGCAACCGCGCCGCCCTGCCGGGAAGACCGTCTCACCGGCTTCAGAGACGCCCCCTGCCCGGGCAACCGCAGCGCGGCGTTCACACAGCCCCACGCCACTTGAACGGGCAGGGCCCGGCCCCTGGGGTCTGCCGGTCCCCCGCCCCATATCAGGAATACAGTGAAATCCAGCACATACAGTGCATGGTGACGATCACGGTACGCTGGGTTCCAAGCAGCCGCTGCCGCTGCCCTGAGATAGGGGTACACTGCCGGCCGTGAGCGTCCAGGCATCCGCCGAGCGCACCGCGGCACACGCTGCCGCGAGGCAACGACGAGGGTCCCGCCACGGGCACGACCCAATTCACCCACCTCCGGCCTGGCCGGGTGCAATCCAAGACGAGAAACCAAGATGAGCGACAAGGTTGTACATGTCGGCGATGCCGACTTTGATAGCGCAGTGCTGAATTCCAAGGAACCGGTGCTGGTCGATTTCTGGGCCGAATGGTGCGGCCCCTGCAAGATGATCGCCCCGGCGCTGGACGAACTGGCCGATGCCTACAAGGGCCGTGCCAAGATCGCCAAGGTCAACGTCGACAACAACCGTGCGCTGGCCGCCAAGTACCACGTGCGTTCGATCCCGTACCTGGTCGTGTTCAAGGACGGCGAGAAGGTCGGCGAGCAGATCGGTGCCGTCGGCAAGGCCCAGCTGGCGGGCCTGCTGGACAAGGCGCTGGCCTGACCCCTGCAGTACGCGGCAGCCGGTGACACCGGCTGCCGGCAGGCGCCCTGCCTGCTGAATGTCCCTTCGCAGCGGCCCTTGCACGGCGCTGCGCGCCGGTGCTAACGTCGGCATATCCGGTACGCGTTCGCGTGCCGCATCTTCTGGATACGCCGCCCTCCCAGGGGTTGTCGCCCGTCCAGACCCATTCCCCATCGTTCGCCGCCCCAGCCGGGCGCTCGCACCTTCAAGCGAGGAATAACGCTCTTGTCCGATAACACTCCTGAAACCGGCAGCGCCGATGCGCCCGCCGAAAAGCGCGTGCGCAAGGCCCGCGTGAGCAAGGCTGCCGCTCCGGCCGCCGCCGAAACCAGTGCTGCACCCGCGCAGCCGGCCCTGCCGCTGGCCGCCGCGCCGGAGGCCCCGGCCCCCGCTGCTGCGCCGAGCGCGCCCGCCGCCGATGCCCCCGCCAGTGGCGGCGGTGAGGGTGGTGAAGGCCGCGAATCCGGCCAGCCGCGCCAGCAGAACCACCAGGGCGGTGGCCAGAACCAGGGGCAGAACTCCCCCTACAACCAGAATGGCCAGAATGGCCAGAATGGCCAGCAGGGCCAGGGCAACCGCCGCGACCGTTTCCGCAACCGCCGCGACCGTGACCGCAACCGCAACCGCGATGACGGCATGCCGCAGGACGGCGGCGAGCAGCAGCCCTTCGTGCCGCGCCCGCATGCCAACGTCCCCGAAGGCTTCCCGGTCTATTCGCTGAGCGACCTCAAGCGCATGCCGGCGCAGAAGCTGCTGGAAATCGCCGAGCAGCTGCAGATTTCCGAAGGCGTCGCCCGCGCCCGCAAGCAGGACGTCATCTTCGCCCTGCTCAAGGTGCTGACCCGCCACGGTGACGGCGTGGCCGCCGACGGCGTGCTGGAAATCCTGCCCGATGGCTTCGGCTTCCTGCGTGCCGCCGAGGCCAGCTACCTGGCCGGCCCGGACGACACCTACATCTCGCCCAGCCAGATCCGCCGCTTCAACCTGCGCACCGGCGACCACATCTCCGGCCGCATCCGCTTCCCGAAGGACGGCGAGCGCTACTTCGCACTGAACATCGTCGACACCATCAATGGTGAGCCGCTGGAAGCGTCGAAGAACAAGGTGCTGTTCGAGAACCTGACCCCGCTGTTCCCGCGCCGCCGCTTCACCCTGGAGCGTGGCAACGGTTCGTCCGAAGACATCACCGGCCGCATCCTCGACCTGATGGCGCCGCAGGGCAAGGGCCAGCGCTCGCTCATCGTTTCCCAGCCCAAGGCGGGCAAGACGATGATGATGCAGCAGGTGGCCACGGCCATCACCACCAACCATCCGGACGTGCACCTGATCGTGCTGCTGATCGACGAGCGCCCGGAAGAAGTGACCGAAATGCAGCGCACCGTGCGCGGCGAGGTCATCAGCTCGACCTTCGATGAACCGGCCGCGCGCCACGTGCAGGTGGCCGAAATGGTCATCGAGCGCGCCAAGCGCCTGGTCGAGCACAAGAAGGACGTGGTGATCCTGCTCGACTCGATCACCCGCCTGGCCCGCGCCTACAACAACGTGGTGCCGAGCTCGGGCAAGGTGCTGACCGGTGGTGTGGACGCCAACGCCCTGCACCGCCCGAAGCGCTTCTTCGGTGCCGCGCGCAACGTGGAAGAAGGCGGCAGCCTGACCATCATCGCCACCGCGCTGGTCGATACCGGCTCGAAGATGGACGAAGTGATCTACGAAGAGTTCAAGGGCACCGGCAACAGCGAAGTGCACCTGAGCCGCCGCATCGCTGAAAAGCGCGTGTTCCCGGCCATCGACATCAACCGGTCCGGCACCCGCCGCGAAGACCTGCTGATCGAACCGGAGCTGCTGCAGAAGATCTGGATCCTGCGCAAGCTGCTGCATCCGATGGATGAAATGGCCGCGATGGAATTCCTGCTGGACAAGATGAAGAACACCAAGTCCAACGACGAGTTCTTCGGTTCGATGAAGCGGTAAAGCGACAAGAAGAAAGCCCCGCGCTGCGGGGCTTTTTTTTGCCTTCGGGAAAGGCCATCCACGCATGGCGTGGATCTACCCGACCCTGATGATCCACGCATGGCGTGGATCTACCCGATCCCTGATCCACGCATGGCGTGGAGGGGCGCGCGGTGCCGCCGGGCAGGGCCCGGCGCATCCAACCCTGTTATGGGCAGGCCACCGCGCCTGCTGTACCGGCGGTATTGGCGGTCAGCTTGACCTGGGTGAAGGCCGCGGCGAACGGCGCGCCCGCACTGACCACGAACGGGGCTTCCACCGCGCCCAGGTCCACGCCCTGCCTGGCAAAACACGCCAGTGGCACGGTCACGGTCTGCTTCTGCCCGGGCGACAGCGTGCCCAGCAGCGGGGCGATATCCACCCCACCCTCGCAGCCGGTGCCGCACTGCATGGTCACCTTCACCGGCGAGGCCGGGCGCTTCACCAGCTGCACGTCGAACTGCAGCGCACCGTTGCTGCGCGCCAGCGCCCCCAGGTTGCGGCGCGAGGTGCTGCGGGCGATCAGCTGCGCCGAGGCCAGCCAGGTCACTTCCTTGGCATCCTGCTGGGTGTTCACCTGTACGGTGCGCACCTGCACCACCGGCTGGGTGGTGGGCCAGCGCAGGGTGGCATTGAGATCATTGCCCAGCGGCTGCGTCGCACCGCCGGCAGCCACGTGCAGCGCGAACGGCGGCGTATCGGCGCGGTTGAAGATCGGCAGCGTCGTCACCTCGCCACAGCTGTCCGGGTTGGCTTCCGGCAGGCGTGCGACCTTGCCCGGGGCGGCATAGCGCAGGCCATAGCCCAACGCGAACAGTGCCGGCTTCTTCGCATCGGGCTGGTCGATCGGTGCCGGGCACGGCACGCCCGGCCACGGGAAGCTGAGACGGCCGCGGAAGTCGTGCGCGGGCTTGCCATCCTTGCCAGCCACCAGCACATCGGTGATGCCCTTGCCCTCGGTACCCGGCAGCCAGGCGGCAACGAACGCGCTGGACAGATTGAGCAGGTCGTTGGTGTACATCGGCCGCCCGGACATATAGACCGTCACCACCGGCTTGCCGGTGGCGGCCGCCGCCTTGAGCGCGGCCAGGTCCTGCGGGTAGGCGCGGCTGTGGCTGACCGTATCCGAAGCGATGATGTCGCCATTGGTTTCGGCATACGGCGTTTCGCCGATCACCGCCACCACCACGTCGAACGCCGTCGGGTCGGCCACCTTGCCATCGGCACTGAAGGTCACATGGTCGGCGCCCAGTTCCGCACGCAGCGCACCCAGTACCGAATCGGCGTTGGGGAAGTCGGCGTTCGCGTTCTCCGTGCCCTGCCAGGTCAGCGACCAGCCACCGGACTGGTCGCCCACGCTGTCGCCCCCCTTGCCGACCACCAGCACGCGCGCATCTCGGCGCAGCGGCAGGGCCTTGCCTTCGTTCTTCAGCAGCACCAGCGATTCGCGTACCGCGCGGCGCGCCAGCTCGCGATGCTGCACGGCAGCGGCATCACCGGCGTAACGGCTGTCGGACGGCTTGTGGTTGAACAGGCCTGCGCGCAGCTTCACGCGCAGGATGCGGGTAACCGCGTCATCAATGCGGGCCATCGGGATCTGGCCTTTCTCGACCTGGGCGATGGTGTTGGCGATGAACGCCTTCCAGTCGTCGGGCACCATCACCATGTCGATGCCCGCGTTGATGGCCTGGGCACAGCTGTCGTTGCGGCAACCGGGCACCTGGGCGATGCCGTTCCAGTCGGACACCACGAAGCCATCAAACCCCATCTTGTCCTTGAGCGCGCCGGTCAGCAGCGCCTTGCTGCCGTGCATCTTGCCGTAGTCGATGCCACCGGCGCGGTCGTTCCAGCTGTTGAACGACGCCATCACGGTCTGCGCGCCTTCGGCCAGCGCCCCGTAATAGCCCTGCGCGTGCACGTTGATCATGGTGGCCTTGTCCACCAGGGCTTCGCCCTGGTCGCGGCCGTTGTCGGTCGCCCCATCGCCGAGGAAATGCTTGGCGGTGGCCACCACGTTGCCGTCATCGGCGAAGTGGCCCTGTGCGCCCTTCACGTAGGCATGGGCAAACGCACGGATGACCGCCGGATCGGACGAATAGCTTTCATAGGTGCGGCCCCAGCGTGGATCGTGCGCCACCGCCAGCGTGGGGGCGAACACCCAGCCGATGCCGGTGGCACGCACCGACTGCGCGGTGGCCTGGCCGATGCGTTCGATCAGCTGCGCATCGCCGGCCGCGCCCAGGCCGATGTTATGCGGGAACAGCGTGGCCCCCAGCACATTGTTGTGGCCGTGCACCGCATCGGTTCCCCAGATCACCGGCACCGGCGTCTTCGCATCGGTGGCCAGCGAGGCGGCGTGGTAGGCATCGGCCAGCTTCAGCCAGTCGGCCACCGAGGCGTGCTTGTTCATGCCCGGCCACGAACCGCCCCCGTTGAGTACCGAGCCGATGTAGTAGCGGCGCACGTCGTCCGGGGTGATGGTCTTGATCTCGGCCTGGGTCATCTGCCCGACCTTCTGGGCCAGCGTCATCTGCGCCAGGATCTGCTGCACGCGCTGCTCGATGGCGGCATCCGGTGCGATGGCGCTGGTGACCTGCGGCCACTCCTGCAGGCGCTCGCCGCTGGCGGGTACGGCACCGGCCGGTGCGGCAAGTGCAGCCAGCAGGCAGGCGGCAAGGATGGTCCGGGTGGGGCTGTTCACTGCATCTACCTCCGTGGTGGATGGGGCGACGATCGAGCGGGCGCGCTGCCGCCGGTGCCGTCGCCCGGAAGGCGGTAGCACGGTGGCATCAAGGCAACAGCGGATGGATCAGCGCCCCTGTCTGACAGCGCTGTCATATCGGCCCGCTGCGGCGGTGTCAACCCGCACCGGCCGCAACCTGCCGGCAGCCACGCAGCGGCGGGCTTTGCCACGCTGCCCGTGTGCCAGCGGGCACGTCGGGTGCTGCATCGCCGCATGGAAATGCCGGTGCGCAAAATGCCATCGTGTCGTGGCAACATCCGCCTCCATCGGCAAGACCGACGTGCCACGGACGCACTACCATCGGCGCGTTCCAACCGCCTTCCAGGAGATCCACCGCATCATGCGCAGTCGAATCGAAGATGTTGCCGCCGTTGCCGGTGTATCGATCAAGACCGTTTCCCGGGTGCTCAACAACGAGCCCAACGTGCGCGCCGAAACGCGCGAGCGGGTGCTGGCGGCTGTCACCCGGCTGGGCTACAAGCCGAACCTGTCGGCGCGCAGCCTGGCCGGCCAGCGTTCCTATGCGCTGGCACTGGTCTACAACAATCCATCACGCAATTACCTGATGGAAATCCAGAATGGCATGCTCGAAGCCTGCCATGCGCAGCACTACAACCTGATCCTGGGGCCGGTGGGCATCGGCCGCCGCACGCTGCCGGACCTGGCGGCGCTGTTCGAGAATTCGCGCCCCGACGGCGTGGTGCTGATTCCGCCGCTGACCGATGACGCCGTGGTGCTGTCCTACCTGGAACAGCACGAGATTCCGTTCGTGTGCATCGCCCCGCGCCACCCGCAGGGCCGCATTGGCGTGCGCATGGACGAAACCACCGCCGTGGTGGAACTCATCGGCCACCTGGTCGCGCAGGGCCACCGCCGCATCGGCCACATCAAGGGTCCGCGCGCACACGGGGCCTGCCAGTGGCGGCACGCCGGCTACCGGCAGGCCCTGCAGCAGGCAGGCATCGCCTATGACCCGTCACTGGTGGTCAACGGGCAGTTCTCCTTCGAATCGGGCGTGGACGCGGCCAACGTGCTGCTGGACCTGCCGCAGCCGCCCACCGCCATTTTTGCCGCGAACGACGACATGGCCGCCGCCGTGTACCGCGTCGCCGGGCAGCGTGGCCTGCGCATCCCGCGCGACCTGTCGGTCTGTGGCTTCGATGACACGCCCATCGCCGGGCACATCTACCCCGCCCTGACGACGGTGCGCCAGCCGACCTCGCACATGGGCCGGCTGGCCACCGAACAGCTTATCCAGCATCTGCGCGCCGCCGATGCCGGCAGCATGATCACCGTCGATCATGCCGTGCTGGTGCGTGAATCGACGGCAAGCCCGCGCCGGCGCTGAAGGCCCGTTACGCCTGCGGCCGCGAGCCGCGCCAGGCGTACCACGCGATGTACAGGTAGCACAGCACCGGCAGCAGGAACGACAGCTGCAATCCCTGGTGGTCGGCCACCCAGCCCATCGCCAGCGGCACCACGGCCCCACCGACGATGGCCATCACCAGCAGGCTCGATGCCTGCCCGGTCAGTGCGCCCATGCGCGCGATGCCCAGTGCGAAGATGGTCGGGAACATGATCGAATTGAACAGGCCGATGCTGACCACGCTCCACTTGGCCACTTCGCCGCCGGTGGTCAGGGTCACGCCCAGCAGGCCGACCACCACCAGCGCGAACACGCCCAGCAGGTGCCGCGGGTCCATGCGTGCCAGCAGCACGGTGCCGGCCAGCCGACCGATCAGCGCACCGCCCCAGTACATCGATACATAGCGCGTGGCCTCCTGTTCGCTCATGCCATGGCCGATGCCCGGCATGGACAGGAAATTGACCAGCACGCTGCCGATCGATACTTCCGCGCCGACGTAGAAGAAGATCGCCAGCACGCCCAGCCGCACATGGCGGTGACGCAGCGCATCGGCCAGGCGCCCGCGGCCGGCGTCGGTACCTTCGACCCCGGCAATCACCGGCAAACGGAACATCCAGATCGCCGCGGCAAGCACGAACAGCGCCACGGCCAGGCCGAAGTACGGTACCTGCACCGATTGCGCTTCCGCAGCGCGGTAGGCCAGCGCTTCGGCCGGCGCCAGCAGCGCCAGCTGTTCCTCGCTGCGCGGCTGGGCCGACAGGATCAACAGGCCACCGAACAGCGGCGCGATGGTGGTACCCAGCGAGTTCATCGACTGCGCCAGGGTCAGGCGGCTGGAACTGGTCTGTTCCGGGCCCAGCAGCGCGACATAGGGGTTGGCCGCGACCTGCAGCACGGTGATGCCCGTGGCCAGCACGAACAGCGCAGCCAGGAACAGCCCGTACACATGCGCGGCCGCAGCCGGCCAGAACAGCAGTGCCCCCACCCCGGCAATGGCCAGCCCGGCCACGATGCCGCGCTTGTAGCCAACGGCAGCCACCAGGCGGCCGGCAGGCAGGGACATCAGGAAATAGGCACCGAAGAAGGTGAACTGGATCAGCATCGCCTGCACCCAGCTCAACGCGAAGGCGGCCTTCAGGTGCGGGATGAGGATGTCGTTGAGGCAGGTGATGAAGCCCCACATGAAGAAAATCGCGGTGACCACCGCCAGCGCCACGCCATTACCCTGCACGTGATGCCCGCGAACTGCAGCAGGTGTGTCCATTGCATGTCCTCGAGGTTGTGAACGCCGGCCACGCGGCGGCCACACATGGAACCCGCTTCGGTCCCGGTTGTCCAGCGCTGTCACGCGATGAATCCGCGGGCCTGCGACCATCGCCGGAAGCGGTCCGCGCAGTTTCGTTCTGCACTGCACAACAACATCACCGGGCTGAACCGGCAGCGCTCCAATCGCTGAAAAATGCGTAGAAACGCCTGTACCAAGGCATTTCCGCCGATTGGCCACCCTGTGCCCGGCACGACGCCACGGGCAGCCGGGCGCACCCACCGGGGCGCTCTGCATGGCAGTTTGTTGACAACGCTGTCAGCCATGGCTCCAATCCGCCCGGGTGTGCAGTAGATCCGCGATTCACAGGACGCAGGAAAGTCACCAACGAATTCCCTGGGGAGGGAGCTTCATGAAGACGTACAAGGCAGTACCCCGCAAGACGATGCTCACTTCCGCGCTGCTTGCCGTCCTGGCCACGCCGGCCTGGGCGCAGGAATCACAGGCCGGCAAGGAAGGCATCGATCCGACCACGCTCGATACGGTGCAGGTCACCGGCATCCGTGGCAGCCTCACCTCATCGATGAACCTCAAGCGCGACAGCCAGGGCGTGGTCGATGGCATCGTCGCCGAGGACATCGGCAAGTTCCCGGACACCAACCTGGCCGAATCGCTGCAGCGCATCAGCGGCGTGTCGATCGACCGCACCTCCAGCGGCGAAGGCTCCAAGGTGACCGTGCGCGGCATCGGCCCGGACTACAACCTGGTGCTGTTGAACGGCCGGCAGATGCCGGCGTCCAACCTCGGCATCGGCGGGGCCGGCCTGTCCAGTTCGCGCTCGTTCGACTTCGCCAACCTGGCCTCCGAATCGGTATCGGCGGTGGAGATCTACAAGACCGGCCGCGCCGACAACCCGGCCGGCGGCATCGGCGCCACGATCAACATCAAGACACTGCGCCCGCTGGAAGCCGAGCCGGTGATCAGCCTGGGCATGAAGGCGGTCAACGATTCGTCCAACGACAACCTGCCGCGCACGCTGCAGGGTTCCAGCGTGACCGGCGAACTGTCGGGCATCTTCAGCCAGCGCTACGCCGATGACCGCTTCGGCGTGGCCCTCAGTGCCAGCCATCAGGAACGCGATTCGGGCTTCAACCAGGCCACCGTGGCCGAGGGCTGGGCCACCTTCCGCGGCAACGAAGCCACCGACGGCCGCGCCCTGCCGCTGCCGGGCCAGGGCTATTCGGACCGTATCACCAACCGGCCGGGCCCCAACGATGTCTATGGCCGGCCGCAGAACACCGCGTACAACGTCAACGGCATCCAGCGCCAGCGCACCAACGGCCAGGCCACCTTCCAGTGGAAGCCGGCCGACAACGTGACCACCACGCTGGACTACACCTATGTCGAGAACAAGGTGCAGCAGCAGCGCAGCGAACTGTCGGTGTGGTTCAACTACGGCCCCGGTGACAGCACCTGGACCAACGGCCCGGTCTCGGCACCGATCATCTACAGCGAGGACATGACCGGTTCGGACGTGTCCATGGGCGGCATGAAGCTGGCCACCAAGAGCACGATGAACTCGCTGGGCTTCAACGTGGACTGGGAAGTCAACGAGGCGCTGGACCTGTCCTTCGATGCGCACAACTCCACCGCCGAATCGCGGCCGGATGGCCCGTACGGCTCGGCCGGCGTGCTGGGCGTGGCCGCCTTCGTGCGTGGCAAGACCACCGTGGATTACAGCGGCGACCTGCCGATCATCCACATGGAGCTGCCGCCCGGTGGCGTGCAGCCGTCGCAGGCGCTGGTCACCGGTTCGGTGTTCCAGAACAGCTACAACAAGTCCAAGGTGGCGCAGTACCAGGGGCGCGGCACCTTCCGCTTCGCCGACTACGCCGCGCTGGATTTCGGTGCCGGCTTCGCCAAGGTGGAAAACCGCTCGGCCTCGGCCATCATGCAGCGCAACTCGTGGGGCGGCCTGGGCACTCCGGGCGACTACGATGACAGCATCTGGTACGCCGACGACATGAGCCGCTACTTCAAGTCGTTCTCCGGGCACAACGATCCGCGCATGACCGGCCGCTTCCTGGTGTTCGATTTCGACCGCCTGCGCGAGCGCGCCGCCCAGGTCGGCACCCCTGGCGACCCGGCCTGCCCGACCTGTTACGTCGCACCGACCGAATACTCCGAGGACATCCGTACCACCGAAAAGTCCAAGAGCGCCTATGCGCAGTACCGCACGAGCTTCGACTGGTCGATGCCGCTGCACGTGGCGGTCGGCGTGCGCTATGAACAGACCGAAGTGGAATCGCTGGCGCTGGTCCGTGTTCCCACCGGCATCAGCTGGGGCTCGGCCAACGAGTTCAACATCACCTATGCCCCCACCGGCACGTTCGTCGGTGGCAAGGGCAAGTACGACTACGTCCTGCCCAACGTGGACCTGAAGCTGGACATCAACGATGCGCTGGCGCTGCGCGGCAGCTACAGCCGCAGCATCGGCCGCCCGGGCTGGACGCAGATCCAGAGTGGCTCGCGCGTGGACGACATCGTGCGCACCCAGGGCGGTACCGGCTCGCGCGGCAACCCGGCGCTGGAACCGCTGGTGGCCGACAACTTCGACCTGTCGCTGGAGTGGTACTACGGTGAATCCAGCTATGCATCGCTCGGTTTCTTCCGCAAGAACATCAAGAACTTCATCAGCAACACCATCGTGCGCGAGAACACCGGCACCCTGCACACGCCGGTGGGCGGCGCCTACTGGAACGAGGCACTGGCGTCGGGCTGCGGCGCGACCGACATGCCCTGCATCCGCGATTACATCTTCACCAACCATGCCGGTGCACCGGGCGTGAACTACACCGGCCGCAACTCGGCCGGGCAGATGACCGGCACCATCACCGGCCAGCCCGGTGACCCGGTGGCCGGCTTCGACACCACCGTGCCGGCCAACCAGCACTCCGACCACCTGCAGGGCTGGGAAGTGGCGGTGCAGCACCTGTTCGGCCAGTCCGGCTTCGGCGTGGCCGCCAACTACACCAAGGTGAAGTCGGGCCTGACCTTCGACAACCTCAGCCTGGGTGACCAGTACCCGATGATCGGCCTGAGCGATTCGGCCAACGTCGTGGCGTTCTACGAAAAGTACAAGTGGCAGATCCGTGCGGCCTACAACTGGCGCGACAAGTTCCTCAACGGCATCGGTGGCCAGGGCCCGAACCCGAACTACACCGCGGCCTACGGCCAGGTCGATCTCAACATCAGCTACGCGGTCAGTGACCAGCTGACGCTGAGCCTGGAGGCGATCAACCTGACCGATGAGACCATGCGCACCTACGCGCGCCACACCAACATGCTGCGCTACGCCACCCAGACCGGGCCGCGCTACATGTTCGGCGTCCGCTACAAGTTCTGAGCCTGGCAGGGCGGGGCCGGCCCATGCCGGCCCCGCTGCATCCGCTTCCCCTGGCACGTTCGTGCCGCAACTGCGCTACCGTGGCCACTGGCCTCCCGACCTGCCGCCATGCCTGCCCAGCCCGGCCCCATCGATGAACTGCACGGCCTGGATGTCGCCGGCCTGCGCGCGCAGCTGCCCGGCTGGACCACGCCGAAGGTGATCCGTGGGCTGGCCGCGCAGTGGCCGATGGTGGCCGCCGCACAGCAGTCCCCCGCGGCGGCCGCCACCTACCTGAAAGGGTTCGACCACGGCCAGATGCCGGTGACCGCCACCACCGCGCCCCCCCACGAGCACGGTCGGGTCTTCTACGATGCGGACATGCGCGGCTTCAATTTCCGCCGCGAGCAGGTGCCGCTGAAGGTGGTGCTCAACACGCTGCTCAAGTACGCCACCGACCCGGCCCCGCCGTCGATCTACGTAGCATCCACCACGCTGGACAGCTTCCTGCCCGGCTTCAACCAGGCCAACCCGCTGGATCTGGGCGTGGCCGACCCGCTGACCAGCATCTGGATCGGCAACCGCTCGCGCATCGCGGCCCACCAGGACGTGCCGGACAACCTGGCCGTGGTGGCCGCCGGACGCCGCCGCGTCACCCTGTTCCCTCCCGAGCAGGTCGGCAACCTGTACGTGGGGCCCCTGGATTTCACCCCGGCCGGGCAGGCCGTGAGCCTGGTCGATTTCGCCGCACCGGACCTGGCGCGGTTCCCACGCTTCGCTGATGCCCTGGCCCAAGGGCGGGTGGCTGAACTGGCCCCCGGCGATGCGGTCTTCATTCCCTCGCTGTGGTGGCACCACATGGAAGGGCTGGACGCGTTCAATGTCCTGGTCAATACCTGGTGGCGGCCGGTGCCGGCCTGGATGGACTCGCCGATGAATGCGCTGATGCTGGCCATCCTGGCGCTGCGCGACCTGCCTCCGGCCCAGCGCGCGCATTGGCAGGCGCTCTTCGACCATTACGTGTTCCAGGCCGGCGACCACACCAGCAGGCATGTCCCGGCGCATGCACAGGGCGTGCTAGGGCCGCTGGATGCCGACAGCGCCGCGCGCGTGCGCGAGGTCCTGCAGCGACGCCTGCAACGCTGAACGCGCCACCCCGGCCGTCGCTTTCACCCTGTCCGGGGCCATTGTGGTGATAATGGCGCCGCTGTCCGCGTTCGTGCCAGTCGCGCTGCGGGTCCGCTCCAGTCCACGACACCCGCCCGCATGCGCCCCATCTCTTCCCGCCTGAACCTGGGCACGCTGATCCTTGCCCTGGCCCTGCTCAGCGCCATCATCGCACTGGGCAACACGTTGCTGGCCAGCTACCGCGTGCAGCGTGACCAGCTGATCGGCAACACCCTGGAAGCCAACCGCGTGTATGCGGCCAAGCTGGCCGAAACCACGCAGAATTTCCTGCTGGGCGCGCAGCAGCAGCTGGCCTACAGCGCGGCCCGCCTGGGCGAGGCCGGCATGGCGCCGGCCCAGGCACAGGACGAGGCCAGCCGCCTGCAGCTGCAGACCAGCAGTTTCAACTCGGCGCTGGTGGTGGATGACGGCGGCCGGGTCATCGCCACCTCGCCGCAGACGCTGCCCCTGAAAGGGAAAGTGCTCAACAGTGTCGGCAACAACGAGGCCCTGGCACGCCGCCAGCCGTTCATCAGCGATCCGTACCAGTCGGCCACCGGCCGGTTGCTGGTGGCCATGTCCCATCCCGTTTTCGACGCTGCCGGCCAGTACCGCGGCTACATCAGCGGCACCATCTACCTGCGCCAGCGCAGCGTGCTGCAGACCCTGCTGGGGCGCCACTACTACCGCGATGGCTCCTACCTGTACGTCGTGGACCGCCACGGCCGCCTGCTGTACCACATCGACCCGGCGCGGGTGGGCCAGTACGCCACCGGCAACCCGGCCGTGGATGCCGTCGCGCGCGGCGAACGCGGGGCACGTCAGGTCCGCAACAGCCTCGGCGTGTCGATGCTGGCCGGCTACGCACCGGTGCCTGCCACCGGCTGGGGCGTGGTGGCACAGCGCCCGACCACCGCCACCCTGGAACCGCTGTCGCGGCTGATGTCCTCGGTGATCTGGAACGCGATTCCGCTCGGCGTGCTGTCGCTGCTGGTGACCTGGTGGTTCGCCCGGCGCATCTCGTTGCCGTTGTGGCAGCTGGCCAGCAACGTGCGGCGCGACGATACCGGTTCGACCATCACCCGGGTCACCGGCATCCGCGCGTGGTACTACGAAGTGGCCCAGCTCAAGCAGGCGGTGCTGTACAGCATCAATGCCCTGCATGAGCGCATCGGCAAGCTCAACCGCGCCAGCCGCACCGACCCGCTGACCGGCCTGCTCAACCGCCGCGGCCTGCAGCAGGCCCTGGAGGCATGGCAGCTGCAGGGTCAGCCGTTTGCGATCGTCGCCCTGGACATCGACCGTTTCAAGGCGATCAACGACCGCCACGGCCACGACACCGGCGATGCGGCCATCGTGCACATCGCCGAGCAGATGCGCCGGCATTCACGCGAAGGCGATGTGCTGTGCCGCGCCGGTGGCGAGGAATTCCTGTTGCTGCTGCCGGGCGTATCGGTGGATGCCGCGCGCCAGGCCGCCGAACGCCTGCGGCGGGAGATCGCCGAGGAGCCCTTCGCACCGGTCGGGCAGATCACCGTCTCGCTGGGCGTGGCCCACTACCCCTCGTTCCACGTGGACAGCGAGCAGGCCCTGCGGCTGGCCGACAAGGCCCTGTACCTGGCCAAGGAACAGGGCCGTGACCGGGTGGTGGTCTACCCGTACGCCAGCGCGGACTGAGCGGCCGGGAACAGGCCGACGCGACGGCCGGCTCAGCCCTCGGCCAGCGGCGTCAGCAGCTCGGGGCCCTTCCGGGTGCCGTCGACCATGTACACGCCACCGGCCGGCAGCAGGTCAGAATCGGCCTGCGGCCGGTGCTCGGCCGGCAGCCACGGCGCGGCTTGGCGCGGGCCGGGGATATAGGCCTTCCAGCGGCCGTACTGTTCCTTCTTCGGGTTGATCGCGTAGGACACCGGCACCTGCACGGTCCAGAACGGCTTGTCCTTGTCCGCACCGGTGGTCGGCGGCTGGAACGTCCATTTCCGGGCGGCGGCCAGGCTGGCCTTGGAAAAGACCGTGCGCAGTTCGGCCATCGTGCGCTCCGGGCCGATGGAGGTCAGGTTGACCTGCTCCACCACCGCATCGGCCACGCGGCCGGCGCGATCGACCTTGATCGCCAGCAGCACCGTGCCCTGGCCATTGATGGTCAGCGCCGCCCCGGGATAGGCCGGCGGACGCAGCGACCCGGCCGTGACGACATCGGTCGCGTTGCCGTCGTACTGGCTGAAATCCACGCTGCGCAGCGCCACTTCGGTGCCGCCGTCGGGCAGTGCCTTGCCCAGCAGGCGCACCCGCATCCGCGCCTGTGCCGGGACCGCTTCGCCCTCGACCCGCGTTGGCTGGAAACGCCACGCCCCGACCGTCTTCTGGATGAAGGCTGCGATCTGGGGATCCACCTCGTCCGGGCGGTCCAGATGCATGCCTTCAACGGCGCCATCGATACCGATGGTGATCGCACCGCTCAGTACCATCGTCGCTTCGGCGGTGGCACGCACCTGCCGCGTATTCTGCGCAGCGGCGCCATGTGACAGGGACAACAGGCCGGGACCGAGCAGCAGGGCCAGGGCAAGCAGACGGGGAGCAGGCATTTTCATCCATTCCATTGGGACAGCCGACTAGCGTACTGCAGCGGACGTGCGGAGGGACAGCATCACCCGGACCTCATGCCAGGCGATGGGACGCGGTGTAGGGGGGCGTATCGGGGTAATCATCCGCGGCGAAACGCTGCTGCAGCCCCTGCCACCACGCTGGATCGAACAGGTGCCGGTAGTGCTCGCGCACCGCCGCCAGCTCGGTGGCCGGCAGGCCCATGAACGGGCCGAAGCGTTCGGGAAAGACATCCTGCGGGCCGACATGGAACCAGGGTTCATCGGCCAGCAGGTCCTCCGGCGTACGCGGCGCGGGCCAGCTGCGGAACACGCAGTCGCTGACCCGGCACAACTCGTCGTAGTCGTAGAACACCGCACGGCCATGGCGGGACACGCCGAAGTTCTTCGGCAGCATGTCGCCGGGAAAGATGTTGTTGCAGGCCATGTCGGTGATCGCCTGTGCATAGTCCAGCACCGCCGCCCGCACCGCCTCGCTGCCCTGTTCGCGCAGGTACAGGTTCAACGGGCGGAAACGCCGCTGCACGTAACACAGGCTGATCTCCACTTCGTCCCCTGCCACGCGCACGCTCTGCGCACACTGCTGCTGCAGCTCCTCCAGCAGTGACGGATCGAACCGCGCGCGCGGGAAGCGCAGGAAACGGTAGGGTTGCGCATCCAGCAGGCGGCCCACGCGATCGAGCGTGAACACCAGGGCGTACTTGTCTTCCACCTGTGCGCGCGACATCGCCTTGGGCCACGCGAAACGGTCGCGGATCAGCTTGAACACCAGCGGATAACTGGGCAGGGTGAACACGGCCATGACCATGCCGGGCGTTCCCTCCGCCCGCACCAGGCGCTCGCTGGCCTGTTCAGTGAAATGGCGGAAGAACGTCCGGTAGCGCTCGGTCTTGCCTTGTTTGGCACGCCCCAGCACGGTGTAGATCTCGTCGATGGGCTTGCCCGGCAGCAGGCTGCGCAGGAACACCACCGCATCGCCCACGGTCGCCAGATCGGCGTGGAAATAGCTGCGCGACACGCCGAACAGGTGGGCCACGTCACGGCGGCGGGTCAGTACGGCATCGGCGCGCAGGCCCCTGGCATCGTTGACCAGGGCGATGACGCAGGGCGAGAAACGGTGCTCGCCGAACACACGGCCGACCAGGTAGGCACGGCGCTCGCGGTAGAACACCGTGTCCAGCAGCTCGATGCTGCGCACCGGTGTATCCCCCCAATGCGCCAGATCATCCTGCAGCCGCACGGCAATGGCCGCCGCGCAGCGCAGCTGGTGCGCATAGGGCACCTTGAAACGGTAGTCGGCCAGTACCCGCTGCAATGCCTCCACCGGGCGCGTGGGGGACACCGCATAGGTGTGGCGGGCCACCGGATGGGTGATCGCATCGGACGGCTCGATGTCGAAGGCGATGAACTCCACCGCCGGGTCCACGCCACGGGTGGCGAACAGGCGCCGGGCCAGGGTGTTGTAGAACGTCTTGTACAGCTCGGCATCGATCAGGCCCTGCAGCAGCAGGGTGTAGCCGGCATGGACCTGCAGCCAGAGCGTTCGTTCCCCGATCGCATCGCCGGCCAACCGCCGCAGGACATCCAGGCTGCCGGCGATGCACTGGTCGTACAGCGCGATGCGTTCGACCGCATCCTGGCGTGCCCCCGCCCAGTCCTGCTGTTCGAAGCGCAGGCGTGCCCGTTGGGTAAGGGCGGCAAACCGCGCGTGGTAGTCCTCGAAGCCATCACGGACGGCCCGGGCAATACGCAGTGGCAGTTCGGGCACGGGTGCGTCGGTCACCATGTCCCCACCATACGCCAGCGTGGGGTGGCCTGTGTAGCGCCGGGCCCACGGGTGGGGTCCAGTGGACCGCCATCAGGCAGGCCCGGCGCGGGCGGGCATGGCCCTCAGATCGACAGGTCGGCTTCCACGTCCTGCACCTTGCGGCGCGCCAGCGCCAGGTTGGACTTGGCGCGGTCCAGCACGATGTAGAAGAACAGGCCCTGCTTCTTCGCGACCGGGCGCATGATGTGGTACGCGCGGCCCAGCGAGATCAGGATGTCCTCGATGGTGTCGTTGAGGTTCAGCGATGCGGCCGTCTTCATCTTGGCGCGGATCACCTCGGTATTGCCGGCGGCCGCTACTTCCATGTCCATGCCGGCACCGGCCTCGCCCAGCAGCATGCCGCTTTCATAGTCGACCAGCGCTACCGCCTGTGCGCCATCGATCCCCATCAATGCATTCAGCGATTCGGTCAGTCCAGCCACGTTGCACCCCTTTGAGTTGGTTCGAGCCATCGTTCAGCCGCGGACAGGCTCACGGTCCGCGCAGTTCGGCCAGGATCGCCTGGCCACATTCCCGGGTCTGCCACAACACCTGGCCCATCACGCTGCGCTGGTCACAGGCGGCCATCAGCAGCAACGGCGCACTGCCCGGCCGCGGCATGGACAGCATCAGCACCTTGCCGCCATCGGCCTCGAGCATCAGCGTCTGCAGATCGCCCTGCGCCAGCTCACGCCCCACCGCTGCGGCCAGGCCCAGCATCGCGCTGGTCATGGCGGCCAGCCGCTCCGCCCGCCCCTGGCCACCGGCACTGACCAGCGCGAACCCATCCACGCTGGACAGCACCGCCGTGCGGATGCCCGGCACGCGGTGCAGCAGGTCCTCCAGCACCGGGACCAGGCGTTCACGCTGGGCCGGCCCGGGCAAGGGCTGTGCCTGGCCATCAGCCATGGGCGGCCACCAGGTCATGGGCTTCCATCTGGCTCATCAGCACATCCATCAGCAGCAGCCCCTGGTCACGTTCACGGGCGTCGACCGGCACCAGCGGCAAGGGCATGCCATCAAGCCGGGCCACGCCGGCCCATTCCTCCAGGGCGGCCGACGGTGCCAGGTCCAGATGCGTCACGCCGACCACCAGCGCCAGGCCTTCCCCCTGCCCCTGCAGCACCTGCAGGTAACCGGCCAGGTCGGCTGCTGCGGCCGGCTGCCGCGCATCCAGCAGCAGCACCGCCCCGCGCGCGCCCTGCAGCAGGATCGGCCACAGGAAATCGAAACGCTGCTGGCCGGGCGTGCCGTACAGGCGCAGGCGATCGCCATTGGGCAGATCGATGTCGGCGTAGTCCAGCGCCACGGTGGTGGATGCCTTGTCCGCGCCCTGGCGGTCACTGTTGGCGACATCGGTGTCCACCACGCGCGCGCCATCGGCGATGCTGCGTACCAGGGTCGACTTGCCGCTGCCCATTCCCCCCAGCACCACCACCTTGTGTTCACGCATGGCGCGGGCCTCCGCGCAGGTGCCGCCACAGCCGCGAAAGCAGGCCGGCATCGCCCATGGCGGCGCGCGGCAGCCCGCGTGCCGCGGGAACACCGGTATCGAGCTGCGCATAGCCGCACAGATAGGCGGCATGGATGAAATCGCGCACGGCGGCCTGCGGCAGTTCCAGCAGCGAGGCACACTCCTCCACCGTGCTGGGGCGCTTGAGCAGCAGCGAGCACAGGCGGAAGGCATCGTGGTCGTGGCCCAGCACGCGGAAGTCCGGCCAGCGCAGCAGTTTCACCGCGGCATGGCGCAGCCGCTCATCCAGTGCCTGCCAGTGGCCACTGCGCTGCGCCCACTGCCACAGCAGTGGCCGCAGCGGCTGGCGGGTGCGGGTGCCGGCCAGCGCCTGGAACGCGGGTACCGACAGTGCATCAAGCGACAAGGTATCGAACGCCTGCGCCAACCGCTCCACCACCATCACCGCAGGCTCGGCCAGCAGCACCGCCTGGTCCTGCTCCAGGTCCATCAACAGCAGCGGCTGCGCCCCGTCGCCCAGCAGCATGCGGCCCTGGCGTGCCGGCAGGCGCTCGCGCAGCAGCCGGGTGATCGCGTGCGCACCTTCGGCCAGCCGCACCGGTGTTTCCCCTGGCACCGCAGGCATCGCGCGCAATGCGCGGCCAATGGCACCATCATCGAGCAGGTCGTCATTGGCATTGCCATCGCGCAGCTGCCCGCCGGTGTCCTCGATCCAGTACTGCAGCCGCGGGTGCTGCTGGCGCATGCGCTGGGCAGCATTGCGCAGCGCCGGCGTATCGCGGATCACCAGCAGGTCGCAGTCCTGCAGGTCCAGGCTGCGCCGGATCTGCCCTTCCGGCAACGACGCGGCCTGCCGCAACCGCTGCAGCACCGCCTGCTCGCCCTGGATGTCGGTTCCCACTACCAGCACCCGTGCCATCCGTGACTCCCCTAGAACGGCGTTGCGCCAGTGACGTTCACCCAACATAGGCGATGCCCGCAGCGGGCCGTCGTGATCGAATGCTCAGATCGGGTGCGCCATCGCCTGCCCGCCAATCCGTTATGAGACAGCCATCGTGGGCAAGTTTCATGCCGCGTTGACACCCGGATGGCCGCCGACGGGAATCACACTTCGCTCCCTGCCCGGGCCAGGGGCCTGCATCAGAGCTGCAGCGCGGCTTCCACATCCTGTACCCCGCGGCGGGCCAGGGCGAGATTGGCTTTGCGCCGGTCCAGCACCAGGTAGAAGAACAGCCCCGGCGTCTTCGCCACCGGCCGCATGATGTGGTACGCACGGCCGAGCGAGATCAGCATGTCCTCGATGCCGTCATCGAGCCGCAACGCCGCCGCCGTTTTCATCTTCGCGCGGATCACTTCGGTGTTGCCGGCGGCGGCGACTTCCATGTCCACGCCGGCCCCGGCATCGCCCAGCAGCATGCCGCTTTCATAGTCCACCAATGCCACCGCCTGGGCGCCATCGATGGCCATCAGTTGATTCAACGATTCCTTCAATCCCGCCACAGCTTCACCTCATCACGCGTCATGGATACGTTGCCGGCCAGCGGGGGCAGAGTGCGCCCGGCGCGATCGCCCGTCCTTCCCCAAGAATGACTGCAGCGCGCTACCGCTCCGGGTGTCTTGCGCCACCTCTGCCCCCCTGGCTGGCCAGCAACCGGGAGGAAGGCTATTGCAACAATTCCGAATTTCCGGGTGATGAAGTTCGCAGTTTTTCCTGACAGAACCAGATGCGACGCCGTTGATCGCACTTCCCATGAAATCACGTCGCCGGAGACGACAACACGGACAGCACTGCACGAATCCTGCACCGTGTCATGGGCCGAAGGCGACGCCACCGTCGGGGACGGCCATGAAAAAACCCGCGCCGAAGCGCGGGTTCCGGGTCATTCCCAGGAGCGATGGACCTCAGCCGCGCAGCTGCTCCAGCGCGGTGTTGAGCGTGGCGCTGGGGCGCATCGCCTTGCCGGCCTTGGCCAGGTCAGGACGGTAGTAGCCACCGATGTCCACGGCCTTGCCCTGCACCGCAGCCAGCTCGCCGACGATGGTCTGCTCGTTGTCGGTCAGTGCCTTGGCCAGCGGCGCGAAACGGGCCTTCAGCGTGGCATCGTCGTTCTGCGCGGCCAGCGCCTGCGCCCAGTACAGGGCGATGTAGAAGTGGCTGCCACGGTTGTCGATGCCACCGAGCTTGCGCGAGGGCGACTTGTCGTTGTCCAGGAACTGGCCGTTGGCTTCGTCCAGCGCCTTGGCCAGCACGCGGGCGGCGGCGTTGTCGTAGCGGTTGCCCAGGTGTTCCAGCGACGCGGCCAGGGCCAGGAACTCACCCAGCGAATCCCAGCGCAGGTAGTCCTCTTCGACGAACTGCTGGACGTGCTTCGGGGCCGAACCACCGGCGCCGGTCTCGAACAGGCCACCACCGGCCATCAGCGGCACGATCGACAGCATCTTGGCGCTGGTGCCCAGTTCCATGATCGGGAACAGGTCGGTCAGGTAGTCGCGCAGCACGTTGCCGGTCACCGAGATGGTGTCCTCACCCTTGCGGATGCGGTCCAGCGAGAAGGCCGTGGCTTCCACCGGCGGCAGGATGCGGATGTCCAGGCCGGCGGTGTCGTGGTCCTTCAGGTACTGCTCGACCTTGGCGATGACCTGCGCGTCATGGGCGCGGGCGGCATCGAGCCAGAACACGGCCGGGGTGCTGCTCAGACGGGCGCGTTCGACGGCCAGCTTCACCCAGTCCTGGATCGGCGCGTCCTTGGTCTGGCACATGCGCCAGATGTCACCGGCTTCCACGGCGTGTTCGAACACCACGGTGCCGGCGTCGTCGGTCACCTTGACCACGCCGTCGGCAGCGATCTGGAAGGTCTTGTCGTGCGAGCCGTACTCTTCGGCCTTCTGCGCCATCAGGCCGACGTTCGGCACCGAGCCCATGGTGGCCGGGTTGAACGCACCGTGCGCCTTGCAGTCGTCGATGACGGCCTGGTAGACGCCGGCGTAGCAGCGGTCCGGGATGACGGCCTTGGTGTCCTGCAGCTTGCCTTCGGCATTCCACATCTTGCCGGAGTCGCGGATCATCGCCGGCATCGAGGCGTCGACGATCACGTCGCTGGGCACGTGCAGGTTGGTGATGCCCTTGTCCGAGTTGACCATGGCCACGCCCGGACGCTGTGCGTACTCGGCCGCCAGATCGGCTTCGATCGCGGCGCGGGTGGCTTCCGGCAGCGACGGCAGGCGCGCGGCCAGGTCACCGATGCCGTTGTTGGCATCGAAACCGGCCTGCTTGAGCACGTCGGCGTGCTTGGCCAGCACGTCCTTGTAGAACTCGTTGACCGCCACGCCGAACATGATCGGGTCGGAGACCTTCATCATGGTCGCCTTCAGGTGCAGCGAGAACAGCACGCCCTGGGCCTTGGCATCGGCGATCTGTTCACCGATGAACGCGGCCAGCGCCGTGCGGCTCATCACGGCGGCATCGACGATCTCGCCGGCCTTGACCGCGGTCTTTTCCTTCAGCACGACGGCGCTGCCGTCCTTGCCGTGGAAGGTGATCTTCAGCGCACCGGCGTTGGCCACGGTGGCCGACTTCTCGCTGCCGTAGAAATCACCGGCGGCCATGTGCGAAACATGCGACTTCGAATCGGCTGCCCAGGCGCCCATGCGGTGCGGGTGCTTGCGTGCGTAGTTCTTCACCGACAGCGGTGCGCGGCGGTCGGAATTGCCTTCGCGCAGCACCGGGTTCACCGCGCTGCCCTTGACCTTGTCATAGCGCGCCTTGTAGTCGCGCTGCTGGTCGTCGGCCGGGGTTTCCGGGTAATCGGGCAGCGGATAGCCCTGGTCCTGCAGTTCCTTGATGGCCGCTTTCAGCTGCGGCACCGAAGCGGAGATGTTCGGCAGCTTGATGATGTTGGCGTCCGGGGTGGTCGCCAGCTGGCCCAGTTCGGCCAGGTCGTCGCTGACCTTCTGCGCGTCGCTCAGCAGTTCCGGGAACTGCGAGAGGATGCGGCCGGAGAGCGAGATGTCACGGGTTTCCACCACGATGCCGGCGGTGGCGGTGTAGGCATCGATGATCGGCAGCAGCGACTGGGTAGCCAGGAACGGTGCTTCGTCGGTCAGCGTGTAGAGGATCTTGGGCGTGTTCGACATGGGGGACTTGGACTCTGTAGCAGTTCTCAGGGGAAGGCCGGCGCCAGCGCCGGGCCACGTGCAACCGTGTCGCGCACGGGGCCGCGCCCCGCGCTTTCCCCCGCCGCCGTCAGGGTGGGCGCGCGCCGGGGAAACCCCTGCATTGTCGCGTTTTCAGCCGCGCGGGGCAAAGCGCTTCCATACGTGCAGGTACTGCAACGCTGCGATCCACGCTGCGGCGCTTGTGGGGCTGCAGGGGCGACCCATGGCGCGGCCGGGTGCCCGCCCCTGCCGCGTCATCAGGCCTCGGGGTACAGGTAGCCGGGGCGATCGGACGACAGCGTCGCCTTGAACGCCACCGTGTCCTCGTCGGCCAGCACTTCCAGGCCACCGCTTTCAAGCACGTCATAGCTGCGGCGTGCCACATCGCGCGGCTGGCTCTTGGGCAGGTCCACGCCCGCAGTCAGGTCAGTGTCCACAAAGCCCACGTGCAGGCCGACCACGGCCGTGTTCTGCGCCTGCAGCGCCAGCCGGGCGTGGTTGGTGTAGCTCCAGGCGGCGGCCTTGGTGACCGCATAGGCGGTCAGGAACGGCGAGTTCTTCCAGGACACGATCGACAGCACGTTGATGATGGCCGATGCGCCGCGCGCGGCCAGCACCGGCGCGAAGGCCTGGGTGGTGCGCACCAGGCCGTAGTAGTTGACCTCCATGATGCGGCGCGTGGACGCTTCGATGGACGCATCCAGCGCATCGGTCCCGACTTCGGCGATACCGGCATTGTTGACCAGTACCGATACATCACCGCAGCGCGCGACGGCGGCCGCGATGCTGTCCGCATCGGTGACATCCAGCTGCACGGGGATCAGGCCGGGCTCGGCAAAGCCATCAACCTTGCGCATGCCGGCATAGACCTTGGCCGCGCCCATGGCCAGGGCCTCGCGGGCGAAGGCCAGGCCGATGCCACGGTTGGCGCCGGTCACGAATACAACCGCGTCTTTGATCTTCATTGTCTACTCCACAGGAATTGCAGGGGGGAAGGACACTGCGGCGGCAGCACAGGCCGTCGCAGCGATCACCATTGCGCAGCGCCCTGCCGGTGGCGGCGGGAGCAACGAAATGTGTAATTGCACAGTAAGATGTGAAAAAAGAGGCCTCCGGCTCAGCCCGTTTTCCGCGAGAACGTGGCCAAGGCCATCGCGCGCAGCTGCCAGGCCGCATCGCGGCCCACCTCATCCTCGAACGCCTGCTGCGCGGCCTGCCACAGCGGCACGCCCTGTTCCAGCTTGCGGCGGCCAGCGGGCGTCATCGCCAGCACGGCGGCACGGCCCGTGCGCGTGGCACTGTCATCCACCCACCCTGCCAGCTTCATCGGCTTGAGCGTGCGCACCAGCGTCGTGCGCTCCATCTCCAGCGCCGCCGCCAGCTCGGCCACGGTCAGGTGCGGGGTGTGGTGCAGGATCGACAGCACCGAGAACTGCGAGGACGTCATCTCCAGCGGCGCCAGGTGACGCTCGTACAGCCGGGTCAGGTAACGCGCACTGCGACGACTGGCCAGGCAGTAGCACTGGTCCGATCCCTGCGGCGGGTGGTCGTTCACGGTCGTCATGCGGCACTGGCCGGCCTTAAATGTGTAATTGCACAATACACCCCATTCCCGACCAATGCAAATAAAAAAGACGCAGCCTTGCGGCTGCGTCCAGCGTGAGCCCTGCCGGGAGAGAGTCGGCAGGACTTACTTGACCTCGAACTCCTGCGGCGTTCCGGCCGCCTTGCCGTCTACGGTCACTTCGGCGCGGTACTTGCCGGCCGGCCAGCCGTTGGCGTTCTTGAAGGTGATGTTGGTGGTTTCAGCCCCACTGGTGTTCAGTGCCTGGGTCTGCTCACCCGCCACCTGGCCATCCTGGAAGGTCAGCTTGGCGGCCACGTTCACGTTGTTGGCCGCACTGTCGGTACGTATCGACACCACGACATCATCCTTCGGGGCGAACAGCGCAGCGGGGGCGACGGACTTGTCGGCCGCGGCGCTCTTGCCGACCGTCAGCGAGGACACCGTCACGCCCGCGCTGGCGGTCATCGGCGGCGGTGCGCCGGTCATCGGGGCGGGCGCCGCCGGCTCGGCCGGTGTGGTGGCTGCCGGTGCTGCCGCGGTATCGGCGGTGTCTTCCTTCTTCTTGCAACCCACCAGGGCGACGCTGCCGAGCAGCGCGGCCATCAGGGCGGTCTGGAGCGGGGCGGTCTTGATCATCGGGGTTTTCCTCCAAGGCGGTGGTGAACGGCGATGGATCGCCGGTTACGTCGGCGGCAGCTTCAGGGTCTGGCCCGGGAAGATCTTGTCCGGGTCGTCGAGTACATCGCGATTGGCTTCGAAGATCTTCTTCCACGCGTTGGCATCGCCCAGCTGCGCCTTGGCGATCTTCGACAGCGAGTCACCCTTCTGCACGGTGTAGGTGCCGCCGACCTTCTCCGCGGTGGTGTCCACCGAGGCGGTGACGCCGGAAAAATCGGCCTTCTCCACCTTCTGCGCGGTGGTGTCGACGCTGGACGTCACGCCGGAGAAATCGGCTTTCTTCTCGGTACTCATCCACACACTCCCGTCTGCATGACTACGTGTTGGCACGTTCGCACGGGGGTTGTTAAATGGGGATGGTGCCGATGTGAAGCAGCGACCGGAAAGGCTGAACAAACGGGGGGCGATGGCGCCGGGACCTGCCCGGCGCTGCCCGTTGCCGCCGTTGGCGGCTACTGGCGCAGTTCGCGGTAGGTGGCCGCAGGCGTGGCGATGCCGTGGCTTGCCCGCCACGGATTGATGTCCAGCCCGCCCCGGCGGGTATAGCGCGCCTCCACTTCCAGCCACTGCGGCTGGCAGCGGGCGGACACCTCGCTGAAGATGCGCTCCACGCATTGTTCGTGGAAT
Organism: Stenotrophomonas sp. 24(2023); assembly: GCF_030913365.1. Taxonomy (NCBI): domain Bacteria; kingdom Pseudomonadati; phylum Pseudomonadota; class Gammaproteobacteria; order Lysobacterales; family Lysobacteraceae; genus Stenotrophomonas; species Stenotrophomonas sp. 24(2023). The sequence goes on from NZ_CP133160.1 coordinate 1,464,046, forward strand.
TCGGCGTGTTCGCGGTAGCTGACCAGGTAGCGCAGCAACCCGGCGCGGTCGATCTTCGGGCCCTGGTAACGCACGCTGACCGTGGCCCAGTCCGGCTGGCCCGTCACCGGGCAATTGGACTTCAGCAGGGCCGAGACCAGGGTTTCCTCCACCTCCACGCCAGCATCGGCGGACAGGTACTGGGCCTGCGGCGGGCCATAGCAGTCGATCGCCACGTCCAGCCCGTCGATGGACTCGCCCAGCGGCGCTTCATGCAGTGGCGGCAACCCGGCCACCACCTGCACCGGTGCACCGGCGCAGGCCGACAGGTCGGCCGCGATACGGCCCAGCACCGCCGGTGCATCGTCGAAGCGGGCACTGTTGAGGGAATTCAGGTACAGCTTGAAGGACTTGGATTCGATCAGGTTCGGGGAGGTGCACGGCACCTGGACCGTCGCCACCGCGACCTGCGGCTTGCCGCGCGGGTCCAGCCAGCTCAGCTCGAAGGCATGCCAGCGGTCATGGCCGACGAAGGGCAGCGCGGTGTCATCGACACCGATCTCCTCGCGCGCCGCGCGGCGGGGAATGGGAAACAGCAGGCCGGGATCGTACTGCGACGGGTAACTGACCTCGCGACCGAGGCTGGAGTCCTGGGGGGTGTTCATGGCGCGCATTGTATCGCGGCGGGGGTGGGCCTTCGGCCGGGCCGGCCAACGGCGGAGCCCCTCCGTGGTGCACACCCGTGCAGGCTTCATGGGACGGGCCGGGTGGGTAGACGGGTCGGGGGACGCCGTAAACCCATCCCTGGGGGCTTGGCCGCGGCATCCATGCCGCGGACACCCCCACCCCGCCTACCCACCCGACCCCTGACCGTTCCCTGCGCGTGGCTGCCACCACGGGAAAGATCAGAAAAAAACAAAATCAAAAGCCGATCCTTCAGACGCTCATGACGTCCGCCGTGTCGACCAAGGTCGACACCTACCCACAGCCGCGTGGACGTGTCGGGGGTGGGGCGGTGTGGGTGGGCAGGACCGCAGGCGCCATGGATGGCGCCTACGAGCCCCCAGGGACGGGTTTACGGCGTGTCCTGTCCATCCACACCGCCCCGCCCCACCCGCAGAAATCCGCCACCGCTTTTGCTTCTGCCGTTGCCGTTGCCTCTGCGGGTGCAGGGCTGCAAGCCCTGCCAGAAACCCTCACCCCGCCGGAGTGCCGGCACCGTGCAGGTAATCCAGGCTCACCTGCAGCAACGCACGGAACCCGACATCCAGTGCCTTCTCATCCAGCAGGAACTTCGGCGAATGGTTCGCCGGCGCCGTCGCCGGGTCGATGCCCACGCTGGTCGAGCCGACGAAGAAGAACATGCCCGGCACTTCCTTCGCGTACAGCGAGAAATCCTCCGCACCCATCTGCAGCGGCGGCTCGTAGACGTTGTCCTTGCCCACCACCGCCTGCAGGCTCGGCAGCATGCGCGCGGTCAGTGCCGGGTCGTTCACCGTGGCCGGGTTGCCTTCGGTCTCGTAGATCTCGGTCACCGCCTTGGCACCGTGCGCCGCGGCCGTGTGCTCGGCCACGTTGCGCAGGTCGGCGAAGATCTGCTGGCGCATGCCTTCGTCGAACGTGCGGATGGTGCCGACCATCTCCACTTCATCGGGAATGATGTTGTAGCGGATGCCGCCGTTGATCGCACCGAAGGTCAGCACCGCCGGCTGCTTGGACAGGTTGGCGCGACGGCTGACGATGGTCTGCGCGGTACCGACCAGATCGGCGGTGGCCACGATCGGGTCCACGCCATTCCACGGCGCCGACCCGTGCGTCTGACGGCCGATCACCTTGATGCCGAAACGGTCCGAGGCCGCCATCAGCGGGCCACCGCGCACGGCGATCTGCCCGGCCTGCACGCTGGAGAACACATGCAGGCCGAACACCGCTTCCGGCTTGAAATCGGCGAACAGGCCTTCCTTGAGCATCAGCGCCGCACCGCCTTCTTCCGGCGGCGGCGCGCCTTCCTCCGACGGCTGGAAGATCAGCATCACCTGGCCCGGCAGATCCTTCTTCATCGCCACCAGCGCCTGGGCCACGCCCAGCAGCGTCGCGGTGTGCGCGTCATGGCCGCAGGCATGCATCACGCCCACGGTCTGCCCGCGGTACTGCGCGGTGGCTTTGGACGCGAACGGCAGGCCGGTCTGTTCGGTCACCGGCAGCGCATCCATGTCCGCACGCAGGGCGATCTTCGGCCCGGGCCTGCCGCCTTCGATGATCGCCACCACGCCGTGGTGGGCGATGCCGGTCTTCGGCTTCAGACCCATCGCACGCAGGCGCTTGGCGACTTCGGCCGAGGTCCGCTCCTCACGGTTGGACAGTTCCGGGTGCTGGTGGAAATCACGGCGCCATTCCACCACCTGGGCCTGCAGGCGCTGCGCGGCGGCGGTCACTTCCGGGCGCTGCGGGGCGTCCTGGGCATGGGCAAGGGCCGGCAGGGCCAGCAGCAGGGCGGACAGCAGCAGCGAGGGACGGGGCATGGGGATCTCCAGCGGACAGGGCGTGGGCCTGAATGTAGGCCAACAACGCCCGCCCGGGAACCTCCGGCGCCCCGCCGTGTCTGAGCGCCCGTCCCATCCGTCATGCATGAAAGCGGCTGGGCCACAGGTATGCTTTGCGCATTGCCACCGGGGCGCTGCCCCGCCCGCCCCCCAGGAGTCACTTCAATGTCGCGTGTGTGGAAGATCGTGCTGCTGGTAGTGGCAGTGCTGGTGCTGGTCGTCGTCGGGCTGCGCGTGGCCGGGGGCGGCAAGGGCAAGGGCGGGCCAGGTGCCCAGCAGGGCGGCGAAGATCCCGATGCCGGCCCGGTGCCGGTGACCGTGGTCGATGCCGTGCGGCAGGACGTGCCCGTCTATGCCAGTGCCCTGGGCACGGTGACCGCGTTGAACACGGTCACCGTCAGCCCGCAGGTGGGTGGCCAGCTGATGAGCCTCAATTTCCGCGAAGGCCAGGAAGTGAAGAAGGGCGATGTGCTGGCGGTGATCGACCCGCGCACCGCCCAGGCCAGCTATGACCAGGCTGCTGCGTCCAAGCGCCAGAACGAGGCGCTGCTGGCCACCGCGCGCTCCAACTACCAGCGTTCCAATGCGCCGGAGTACCGCCAGTTCGTCGCCAAGACCGATCTGGATACACAACGAAACCAAGTGGCACAGTACGAAAGCGCCGTGGCCGCCAACGAGGCCAGCATGCGCTCGGCCCAGGTGCAGCTGCAGTACACCAAGGTCATCGCGCCGATCTCCGGCATCGCCGGCATCCGCGCGGTCGACGCCGGCAACGTGGTCACCGCCGGTACCGCACTGGTCACGCTGACCGAGATCCATCCGATCCACGTGATGTTCAACCTGCCCGAGCGCCAGCTTGGCGACGTGCGCCAGGCGCAGGCGGCCGGCACCGTGCCGGTGGCGGCACTGGACCGCGCCGATTCGCACGTGCTTTCACCGGACGGCACCCTGGACGTGGTGGACAACCTGATCAGCGCCGATGCCGGCACCTTCCGTTCGCGCGCGGTGTTCGCCAACCAGGACAACGGCTTGTGGCCCGGCCAGTTCGTCAACATCCGCATGCAGCTGCGCACCATCGCCGGTGGCGTGGTCATCCCGACCCAGGCCGTGCTGCGTGGCCCGGATGGCGAATACGTGTATGTGGTGCAGGCCGACAGCACGGTGAAGATGCAGACCGTGCGCAGCGGCGTGGAAGTGGGTGACAGCCAGGTGCAGGTGGCCGAGGGCCTGAAGGGGGGCGAGCGGGTGGTCAGCGAAGGCCAGTTCCGCCTCAAGCCCGGCAGCAAGGTCACCGCGCTCAAGCCGGGGGAAACCCCGGCGCCGCCGACCGATGCCGAACTCAAGGCCGCCGAGCACAAGAACGGCGGTGGCGGCGGTGGCCGCCGTGGCGGTGGCCCGCGCTGAGCGCAGGCCCCCGTTGTTCCCAGCGCCGGCGATCCCGCCGGCGTTGCCATTGACGTGCCAGCAAGGATCCCCCCGTGGGCTTTTCGACGATCTTCATCCGCCGCCCGATCGCCACCTCGCTGCTGATGGCCGGCCTGTTGCTGCTGGGCATCCTCGGCTACCGCAAGCTGCCCGTATCGGCGCTGCCGGAGATCGATGCGCCCAGCCTGGTGGTCACCACGCAGTACCCCGGGGCCAATGCCACCACCATGGCCTCGCTGGTCACCACGCCGCTGGAGCGCCAGTTCGGGCAGATTTCCGGCCTGCAGCTGATGACCTCCGATTCCTCGGCCGGGTTGTCCACGATCATCCTGCAGTTCGCGATGGACCGCGACATCGACGTCGCCGCGCAGGACGTGCAGTCGGCCATCCGCCAGGCCACCCTGCCCTCCTCGCTGCCGTACCAGCCGGTCTACAACCGGGTGAACCCGGCCGACGCGGCCATCGTCACCCTGAAGCTGACCTCCGACACGCGCCCACTGCGTGAGGTCAACAACTACGCCGACTCGATCCTGGCCCAGCGCCTGTCGCAGGTGCAGGGCGTGGGCCTGGTGTCCATCGCCGGCAACGTGCGCCCGGCCGTGCGCATCCAGGTCAACCCGGCCCAGCTGTCCAACATGGGCCTGACCCTGGAGCAGCTGCGCAGCGCGCTCACCCAGGCCAACGTCAGCGCGCCGAAGGGCTCGCTCAACGGCAAGACCCAGTCCTACACCATCGGCACCAACGACCAGCTGGCCAGCGCGGCCGAATACCGCGACACCATCATCAGCTACAAGAACGGCCGCCCGGTGCGGCTGTCGGACGTGGCCGAGGTGGTCGATGGCGTGGAAAACGACCAGCTTGCCGCCTGGGCCGACGGCAAGCCCGCCGTGCTGCTGGAAGTGCGCCGCCAGCCCGGCGCCAACATCGTGCAGACCGTGGAGCGCATCCGCGCCCTGCTGCCGCAGCTCAAGGGCGTGCTGCCGGCCGACGTGCACCTGGACATCTTCTCCGACCGCACCGAAACCATCCGCGCATCCGTGCATGAAGTGCAGTTCACCCTGATCCTCACCATCGGCCTGGTGGTGGCGGTGATCTTCGTGTTCCTGCGCCGCCTGTGGGCCACCATCATTCCTTCGGTGGCGGTACCGCTGTCGCTGGCCGGCACCTTCGCGGTGATGGCCTTCGCCGGCATGTCGCTGGACAACCTTTCGCTGATGGCGCTGGTGGTGGCCACCGGCTTCGTGGTCGACGATGCGATCGTGATGATCGAGAACATCGTGCGCTACATCGAGCAGGGCAAGAGTGGCAAGGAAGCGGCCGAGATCGGTGCGCGCCAGATCGGCTTCACCGTGCTGTCGCTGACCGTTTCGCTGGTGGCGGTGTTCCTGCCGCTGCTGCTGATGCCGGGCGTCACCGGCCGCCTGTTCCATGAGTTCGCCTGGGTGCTGAGCATCGCCGTGGTGCTGTCGATGCTGATCTCGCTGACGCTCACCCCGATGATGTGTGCCTACCTGCTCAAGCCCGATGCCCTGCCCGAGGGCGAGGATGCGCACGAGCGCGCCGCAGCGGCCGGCAAGCAGAACCTGTGGACGCGCACCGTGGGCGCCTACGAGCGCAGCCTGGACTGGGTGCTGGACCACCAGCGCCTGACCCTGGCCGTGGCCGGCGGCGCACTGGTGCTGACCGTGCTGCTGTACGTGCTCATTCCCAAGGGCCTGCTGCCCGAACAGGACACCGGCCTGATCACCGGCGTGGTGCAGGCCGACCAGAACATCGCCTTCCCGCAGATGGAACAGCGCACCCAGGCCGTGGCCGCGGCGCTGCGCAACGACCCGGACGTGACCGGCGTGTCGGCCTTCATCGGCGCCGGCACCATGAACCCGACGCTCAACCAGGGCCAGCTGGCCATCGTGCTGAAGGAGCGCAGCCATCGCGACGGCCTGGACAAGATCCTGCCGCGCCTGCAGCAGGCCGTGGCCGGCATTCCCGGCGTGGCGCTGTACCTCAAGCCGGTGCAGGACGTCACCCTGGATACCCGCGTGGCCGCTACCGAGTACCAGTACTCGCTGTCGGACGTGGATGCCAGCCAGGTCGCCCTGCAGGCCACCCGCCTGACCGAAGCCCTGCGCCAGCGGCCGGAACTGGCCGACGTGGACAACAATCTGTCCAGCCAGGGCCGTGCACTGGAACTGAGCATCGACCGCGACAAGGCCAGCGTGCTGGGCGTGCCGATGCAGACCATCGATGACACGCTCTACGATGCGTTCGGCCAGCGCCAGATCTCCACCATCTTCACCGAACTCAACCAGTACCGCGTGGTGCTGGAAGTAGCCCCGGAGTTCCGTACCAGCACCGCGCTGATGAACCAGCTGGCGGTGGCCTCCAACGGCACTGGCGCGCTGACCGGCACCAACGCCACCAACTTCGGCCAGGTCACTTCGTCCAACTCCTCCACCGCCACCGGTATCGGCAACCAGAACACCGGCATCACTGTGGGCGCGGGCAACATCATCCCGCTGGCCGCGCTGGCCGAAGGCAAGGTCACCAGCGCACCGCTGCTGGTCAGCCACCAGCAGCAGCTGCCGGCGGTGACGGTGTCGTTCAACGTGGCCCCGGGCTATTCGCTGTCCGAAGCGGTGCGCGCCATCGAGGACACCAAGGCCAGCCTGGACATGCCGGCGCAGGTGCACGCGCAGTTCATCGGCAAGGCCGCCGAGTTCACCGGCAGCCAGACCGATGTGGTGTGGCTGCTGCTGGCCTCGCTGGTGGTGATCTACATCGTGCTGGGCGTGCTCTATGAGAGCTACATCCACCCCATCACCATCATCTCCACCCTGCCGCCGGCCGGCGTGGGTGCACTGCTGGCGCTGATGGTGTGTGGCCTGAGCCTGTCGGTGGACGGCATCGTCGGCATCGTGCTGCTGATCGGCATCGTCAAGAAGAACGGCATCATGATGGTGGACTTCGCCATCGAAGCACGCCGTGCCGGTGCCAACGCCCACGAGGCGATCCGGCGCGCCTGCCTGCTGCGCTTCCGCCCGATCATGATGACCACCGCGGCGGCCATGCTGGGTGCGCTGCCGCTGGCACTGGGCACCGGCATCGGTTCGGAACTGCGCCGCCCGCTGGGCATCGCCATCGTCGGCGGCCTGCTGCTCTCGCAGCTGGTCACGCTGTACACCACGCCGGTGATCTACCTGTACATGGAACGCTTCTCCGAATGGCTGGCACGCCGCCGCGAGGAACGCGCCCTGCGCAACGGCACCGTGCAGGAGCCGCAGGCATGACCCCGGCCCCGCAACGGCGCGGGGGCACGCGATGAACCTGTCCGGCCCCTTCATCCGCCGCCCGATCGGCACCGCCCTGCTGGCGATCGGCCTGTTCGTCATCGGCCTGATCTGCTACCTGCGGCTGGGCGTGGCGGCCCTGCCCAACGTGCAGATTCCGGTGATCTTCGTGCATGCCAGCCAGGCCGGTGCCGATGCCACCACCATGGCCTCCACGGTCACCGCACCACTGGAGCGCCACCTGGGCCAGCTGCCGGGCATCGACCGCATGCGCTCGTCCAGTTCGGAAGGCAGCTCGCTGGTCTTCATGATCTTCCAGAGCGACCGCAACATCGATTCGGCCGCGCTGGACGTGCAGACCGCGATCAACGCCGCCCAGGCCGACTTGCCGGCCGGGCTGGGCTCGCCGCTGTACCAGAAGGCCAACCCGAACGACGACCCGGTCATCGCCATCGCGCTGACCTCGCAGACGCAATCGCCGGATGAGCTGTACAACGTCGCCGATTCGCTGCTGGCCCAGCGCATCCGCCAGATCAGCGGCGTGGCCTCGGTGGACATCGCCGGTGCCTCCACCCCGGCCGTACGCGTGGACGTCAACCTGCGCATGATGAATGCCCTGGGCCTGACCGCCGACGACCTGCGCAACGCGGTGCGCGCGGCCAACGTCACCTCGCCCACCGGCTTCCTCAGCGATGGCAACACCACCACGGCCATCATCGCCAACGACGCGGTGGCCCGCGCGGCCGACTTCGCCGAGCTGGTCATCAAGACCGAAAGCAACGGCCGCGTGGTACGCCTGAAGGACATCGCCAACGTCTACGATGGCCAGCAGGACGCCTACCAGGCCGCCTGGTTCGACCACAAACCCGCCGTGGTGATGTACGTGTTCACCCGCGCGGGGGCAAACATCGTGGAGACCGTGGACCGGGTCAAGGGCCAGATCCCGATGCTGCGCGACTACCTGCAGCCGGGCACCACGCTGACCCCGTACTTCGACCGCACCCCCACCATCCGCTCGTCGCTGCACGAGGTGCAGATCACCCTGCTGATCAGCCTGGCGATGGTGGTGCTGACCATGGCGCTGTTCCTGCGCCGGCTGGCACCGACACTGATCGCCGCGGTCACCGTGCCGCTGTCGCTGGCCGGTGCGGCACTGGTGATGTACGTGCTCGGCTTCACCCTGAACAACCTGAGCCTGCTGGCGCTGGTGATCGCGATCGGGTTCGTCGTCGACGATGCCATCGTGGTCATCGAGAACATCATGCGCCACCTGGACGAGGGCATGCCCCGGATGCAGGCCGCGCTGACCGGTGCGCGCGAGATCGGCTTCACCATCGTCTCCATCACCGCCTCGCTGGTGGCGGTGTTCATCCCGCTGCTGTTCGCCAGCGGCATGATGGGCGCGTTCTTCCGCGAGTTCACCGTCACCCTGGTCGCCGCCATCGTGGTGTCGATGGTGGTCTCGCTGACCCTGACCCCGGCCCTGTGCAGCCGCTTCCTGAGTGCCCATGACCATGCCGCGGCGCCGTCGCGCTTCGGCCGCTGGCTGGACCGCATGCACGAACGCATGCTGCGCGTGTACACGGTGTTCCTGGATTTCTCGCTGCGCCATGCGCTGCTGATGGCGCTGACGCCGCTGATGCTGATCGTGGTCACCGTGTTCCTGTTCGGCGCGGTGAAGAAGGGCGCGTTCCCGCCGCAGGACACCGGCCTGATCTGGGGCCGCGCCAATTCCAGCGCCACCGTGTCCTTCCAGGACATGGTCAACCGCCAGCGCCGCATCACCGACATGCTGATGGCCGACCCGGCGGTGAAGACGATCGGCGTGCGCCTGGGCAGTGGCCGCCAGGGCTCCAGCGCGCAGTTCAACATCGAGCTGAAGGCGCGCAGCGAGGGCCGCCGCGAGACCACCGCGCAGGTGCTGGCGCGGCTGAGCGCCAAGGCCGACCGCTACCCGGACCTGCAGCTGCGCCTGCGCGCGATCCAGGACCTGCCCAGCAACGACGGCGGTGGCAACAGCCAGGGCGCGCAGTACCGCATCTCGCTGCAGGGTAACGACCTGGCCGCGCTGCAGGAATGGCTGCCCAAGCTGCAGGCGGCGTTGAAGAAGAACCCCAAGCTGCGTGACGTCGGCACCGATGTGGACCAGGCCGGTCTGCGCCAGAACATCGTGATCGACCGCGCCAAGGCCGCGCGCCTGGGCGTGTCGGTCGGCGCGATCGATGGCGCGCTGTACGGCGCCTTCGGCCAGCGCCAGATCTCCACGATCTATTCGGACATCAACCAGTACAGCGTGGTGGTCAACGCCCTGCCCGACCAGACCGCCACGCCGGCGGCGCTGGATTCGGTCCATGTGCGTGCACGCGACGGCCAGATGGTGCCGATCACCGCCGTGGCCCACCAGGTGCCCGGCCTGGCACCGTCGCAGATCACCCACGAAAACCAGTACACGACGATGGACCTGAGCTACAACCTTGCCCCGGGCGTCAGCGCGGGCGAGGCCAAGGCCATCATCGATGCCACCGTGGCCGGCATGCGCATGCCCGGTGACATCCGCCTGGCCGACGATGCGGGCTTCGGCTTCAACTCCGATCCCAGCGACATGCTGATCCTGGTGCTGGCGGCGATCATCACCGTGTACCTCGTGCTGGGCATGCTGTATGAGAGCCTGATCCACCCGGTCACGATCCTGTCCACGCTGCCGGCGGCCGGCATGGGCGCGCTGCTGGCCCTGTTCGGCACCAACACCGAACTGTCGATCATCTCGATGATCGCGCTGGTGCTGCTGATCGGCATCGTCAAGAAGAACGCGATCATGATGATCGACTTCGCGCTGGTGGCCGAACGCGAGCATGGCATGGCCCCGCGCGATGCCGCCCGCGAGGCCAGCATCGTGCGCTTCCGGCCGATCATGATGACCACGATGGTGGCGATCCTGGCGGCGGTGCCGCTGGCGGTCGGCCTGGGCGAAGGTTCCGAACTGCGCCGCCCGCTGGGCATCGCGATGATCGGCGGCCTGCTGTTCTCGCAGAGCCTGACCCTGCTCAGCACGCCGGCGCTGTATGTGATCTTCTCCTGCCTGTCCGCACGCTGGAAGGCGCGCCGCGCACGCAAGCGCGAGGCGAAGCTGCTCAAGCGGGCCCAGCGCGCCTGACGCAGCCCGCCAGGCCTGGCCCGGCGCTACCGTGATCGAGCGGTGGCGCCGGCGGGGCGCGCTACCGGATTTCACGCGGCACCGGCAATAATGCCGGTTGCCTCCGTCACCCTGCCTGCATGACCGCCCGCGAATCCCGTATCAGCCGCCTGTGGGCACATGAGAAGGCCAGCTACGGGCTGCGCGTGTTCATCGCCCTGGCCGCCGCGATGGCCGCGTGCTGGCAGCTGGATGCGCTGAGCGCGCTGCCCGGCGTGTTCCTGGGCATCATCGCCAGCGCCATCGCCGAAACGGACGACAACGCCTGGGGACGCACCAAGGCGGTACTGCTGTCGCTGCTGTGCTTCTGCCTGGCCGCCGCCGCGGTGATCTGGCTGTTCCCGTGGCCGTGGCTGTTCATCGCCGCGCTGGCCGTGGCCACCTTCGGCCTGACCCTGCTCGGCGCCCTGGGCGAGCGCTACGCCTCGATCGCCCAGGCCACCGTCACCCTGGCCATCTACACGATGATCGGGCTGGAACAGCATGGCAGCAGTGACCTGCGCACCGCGCTCGATGCCGTCAGCCACCTGCTGGCCGGCGCGGCCTGGTACGGCCTGCTGTCGATCCTGTGGACGGCCCTGTTCGCCAACCGTCCGGTGCGCGAACGGGTGGCCCGGCTGTACCTGGAACTGGGCCGCTACCTGCAGTTGAAGGCCGCCCTGTTCGAGCCGGTACGCGAAGCCGACCTGCAGCGCCGCCAGCTGGACCTGGCCGAGCAGAACCGGCAGGTGGTGGAAGCACTCAATGCCGCCAAGGCGGCCATCCTGGCCCGCTTCGGCCGCTCCGGCCGGCCCGGGGTCAATTCCGGCCTGTACCTGCGCCTGTACTACATGGCCCAGGATTTCCACGAGCGCGCCAGTTCCTCGCACTACCCCTATGGCTCGCTGGTCGATGCGTTCTTCCACAGCGATGTGCTGTACCGCTGCCAGCGCGTGCTGGCGCTGCAGGGCGATGCCTGCGCGCGGCTGGGCGAGGCGATCCGCCTGCGCCGACCGTTCGTGTACGGCCAGGACAACCGCCAGGCCGGGCGCGACCTGGTCGATTCGATGGCGTTCCTGCGCGACCAGCAGCGCCCGCAGTGGCGGCGCCTGCTGGCCTCGCTGGACCTGCTGGTGCACAACCTGCAGAGCATCGAGCGCCGCCTGCTCGATGCCGAGCGTTCCGATGCCAGCCTGGACAACGTCGACACCCGCCTGCGCGACAGCAACCCGCATACCCTGCGCGAAATGGGCGTGCGCGTGCGCCAGCAGCTCACCCCCGGTTCGGTGCTGTTCCGCCACGGCCTGCGCATGGCGGTGGCGCTGGTGGCCGGCTTTGCCGCCATTTCGCTGGTGCACGCGCAGAACGGCGCCTGGGTGCTGCTGACCATCGTGTTCGTGTGCCGGCCCAGCTTCGGTGCCACCCGCCAGCGCCTGGCCCAGCGCATCGCCGGCACGCTGATCGGCCTGCTGTTCACCTGGGCGCTGCTGCAGCTGTTCCCGCAGCTGCATGTGCAGCTGCTGCTGGCGCTGCTGTCGGCACTGCTGTTCTTCTTCACCCGCGCTGACCGCTACCTGGTGGCCTCGGCGGCGATCACGGTGATGGCATTGACCTGCTTCAACCTGATCGGCGATGGCTTCGTGCTGATCGTGCCGCGCATGGTCGATACCCTGCTGGGCTGCGCGATCGCCGCTGCCGCTGCGTTCCTGGTCCTGCCCGACTGGCAGGGGCGGCAGCTGCATGCCGTGCTGGCCCGCGTGCTGGACACCGCCGCGCGCTACCTGGATGCGGTGCTGGGCCAGTACCGCAGCGGCATGCGCGATGACCTGGCCTACCGGATCGCCCGCCGCGACATGCACAACGCCGACGCGGCGCTGTCCACCGCACTGTCGAACATGCTGCGTGAGCCCGGCCACGTGCGCCGCAACCTGGATGCCGGCTTCCGCTTCCTGGCACTGTCCAACACCCTGCTCGGCCATCTGTCGGCGCTGGGCGCGCACCGCGACCAGGTGGACAGCTATGCCGGTGATCCGCTGGCCCTGGCCGGTGGCGAACGTGTCGAGCAGAGCCTGCAGCAGCTGGGCGCCGCCCTGGCCCGGCGCGAGACCATCGCCGAGGCCGGCATCGAGCAGGACCGGGCCCTGGCCGAGCAGCTGGAACAGCTCGACGATGACATGCCCCCCAAGCTGCAGCTGATCCGTACCCAGATGGCGCTGGTGCTGCGCCTGCTGCCGAAGCTGCGCGCGGCCGCCAACGAGGTCGTGCGCACGCTGGCCTGAGCCCTTCGCCGTGCCGGTCGCGCGGCACCCGGATGGCACCACGGGATGCTAGGCTGCGCCGGTCCGCAAGGAGGTTCCATGTCCGGTCACAACCAGTTCGCCCTGCTGCGCCAGCGCCGCTTCCTGCCGTTCTTCATCGTGCAGGCGCTGGGTGCCTTCAACGACAACGTGTACCGGCAGGCCATCATCGGCCTGTTGTTCTACCTGGGCGTGTCCGATGAGCAGCGCTCGCTGTACACCACGCTGGCGCCGGCCATCTTCATCCTGCCCTATTTCCTGTTCTCCGCCCTGGCCGGGCAGATCGCCGACAAACTGGAAAAATCGCGGCTGATCGTGATCACCACCACCATGGAGATCGTGATCATGTCATTTGCGGCCATCGGGTTCATCACCGAGAACCTGCCCTTCCTGCTGGTGGCGCTGTTCTGCACCGGCATGCAGTCGACCCTGTTCGGCCCGGTGAAGTACTCGGTGCTGCCCTCGGTACTGAAGCCGGAGGAACTGACCGGCGGCAACGGCCTGGTCGAGATGGGCACCTCCATCTCGATCCTGTCGGGCATGATCATCGGTGGCTCGGTGTTCCTGCTGGCCGGCAGCCATGGCCCGATCGTGGCGGCAACGGCCGTCATCGCGCTGGCGATCTGCGGCAACCTCGCCGCGCGCATGATTCCCAAGGTCGATGCCGGCGACCCGGACCTGAAGATCAACTGGAACCCGCTGCCCGAGTCGCTGGTGGTGCTGCGCATGGCGCGGCAGCAGAAGGCGGTGCGCAACGCCATCCTCGGCGTGTCCTGGTTCTGGTTCGTCGGCACCGTGCTGACCTCGCAGCTGCCCAACTACGCGCTGGCCAACCTCGGCGGCGAGCCCAAGCTGTACCTGTTCGCGCTGGCACTGTTCTCGGTGGGCACGGGCGTCGGCTCGCTGCTGTGCGAGAAGCTGTCGGCACGCACCGTGGAAATCGGCCTGGTGCCGCTGGGTGCGTTCGGCATGACCGCCTTCCTGCTGGACCTGTATTTCGCCCGCACCGGCGAAGCGAGCGTGCAGAACCTGGGGGTGCTGGCCTTCCTGCAGCAGCCGGGCAGCGTGCGCATCGTCATCGATCTTGTCGGTATCGGCCTGTTCACCGGCGTGTTCGTGGTGCCGCTGTTCGCGCTCATCCAGAGCCGCACGCCGAAGGCACAGATGTCGCGCGTGTTCGCCGCCCTCAACATCCAGAATTCCGGTTTCATCGTCGCCGCGGCGCTGCTGTCGCTGGCCGCGCACCAGCTGCTGCACTGGTCCATCCCGCAGCAGTTCCTGGCGCTGGCCATCGCCAATGCCATCGTGGCCCTCTACATCTTCACCATCGTCCCCGAATTCCTGATGCGCTTCCTCAGCTGGGTGATGGTGCGCACGCTGTACCGGCTGCGGCCGCAGGGCATCGAAGCCAACGTTCCTGACGAAGGCGCTGCCCTGATCGTGTGCAACCACGTCAGCTACATGGATGCGCTGATCCTGTCGGCAACGATTCCACGGCCGGTGCGCTTCGTCATGTACTACAAGATCTTCAACATCCCGGTGATGCGCTGGATCTTCCGCACCGCCAAGGCGATCCCGATCGCCGGTGCGCGCGAAGACCCCGCCCTGATGCAGCGCGCGTTCGACGAGGTCGATGCGGCACTGGCCGAGGGTGAGCTGGTCTGCATCTTCCCCGAGGGCGCGCTGACCCGCGACGGGCAGATGGCGCCGTTCAAATCCGGTGTGGAAAAGATCCTGCAGCGCCGCCCGGTGCCGGTCGTGCCGATGGCCCTGCGCGGCATGTGGTCGAGCATGTGGAGCCGGCGCGACAGCCGCCTGGGGCGCATGCGCGTACCGCGCCGGTTCCGGGCAACGGTGGAAGTGGTCGCCGCCCCGGCACGCCCGGCGGCCGGTACCGATGCCGCCCAGCTGGAAGCCCAGGTGCGGGCATTGCGTGGCGACCACGCCTGACCCCGTCATCTGCCGTGGCCAGCACCCGGTCACCCCGGCTGTCAATGGCATCATCAGGCCGAACGCGGCTGAAAACGCATACATTCGACCTTTGTTGCGGTAGATTACGCTCCGGAAAGGGGGAAGGCCCGCCGTGCCCACGCACGCGGCCACCACGGAAGGGAGTCTGGCTTTGCATCAACCACCACCACTGAGCGGCCCATCGGTCCATGTCCCCAACCATCTGGTCTGGGCGATCCTGACGACGCTGTTCTGCTGCCTGCCACTTGGGGTGGTGTCGATCGTGTATGCCGCGCAGGTCGATGGGTACCGGGCAGCCGGTGACCTGCCTGCCGCCTACGCGGCGTCGCGCAAGGCGGGGTGGTGGGCGGTGGCTTCGGCCATCGCGTTGCCGATCCTGTTGCTGTTGTGGTTCGGGCTGTTCGGTGGCCTGGCGATGCTGGGCGCGCTTTCCAACCATTGATCCATCCATCACCACCCATGAAGGAACTTGAACCATGAACACCGCCACTCCGCAGGTCCCCAACAACCTGGTCTGGGCCATCCTGAGCACCCTGTTCTGCTGCCTGCCGCTGGGCATCGTCTCGATCGTCCATGCCGCCCAGGTCAACGGCAAGCTGGCCGCCGGCGACGTCGCCGGTGCGCGTGATGCGTCGGAAAAGGCCAAGAAGTGGGCCATGTGGTCGGCCATCACCTCCATCGTGCTGATCGTGCTGTACTTCATCTTCATCCTGGCCGTCGGCGGCCTGGGTGCGCTGAGCGGCACCCACTGATGGCACCGTGCAGGGCCCGGCCATGGCCGGGCCCTGCCCTGACATGTCCGTCCCCGTCCTGCCCGCACGGCTGAGCCGCTGGCTGCCCCTGGCCACCGCGACCGGCCTGGCTGCCGGCGCCGCGCTCGTGCTGCGCCACGTCAATCCCTACACGCCCGGCAACCCGCTGCCGAGCTGCCCGCTGTATGCACTGACCGGCCTGTACTGCCCGGGCTGCGGCAGCACGCGCTGCCTGTATTCGCTGGTCCATTTCGACCTGCCCGGCGCGATGGCGATGAACCCCCTGCTGGTCATCAGCCTGCCGTTGCTGCTGCTGATGCTGCTCAACATGGCCGGTATCCGGCCACGCCTGCTCGACCCGCTGATGCGGGTGCTGGCCAGTCCCACGTTCTGGCTCTGGCTGCTGCCCGGTTACGCGCTGCTGCGCAACCTGCCATGGCCGCCGTTCACGGCGCTGGCACCGGCCTAGCCCCCATGCCGCACGCGGGCAGCGGTGGCGGCCGGCAGGACCCGGGTTTACGTCACCCAGCCGGCCAGCACCAGCAGGGCCACCACCGCCAGCCACAGCAGCAGCATGCGCCACACCAGGCTCATCGCATCGCGCAGGTCCGGCAGGCGCTGCCACACCGGCAACATGCCCGCCTCGGTGTAATCGTGCGCATCCTCGCGCAGCTCGGCGTTGACGCTCGCCCGCGCCACGGCCCCGAGGAAGTCGATGCTGCCGGCCAGCCGCTCACCGTGGGCCTGCCGCCATGCCTTCCAGGCGGTATCGAAGTTGCCCACCAGCGCCATTGAGAACGCCATCAACTGGGCCACCGGCCACTCGATCCAGCCCAGCACCCGCTGCGCCATCGCCAGCGCCTCCATCGGCACGCGTACCCGCAGCGGGCTTTCGGCCATCAGGGCCAGCAGCCGGTAGCCCAGCGCCCCTACCGGCCCCAGCAGCAGGAACCAGAACAGCACCGCGAACCAGCGGCGCAGCGCGTTGAGCAGGGTCGCTTCCACCAGTGACGGCACATCCTCGCGCAGGCTGCCGCCGGCGGCCTGCAGATGGGCCACGGCCGCGTGCCGGGTCGGGGCGTCATCGGCATCGATCACCGCTTCCACGTCGCGGTCCAGGTCACGTGGGCCCCAGCACCAGGCCAGCACCCCCACCCCCAGCAACAGGCCGGGCAACCCATACAGCCGGTCATGCAGCAGGCCCTGCAGGGCCCCCATCAGCAGCAGTGCGGGAAGCAGCGCCAGCACGGCCCCCCCCGGGCTGCGCCATGCACGGCCACCGTGCGCATCCAGCCAGCCCAGCCAGCGCCGGAAACCGCCGAAGCGGCGCAGCGATGCGGCGGCGGCCGGGGCGACATGGCCCAGGGCCAGTGCCACCAGCACGGCGACCAGGGTGGTGAACATGGCAGCTCTCTCCTGCACTGAGGACGTTCAGCGCCGCTACCTTACCGGGCGCAGCGCTGCCATCACGGGTAGGGCCTACTCTACCGGGCCGCGTGTTCAGGTGGCGGCAACATTGCCACCGGGCTCAGCCGCGCTGCTGCCGGTACCAGTGCTCGATCAGGCTGCGCGAAATCGAAATGGGCGGCGACAGCACGATGCCTTCACCGTCATCGGCGACATCCCGCGCCAGCGCCGCGCCCACCTCATCGGCGGTGAACCAGCGCGCATCTTCCAGCTCGCCATCCACGGTCGGCACGTCATCCAGCGCCTGCGCGCGGAACCCGACCATCAGCGCGCCGGGAAACGGCCACGGCTGCGACCCCAGGTACTGGCTGGCAGTCACCCGCACCTTGCTTTCCTCGTGGACTTCGCGCGCCACGGTCTGTTCGAAGGTCTCGCCCGGCTCGACGAAGCCGGCCAGCACCGAGTACCGGCGCGGGGGCCAGCTGGCCTGGCGGCCCAGCAGCAGGCGGCCCTGGTTTTCCACCGCGACGATCACCGCCGGGTCCACGCGCGGGTAGTGTTCGGTGGCGCACTGCTGGCAGCGCCCGACGAAGCCACCGCGGGCGAACTGCACCGCACCGCCACACACGCCGCAGAACCGGGTGCGGGCATGCCAGTAGGACATGCCGCGTGCATAGCTGAAGGCGCTGGCATCGGCCACCGGCCACAACAGCGCGGCCTGGCGCAGGTCCAACCGGCGCGGCGCACGGACGGTCACCGCCGCCGCTTCCACCGAGAACCACGCCTGGTCGCCACGCAGGCCGAGGAAGATGGCCGACCCCGGCCCGCCCCCCACCGCGCTGCCGGTCAATGGCAGCGGCTGGTCGTCATCACCGACGAAGGCGGTACCGTCCTGGTCCAGGACAAGAACGCGCGCCTGCGGCCACAACCGCGACAATGCATCGGCATCGTTGCGCAGGGCATCAGCGCGCTCGAGCGGTTCGCCCACGAAGGCGAAACCGGACAGCGACGAAGAAGTATTGGGCATCGGCAAAGCGTGCGCCGAATCAACCGCAGTGGCAAGCCGCGAGCGTGGCGATGGTGATGCACCACACACGCCGCGCAGGGCCCATGCCCCGCGCGCTGCCTGCTTACATGCTGAAGCTGCTGCCGCAGCCGCAGGTGGTCTTCGCGTTCGGGTTGCGGATGACGAACTGCGCGCCGGTCAGGCTTTCGGTGTAATCCACTTCCGCGCCCATCAGGTACTGCAGGCTCAGCGGATCGACCAGCAGGGTCACGCCGCTGGTCTGTACCGCCAGGTCATCCTCGGCGCGGTTCTCGTCGAACTCGAAGCCGTACTGGAAGCCGGAGCAGCCGCCGCCCTGGATGTACACGCGCAGGGCGAGGGCAGCATTGCCCTCGTCCGCGATGAGTTCCCTCACCTTGGCCGCGGCGGCTTCGGTGAAGTTCAGGGGACGGTCCAGCGACTGGTAGTCAGGCGCGGCAGCCGGGGTGCCGGGCAGGGAAACGAGCGTGCTCATGCTGCCATGCATGGGGGCGGCCGCAGGGCCTTTCAAGCCATCGCTTCGGCGAGCTTGCGCCGCGCCGCCGTATCGGCCTTGCCGTCGCCGTCCTCGGTGCTGTCCGGGGCCGGCAGCGCCGCGACCGGGGCGCTGGCGTGGATCAGGCGCCCGTTCAGCTGGGCACCGGCGTTCATCTCCACCACCTGGTAGTGGACATTGCCGTTGACCCGCGCGCTCGGGGTCAGCTCGACCTTCTCCGTCGCATGCACATCGCCGTCCAGGCGGCCGCTGATGACCACCACGTGGGCGCGGATCTCCCCTTCGATGACACCGTGCTCGGCCACCGTCAGGGTGGCGGCGCTGGCGCCTTCCTGGGCGATCACCTTGCCGTGGATGCGGCCTTCCACGTACAGGCCACCACTGAATTCGACATCGCCGCGGATGACGACCTGGTTGCCGATCAGCGCATCGACGACCAGCTGGCCGTCACGGTTGGACTTGCTGTTTCCGAACATCTGCCTACTCCCCATTGCTGGCCGGCGCACCGGCCTGTTTCCAGTCGAAGACCTGGGCGGTGCCCCCCGCACCCGTCCCCAGCGAAACCCGCACGCGCTGCGGGGTGAAACCAGCCGGCAGGATCACGCTGCCGGTGAGCTGCTGGAAGTACCGGAAGGAATAATCCTGCCCCGGCACCTTGCTGCGCTGGTGCAGCTCGTCCCAGCTTATCGTGGCCAGTTTGCCGTTCTTCACGCCTTCCACGGTGAAGCGCATCTGCCCCTGGCTGATGGCCCCGCGGTTGAGGTTCTGGGTCAGCACGGCGGTGTACTGCCAGGTGCCGCCGGTTTCCGGGCTGAATTCGATGGAATGGGTGTTCAGGCCCTTGCGCTGGCTGGTGGAACCGACCAGGCGTTCATAGAAGGCCACGTCCGCGCGCAGGCTGGCGATTTCCTCGTCACGCTCGGACAGGGTGGCCTGCACCTCGGTGTTGGCCGCGCGGCTGATGCGGTCGGAGGCTTCCAGCGTGGCCTGCTTCTGGCGCAGATCGGTCAGCTGCTGCTGCAGCGTGTCCGCTCGCTTCTCGGCGGCCTGCAGGCGCTGGCCCTGCTCACCACGGGGGGCGGAGAACCAGCAGCCCCCCAGCGTGGCCAGGACCAGGCTGAGCAGCCAGATACCGGCCACCACCAGATAACGGCGGCGGTCGACGGGAGCGGCCGGACGCCCGGGCAGGCGGATCTGGACACGCGGTGGGGTGCGGTTGTTCATGGGTAGCTTCCGTGGCATCGCAGCGCGATACCCTCACGGCCCCTGTGGCAAACGACGGGCTAGTGTAAGACAGGATGCCGGCCATTCCGTGGGCCGTTCGGCACGGGGACGATGGCGTTCAGGCGCGCCTTGCCCGATAGTGGGCGCTCCCGCCCCCGTTACGCTCCTGCTGGAGCACGCCATGACCGACGCCCACCTGTTCGTGATCGGCATCCTGCTGGCCTGGCTGGCCGGCATCCGTGTCTACCTGACAGTGTTCGGGGTCGGCCTGGCCGGACTGCTGGGCTGGGTCGAGCTGCCACCGGCGTTGCAGGCCACCGAATCGTGGTGGGTGCTGGGCACCTCTGCGGCCCTGGCCGTGGCCGAGTTCTTCGCTGACAAGATTCCCGGGGTGGATTCGATCTGGGACCTGCTGCAGACCCTGGCGCGGGTCCCGGCCGGGGCGTTCCTGGCCGCAGCGACCCTGTCCCCGGACGGCGACCTCGGCACGGGCGCGCTGCTGGCCGGTGCGGGCGTGGCACTGGCCAGCCACGGGCTGAAAGCCGGCACCCGGGCCCTGCTCAATACCTCCCCGGAACCGGCCAGCAACTGGATGGCCTCCGCTGCCGAGGACACCGTGGTGGTGGGCGGGCTGGCGCTGGCGCTGGCCCACCCCTGGATCGCCCTGGCCGTGGTGCTGGCCTGCAGCCTGGCCGGCGCGCTGCTGGTCTGGCTGGCCTGGCGCACCGTCTGGAAGGGCGTGCGCTGGTTGTCCGGTGCTGGCAGCAGCGACAAGCGCGGACACGCTCACAACGGCTGACGGCAGCGCTGCCGCATAATGGCCGCGACGACCGGGAGCTTTGATGGCCGCATACGATTCCACCGCCGGCGCGCGCGCCACGCGCGCCGAAACACCCCCCGCCGACCACTGGCAGCGCTGGGCCCCGCCTGCGGCCCCGGCCAGCCCCCCGGCGGCGGCCACCGCGACGGCACCGGGCCTTCCCCCCACCCTGCCCGCGGCAGCCACGCCGGCCACCGCGCTGGCCGTCGGCATCGGCAACGAGGCCGGCAACAGCGACGATCCGCCCCCGCAGGCCGACTCCCCCTACCGCGTGCTGATCGTGGAGGATGACCGGGCCCAGGCACTGTTCGCGCAGAGCGTGCTGCATGGCGCCGGCATGCAGGCCATCGTGGTCGGCGATGCCGACGGCGTGCCCGCGGCGATCAAGGAGCACCGTCCCGACCTGATCCTGATGGACCTGCACCTGCCCGGCATGGACGGCATGCGGCTGACCGCGATGATCCGCCAGCAGCCGGGCCTGCAGCTGCTGCCCATCGTGTTCCTGAGCGGCGATCCGGACCCGGAACGCCAGTTCGAAGTGCTCGACTGCGGTGCCGACGACTACCTGAGCAAGCCGATCCGCCCGCGCCACCTGATCGCCGCCGTGGCCAACCGCATCCGCCGCGCCCGCGCGCAGGCGGCCACCCTGCCCGGCGCCAGCGGCGTACCGGCGATGAGCAACCCGGAAACCGGCCTGCCCACCCGCCACCATGTGCTGCAGCAGCTGGGCACCGCCCTGATGCACCATGACCGCGGCGGTGTGTTCTTCATCGAAGTAGCCAGCGCGCTGGGCCTGCGCGAGCGCTTCGGCTACGCGGCGTTCGAACGGTTGATGGTGCAGGCCGGGCAGCGGCTGGCCGAAGCCGGGCACCCGCACCTGCTGGCACGCCTGAACGACAACAGCTTCCTGCTGCTGGCGCGGGGCCTGGAGGACGATGCGCTGGACGATACCGCGCGGACGCTGCGCGAGGAGCTGTCCACGCACGCCTTCATCATCCGCGACGACGAATCGGTCCATCTGCGCGGGGTCGTGGGCTATGCGCCGCTGGGCCCGGCCTTCGCCGATGCGGCGGCAGTGCTGGAAGCCGTGGAACGCACCACGCTGCAGGCCCGCCTGCTGAGCAGTGGCGTGGCCAGCCACGTGCACCGCGCCGCCGCCACCGAACAGGAACACCTGGCCCTGCTGGAGGGCCAGCTGGAAATGGCCTACCAGCCCATCGTCGCCGTTTCCGGCGGTGGCAGCGCCCAGTACCAGCTGCTGCTGCGCCTGCGCCAGGCCGACGGCACGGTGCTCAACGCCGGCCAGGTGATCCCGGCCGCCGAAGCGGCTGGCCGCATTGCCGACCTGGACCAGCAGGTGATGGAACATGCCCTGGGCCTGCTGGATCTGTACCGCCATGCCACGCCGCCGCTGCACCTGTTCGTTTCGCAGTCGCTGCGCACCCTGCAGCGCGGTGCCTTCGCCGACTGGCTGCTGGAATCGCTGCAGCAGCGCGATGTCGCCGGCAGTGCACTGGTGATCGATGTCCGCCTGCCCGACGCACTGATCCACGCGGTCACGCTGCAGCAGGTCTGCCAGCGCCTGGCGGCGACCGGCGTGCGCTTCTGCCTGAGCCAGTTCGAACCCGGTGGCGATGCCAACACCCTGCTCACCCAGTTGCCGTTGGCATTCGTGCGCCTGGCCGCACGGTTCTCCAGCCCCCACGCCAACCCGGGCACCCGCGAGGAACTGCGGCGGGCGATCGAAGCAGCGCACGCCGCGGGCATGCAGATCATCGGCCAGCAGATCGAAGATCCGCAGGCCGCAGCGGCCATGTGGGTCGGCGGTGTCGATTTCATCCAGGGCAACATGGTGCAGTCGGCCGGCAGCGACCTGAACTTCGACTTCCACAACGCGGTGCTCTGAATGGGCGCCACGGCGGTGCTGCTGCCGGGTGCGCTGGCCCTGGCGGCCGCTGCGCTGCTGCTGGTCACCCTGCGGCTGCGTATACGCAGCCGGCAGCTGCACAGCGAGCAGGCCCGGGCCCGTGCGCTGGCCGGCGAACGCGATGCCCTGGCCAGCGAGCGCGATGCGCTGCGCGCCACCACCGAGCGCCAGGGGCAGCTGGAACAGCAGCTGCTGCAGGCCAAGCAGGTGGCCGAGGCGGCCGCCATGGCCAAGGGCGAATTCCTGGCCACCATGAGCCACGAGATCCGCACGCCGCTCAACGGCATCCTGCCGATGCTGGAACTGGTGGCCCGCGGGCCGCTGCATGACGACCAGCGCCAGATGCTGGCCACCGCGTCGGCCAGTTCGCAGCAGCTGCTGCGCATCGTCGATGACATCCTGGATTACTCGCGGCTGGAAGCGCAGGCGCTGGAACTGGAAATCACCAGCTTCAACCTGCGCGACCTGCTCGATGGCGTGGTGCAGCTGCTGCAGCGTGCGGCCGAAGCCAAAGGCCTGGCCCTGTCACTGCAGCTGGACCCGGCCGTGCGCCTGCCGGTGCGCGGCGATCCGGTGCGCCTGCGCCAGGTACTGAGCAACCTGCTGGCCAACGCCATCAAGTTCACCGCCCGCGGCCAGGTGCAGTTGCGCGTGCAGCGCCTGGGCGAGGGCACGGCGCACCACCAGCTGCGCTTCGAGGTGGCCGACACCGGCATCGGCATCGAACCGGCACTGCAGGCCCGGCTGTTCCAGTCCTTCAGCCAGGCCGATGCCTCCACCACCCGGCTGTATGGAGGTACCGGGCTGGGCCTGGCCATCTGCCGCCGCATCATCGACCTGATGCGCGGCCACATCGGCGTGCAGTCCACGCCCGGCCAGGGCGCGACCTTCTGGTTCGAGATTCCGCTGCTGAAGGTTCCCGGCGATCGCGCGGCGCTGCCCGTGCTGCCGTCACGGCTGCTGCTGCTGAGCGACGACGCACGGCTGGCTGCACGAGTGCAGCGCGTGGCCGAACACCATCTGTTGCAGGTACAGCCGGTGACGGCCACGAGCGAGGCACTGCAGCTGCTGCGCGGGGCGCCATTGCCCGGGCAGGGGCCACTGGCGTGGGTGCTGCTGGATGCACGCTGCCTGCCACACGGCGACGCCGCCCTGCAGCGTGCACTGGCCACGCGCAGCGACGGCCGCCTGTCCGTCCTGTGGCTGCACGCGCCGGCAGAGGGGGATACGCCCACCGACGGCCAGCACCGCTGGTGCGACGCCGGCACCGATGCCGCGCTGCATGCGCTGCTGGCCCCGCCCGCGCCCCCTGCGCCGTCCCTGCCGGCCCCATCGGCACCGGTGCCCGTGGACTGGCCGGCACTGGGCCTGCGCGTACTGCTGGTGGAGGACAACGCGGTCAACCGTGCCGTCGCCGAAAAGCTGCTGGCACTGCTCGGCTGCAGCGCGCAGGTGGCCAGCGATGGCGTACAGGCGCTGGCCGCGCTGCAGGCCGGTGGCCACGATGTGGTGCTGATGGACTGCCAGATGCCGGTGCTGGACGGTTACGCCGCCACGCGCCAGTGGCGTGCGCAGGAAGCCGCCGCGAACCTGCCACGGCTGCCGGTCATCGCCATGACCGCCAACGCGATGGCCGGTGACCGCGAACGCTGCCTGCAGGCCGGCATGGACGACTACCTGTCCAAACCCATCCCGCTGGCCACGCTGTACGCGCTGCTGGCACGCCACGGTGCCACGCCTGGCAGCGCCGAGGTGGCGGCCGCCGTCCCCCGGCCCACGGCGCCGCCGGTGCCCACGGCGGCAGCAAAACTGCCGGTGCTGGACGCCAGCGTGCTGCAGGAGCTGCGCGACACGATCGGTGACGCCGCCCGGCACATCATCACCGTGTTCCTGGACGACACCCCGCGGCAGGTCCAGCAGCTGCAGGAAGCGGCCCGGGTGCAGGACAGCACGCGCCTGGCCGCGCTGGCGCACAGCCTGAAGTCATCCAGCGCGAACGTAGGGGCTTCGGCCCTGTCGGCCGTGGCGTTGCGCATCGAAAAGGATGCGTGCGAGCAGGGCGGGCAGCGCTCGACCGTGGCGGTGGCGCTGCTGGTGGCCGAATTCGCCCGCGTGCGCGTGGCCCTGGCCGGCTGGCTGGCCGGACAGGGCGGCAACGCCGGCGCGTGATTCAGTCTTCCAGCTTGCTCAGCAGGTACTTCGGCTCGCCGATGCGCTCGATCAGGTCCAGCTGGGTTTCCAGCCAGTCGATGTGCTCTTCTTCCGAATCGAGGATCTTCACGAACAGCTGGCGGCTGACGTAATCGCCAACCGAATCGGCATAGGCTACCGCATCGCGCAGGGTCACCACCCCGTCGCGCTCCAGCGCCAGATCGCACTGCAGGATCTCGGTCGGGTTTTCGCCGATGCGCAGCTTGCCCAGCGCCTGGAAGTTCGGCAGGCCCTCAAGGAACAGGATGCGGTCGGCGAGCATGTCGGCATGCTTCATCTCGTCGATCGATTCCTTGTACTCGTGCTCGGCCAGTTCCTTGATGCCCCAGTTCTTCAGCATCTTGGCATGCAGGAAGTACTGGTTGATCGCGGTCAGCTCGTTGTAGAGGACCTTGTTGAGGAATTCGATGACTTTGGCGTCGCCCTTCATGGCGTGCTCCTGCGCAGAGTGAACGCGCGCACTGTAGCGCCTTGGCGGCGGCGATGAAGGAACGCGAATCGTGCGCATTGGCCTGTGCAGGCCGCAGCGCGGGGCCCCTGCGGGCTCAGGCGGCCTGCAGGCCCAGTACCGGCAACGGCAGCTCGTGGGTGTTGCGGGCCTTGGCCAGCAGTTCGCCGGCCATGTCCAGGCACGAACCACAGGTGGCACCACAGCCGGTACGCATGGTCAGCTCGGCCACCGACGTGACGCCATGGCTGGCGGCTTCGCGGATCTGGTGGTCGGTGACTCCGTTGCAGATGCAGACGTACACAGGCGGGAACCAAGGCGTGCAGGCCGGGACTGGCCTGTGGCTATTCCAATGGAAACGAGAATGGTTGTCAATCAAAGCCCTGAACCATTCTCGATACCGTTCAGCCAGTCAGCTCGCCGGCCCATCCCCCTGCGCTTTTTTCGGCCAGTAACCACGGGTGCGCGGGCGCTTGCGTGGCCGCTCATGGCCGGCCGCGTGCCCAGGCATCCAGGCTTCGGCAGCGCTCTTGGGCATGGCGGTGACGCCCTGCCCGGCCACCCCGCGCGCCAGCGGCGCCAGATGACGCAGGGCACGCGCGTAGACGCCACGCTTGAACATCACCACGTGCTCCACCGGGTACCAGAAGTCCACCCAGCGCCAGTGGTCGAACTCCGGCGTGTCGGTATGGTCCAGCCGCACATGGGATTCATCCCCGGTCAGGCGCAGCAGGAACCAGACCTGCTTCTGTCCGATGCAGACCTGGCGTTCATTGCGGCGGATGGCACGCGCCGGCAGCTTGTAGCGCAGCCAGCCCGGCGTTGCCCCCAGCACTTCCACGTGCTCGGGCAGCAGGCCGGTCTCTTCCTGCAGTTCGCGATACATGGCCTCGACCGGGGTCTCGTCGGTGTTCATGCCACCCTGCGGGAACTGCCAGCCATCCCGGCGCACACGGCGTGCCCAGAACACCTGACCGTCCTGCCGCATCAGCACGATGCCGACGTTCGGTCGATAGCCGTCCGGATCGATCACGATGCGGACTCCTAAAAAAATCTACTGTCAGGGACTATCCCATGCCACCTGTCGGCCCACAAGCGCGGCACAAAAGTGTTGACAGGCCCTGTACACATCAGCAGAATAGCGGGCTCACCAAGGCTATGTAGCTCAGCCGGTTAGAGCACAGCACTCATAATGCTGGGGTCGGTGGTTCGAGTCCACCCATAGCCACCACGCTGAAGTTGTTTTTCAACGTGAAAATGTGAGATAATAGCAGTTCGCGACATTGCCCCGTCGCCAAGCGGTAAGGCACCTGACTCTGACTCAGGCATTCGGTGGTTCGAATCCATCCGGGGCAGCCAAATTAAAAGAAAAGGCCCGATCGAAAGATCGGGCCTTTTCTTTTAATCCGGTCACGCATTCCACCTGATCCCCGCGCCCGTCGGCGCACACCCTTGAACATCAAAGGGGTTGCCCTCCAGAGAGAAGGCGGAGCCGGATCTCTTTCCGCAGGAAAGAGCCGATCCCCAAACACCAGAACGACAAAAGCCCGGCCGAAGCCGGGCTTTTGCGTTTCCAACCCGCGGGCTCCCAAAGGAGCCCAACCAGGCGCGGTAGATCAGCGCTTGGAGAACTGGGTGGCGCGGCGGGCCTTGTGCAGACCGACCTTCTTACGTTCGACTTCGCGGGCGTCGCGGGTCATGAAGCCGGCCTTGCGCAGCTCGGACTTCAGGCCTTCGTCGTACTCGACCAGCGCACGGGCGATGCCCAGACGGATCGCACCGGCCTGGCCGGTGGTGCCGCCGCCGGAAGCGGTGACCAGGATGTCGAAGCTTTCGGTGTTCTTGGTCAGCTCGAGCGGCTGGCGCACGATCATGCGCGCGGTCTCACGGCCAAAGAACTCGTCCAGCGGACGGCCGTTGACGGTGATGTTGCCCGAACCCTTGCGCAGGAACACGCGGGCGGTGGAGGACTTGCGGCGGCCAGTGCCGTAGTTTTGAGTGATAGCCATGATTAGATATCCAGAACCTGCGGCTGCTGTGCGGCGTGCGGATGCTCAGTGCCGGCGTAGACCTTGAGCTTGCGGTACATCTGGCGACCCAGCGGACCCTTCGGCAGCATGCCCTTGACGGCGATCTCGATCACGCGCTCCGGGTGGCGCTCCAGCGCCTGGGCCAGGGATTCGGTCTTCAGGTTGCCGATGTAGCCGGTGAAGCGGTGGTACATCTTGTCCTGCAGCTTCTTGCCGGTGACGGCAATCTTTTCTGCATTGATGACGACCAGGTAATCGCCGGTATCGACGTGCGGGGTGTAGACCGGCTTGTGCTTGCCACGCAGGCGGCGGGCCAGCTCGGTGGCCAGACGGCCCAGGGTCTTGCCCGAGGCGTCAACGAGGTACCAGTCGCGCTGGACGGTCTCGTTCTTTGCGGTGAAAGTGCTCATAAAGAACTCTAGGTAGGTCGGGCTCATTGCGGCGATGGGCTGCCGGAACTCTGCCACGCGTTGTGAAAAGGTGAAGCGCAAGAGGCGGGATTGTAGTCGCCCCCGGGGCCGGGTGCAAGTTCGCCCCCGGCCCGGGTTGGCAGGGGCGCCGGGGAAGGCCAGAATCGTGGGCTACCCGCCCCACCCCGTACCGCCATGACCGCGCTCCGCCAGACCACCCCGCTGGACCACCTGCTGACCGAGGCGCAGCGCGCCCTGGACACGGTGTTCGGCAATCCGCCGGCCAGCCGCCCCTACCCCGCCAGCGACGCCGCCGAACCGGGCATGGACAGCACCGAGCGCCGCCACGCCGCCGGCCTGATGCGGATCAACCATGTCGGCGAAGTCTGCGCACAGGGCCTGTATTTCGGCCAGGCGGCGGTGGCCCGTGACCCGGCCACGCGCGCGCACCTGCTGGATGCGGCCCAGGAAGAAACCGACCACCTGGCCTGGTGCGCCACCCGACTGGGCGAGCTGGACAGCCGGCCGAGCCTGTTCAACCCGCTCTGGTACGCCGGCAGCTACGCGATCGGCACCCTGGCCGGCCTGCGCGGCGACGGCTGGAACCTGGGCTTCGTGGTGGAAACCGAGCGCCAGGTGGAAGCCCACCTGGACGAGCACCTGGAAACCCTGCCGCCGGGCGACCTGCGCAGCCGCGAGGTGATCAAGGTGATGAAGGAAGACGAGGCCCGGCACGCCGAGCACGCCCAGCAGGCCGGCGCGCGCCGCCTGCCGTTCCCGATCCCCGGCGCGATGGCACTGGCATCGAAAGTGATGAAGACCATCGCCTACCGGGTCTGAAAGGGCGCCGGGCCTGGCCCGGCGCGGCCGCCAACGCGGCCGCCGCCCTGCAACACGGGGGTCAGTTCGGCGAGACCAGCTTCAGGCCGATCACGCCAGCCACGATCAGGGCCACGCAGCCCAGCCGCGCCGGCGAGGCGCTGTCGTTGAACAGGAAGATGCCCAGCACCGCCACGCCCAGCGCGCCGATGCCGGTCCAGATGGCATAGGCGGTGCCGACCGGAATGGCCTTCATCGCCTGGCTCATCAGGTACAGGCTGATCAGGGCGGAAATGACCGTGGCGACGGTCGGCAGGGGCTTGCTGAAGCCATCGGAGTACTTCATCCCGATGGCGAAGCCGATTTCGAACAGGCCGGCCAGCAGCAGGTAGATCCAGGGCATGGGTGGGGGCTCCTTACCTTGTTGAACAGAAACAAAACGGCCCGGTGTTTTCACACCGGGCCGTGGGTCGGTACATCACCGTGGAACGCCACGCATGGCGCAATGTTCCACAGGGCGGGTCGTCCCGCCTGGGTGGCGATGCCCGGGGGCATCGCGCACGGGGCTTACTCGGACAGGTTGCGCCCGTGGAACAGCTCTTCGATCTCGCGCTTGAGCAGCGCTTCGATCTTCATGCGTTCCTTGAACGACAGGTTCTTGGCCTTTTCCTCGAACAGGTACTGATCCAGGTCGAAGTCCTTCAGGTGCATCTTCGTGTGGAAGATGTTCTCCTGGTAGACATTGACGTCGAACATCTCGTAACGCGACTTGATGTTCTTGGCCAGGAAGTTCTGGATCGAGTTGATCTTGTGGTCGATGAAGTGCTTCTTGCCCTTCACATCGCGGGTGAAGCCACGGACACGGTAGTCCATGATCACGATGTCCGACTCCAGGCTCTCGATCAGGTAGTTCAGGGCCTTCAGCGGCGAAATCACGCCACAGGTAGCCACGTCGATGTCCGCGCGGAACGTCGCGATGCCTTCCTGCGGGTGGGTTTCCGGGTAGGTATGGACAGTGATGTGGCTCTTGTCCATGTGCGCCACCACGGCATCGGAGATCAGCTCCTTGCCCGCCAGCTTCTTGTCGATCACCGGTTCTTCGGAGATCAGGATCGTCACCGAGGCACCCTGCGGATCGTAGTCCTGGCGGGCCACGTTCAGGATGTTGGCACCGATGATCTCGGCGACATCGGTCAAGATTTGAGTCAGCCTGTCGGCGTTGTACTCTTCATCGATGTATTCAATGTAACGCTGACGCTCCTCTTCGGTGCGCGCGTAACACACGTCATAGATGTTGAAGCTCAGCGCCTTGGTGAGGTTGTTGAAACCCTGCAGCCTCAGGCGAGGCAACGGCTTGACCACGGCGGTCGATTCCTGTGTGAGAAGGGAAAGGGGGAATTATGGGGCAAACTGCCCCCGGGGGGAACGTGAAGACGCTTGGCTTCTGGCACACTGTTTGCCCTTAACAATTGCGCTGGTTAAGCTCCGCTATCGACCTCGTGATCCCGTTCATGCGCAGAGGGAGCGCCCCTATCGTGTCAACCGTGCGCCTTGCTAGCAGCCCATTGGCCCTGGACATCGCTACCATCGACCGCTTCCTGGCCCACAGCCACCGGCGTCGATACCCCACCCGGACCGATGTCTTCCGGCCCGGCGACCCGGCCGGAACGCTTTATTACGTGATCAGCGGGTCCGTTTCGATCATGGCCGAGGAGGATGACGACCGCGAACTGGTGCTGGGCTACTTCGGTGCCGGCGAGTTCGTCGGCGAAATGGGCCTGTTCGTGGAATCGGACCGGCGCGAGGTCATCCTGCGCACCCGGACCGCCTGCGAACTGGCCGAGATCAGCTACGAACGCCTGCACCAGCTGTTCCTGGGCCCGCTGTCGGCCGATGCCCCGCGCCTGCTGTACGCGCTGGGCCAGCAGATCTCCAAGCGCCTGCTGGACACCAGCCGCAAGGCCAGCCGCCTGGCGTTCCTGGATGTCACCGACCGCATCGTGCGCACCCTGCACGACCTGGCGCAGGAGCCGGAGGCGATGAGTCACCCGCAGGGCAGCCAGCTGCGCGTGTCGCGCCAGGAACTGGCGCGCCTGGTCGGCTGCTCGCGTGAAATGGCCGGCCGCGTGCTGAAGAAGCTGCAGACCGACGGCCTGCTGCATGCCCGCGGCAAGACCGTGGTGCTGTACGGCACCCGTTGAGCCACCGGTACCCGCCGGGCCATGCCCGGCGGCTTCACCACGGCGCGACGCGCCATCGCATGCCCCGCACCCCCGCATCCGCTAGGCTCGGGGCATGGAACTGAGCAGCGAATTCTGGTGGTTCATCCTGATCGGCATCGGCGCGCAGCTGGTGGACGGCGCCCTGGGCATGGCCTTCGGGCTGGTGTCCTCCTCGGTGATGCTGGCCATGGGCATCCCGCCCGCACAGGCCAGCGCGGCCATCCATACCGCTGAAGTCTTCACCACCGGTGCCTCGGGCGTATCGCACCTGGTCGCGGGCAACGTAGACCGGCGGCTGTTCGTGCGGCTGGCCCTGCCCGGCGCGCTGGGTGGCGCAATCGGCGCCTACGGGCTGACGCAACTGCCCGGCGAGGTGATCCGCCCGCTGATCTACCTGTACCTGCTGGTGCTGGCCATCATCATCCTGGCCCGTGCCGCCGGCCGGCTGATGCCCAAGAGCGAAGTGAAGCGGGTGCCGGTGCTGGGCCTGGTGGCCGGCTTCCTGGATGCCAGCGGCGGCGGCGGCTGGGGCCCGGTGGCCACCTCCACCCTGCTTGCCCGGGGCGGCCAGGCCCGCACGACCATCGGGACCGTGAACGCCGCCGAATTCGTGGTCACGTTGACGGTTTCGGCGACGTTCCTGCTGTCGATGGGGCTGCAGCACCTGCAGATCGTCGCCGGCCTGCTGATCGGCGGCATGATGGCCGCGCCGATGGCGGCCCTGCTGGTGAAGCGCCTGAAGGAGCGCTGGGTGCTGGTGGCGGTGGGCCTGCTGGTGCTCGGCATCAGCCTGTTCCAGATCGGCCATGCGGTGTACGGGCACCTGTACCGCTGAAGCATCCCCTGTAGAGCCGAGCCATGCTCGGCTGACGGCGCACGGATACCGCAACGAAGCGCAGCCGAGCATGGCTCGGCTCTACAACAGGCTCGGGTCAGGCCTTGTCGCCGCCCCGGTCGACGCAGCCCCAGTTGAGGATGCGGGTACCGGCCGGCAGCACGCGGCGGAAGAAATCCACCTTGGACGGCTTCGGGTTCACCACCACCGGCGCCTTGGCCGCCAGCAGCAGCGGCAGGTCGGCGGTGCTGTCCGAATAGGCGATGTCGATGTCGCCATAACCGCGCTCGCGCAGCATGCGCATCTTCTCTTCGTTGTGGCAGTGCCGGGTCGGGCCGACCCCGCCCAGGCGCGGGCCGACCTCGGTGCCGATCACCGGCACGTCCTGGTGGGCCACGAAGGCCAGGATGGCGCGGGCCAGCTCCGGCGGCGCGCCGGTGGCCACCACCACGCGGTCGCCCTTGGCACGGTGCGCGGCGAACACCGCCAGCGCCTGCGGCAACAGCTTGGCGCGCATCTGCGCTTCGTTGCGGATCACGTAGGCATCGATCACCCGGTTGAACTCACGGGCGCGGTGCAGGCCGAAGCTGCCGATCCAGACATAGACAGAGATGCCCGCACGCCGGGTCGGCAGCATCGCCACCATCGGCCCGGCGATCGGGGTGACCAGCAGCGCGGCCAGCATGCGCAGCGGGTTGCGCTTGATGAGCGAGGCGAACAGGTGGGTGCCCGAATCGCCGTCATACAGGGTGTGGTCGAAGTCGAAGACCACCAGCGGCGCATCCTGGCGCGGCGTCGGATAATGCGTTTTCATGCCGGGAAGAATAGCTGACGCAGGCCCTCGCCCGGTTCTTCCACGCGCATGAAGGCCTCGCCGACCAGGAAGGCATGGATGCCGGCATCGCGCATCAACGCCACGTCCTGTGCGCCCAGGATGCCACTTTCGGTCACCAGCAGGCGGTCGCGCGGCACCGCATCGCGCATGGACAGCGTGGTCTGCAGCGAGACCTCGAAGGTGCGCAGGTTGCGGTTGTTGATGCCGATCATCGGTGCCGGCACCTGCAGGGCACGTTCCAGCTCGTCGATGTCATGCACTTCCACCAGCACGTCCATGCCCAGCGACAGCGCCAGCTCGGACAGGGTGGCCAGCTGCGTATCGTCCAGCGCGGCCACGATCAGCAGGATGCAGTCGGCACCCAGCACGCGCGCCTCATAGACCTGGTAGGGGTCGATGACGAAATCCTTACGCAGCACCGGCAGCGTGCAGGCCTCGCGGGCCTGCTGCAGGTAGGCATCGGCGCCCTGGAAGAAGTCCACATCGGTCAGCACCGACAGGCAGCTGGCGCCACCGAATTCGTAGCTGACGGCGATGTCGGCCGGGCGGAAATCCGGGCGGATCACGCCCTTGGAGGGGCTGGCCTTCTTCACTTCGGCGATCACCGCCGCCTCGCCATTGGCGATGGCCGCCTGCAGCGCGCGCACGAAGCCGCGTACCGGCGGGGCCTCGGCCAGCGCGGCCTGCAGCTGTTCGAGCGGGCGCTGGGCACGGCGCTGGGCCACTTCTTCGGCCTTGCGGGCCAGGATCGTCTGCAGGATATCGCTCATCGTCGTCGGGTCGGTGCGGGGGCGGTGAGGGCGACCATTATCGGCCACCGGGCGGGAGAGGCTGAACCGGGCGCTCAGGCAACCAGCGCGCGGGTGGTGTCCACATACTGCTGCAGGCGGCTGCGGGCGCTGCCATCGGCCAGTGCGGCACGGGCGCGGGCCAGGCCATCGCCGATGTCGCTGGCCACCCCGGCCACGTACAGCGCGGCACCGGCATTGAGGGCCACGATATCCAGCGCCGGGCCGGGCTCGTTGTCCAGTACGGCGCGCAGCATGGCAATGGATTGTTCCGGGCCGTCGACGCGCAGGTTACGGCTGGCCGACATGGCGATGCCGAAGTCCTCCGGGTGGATCTCGTACTCGCGCACGCGGCCCTCGCGCAGCTCGCCGACCAGGGTGCCGGCGCCCAGCGAGATCTCGTCCATGTTGTCGCGGCCCCAGACCACCATGGCGCGCTCGGTGCCCAGCTCGCGCAGCACGCGCGCCTGGATGCCGACCAGATCCGGGTGGAACACGCCCATCAGCACCGACGGCGCGCTGGCCGGGTTGGTCAGCGGGCCGAGGATGTTGAAGATGGTGCGCACGCCCATTTCGCGCCGGACGGGAGCCACCACCTTCATCGACGGATGGTGGATCGGCGCGAACATGAAGCCGATGCCGGTACGCTCGATGGCCGCAGCCACGTGCTCGGGCTGCAGCTCGATCACCGCGCCCAGTGCCTCCAGCGCATCGGCGCTGCCGGACTTGGACGACACGCTGCGGTTGCCATGCTTGGCCACCCGCGCGCCGGCGGCGGCGGCCACGAACATCGCGCAGGTGGAGATGTTGAAGGTGTGCGAGCCATCGCCACCGGTGCCCACGATATCGACCAGGTGGGAGGTATCGGCCACCGGCACTGGCCGGGCGAATTCACGCATCACGGTGGCCGCCGCGGCGATCTCGTCCACGGTCTCCTTCTTCACGCGCAGGCCGGTCAGGATGGCCGCGGTCATCATCGGCGACACGTCACCGCGCATGATCTGCCGCATCAGGTCGACCATTTCGTCGAAGAAGATTTCGCGGTGCTCGATCGTGCGCTGCAGGGCTTCCTGGGGGGAGAAGCTCATCGGAATGCTCCTTGGATCAGGCCGCCGGGCGCTGCAGGAAATTGCGCAGCAGGGCGTGGCCGTGTTCGGTGAGGATGGATTCGGGGTGGAACTGCACGCCTTCCACCGGGAACTGGCGGTGGCGCAGGCCCATGATCTCTTCGATCGAGCCGTCCTCGTTCTCGGTCCAGGCGGTCACTTCCAGCGCGTCGGGCAGGCTGTGCTTGTCCACCACCAGCGAGTGGTAGCGGGTGGCCTGGTAGCGGTCCGGCAGGCCGGCGAACACGCCCTTGCCTTCATGGCGGATGGGCGAGGTCTTGCCGTGCATGATGTTGCCCGCGCGGATGACCGTGCCGCCATAGACCTGGCCGATGCCCTGGTGGCCCAGGCACACGCCGAGGATCGGTGTGGTCGGGCCCAGGCGCTCGATCAGGGCCAGCGACACGCCCGCTTCGTTGGGCGTGCACGGGCCGGGCGAGATGACGATGCGCTCGGGTTTCTGCGCGGCGATCTCGTCCACGCTCATCGCATCGTTGCGCACCACCTTCACCTCGGCGCCCAGCGTCTGCAGGTACTGCACGAGGTTGTAGGTGAAGCTGTCGTAGTTGTCGATCATCCACAACATGGTCAGGTTCCGTCGCTTATCAGGAAAATGGCGTATACGTTTTCGGTGTAGGTGATGGGGCCGGCTTCGATGGATTCGCGCGCGCGCGCGCCGGTTGTTTCGATGCTGGTCTGCGCCGGAGCCGGCGGGCTGGGCGGCGTGACCATGTCACCACCGCGGGGCCAGCTGCCTGCCTGCACGCCGTAGGCGAAGTTCGGGGCCACGTCGGAGATGCTGTAGAGGCCGGTGATGCGCGCGCCGTAGGCCATGGCAAGGTGCTTGGCGGAGGCGCGTGTCTGCGTTGCCGCTTCGGCCTTGAGTTCGCCACGCAGTGCGGCTTCCCTGGAGTAGCCAGGCCGCATGCTGCTGATCTGCAGGTCCTCGCTGGCATCGACCGCGCGCAGGAAGGCCTGCAGGTCACCGGTGGTGCCGAAGCTGCCCTTCAGGCGCCGGCTCACCCGCGTGCCAAGGTATTCCTGCTTGCCCTGCACGCTATAGCGGTAGTCCGGCTGGATGGTCAGGTTGTCGGCTACCACGCTTTCCGGCAGTGCATGGTTTCGCTTGAACGCACTCAACACTGCATCGACATTGCCCTGCACGCGCGAGCGCGCTGTATCCGGCTGAAGATCGGTGGACTTGACCAGCAGTTCGACCGCGAACCGGTCCGGCATCACCGTTCGCGCGCCCTCACCCTTCACCAGCAGGTGCGGCTGCGAGGGAATGGTATTGGCCTGTGCCCACGCAGACGGGGCCATCGTGGCCAGCAGTGACGACCACAGCAATGCGCTCAGCAGCTTCATGCGGTACTCCTTGTCATGAATGGGAACAGCGGAAGGTGCCGCGGCGCGGGCCACGGCACGGAAAGGCTTACAGGCCCTTGGCAGCCTGGGCGACGGCGCGGAACAGCGCGCGGCCCTTGTTCATCGTCTCGTCCCATTCCTTGTCCGGGTCCGAGTCGTAGACGATGCCGGCACCGGCCTGCACGTACAGGCGGCCGTCCTTGATGACCGCGGTGCGGATCGCGATCGCGGTATCGGCATCACCGTGCCAGCCGATGTAGCCGATGCTGCCGGCGTAGACATTGCGCTTGATCGGTTCCAGCTCGCGGATCACTTCCAGCGCGCGGATCTTCGGCGCGCCGCTGACGGTGCCGGCCGGGAACGTGGCACGCAGCACGTCGGCATAGCTCAGGCCCGGCTGCAGCTGCCCGGTCACTTCGCTGACGATGTGCATGACGTGGCTGTAGCGCTCGATCACGAACTGCTCGCCCACTTCCACGGTGCCGGCCCTGGACACACGGCCGGCATCGTTGCGGCCGAGGTCGATCAGCATCAGGTGCTCGGCGCGTTCCTTCGGATCGGCCAGCAGCTCGGCTTCCAGCGCCTGGTCCAGTTCCGGCGTGGCGCCGCGCGGGCGGGTGCCGGCGATCGGGCGCACGGTGACTTCACCGTCCTGCAGGCGCACCAGGATTTCCGGCGAGGAGCCGACCACCTGCAGGTCGCCGACATCCAGGAAGTACATGTACGGCGAGGGGTTGAGGCCGCGCAGCGCGCGGTAGACATCGACCGGGCGCGCCTTGAACGGCACGCTCAGGCGCTGGCTGAGCACCACCTGGAAGATGTCGCCGGCGCGGATGTACTCCTTGCTGCGCTGGACGGCATCGACGAAGCCCTCGCGGGTGAAGCCGGAGACGAAATCGGATTCGTCCAGCACATCGCTGTGGAGCGGCGCCGGATAGCCGGCCCCCGGTGCCCGCAGCGTGGCGGTCAGCGCATCCAGGCGGGCCTGGGCCTGCTCGAAGGCGCCATCGACGCGCGGGTCGGCGTGCACGATCAGGTACAGGCGGCCCTTGAGGTTGTCGAACACCGCCAGCTCATCCGAATGCAGCAGCAGGATGTCCGGCGTGCCCAGCTCGTCACGGCCGGCCGGCGGCGCCAGGCGCGGCTCGATGTAGCCGATGCACTCGAAACCGAACCAGCCGACCAGGCCCCCGGTGAAGCCCGGCAGGCCGTCCAGCTTGGGCACCGAATGGGCGCTGCGCAGCGCCTCGACTTCGGCGAACGGGTCGACCACCTCGCGGGTGTCCACCACCTGGCCGTGCTCGCGCACGGTCAGGGTATGGCCGTGGAAGGCATACACGCGGCGCGCCGGCAGGCCGATGATCGAGTAACGACCAAAGCGCTCGCCGCCTTCGACGGATTCAAACAGGTAGGTATTGGGGCCGTCGGCAAGCTTCAGATAGACCGAAAGCGGCGTGTCCAGGTCGGACAGCACTTCGCGGACAACGGGAATATGGGTGTGGCCTTCAGCGGCCTGCTGCTGAAACTGGGCGAGCGAGATCAAGACGACTTTCCTTCCGGGACACAGCGTTATGGGGGCGGACGACGGCAACGGGCCACCATCGCCACCAACGGCGTGCGGAAGAAAGGGTACGAGGGGTCGTCAGGCTGGACACGCCTTGACTGTATCGCAGGATCGGCTGAAGGGAAACCCTGTGAAACTGAACCGGGTGCGGAGGTGGCGGGCGATCTGATGGGGATGACCCAAGGGGTTCGAGTGCGCACCGGCAGGGGCGACTGTCATTCGAC
The DNA here is from genome assembly GCF_030913365.1 of Stenotrophomonas sp. 24(2023). Classification (NCBI taxonomy): domain Bacteria; kingdom Pseudomonadati; phylum Pseudomonadota; class Gammaproteobacteria; order Lysobacterales; family Lysobacteraceae; genus Stenotrophomonas; species Stenotrophomonas sp. 24(2023). Next base: position 1,501,248 of record NZ_CP133160.1, read on the forward strand.
TGCCCTGCACGGAAGGCCCCGCTACCCGGCCGGCTGACAGTCGCCGCTACCCCTGGTCGGCGGCAGCGGCCAGCATCGGGCAGTCGGCCGGCAGATGCATGCGGACCCGGCCCGCCACGCAGTCGATGCGGAAACGACGGGCCTGCACCGGTTCACCGTCCAGGTTCAGGGTCAGCGGGGCCGGGGCCTCGATGTCCAGCCATGGCAGCTGCGCGCGGGTCGCCACGCGCTCCAGCGCGGCCTCCTTGCCGCCGGTCAGCATCTGGCCCAGGGTTGCAGCCACCTCGCCCTCCAGTTCGGGCACCACGGTGACGTCCAGCAGTCCGTCATCGACCAGCGCCTGCGGGCACAGTTGCTGACCACCGCCGGCCTGGCGCCCGTTGCCGATGCCCAGCGCGATGAAGCCGCCCTCCCAGGCGAAGTCGGGGCCGGACAACCGCGCAACGACCGGCTCGATGCGGCCCAGCTTGGCGATGCCGGTGATCACATAGGCCAGCCCCCCCAGCATCTTCTTCAATCCCGCATCGGTTTCCACCGTGACCTGCGTGCCGAAGCCACCACTGGCCAGGTTGGCGCACCACCACGGTGTGCCATCGGCCTGCACACGCAGCAGATCGATGGGGCGGGCACGCACCTGGCCGATCAGCGCGAAGGCCTCCTGCGGCGCGGTCGGAATGCCCGCAGCGGTCGCGAAATCATTGGCGGTGCCCATCGGCACCAGCGCCAGCGAGGGCAGTGCGTCTGCGCGCTCATCGCGATGCGCCAGCGTCTCGGCCACCGCGCTGAGCGTGCCATCGCCGCCTGCGGCGACGATCACATCCACGCCATGGTCGATCGCCTCGGCCACGTAGCGTTCGGCATCGCCCTCCTCCCAGGTCACCCGCACGTCCAGCTGCACCCCCTGCCCGCGCCAGTGGCCGACGGCTGCGCGCAGGTCGTCATCGCCGGCGGACTTGCCGTTGAGGATCAGGCGCCAGCGGGGTGCGGTCATGCGCAGCTTCCGGGGTTGGGCGGCACAGGCTATCAACGCGGTGTTTGCCTGCGGTGAATGTCACGCCGGTGTCATGGCACACCCGGAAAATGGAAGGCCATAGCAGGGACGATGGATGGAGGCAGGATCAGCCTCCCACGCATACAGCAGGGCCACGCCGGTGTTTGGGCGTGGTCTTTTTTTTGCCGCTGGCGTCATCCACGCATGGCGTGGATCTACCGGGGGCGCATTGGAATCATCCACGCATGGCGTGGATCTACCCGGGGCGCATTGGAACCATCCACGCATGGCGTGGATCTACCAGGGCCACATTGGAACCATCCACGCATGGCGTGGATCTACCGGGGTCACATTGGAACCATCCACGCATGGCGTGGATCTACCCGGGCCACATTGGAACCGTCCACGCATGGCGTGGATCTACCCGGGGCGCATTGGAATCATCCACGCATGGCGTGGATCTACCCGGGGCGCATTGGAATCATCCACGCATGGCGTGGATCTGCCGGGGGCGCATTGGAACCATCCACGCATGGCGTGGATCTGCCGGGGGCGGTGTAGATCCACGCCATGCGTGGATGCCGTGCGCCTCAACCGTTGGCGAAATCCTGCAGTGCCTGCCCCTGCAGCCGGTACACGGTCCACTCGTCCTGCGGCTTGGCGCCGGCGGCGGTGTAGAAGTCGATGGCCGGGGTATTCCAGTCCAGCACGGACCATTCGAAGCGGCCACAGCCTTCCTCCACGGCCAGGCGTGCGATGTGCTTCAGCAGTGCCTTGCCGGCACCGCCACCGCGCTTTTCCGGGCTGACGTAGAGGTCTTCCAGGTAGATACCCTTGCGGCCCAGCCAGGTGGAGTAGTTGTAGAAATACACCGCATAGCCGATCGCCTCGCCGTCGGCTTCGCAGACCAGCGCGCGGGCGGTGGCATCGGCGCCGAACAGGCTGTCGGCAATACCGGCCTCATCGGTCTGCACGGAATGCTCGGCCTTCTCGTAGATGGCCAGCTCACGGATGAAGCGCAGGATCAGGCCGGCATCGGCGACGGTGGCCGGGCGGATGTTCAACGCGGCCACCGTCGTCATGGCTCAGCCCCGTGCCGCGGCGACGTTGGCGCGCATCTGCGCGATCACGTCCTGGTAGCCGGTCTTGGCGTTGAAGATGGCCGAACCGGCAACGAAGGTATCGGCACCGGCGGCAGCGATCGCGCCGATGTTGTCGGCCTTCACGCCACCGTCGATTTCCAGGCGGATGTCCTTGCCGCTGGCATCGATCTTCTGGCGGACCACGCGCAGCTTGTCCAGCGCCGAGGGAATGAAGGCCTGGCCACCGAAGCCCGGATTGACCGACATCAGCAGCACCAGGTCCAGGTCGTCCAGCACCCAGTCCAGGATGTCCACCGGGGTGGCCGGATTGAGCACGATGCCCGGCTTGCAGCCCAGCGAGCGGATCAGCTGGATGGTGCGGTGCACGTGGCGGCTGGCTTCGGGGTGGAAGCTGATGTAGGTGGCCCCGGCCTCGGCGAAGTCCGGGATGATGCGGTCCACCGGCTCGACCATCAGGTGCACGTCGATCGGTGCGGTGACGCCGTGCTTGCGCAGGGCCTGGCAGACCATCGGGCCGATGGTCAGGTTGGGCACGTAGTGGTTGTCCATCACATCGAAATGGACCCAGTCCGCGCCGGCGGCCAGGACGTTGTCGACTTCCTCGCCCAGGCGGGCGAAATCGGCGGAGAGGATGGACGGGGCGATGAGGCAATGGGACATGGCCGGGCCTTGGCAACGTGGAAAAAAGGGACGATCAGCGCCTGCGCAGGGTCTTGATGCGGTCGTAGGCGGCATTGATGCGGCGGGACTTCTGTTCGGCCTGCTCGCGCAGTTCGGGCGCGGCACCGGCCAGCTTGTCCGGGTGGTACTGGGACATCAGCCGGCGGTAGGCGCGCTCGATCTCCGCTTCGGTGGCCTCGGAGGTCAGCCCCAGCTCGCGGTATGGGTTTTCCTTGTTCAGCCGGAACCAGTCGCTGTCGAAGGCATGCCCCAGCAGCAGGCCCACCACGGCCCCGAACAACGGATTGGGGCGGAACAACAGGGCTCCGGCAATGAATCCGAGCAGTTTTCCGTACCAGCGCATGGCGTTCCGGGCGGGGGCGGCGAAATGGACGATCATTTTACGTCACAGCGGGCCCGGACGGCTTTACACTAGGCCGCCCGCTGTCCTGCCGCGGGCCCATCGGGTCCACCGGGCAGCCGTATCGACGAAGCCCCAGGAGTGCCCGTGCCGACCACGTTGTTGCAATCCGATCTCCCCGGCCTGCCCTTGCGCCATCGCGGCAAGGTGCGTGATGTGTTCGATATTCCGCGCGAGCGGCTGCCGGCCGGGACCCCGCCGGGCGACTACCTGCTGATGGTGGCCACCGACCGCCTCTCGGCGTTCGACGTGGTCCTGCCCGACCCGATCCCCGGCAAGGGCGAAATGCTCTGCCAGGTGTCCAATTTCTGGTTCGCCAAGACCGCGCACCTGATGCCCAACCACCTGACCGGCATCGAGGTGGCCAGCGTGCTGCCCGAGGGCGTGGACCCGGCCCTGTATGCCAGGCGCGCGGTGGTCACCCGCAAGCTGAAGCCGGTGCCGGTGGAAGCGATTGCCCGCGGCTACCTGATCGGCAGCGGCTGGAAGGACTACCAGCGCACCGGCAAGGTCAGCGGCATCGACCTGCCCGATGGCCTGCGCCAGGCCGAGCAGCTGCCCGAGCCGATCTTCACCCCTTCGACCAAGGCCGCCGTGGGCGACCACGACGAGAACATCGATTTCGATGCGATGGTCAAGCAGGTCGGTGCCGACCTGGCCGAGCGCGTGCGCGATGCCACCCTGCGCATCTACAAGTTCGCTGCGGACTATGCCCGCGAGCGCGGCATCATCCTGGCCGACACCAAGTTCGAGTTCGGCACCGATGCCGATGGCCGCCTGTACATCATGGACGAGATGCTGACGCCGGATTCCTCGCGTTACTGGCCGGCCGACGAGTACGAAGTGGGCACCAGCCCGCCGAGCTACGACAAGCAGTTCGTGCGTGATTACCTGGAGACGCTGGACTGGGGCAAGACCGCCCCGGGCCCGGCCATCCCGGCCGACATCATCGAGCGCACCCGCGCCAAGTACGCCGAGGCGCTGCAGCGCCTGGCCGGCATCAGCGTCGACTGATGCCCCTGCGCCCCCGGCCGCCCTGGCCGGGGGTGCCCCCCGGGCTCGCCCCGCTCCCGCCCGGAGTATGCTGTCGGCCTCACCGGAGGAAGCGAGCAGCATGCAGACCACCACCCGTCTTGCGCGTCCCATCGACCGCTATTTCGCCAGCTACTCCGACGACCACCGCAACGCACTGAACCAGCACATCCACGTGGTGGCGGTACCGGCGATCCTGTGGTCGGCCGTGGCCATGCTGTGGTGCCTGCCGCCGCTGATCACCTGGTTCCAGTACGGCATCTGGGCGGCGTTTGCGATGTTCGCCGCGTGGTGCTTCTACAACAAGCTCTCGCGCCCACTGGGCATCGGCATGCTGCTGGTGTTCTTCGTGTTCGGCTGCAGCTGCCGGTTGCTGGAAGCGGAAATCGGCATCGGCAACCTGTGGCGGCTGGGGCTGGCCGTATTCGTGGTGGCCTGGATCGCGCAGTTCATCGGCCACAAGTTCGAGGGCCGCAAGCCCAGCTTCCTGACCGACCTGACCTACCTGCTGATCGGCCCGGGCTGGGTGCTGGCCAAGGTCTACCGCAAGTTCGACTGGCGCTATTGATCGGCCGGGCGGCGTTTCCTGAACGGGCCACGCCCATCACCGGCGCTGCACGAGGCGCCTGCCAACGTCCCGACCACGGCCCTTCCCCGGCGACGCCACGTGGCGAAGGCTGAACCGGCAGCCCCTGTCGCACAGGGGCTGGGCCCTGCCCCGCCGCCCCGACGGACCACATCCGGCAAAGCCTGGCGATGTGCACCGTAGGGTCGTCACGGCGGCATGCTGCACTGCGGAAAAAATGAATCAGCGCACGTTCCCTGCAATTGATCGCTGTTGCATGGGTTTCGGCGACATTTCGCTGACTGTTAGACTCACTGACCTGCTCGTGAATCATGGATTCCCTGCATGCTCCCCAGCCTGCCCCTGCTGCTGGCCCTGCCGTTCCTGATGGCAGTGGCTGTCGCCGCCTTCCCCCGTAGTTCGCGCACCACCGCTGCCTGGCTGGCGGCGCTGGCACCGCTGGGCGGGCTGGCCATCCTTGGCTGGCTGACCCCGGCGGTGCTGGACGCCCAGGTGGTCCGCACCTCGCTGCCATGGCTGCCACAGCTCGGGCTGGACCTGACCCTGCGCCTGGACGGGCTGGCCTGGATGTTCGCCGGGCTGGTACTGGGCATCGGCGCGCTGGTGGTGCTGTACGCACGCTACTACCTGAGCGCGCAGGACAACGCCCACCGCTTCTACTGCTACCTGCTGCTGTTCATGGGCGCCATGCTGGGCATGGTGATCTCCGGCAACCTGTTGCTGCTGATGATCTTCTGGGAACTGACCAGCATCAGTTCGTTCCTGCTGATCGGCTTCTGGTCGCACCGCCAGGATGCGCGCGAGGGCGCACGCATGGCGCTGGTGATCACCGGCAGCGGCGGCCTGGCCCTGCTCGGCGGCGTGCTGCTGATCGGCCGCATCGTCGGCAGCTTCGACCTGGACGTGGTGCTGGCCGCCGGCGAGCAGATCCGCGCCAGCGCACTGTATCCCTACGCCCTGTTCCTGGTGCTGGCCGGCATCTTCACCAAGAGCGCGCAGTTCCCGTTCCACTTCTGGCTGCCGCATGCGATGGCCGCGCCCACCCCGGTGTCGGCGTACCTGCATTCGGCCACGATGGTGAAGGCCGGCGTGTTCCTGCTGGCCCGCCTGCACCCGGCACTGGCCGGCAGCGACCTGTTCTTCTACACCGTCAGCGGCATCGGCGCGCTGACCCTGCTGATCGGCGCCTGGAACGCGATCTTCCAGCACGACCTGAAGGGCCTGCTGGCCTACTCGACCATTTCCCACCTGGGCCTGATCACCCTGCTGTTCGGCCTGTCCACGCCGATGGCGGTGGTGGCCGGCGTGTTCCACATCCTCAACCACGCCACCTTCAAGGCCTCGCTGTTCATGGCCGCGGGCATCATCGACCACGAGACCGGCACCCGCGACATGCGCCGGCTGGGTGGCCTGAGAAAGCTGATGCCGTTCACCAGTGCGCTGGCGATCATCGCCTCGCTGGCGATGGCCGGCATCCCGCTGCTCAATGGCTTCCTGTCCAAGGAAATGCTGTTCGCCGAAGCCCTGACCGCCGGTGGCGGACCGGGCGCAATGCGCACGGCGGTGTCGGTGGCCGCGCTGCTGGCCGGCGTGCTGGGCGTGGCCTACAGCCTGCGCTTCGTGCACGACACCTTCTTCGGCAAGGGCCCGCACGACCTGGACCGCGTGCCGCACGAGCCACCGCGCTGGATGAAGGTGCCGGTGGAACTGCTGGTGGTGGTCTGCGTGGCGGTGGGCATCGCCCCGGCGCTGACCGTGGCACCGGTGCTGCATGCCGCCGCCGGCGCGATTCTCGGCAACGCCATGCCCGAGTACAGCCTGTCGGTCTGGCACGGCTTCAACCTGCCGCTGGCGATGAGTGCGATCGGCGTGGTCGGCGGCGTGGCCCTGTACTTCGGCCTGCGCCGCCTGATCGACCTGTACGCGGTGGAAACCCGCACCACCGGCCGCAACGTGTTCCACCGCCAGCTCGACCTGCTCTCGGCTGGCGCGCAGTGGCTGACCGCCGGCGTTGCCAACGGCAGCCTGCAGCGCATGCTGCTGGGCCTGGTGGTGGTGGCGATCATCGTGGCCGCCGCCCCGTTCGTGGCCAACCCGGCCTCGCCGAACTGGACCGCACCGCAGCCGATCCCCCTGCTGGGCTGGGCCCTGTGGCTGGTGATGATGGCCTGCGCCCTGGCCACCCTGCGCATCTACAAGCAGCGCCTGCTGGCGGTACTGCTGGTCGGTGGCGTCGGCCTGATGGTGGCACTGACCTTCGTGTTCCTGTCCGCCCCGGACCTGGCGCTGACCCAGCTGCTGGTGGAAATGGTGACCCTGGTGCTGATGCTGCTGGGCATGAACTACCTGCCCGCGCAGTCGGGGCCGGAACGGCCGCGCTGGCGCAAGCGCCGTGATGCGGTCATCGCCATCATCGCCGGTGCCGGCCTGGGGGCCCTGGCCTATACGGCCATGACCCTGCCGCCGAACACCATGGCCGGCGAGCTGCTGGCCCGCGCCCTGCCCGAGGCGTATGGCCAGAACGTGGTCAACGTGATCCTGGTCGATTTCCGTGGTTTCGATACCTTCGGCGAGATCACCGTGTTCGGCATCGCCGCGCTGGTGGTGCACGCCCTGCTGCGGCGCACGCGGATGGCCCCGGAACAGATCATGCCCGGCCCACCGATCAAGCTGCCGGTACCGGCCGACCTGGCGCAGATCATGTTCCCGCTGACCCTGACGGTGTCGATCTTCCTGTTCCTGCGCGGCCACAACGCGCCCGGCGGCGGCTTCATCGCCGGGCTGGTGCTGGCGGTGCCGCTGCTGATCCAGTACGTCATCCAGGGCACCGCGTCGGTGGAGTCGCGCTTCGGCTTCGACTACATCCGCTGCATCGGCACCGGCCTGCTGATCGCCCTGCTCAGTGGCAGCGCGTCGATGCTGTTCGGCGTGCCGTTCCTGACCAGCGGCCATCTGGACCTGCACCTGCCCCTGATCGGTGACGTGCCACTGGCCAGCGCGATTGGGTTTGACATCGGCGTGTACCTGGTGGTGTTCGGCGGGGCGATGCTGATGCTGTCGATGATGGGCACCATCAAGCCCTCGCGCACCCGCACCGCCCGCAAGGGGGAAATCGACCTTCAACGCCGTTCGGCCCTGACCGGGGAGATGCACTGATGGAACTGGCCCTGGCCTCGGCGATCGGCGTGCTTACCGCCATCGGCATCTACCTGCTGCTGCGGGCACGCAGCTTCGATGTCATCCTCGGCATGACCTTCCTGTCCTACGCCACCAACCTGCTGATCTTCGCCGGTGGCCGCGTGGTGCAGGGCAAGGCGCCGGTGCTCAAGGAGGGCCTGGACAGCCACCTGGGCAACTACACCGACCCATTGCCGCAGGCGCTGGTGCTGACCGCCATCGTCATTGCCTTCGCGATGACCGCGGTGAGCATCGTGCTGGCCATGCGCAGCCGCAGCGACAACCACAGCGACCACGTCGATGCGCATGAACCCGACGAGGACGCACCGGTACGCAGCGACGAGGAGCGCGCATGAACCATCTGGTGATCCTGCCGATCCTGGTGCCGCTGTTCGGCGCGGCACTGTCGCTGTTCGTCGAGCACCGCCGCTATGGCCCGAAGGTGCAGCGCACGGTGGCCTGGACGTCGCTGGCCGCGCTGGCGCTGGTGGTCGGGCTGCTGTTTGCCGCCACCGTCGATGGCCACATCAACGTCTACCTGCTGGGCGACTGGCCGTCGCGGCTGGGCATCGCACTGGTGGCCGACCACCTGTCGGCGTGGATGCTGCTGACCACCCTGCTGCTGGCCATTCCCTGCCTGCTGCATGCCTGTTCCGGCTGGGACCGGCGCGCACCGCACTTCCACGCGCTGTTCCAGTTCCAGCTGGTGGGCCTGAACGGTGCGTTCCTGACCGGGGACATCTTCAACCTGTTCGTGTTCTTCGAGGTGATGCTGATCGCCTCCTACGGCCTGCTGCTCAGCGGCGGCCGTGGCCTGCGCATGCGCATCGGCCTGCACTACGTGGTGTTCAACGTCACCGCTTCGACGCTGTTCCTGATCGCCCTGGGCCTGCTGTACGCCTCGCTGGGCTCGCTGAACATGGCCGAGCTGTCCCAGCGCATCGCCCAGGTGCCACCGGCCCAGCTGACGCTGGTCAAGGCGACACTGGGCCTGTTGCTGCTGGTGTTCTGCGCCAAGGCCGCGTTGATGCCGCTGTACTTGTGGCTGCCCGAATCCTACGCACGCGCACCGGCGGCGGTGGCGGCCCTGTTCGCGATCATGACCAAGGTCGGCCTGTATGCCGTGCTGCGCGTGCAGATGCTGTGGTTCGGCGAGGACGCCGGTGCGATGGCCGGGTACGGCCGTGACTGGCTGCTGTGGGCCGGCGTGGCCACGCTGGTGCTGGGCGGGCTGGGCGTGGTCGCGGCCGCGCGCCTGCGCGTGCTGATCTCCTACCTGGTGGTGGTGTCGGCGGCCACGCTGTTCATCGCCTTTGCGGTGGGCACGCCGAAGGTGCTGTCCGCCGGCCTGTACTACCTGCCGCACAGTACCTTCGTGGCCGCGGCGCTGTTCCTGGTGGCCGACCTGATCCGCCGCCGCCGTGGTGGCGCCAGCGACCGCAAGGAAGTCATCGCACCGATGCCGGGCCGGGAAACGCCCGCCGTGCTGTTCCTGATCGGCGCGGTCTCGGTGGCCGGGCTGCCGCCGCTGTCCGGGTTCCTGGCCAAGGCCGCGCTGCTGGCCGGCATGCCGGCGCACTACACCCCGGCGGTATGGACGGCCGTGCTGGCCAGCAGCCTGCTGGTCATCATGGGCCTGGTGCGCGGCGGCATCCGCCTGTTCTGGCGCGTACCGCAGCCCGACGCCGACGCCCCGGCGCCGCGCAAGGCCCCCCTGCGCCGGGTCGAGCTGTATGCCGCCTGCGTGCTGCTGCTGTACGGCGTGGGCATGACCCTGTTCGCCGCACCGCTGATGCGCCACACCGATGCCATCGCCGCCCAGCTGCTGCAGCCGGGTGACTATGTGCAGCAGCTGCGTGCGACCACGCCGGAGATCCGCCAGCCATGAACCGCCCTTCCCTGCTCAAGCGCCTGCTGCCCTCGGTACCGCTGTCGATCATGGTGGTGGCGTTCTGGCTGCTGATGTCCGACAGCTTCAACCTGGGCCAGATCCTGCTGGGCCTGCTGCTGGGCGTGGTGGTGCCGCTGTTCGCCGCGCGCCTGGACCGCGAATTCGCCCGCATCGGGTCGCTGCGGCCGCTGCCGAAGCTGCTGGTGGTGACGCTGTGGGACATCCTGCTGTCCAACATCCGCGTGGCGATCCAGGTGCTGGGGCATGAGCGCAACATCCAGCCCGGCTTCATCTGGCTGCCGCTGGACATCGCCAACATCCACGGCATCGCCGCGTTGACCAGCATGATCACCCTGACCCCCGGCACCGTGTCGGCCGCGCTGAGCGACGACCGCAGGTTCCTGCTGGTGCACGTGCTGCACCTGGAAGACGCACAGGAACTGATCGACACGATCAAGCGCCGTTATGAAGCCCCGTTGATGGAGATCTTCCCATGACCGGTTTTGAAGTCATCCAGACCACCCTGGTGGTGTGCATGCACGTGGTCGGCCTGGCCATGCTGCTGGCCACCTGGCGGCTGCTGCGCGGCCCCACCGTGCCTGACCGCATCCTTGCCCTGGACACCCTGTCGGTGACCGCCATCGCCGAGTTGATGCTGTTCGGCATGTACCTCAATTCGCCGATCTACTTCGAGGCGGCGCTGATCATCGCCATGCTCGGCTTCGGCAGCACGGTGGTGCTGAGCAAGTTCGTGCTGCGCCGGGACATCGTCGAATGATCACCTTCATCCAGATCGCGCTGTCGATCCTGCTGCTGTTCGGCTGCTTCTTCATCCTGGTCGGCGCACTGGGCCTGGTGAAGCTGTCCACGTTCTTCAAGCGCCTGCATGCCCCGACCAAGGCCAGCACGCTGGGTGTGGGCTGCGTGCTGGTGGGATCGGTGTGCTACCACATCTTCCTGGGCCAGGACCCGCAGCCGCGTGAGCTGCTGATCACCGTGTTCCTGTTCATCACCGCCCCGATCAGCGCGCACCTGATGGCCAAGGCCGCGCTGTCGCTGCTGATGGAAACGCGCCCGAGCCTGCCCGGCAACGAGCGTGCCGAGGAAGAGCAGCTGCCGCCGCCGGAACCGGCCAGGGACGAGGAAAGCGCGGCGCGCTGATGCCGTGGGGGCCGATGCTGGCTCGCACGGCATTCACCGCCGCCACGCATGACGTTGATCTACATCGCAGCGCACGGGCCATCCAGGGCGTTTCCGATGGCGTCCGGCCCGGGTCGGCACGTCACATTCGCAACCGATCAGGCCGGCGTTACCAGTGCGATCTCCAGCCCCACCCAGGCCACGAAGGCGCCCAGCAGCACCGCGCCTTCGCTGCGGCTGATCCGCAGGTCGCCACGCAGCATCGGGTACAGCACCAGCACGAAGGCGATCACCGCCGGCAGCTCCAGCCGCACGAACGACGCCGGCAACGCCAGCGGCTGCAGCACGCCCAGCACGCCCAGCAGTAGCGCCAGGTTGACCACGCTGGACCCCAGCACGTGGCCAAGCACCATGTCGCCCTGCCCGCGCCGTGCAGCGAATACCGCGGCGGCAACTTCCGGCAGGGCGGTGCCGATAGCCACCGGCAGCAGGCCGACCAGCAACGGCGTCCAGCCCAGCGCGGTGGCGAAGTCGCCAGCGGCGCCCACCACCAGTCGCGCGCCCCCGTACAGGGCCACGCCGGCAATGGCCACGCGCAGCACGTTCAGCGGCACGCTGGTGCGGGTCAGGGCCGAGGCGGCGATGGTCTGCTGCACGGCCTCCGGTTCACGGTTTCGCCGGGCCAGCACCACGGCCAGGCAGGCCAGGAATCCCGCCAGCAGCAGGCCACCTTCCCAGGCCTGCAGGCGCCCATCGCGCCCGAACAGGATCACCGCCACGGCGGCCAGCAGCAGGGCCCACCACAGGGTGCCCAGCAGCCGTGCGCGCAGCAGCAGCGGCGCGGCCAGCGCGGCAACGCCCAGGGTCAGGCCCAGGTTGGCCAGCGTGCTGCCCACGGCATTGCCCAGCGCCAGCTCAGGCTGCCCCAGCACCAGCGCACGGGCGTTGACCGCCAGTTCCGGCAGCGAGGTGGCCACGGTCATCAGCAGCAGGCCTGCGGTGAACGGGCGCGCACCGAAGCGCTGGGCCAGGCCGGCCACCCCTTTGACGATCGAATCCCCGCCCAAGGCCAGCAGCAGCAGGCCGAGCAGGAACCAGGCAGTGGCGATGACGATCATCCGGCATTCCCCCGAAGGCTGTGCCGGAAGATTCTACGCCCGCTCAGCCGCAGCCTTCGACGTAGTCCACCTGCGGGGTCTGGCCGACCCGCCAGGCCTGGACCTTGCCCTCGGCGCCCACGGTGAAATCGATGACCGCACCGCCCTCCTGGGCCGGGCGGACGCGCAGGTGCTGGACCTTGTCGTCGTACTTGTCCGGGCCGACATCGCCACGGTCCGGGTACAGCGTCTGCAGTTCGCCCAGGGTCATGCCGACCTTGCCGCCGCCCGGGGCGGTGACGCCGGGGCCGCGCACGTCATAGCGGACCAGTTTGTTGCCCTCGATCATCAGCCACGGCCCTTCCGGTGCGTCGCCCTGCGGGTGCAGGTAGTGGCAGCCCTCATCCGGCACCTCGCCCTGCAGCGGCTTGCCCCAGCTGCTGCGCACCTGGTCCACGCCGCTGCCCAGCGCCAGCGGGCCGAAGCCATCCAGGCGGGCCGGGCCCTGCGCCGCGACGGTGGCCGGCGCAGCCGGCGCTGCAGCGGTGGGCTCGGCGCGTGTAGCCGGATCGGCCGGCGCGCTGGTTTCACCGGAACGGCTGCAGGCCGCCAGGGACAGCAGCAACAGGCCGGCAACGGGCAAGGTCTTCATCGGAATGCTCTCCTCGGGTGGTGCGCCACGCTAGCGCAGATGACGTGCAGGGCACGCATTGTCATCACTGTTTCATGGCATCCATTCAGGCTCGGCCTGCACCGCCCTGCCTGTATCGCCCATGCACCCGCGCAAGACCGATCTCGCCCGCTCCGCGCTGCAGGCACACCGCGCGCCCCTGGACATGCGCCAGCGGCGCCTGCTGATCCTGTGCGATGGCCAGCGTGATACCACCGAACTGACGGCACTGCTGGGCAGCGATGCCGTGGCCATGGTGCAGGCATTGATTCACAGCGGTTACCTGAGCAGCGGGGCCGAGGTGGCGCCCGCTGCGGCACCACCGCCTGCACCGGCACCGGTGGCGCCCTCACCGCCGTCCTCACCGCCTGCGGCTGCCACGCCGGTCGAGCGGCGGCGTTCACTGGTGGCCGCGCGCATCTACGTGCTGGGCATCCTGGAAATGCAGCGTCACCCGCAGGCCGCCGGGCTGCTGCGCAACCTGCAGCAGGCGCGTGTGGAAACCGATGTGCTGGCCGGCCTGCAGGCGGCGCTGCAGGCGCTGCCGGCACTCACCTCCGAAGGCTACAGCCAGCGCGTGCGCGAGCGCTTGCTGGAAGCGCTGCCGCTGGAACATTGCCCGGCGTTCACCGGATAGGCGTTGCGGAAAGCAGCCACGCATGGCGTGGCTCTACCGTGACGCCCGCCGATGCGGGCGTCGCTGCGTTCTCAGCGGTAGTTGTTGCGCAGGCCGTTCCAGCACTGCTGGTAGTCGCCCTGCCGGTGCGCGGCGGCCAATGCCTGTGCGCTCGGGCGGATCACGGCGCGGGTCTCGAACATGAAGGCCATCGTGTCCTTGATCACGTCCGGCCGGGACAGGTCTGCATTCGATGCCTTGTCGAAGGTCGGTGCGTCCGGGCCATGGCCGCTCATGCAGTTGTGCAGCGACGCCCCCCCGGGCACGAAGCCTTCGGCCTTGGCATCGTAGGCACCGTGCACCAGGCCCATGAACTCGCTGGCGATATTGCGGTGGAACCACGGCGGGCGGAACGTGTCCTGCGCCACCAGCCAGCGCGGCGGGAAGATGGCGAAATCCATGTTGCTGGTGCCGGGTGTGTCGCTGGGCGAATGCAGCACCAGGAAGATCGACGGATCCGGATGGTCGTGGCTGATCGAGCCGATGGTGTTGAACCGGCGCAGGTCATAGCGGTACGGCGCGTAGTTGCCGTGCCAGCCCACCACGTCCAGCGGCGAGTGGTCGATCGGCGCACGCCACAGGCGTCCCTCGAACTTGGCGATCAGCTCGAAATCACCGTCGACATCCTCGAACGCCGCATGCGGGGTCTCGAAGTCGCGCGGATTGGCCAGGCCGTTGGCGCCGATCGGGCCCAGGTCGGGCAGCTTCAGCAGGGCGCCGTAGTTCTCGCAGATGTAGCCGCGGCTGGGGCCGTCGGGCAGCTCCACGCGGAAGCGCACGCCCCGCGGGATGACCGCGATCTGCTGCGGCTCGATCTCGACCACGCCCATTTCGGTCAGCAGGCGCAGCGCGCCCAGCTGCGGCACGATCAGCAGTTCGCCGTCGGCGCTGTAGAAGTAGCGGCCCACCATGTCCCGGTTGGCGGCATACAAGTGGATGCCGACGCCGGCATGCGCATCCGGGGCGCCATTGCCGCCCATGGTGTACAGGCCTTCGACGAAGTCGGTCGGCAGTTCCGGCAGCGGCAGCGGGCTCCAGCGCAGCTGGTTGGGCGAGGCCGGCTGCGCGCCGAAATCGCACTGCAGCTGCGACTGCGCGAACGGGGTGAACTCACCGTGGGTCACCGCCGGGCGGATGCGGTACAGCCAGCTGCGACGGTTGTGGCCGCGCGGCGCGGTGAAGGCAGTGCCGGACAGCTGTTCGGCGTACAGGCCGTGGGCCACTTTCTGCGGTGAATTGCGGCCGATCGGCAGCGTGCCGGGCACGGCTTCGGTGGCGAACTCGTTGCCGAAGCCGGTCTGGTAGCCACGGGCGGTGATGGACGAGGACATGGGGGAACTCCTGGAAGCGCCAGCCAGCGGCCAGCCGCGCCAATGGGACGGTACCGGAACGGAACAGCGCCGGGCAGTGCCCGGCGCCACCGGGCGGCCGCAGCCGCCCACCACACGTTACAGCACGCCGCGGCGCATCTGGTCGCGCTCGATGCTCTCGAACAGCGCGGTGAAGTTGCCTTCGCCGAAACCTTCGTTGCCCTTGCGCTGGATGATCTCGAAGAAGATCGGGCCGATGCAGTTCTGGGTGAAGATCTGCAGCAGCTTGCGCTGGTGGGTTTCCGGGTCGGCGTCGATCAGGATCTTGTTCTTCGCCAGGCGCGGCACGTCTTCACCGTGGTTCGGCACGCGCTGGTCGATCACGTCGAAGTAGGTCTCCGGCGTGTCGAGGAAGGCCACGCCCTGGGCGCGCATCGCTTCGACGGTGTCGTAGATGTTCTCGGTGAAGCAGGCGATGTGCTGGATGCCTTCGCCCTTGTACGCGTCCAGGTACTCGTTGATCTGGCTCTTCGGGTCGGACGATTCGTTCAGCGGGATGCGCACGATGCCGTCCGGCGCAGTCATCGCCTTGGACACCAGACCGGTCTTGAGGCCCTTGATGTCGAAGTAGCGGATCTCGCGGAAGTTGAACAGGCGCTCGTAGTAGTCCGACCACTGCTGCATGTTGCCGAAGTACAGGTTGTGGGTCAGGTGGTCGATGAAGGTCAGCCCGAAGCCGAACGGGCGCAGGTCGGCGCCGTCGATGCGTTCGTAGTCGCCGTCATAGATGCTGCCGGCCGCGCCGTAGCGGTCCACCAGGTACAGCATGCAATCGCCGATGCCCTTGATGACCGGCGCGTTGACGGCCTTGCTGTCCGGCTTGAAGTCGATGGCCTGCGCACCATTGCCCAGGGCAGTCTGGAACACTTCCTCACCGCCCTTCTTGAAGCGGATGGCGAAGCCGCAGGCACACGGACCGTGCTTTTCGGCGAAGTCGGCGGCGAACGAATCGGGGTCTTCATTGACCAGGAAGTTGACGTCGCCCTGGCGATAGACGGTAATCGGACGCTGCTTGTGCTTGAGCACGGCGGTAAAGCCCATGCTGCGGAAGTAGTCGTGCAGTTCCTGGCCCCGGCCGACGGGGGCGGCGAATTCGACGAACTCGAATCCGTCGATGCCCATCGGGTTTTCGAAGGTGGTGACCTGCATGCCCGGGTTGGGGTGGCTGGGGCTATGGACGGCGGTATTCATGGCGCTGGCTCCGGGAGGGGGACCGCATCGGCACAAACCAGGTGCGGGCAGAGGGCAGACCCGCGAGAATGCAGGGTCCGTAATGAGTGTTTATAGTTACAACTGAAACCACCAGCAAGGTGCACCGCAGCATGAGCCCAGCCGATCCCGCCACCACCAGTGTCCGTGCCTCCCACGTCCTGCTCGATCTGGAGCAGTTCCTGCCCTATCGGCTGAGCGTCCTGTCCAACCGGGTCAGCGGCAATATCGCCAAGCTGTATGGCGATCGTTACGGCCTGGCCATTCCCGAGTGGCGGGTGATCACCATCCTGGCCCTGTACCCGGGCTCGTCGGCCAGCGAGGTCTCCGACCGCACGGCGATGGACAAGGTGGCGGTCAGCCGGGCGGTGGCGCGGCTGCTGGAACGCGGCTTCATCAAGCGCGAAACCCACGGCGATGACCGCCGCCGCTCGGTGCTGGCACTGTCCGCGGCCGGCTTCGAGGTATACGAGACCATCGCCCCGATGGTGATCGAGATCACCCGCAAGCTGATGTCGGTGCTGAGCGAAGAAGAAGAGCAGCTGCTGGAAACGCTGATCCTGCGCCTGGCCGGGGAAGGCCTGCAGCGCATGGGCGAAGGGGTCTAGGCCTCCGCATCGGAGGCCCTCACCTCAGCTCAGATGCTTGCGCCGTGCGAACACCCACGGCACTGCCAGCGCGGCGATGGCGCCGCCGGCAAAGCCCAGCGAGGCCGCCACGGTCGCCGCTTCCACCGATCCCGGCAGCGCCAGCGCGGCGGTGACCAGCAGCAACGAGGGCAGACCCACGAAGGTGCCCAGGAAGAAGTGCCAGCGCGGCACCCAGGTGCGCAGCTGCAGCAGGCCGACCGGTTGCCAGGCTTCGCCGGCGGCATCGTCGGCGATCTTGGCCATCACCTTGCCCAGGTCCACTTCCGGCACGGTACGGCCCAGCCGCGCGGTCGCCAGCGCCTGCGCCACGTCCTCCACTGGTGGGTAGCTGGACGGCCAGGCCGTCGGCGCGGGCACGCCATAGGCATTGAGCAGCGGCAGGGTCAGCCAGGGCGCCACCAGCGCGCGCAGCTTGCGACGGCCCTGCACGCACCAGATCTGCGGCTGGCCATGGGCGGTCACCGCATACAGCGCCAGGTCCTCGGCCGCCGGATACCCCAGCATGGTCACCCGCGCCGCCAGGCTGTCGCGGCCCACCGCGCGCAGGAAACCAGGGCGCGTGCGCCCTTCCTGCATCCAGGCCAGGCCCAGCGCGCCGACCAGATAAGCCTCGGCCGGATCCTTGGTACCGGCCGTGGCGCGCTCGTCACTGGCCAGGAACCAGGCCAGCGACTTCGGTTCGGCCACGTCCTGCAGACCCCAACGGCTGTTGTCGCCCAGCACGTGCCGCACCGGCAGGCGCACCGGCGCGGTCTCGCCACGCGCGGCCGGCTGCAGGAACGGCAGCACGCTCTGCACGAAGCCGCCCAGGTCGATCGCCCGTGCACCGCTGCCCTGCTGCCACTCGGCCGGCAACAGCCCCCCCAACCGGCCTTCCTGGGCCAGCGCATCGAGCCGTTCCTTCTGTTCCACCAGCCGCTGCACGGCCGCCCGCAGCAACCCGTTGTCCGGCAGTGCCACGCTGGGCAGGCGGTACTGCGGCGCCTCGTCGGGCGTGTCCTGGCCAACCCCATGGTCATCCAGCAGCGCATCCACCGGCGGCAGGGTCACCGCCTCATCGGTGCCACCGGCAGCGGGGGCATCGTGTGCATCAGCAGGCAGGGCGTGCGCGGGGTCGGCGTGCATGGGCGCTCCGGTTGGGGCGCCGGGCATCGGCGCGCAGTGAGGTCCTTGCCGGTAGCGGCGCGCGCGCGATGAAATTGAGGCAGCGATTCAGGGAATGTGACCGCACCCGCAGTAGCGCCCGCCCCTATCGGTCGGGTGTGGCCCGGCGCTACCGGGCCGGCGCCCACTGCTTGAGGAAGGCGCTGATCCGCGCGGGCTGGAACGCTTCGCCCCGGCGCAGCCCGGTGGTGGGCTGTGACACCAGCAGGCCGCCGTCGGCGCCGAGTACCAGCAGATAGGGGTAATCGCGCTCCATCACCGGGAACTGGGTGAAGAAGGCACTGTTGGGCTGTTCGTCGCTGGCGTTGACCTTCACCCACACGTAGTGGGCATCGCGGAAGCGGCGCAGGTCGGCGTTGCCTTCCACGATCGCATCGAGCGCATGGCAACGGTCGCAGGCGGCGTTGCCGACCTCGAGCAGGATGCGCTTGTTGCCGCGCTGGGCTTCCACCTTGGCGGTGGCCAGGTCATCGGCGGGATCGCGGGCCGGGTCGAACTGCGCGCCGAGCCCGGCGATGGCGGCGATGTCAGCGGCGGTCGGGGTGTTGCCCGAGGCCACCGGCACGCTGGGATCAGCGGCCGGTGGCTCGGTGGGTCGGGTATCCAGGGGCTGCGTGGGCTCGGCCGGTGGCGGCGGTGGCGGGTCCGAACAGGCCCCGAGCAGGGTTGCCAGTACCACCCCCATCGCACCACCGAGCTTCATACGCATGCCGCGGAGACTCCCGTTATTTGACGCCGTGCATCAGCTTGTTGATCAGCGGCGCGATCAGGAACAGGACCACGCCCGAACCGATCAGTGCCCAGAAGCCGAAGGTATACCCCTTGAGCGCGGAGTCAACGGTCATGCCACCTTCGCCACTGACGGCACCGGCGAAGATGCCCGACAGGTTGTTGCCGATGCCGGTGGACAGGAACCAGCCGCCCATGCCGAAGCCGACCAGGCGCACCGGGGCCAGCTTGGTCACCATCGACAGGCCGATCGGCGACAGGCACAGCTCACCGACGGACTGGATGACGTAGACCATGAACAGGGTCCAGAACGGGATCTTGCCGTCCACGACCATCTGCGACAGGGCGTACATCAGCAGGGCGAAGGCGGCGCCGTTGAACAGCAGGCCCAGGCCGAACTTGCGCGGGATGGACGGGTTGACGCTGCCCATCTTGACCCAGATCCAGGCAATGATCGGCGCCAGGGTGATGATCGCCACCGAGTTCACCGACTGGAACCAGGCGGTCGGGAAGGTCCACTCGCCGAACTGGCGGTTGACGATGTTCTCGGCCAGGAAGGTGAAGGAGCTGCCGGCCTGTTCGAAGAACATCCAGAACATGACGTTGAAGGCGAAGATGATCAGCATGGCGATCACGCGGTCGCGCTGCACCTTGCCTTCGCGGATGCCTTCCACCAGCAGCAGCACGGCCAGGGCGGCAAACATCACGCCCAGGATCCAGGCCAGCGCCTTGGCGCCGGTTGCCAGCAGGAAATAGGCCACCGGGATGGCCACCACGGCACCGACCAGTACCATCACCACGCGGCCGAAACCTTCGGCGCCGGCCGGCGGTGCGCCGATGCCCTTCAGGCCGGCACGGCCGATGTAGAACCACACCAGCGAGATCAGCATGCCCACGCCCGAGGCGATGAACACGACCTTGTACGACGGCATGGCGTCGGTACCGAACACCTTGCGGGCAAGGTACTCGGTCAGCACCGGGGCGATCATCGCGCCGATGTTGATGCCCATGTAGAAGATGGTGAAGCCCGAATCGCGGCGCTCATCCTTCAGGCCGTACAGCTTGCCGACCATGGTGGAGATGTTCGGCTTGAACAGGCCGTTGCCCACGATGATCGTGGCCAGGCCGAGCTTGAAGATGTGCTCCTGCGGCAGGGAGATCATGAACAGGCCGGCGGCCATGATCACCGCACCGGTCAGGATTGATCGCTGGTAGCCCAGCACGCGGTCGGCCACGTAGCCGCCGAAGATGGCCGCGGCGTAGACCAGGGCCAGGTAGGCACCGTAGATGCGGCTGGCGTCGCCTTCACCGGCGGCGTTGCCGTTGTAGAACTGGGCGACGATGTACAGCACCAGGGCCCAGCGGATGCCATAGAACGCAAAGCGTTCCCAGAACTCGGTCATGAACAGCATCCACAGCGGGCGCGGATGGCCCATCGTGGTCTTGAAGTCCGGCAGCGCCGGCTCTGGGGTGTTCGCAGTGGCGTTCAAGCTCATGCGGGATTCCTGGTTCGGTGGATGACAAGCACGTCCGCTGTGCAGTGAAGCAACGCGCGAGGATTACCGACGGAGGCGTTCACGTCAAATACACGCCGTTTGAGGCAGGACGCCTCGCGGTCGCTGAACTTGCACCTGTAACGATCCATCCGCCCATGCCACGGGGCCCGGCGGCGGATGCCGGGCCTGGCTGAATGGGGCCGGCCGGAAATCAGCCCGGGTCGCCCGGGGCCGGCTCGGCGCGCAGGCTGGTGCGCACCTGGAACAGTTCCGGGAAGAAGGTCAGTTCCAGCGCCTTGGCCAGGAAGCCCACACCGGAGGAGCCGCCAGTGCCGCGCTTGAAGCCGATCACCCGCATCACGGTGCGCATGTGGCGGAACCGCCACAGCTGGAAGGCGGTTTCCAGGTCCACCAGGTCCTCGCACAGCGCGTATTCGCGCCAGTAGCGGTCGGTGTCCTGGTAGATGCGCTCGAACACCGGCTGCAGGCTGTCGTCGGCCACGTGCGGCTGGGTCCAGTCGTGGGTTTCATACACCGCCGGGACGGCGTGGCCGAAACGGGCCAGGTACTTCAGGAATTCCTCGTACAGGCTCGGCGCTTCCAGCACGGTGCGCAGCTGTGCCTGCCCGGCCGGGTCATGCTCGAACACCTGCAGCATCTGCGCGTTCTTGTTGCCCAGCAGGAACTCGATGTAGCGGTACTGCAGCGACTGGAAGCCCGAGGACGGGCCCAGCACGTCGCGGAAGCCCATGTACTCGGAGGGCGTCAGCGTTTCCAGCACCGACCACTGCTCGGTCAGCTGGCGCAGCACCTGCTTGCTGCGCGCCAGCACCTTGCGGCACTGCCAGACTTCATCGCGCTGCAGGAAGCCGATCGCGGCGCGCAGTTCGTGGCCCAGCAGCTTCAGCCACAGCTCGGAGGTCTGGTGCTGGATGATGAACAGCATTTCGTCGTGGTGCGGCGGGCTCGACAGGGGCTGCTGCGCGGTCAGCAGCTGGTCCAGCCGCAGGTAGCCGCCATAGGTCAGCCGGCCCTGCAGGTCGGTGTGGATACCGGCTTCGAGATCGCGTTGGTTGTTGTCGACAGACATGGCAGGGACCGGATCAGGGGCGGCAAGGGTAGCGCAGTGGCCCCCGGCCCGCGCGGCCGCCTGCATACGCTCCCGTGTGGACCGGCGGCCGGTGGGGCTGTGGAACCGCGCCTGCGCGTGGAACCGTTTGCCCCGTTCCACCGGCAGTCAGCCAAAGGCGTATTCTGATGCTTTGCAGCAACGACTGAATACGTTGCTGTTATTGGCCCCCCAGCCGTCGCCAGGGGTACAAAGGGGAATCGCCGTGTTGCGCCGCAGGAAGGCTATCTCGTACGCCTTCTTTAACATGGCGATTCATATCATTTGTAACTTCTCTGTCGAAGGTGCAGTACGCAATGACGGTTGCCGCTGAGTTCAAGATCGAATACCTGCAGTACCTGGACGCGGACGGCACGCTCGTCCGTGACGACCTGCCCGCGTCGCTGCGCGACCCCAAGGTCCTGGTACCGCTGTTCAAGCAGATGCTGTACGTGCGTACGTTCGACAGCAAATCCATCGCGCTGCAGCGCACCGGCAAGCTGGGCACCTACGCGGCCTGCCTGGGCCACGAGGCCGCGCATGTCGGCATCGGTGCGGCCATGCACGCCGGCGATGTGTTCGCGCCCAGCTACCGCGAATACGGGGCGATGTTCATGCGCGGCGTGCGCCCGTACGACGTGCTGATGTACTGGGGCGGCGACGAACGCGGCAACGACTACACCGGCAACGCGGTGAAGGACTTCCCGTTCTGCGTGCCGATTTCCACCCAGTGCCTGCATGCCGCCGGTGCGGCGCTGAAGTTCAAGCTCAACAACGAGAAGCAGATCGCGGTGGCGGTGTGCGGCGACGGCGGCAGTTCCAAGACCGACTTCTACGCCGCCTTGAATTCCGCCGGTGCCTACAAGCTTCCGCTGATCCTGTGCATCGTCAACAACGGCTGGGCCATCTCGGTGCCGCGCTCGGCGCAGACCGGCGCCGAAACCCTGGCCCAGAAGGGCCTGGCCGGCGGCCTGCACTGCCTGCAGGTGGACGGCAACGACCTGATCGCCGTGCTGGCGGCGATGGAGCAGGCGCGTGAGCGCGGCCTGGCCGGCGAAGGCGGCACGGTGCTGGAACTGATGACCTACCGCCTGTCCGACCACACCACCGCCGACGACGCCCGCCGCTACCGCGACGACGCCGAGGTGAAGGACGCCTGGACCCGTGAGCCGATGCTGCGCCTGCGCAAGTACCTCACCGCCCAGGGCGTGTGGAGCGAAGAAGAAGAAAAGGCCTGGGTGGAGCAGTGCGCCGCCCGCGTGGACGAGGAAGTGAACCAGTACCTCAACACCCCGGTGCAGCCGGTCGAGGCGATGTTCGATTACCTCTACGCCGATCCGCCGCCGGACCTGCTGGCACAGCGCGCGGCCGCCATCGCCCTGGAGCAGCGCCATGGATGAGATCAAGAGCAGCAGCCCCTCGTCCCAGGCCAGTGCCGCCGACAGCGCCGCTGTCGCCGGTGGAGATACCGCAATGACCGCTACCCCCATCACCCTGATCGAAGCCATCACCCAGGCCCTGGCCTGGGAGCTGGAACACGACCCGTCGGTGCTGGTGCTGGGTGAGGACGTGGGCGTCAACGGCGGCGTGTTCCGCGCCACCGCCGGCCTGCAGCAGCGCTTCGGCGCACAGCGCATCCTCGATACCCCGCTGGATGAAACCACCATCGCCGGCCTGACCGTCGGCCTGGCCGCGCAGGGCATGAAGCCGGTGGCCGAAGCGCAGTTCGACGGCTTCGTCTACCCGATGGTCGACCACATCATCTGCCACGCCGCACGCCTGCGTACCCGCACCCGTGGCCGCCTGCACTGCCCGATGGTGCTGCGCGTGCCGTGGGGCGGTGGCATCCGCGCGCCGGAACACCACAGCGAAGCCAACGAATCGATCTTCACCAACGTGCCGGGCCTGCGCGTGGTGCTGCCGTCCAGCCCGCAGCGTGCCTATGGCCTGCTGCTGGCCGCCATGCGCGATCCCGACCCGGTGATCTACATGGAGCCCAAGCGCATCTACCGCCAGTACAAGGAAGTGGTCGCCAACGATGGCGAAGCACTGCCGCTGGACGTGTGCTTCGTGCTGCGTGATGGCACCGACGTCACCCTGGTGGCCTGGGGCGCGCAGGTGAAGGAAGCCCTGGAAGCGGCCGACAAGCTGGCCGGCGAAGGCATCAGTGCCGAAGTCATCGACGTGGCCACGCTGCGCCCGCTGGACTTTGCCACCATCGCCGAATCGGTGGCCAAGACCGGCCGCTGCGTGATCGTGCAGGAGGCCCCGAAGACCGCGGGCTTCGGCGCGGAAATCGCCGCGCGTCTGGCCGAGGAATCGATGTACGACCTGCTGGCCCCGGTCGAGCGCGTGACCGGTTACGACACCCACATTCCGCTGTTCCGGCTGGAGATGAAGTACCTGCCGAGCGTGGAACGGATCGTGACCGCGGCCAAGCGCGCGGTGGCGGCAGGCTGACATGCGGGCCCGCCTGTTGGGGGCTTACCGCAGCCAATATCCCAATCCGCTCCGCTTCCGGACCGGCCAGATCGTCGAAGTGGGTGTACGTGACGAGGAATGGCCGGCCTTTGCCTGGGTACGCACCGATGACGGGCGTGCCGGCTGGGCCCCGGTAGCGTGGTTGCAGCAGCTGGACGATGGCCGCGCAGAGGCCCTGCGCGACTATGACGCCCGCGAGCTGGATGTGGACAGCGGCGAGATGGTCAAGCTGCATCACGAACATGGTGGGTGGTGGTGGTCCGAGCGCGCCAATGGCGCGACGGGTTGGCTGCCGGCCCACGAACTGGAACTGCTGGAAGAGAACTGCACATGAGCCAGACCAAGAACTTCAACCTGCCCGACCTGGGCGAAGGCCTGCCGGACGCCACCATCGTGGAATGGTTCGTCAAGGAAGGCGACGTGATCAAGCTGGACGAGCCGCTGGTGTCGATGGAGACCGCCAAGGCCGTCGTGGAAGTGCCCTCGCCGGTCTCCGGCAAGGTGCTGAAGCTGTCCGGCGCGGCCGGCGACATCATCACCACCGGCGCGGTGCTGGCCAGCTTCGAGATCGACCCGAACCTGCCGCAGCGCGCCGATGGCCAGGACACCGGCCACAGCCACGGCCATGCCCCGGCGGCACCGGCTGCCGCCCCGACCCCGCCGCCGCTGCCGGCCGCAGCCGCCCCGGTGGCCGCTGAAGAAAAGGCCGAGCGCGATGACGCCGGCACCGTGGTCGGTGCGATGCAGAGCTCCAACGCCGTGCACACCGAACAGGCGCTGGCCGTCGGTGGCGTCAAGGCCGTGCCGGCCGTGCGCGCCATGGCCCGCAAGCTGGGCGTGGACCTGGCCCGCGTGCGCGCCACCGGCGCCGATGGCGCGGTGACCATGGCCGACGTCAAGCAGGCCGCGGCCGATGGCAGCGCCAAGGTCGGTGCCGCCCCGGCACCGGTGGCTGCAGCGGCCTACGCCGCACCGGCACCGGCACAGGTATCCGCCCCGGTACAGAGCCAGGACCGCACCCCGCTGTCTGCCGCGGGCAAGCCGATGCGCACCCAGCCGCCGGGCGTGGTCGCCAAGGGCCAGCCGGAGCCGCTGAAGGGCGTGCGCCGCAACATGGCGCGGGTGATGGCCGATGCGCACAGCAAGGTCGTGCCGACCACGCTGAACGACGACGCCGACATCCATGCCTGGCTGCCGGGCAATGATGTGACCGCCCGCCTGGTGCGCTCGATCGTGGTCGCCGCGCAGAAGGTGCCGGCGATGAACGCCTGGTTCGACGGTGAAGCGCTGACCCGTACCCTGCACGCGCAGGTGGACATCGGCATCGCCGTGGATACCGACGACGGCCTGTTCGTACCGGCCCTGCGCAATGCCGACATGCTCGATGCACGCGGCATCCGCGAAGGCGTCAACCGCCTGCGCGAGCAGGTGGAATCGCGCTCGATCGCCGCCTCCGAACTGAGCGGCTACACCATCTCGCTGTCCAACTTCGGCATGTTCGCCGGCCGTTACGCGACCCCGGTCGTGGTGCCGCCGTGCGTGGCCATCGTCGGTGCCGGCCGTGCCCGCCACCAGATGACCCCGGTGATGGGTGGCGTGGAAGCGCACAAGATGATCCCGCTGTCGGTCACCTTCGACCACCGCGCGGCTACCGGCGGTGAAGCGGCCCGCTTCCTGCGCGCGATGATGGACGACCTGGCCCTGGCCAGCTGATCGCCAGCAACAGGAAAGGCACGAAAACGCCGGGCATCGCCCGGCGTTTTTCGTTCATGGCAATGCCAGCATCACCCGTGCACGGCACGGCTGTAAATACGCAGGCGATGCCCGTCCACATCCACGCCGACGAACGTATGCCCGAACGGCAAGGTGACCGGGGCCTGCACGATCTTCACGCCCTGCGCCTGCCACTGGTCGTGCATGCGCTGCACGGTGGCCGCATCGGGCACGACCATCGCCAGTTCGGCCGCACCGGCATCGGCGCTGACGGCAGGCTTCACATCATCGCGCTGCCATAGCCCAAGCACGGCTCCATCGCCGAGCGGGAACAGGGCGAACACCGCAGACTGCTCGACGGCGGGCCGGCCGAGCAAGGCGGCATAGAACGCGGTACTGGTGGCGACATCGCGAACGTACTGCAGCAGCAGGGTGGGCTGGAACATGGGCAACTCCGTCATTGGGAGCGCCCATGGTGCGGTGGCCCCGCTGACAGATTCTGTCAGCGGCCGTGCGCCTCGATGCCGGCTACACCCGGCCCCGGCTCAGCACGGTTCCCACTCCGGTTCGATGCCCTGTTCCTTGCGCCAGCGCCGGATCAGCACCGGGTGCGTGGCGGGAATCGGCACCTCCAGCCTCTGCAGCGCCTGCACCCGGTCGAGGCGGAAATGGCGGAAGGCCGCCCGTGTCTCGCACCACGCGGCCAGCATTGGATCGGTCATGAAGATGCCCAGCGTCACCGGCCAGACGGTGCGCACGCTGTCCTCCCCTGCAGCATCGCGATAGGCCAGCTGCAGGCAGCGGCGTGCAGCCAGTGCCTCGCGTACCTGCTGCATGATCTGCGCAACGGTGGGCGGCGGTGGGCGGGCCGGCCCGACACCCAGCGGGTTGTCATGCAGGCGCTGGCGGCGCGCTTCCGGCAGGGCATGGCTGATGCGTGCCAGCGCACTGCGCGCGGCATCGGCCAGCACCGGATCGGCATTGGCGGCCACCCAGCGCAGCCCCAATGACAGCGCATCCACTTCCAGCGCGGGCAGGGTCAACGGCGGCAGGAACTCGCCAGGCTCCAGGAAGAAGCCGTAACCGGGGTCGCCATGCAGGTCGGCCCCCTGTTCGCGCAGGGTCGCGATATCGCGGTAGAGCGTGCGCAGGCTCACGCCCATCTGATCGGCCAGCCGCTGCCCGCGCACAGGGCGCCGGTAGCCGCGCAGCACCTGCAGCAGTTGGGCCAGGCGGAGCGGACGTGACACCGGCTCAGCCCACCAGGTCGCGGGCAGGCACCACGGTCTGCCCCGGCTGCGGGTCCAGCGCGGCCTCCACCAGGGCGGCGGCGATCACATCGGCGGGGTTGAGCCGCCAGCCGCGCGGCAGCACCGGCCCGAACAGCCCCAGCACGCGCTGCGCCAGCTGCTCGGCTGGACGGCGCTGGCTGCGCTCGCCACCGATAACACCGGGCCGCACCAACGTCAGCGCGGCAAAGCCCAGACCACGCAGGTCGTCTTCCAGCGCGCCCTTGACCCGGTTGTAGAAGAAGGGCGAGCGGGCATTGGCGCCCACCGCCGAGTTCAGCACGAACACCCCCGCCCCCTGCCCCTGCGCCAAACGGGCGAAGGCCAGGGGATAGTCGTGGTCCACCCGCGCGAAGGCCTCGCGGCTGCCGGCCTGCGCACGGGTGGTGCCCAGGGCGCAGATGACCGCATCCACGCGTGCCCAGTCCGGTGCCGTGGGCAAGGCACCGAAGTCCAGCACGGGGTTTTCCAGGCGGGCATCACGGGCCCGCAGTGGACGCCGCGCCGGGGCCACCACACCGCTGCAGCGGCGGTCGGACAGCAGCCGCGGCAGTACCCGGCTGCCCACCAGGCCACTGGCCCCCAGCAACATCACGCGCATCGCTCCCCCTCCTGCGGCATCCTGTGCCCATCCTAGCCGTTCAAGCCACCGTCGGCCGCGCCGATATGCTGTCACTGGTGCCGGCCACCGGTGCCTTTCCCACCCAGGATTTCCCCATGACGGACCGCCCCGACGATCGCCCTGCTACCGGCACCGCGCTGGGCCCGCTGGCGCGCGTGCGGGCGGTGGCCGACGACGGCCGTGGCGACCGGGTGGTCCTGCAGGGCGGTGGCGCGGTGGCACTGCAGCAGCTGTTCGCCGGGGCCGATGCGCCCGAACCGCTGCTGGCCGCGTTCGCCAACGGCATGGCGACCCTGCCCGGCGAACTGGGCGACATGGGCGACCGCCTGCAATCGGCACAGGCCAGCGCCGACTGGCCCCGCTACGGCCGGGCGATGCGCCAGCTGATCGACAAGTACATCCGCACCATCGAACAGCAATCCCCCGATGGCCAGCCCGACAGCCTGCGCCTGCGCGAGCAGCTGCGCCTGCTGCTGGGCACGGCCGTGGTGGCGCTGCTGCAGCACGACCCGGGCCTGCGCGAGCAGGCCACGCAGTTGGCCGGCACCCTGCGTGCCTGGCAGCCCGGTGCACCGCTGGAGCCGATCGAACAGGGCGTGCGCGAACTGAGCCACCAGATCGGCGTGCGCGGCGAAGGCTGGCAGGAACAGCAGGACCTGCTGCTGAACCTATTCGACCTGCTGCTGGAAAACGTCAGCGAACTGCTGGATGACCGCAGCTGGCTGCAGGGCCAGATCGGCGCGGTGCGGCAGCTGCTGTCCGGCCCGGTGGACCCGGAAGCGGTGGAGCGCACGCGCGCCGAACTGCGCGAGGTGATCTACCGGCAGGGCCTGCTGCGTGAGGGCATCAACGAATCCAAGGCGGCCATGCGCGGGCTGATGGGCGAGTTCATCGAGCGCATGGATGGCATGGCCACCAGCACCGGTGAATACCACGACCGCATCAGCAGCTACGCGCTGGCGCTGCGCGAGGCGCGCAGCATTGCCGATCTCAACCAGCTGCTGCAGGACGTGATGCATGACACCGGCAAGGTGCAGCAGCAGGCCGCGCAGGCCCGCGACCACCTGGCCACCGCACGCGCGGATGTGGAGCGCGCCGAGCAGCGCATCACCGAACTGGAAAACGAGCTGCGCGAAGTGGGCGACCTGGTGCGTACCGACCCGCTGACCGGCGCGCTCAACCGGCGCGGGCTGGACGAACTGCTGGCACGCGAGCTGGCCCGTGCCGCGCGCAACGGCAGCCCGCTGGGGGTGGCCGTGCTGGACCTGGACGATTTCCACCTGACCAACGATGCCCATGGCCATGCCGGTGGCGACGCCGTGCTGCAGCACCTGGTGGCGGTCTGCCGCCTGCTGCTGCGCGCCACCGATGGCGTGGCCCGCCTGGGCGGCGATGAATTCGTGCTGGTGCTGCCGGAAACACCGGCCGCCGATGGCATGGGCACCGTGCAGCGCCTGCAGCGCTCGCTGGCCCACCGCGTGCTGACCGTGCAGGGCCAGCGTGTGCCGGTGCACTTCAGCGCCGGGCTGGCGCAGTGGCAGCCCGGCGACAGCGGCGAACAGCTGCTGCAGCGCGCCGACGCCGCCCTGTATGCGGCCAAGCGCCAGGGCAAGAACCGGGTGCAGGCCGGGTAATCCCGCCGTACACCGGCATCCGTGTTGGTAGATGCCAACCTGGGTTGGCTGCCATGGTAGAAACGTGCCAACCCAGGTTGGCCTCTACCGGAGCAGCGGCCTCTACCGGCCGCGCAGCTTCTGCACGCCCTGCACCACGCCCAGGATGACCGCACCGGCCACCAGGCCGACGCCGATGTTGGCGGCCGCATTCACCAGCCAGCCCCACGGGCCGTCACCGCCCAGCGCCTGCACCGCATGGTGCAGCGCCGGCACGTTGTGGACCAGGATGCCGCCGCCGACCAGGAACATCGCCACGGTGCCGGCGATGGACAGGAACTTCATCAGCCATGGCGCTGCCACCAGCAGGCCACGGCCCAGTGCCGCCAGCGCCGCCCCCTTGCGCGCCAGGTACAGGCCCAGATCGTCCAGCTTGACGATGCCGGCCACCAGCCCGTACACGAAGATCGTCATGGCCACGGCCACCACGGCCAGCGTGCCGACCTGGTTGATGAACGGCGCGGCGGCCACCACGCCCAGGGTCAGCACGATGATCTCGGCGGACAGGATGAAATCGGTGCGCACCGCGCCTTTCACCTTCTCCTTTTCCCAGGCCACCATGTCCACCTGTTCGTCAGCCAGCGCCTGGCGGCGCTCGGCCTGCCGCTGCGCATCATCATCGGCCGAGTGCAGGAACTTGTGCGCCAGCTTTTCCACGCCTTCAAAGCACAGGAAACCGCCACCGATCATCATCAACGGCACGATCAGCGGCACGTTCCAGCCCCGGCCGTGCAGCCAGGCTTCCAGCGCACTGATGGCCAGCGCCGCCGGCACCAGGATCACCTTGTTGACCAGCGAGCCCTTGGCCACTGCCCACACCACCGGCAGTTCCCGGTTGGCGCGCACGCCGGTCACCTGTTCGGCGTTGAGCGCCAGGTCATCGCCCAGCACGCCGGCGGTCTTCTTGGCGGCCACCTTGGTCAGCACGGACACGTCATCCAGCAGCGAAGCAATATCGTCGAGCAGGGCGAACAGGCTGGCACCGGCCATGGCACATCCAACAAAGAGGGTCGAAGGCGGATTCTGACCGATCCGGCCGCGCCTGCGGAAGCGGGTTCACCGTGCGCCTACCCGGCTGCGGGGACACTGGCCCGGTGATCCCGTTCCGCCCGGCGGCGCCGGGCGCTACCGGGCCCGACGCGCCGCCGACATCAAGGAGTTCCGCTTGAGCAGTCCGTCCACCGCCACGAGCAACCCACCGCTGGTGACCGGCATGAACCGGCGCAGCCAGATCCTGCGCCTGCTGATGCGCTACCGGCATTCGGGCGTGTTTTCCGGCATGAACCTGGACACCGCCGGCAGCCATGCCGATGTCCCGGCCGACGGCAACCCCGAACAGTTCGTCAGCGATCTGGAGGCGCTCGGCCCGACCTTCGTCAAGCTCGGCCAGATGCTGTCCACGCGGCCGGACATGGTGCCGGTGGAATTCGCCACGGCCCTGGAGCGCATGCAGGAACAGGTGGCCGCCATTCCCGTCGAACGCATCCACGCCATCATCGAACAGGAACTGGGCGTGCCGGTGAACAAGCTGTTCGCCAGTTTCGACCCGCAACCGCTGGGCTGCGCTTCCATCGCGCAGGTGCATCGCGCCGTGCTGCATGACGGCCGGCAGGTTGCGGTGAAGGTACAGAAGCCGGAAGTGGCCGCGCAGCTGCGCTCGGACCTGGAAGCGCTGCGCAGCTTCGCGCTGGCCGCCGATCACCTGACCCAGGTCGGCCGCCGCGTGCGCCTGCGCGATTGGCTCAACGAATTCGCCAAGACGCTGATGCAGGAGCTGGACTACCACGCCGAAGCCGAGAACCTGGCGCGCTTCGGCCAGCACCTCAAGCCCTTCCGCCGCCTGTGGGTGCCGCAGCCGGTCAACGATTACTGCAGCCAACGCGTGCTGACCATGGAACTGGTCAACGGCGTGCGCGTGGATGCCATTCCCGATGTGCGTCGCACCGAGGAATCGATGGAGCCGCTGGCCGCCGCGCTGATCCGTGGCTACCTGGACCAGATCTTCGTGCATGGCGAGATCCATGCCGACCCGCACCCGGGCAACCTGCGGGTGACGCCCGATGGACGCCTGGCGATCTTCGACCTGGGCATGGTCGCGCACATGCCGCCACGGCTGCGCGAGCGCTTGCTGAAGATCCTGTTCGCCGCCGTGGATGGGCGCGGCGAGGAAGTGGCCGACGACCTGATCAGCATCAGCACCCGGCTGGAAGCCTTCGACGAGGAACGCTACCTGCGCGAGACCGGCCAGCTGATCGCCCGCTATGCGGCCACCAGCAGCTTTTCCGAAGGCCGGGTGGTGCTGGACATGGTACGCATCGCCACGGCGAGCGGGCTGCGCACGCCACCGGAACTGAGCCTGCTGGGCAAGGCGCTGTTGAACCTGGAAACGGTGTGCCGCCTGCTGGCGCCGCAGCTGGAAACCCGGCGCATCGTCGAACGCCAGCTGCAGCACGTGATGCGCGCGCGCCTGAAGAAATCGCTGTCGGCAGCGAACCTGGCCAGCGAGGCGATGGAACTGCAGCAGCTGCTGCGCGATGGCCCGCGCAAGCTCACCGACATCATGGCGCTGCTGGCCGAAAACCGGCTGCAGATGAAGGTGACCGGGCTGGAGGAGTCGCGGCTGATGGAAAACCTGCAGAAGATCGCCAACCGCGTATCGGCCGGCATCATCACTGCCGCCCTCATCATGGCGTCCTCGCTGATGATGCGCGTGGAAACCGGCTGGCATCTGTTCGGGTATCCGGCCATCGCGATGCTGCTGATGCTGATCGGCGTTGTGCTCGGCCTGGGCCTGATCGCCAGCGCGCTGCTGTTCGACCGCCGTGCACGCGCACGCGAGGAACGCGGGCACCGCTGAACAGGGATACATCGACACGAACCGACACATGATGCGTGCATCTGCACGCAGTTTTAACGCATGCGGCGTGTTTCGCGCTGCGCCATCACATTCATCAACGAACAAACATTTCAGTCAGGTTCGCGCAGGCATGATCCAGTCATCGCCCTGTCATGCACCTGTGCATCGCAGCTGCGATCGGATGGACAGCGCGTCGGTACGACGTCCATCACCACGACCCCGTCGCTGCCGAAGATGCCCATGCTCTGGATTCTGCTGCTGTCGCTGTTGCTGTTGGCCTGGTTGCTGCTTGCCTCGGAACGTTTCATCTGGGCCAAGGCCAGCCTGTTCTCGCTGCTGCTGCTTGCACTGAGTGCGTGGTGGTTGATCGACCAGTTGTCCGGCGATGGCCTGAATGCGGCCACCCTGTACCACCTCGGCGCGGACATGGAAGGCGCCGGCGTGGCCGACTTCAAGCGCGTCATCGCCGGCTTCATCGTGCTGGCACTGGTATCGCTGCTGCCGCTGTTCGCCACGCGCGTGCGCCGCTGGCGACGCCCCGGCCACGGCACCGCATGGTTTGCCGCCTTCGCCTGCACCTGGCTGGTCGCCATCACGGTCAGCCCGCTGGCACGCGATGGCCAGCGCCTGTACCAGCAGCTGCGCCCGGTGGATTTCAGCCGCGTGGCACCGGAATACCAGGTGCCCACGCAGGCGCTGCAGCGCCCGCGCAACATCGTCTGGATCTATGGCGAAAGCCTGGAACGCACCTATCTGGATGAGCGCACGTTCCCGGGCCTGATGCCCAACCTCAACCGCCTGGCCGGCAAGGCGCTGGACGTGCGCGGGCTGGCTTCGGCCGAAGGCAGCGGCTGGACCATCGCCGGGCTGGTGTCCTCGATGTGCGGCGTGCCGCTGACCACCTCCCAGGGCGATGAGAACAGCATGGACCGCATGGGCAGCTTCCTGCCCAAGGCCGTCTGCCTGGGCGACTACCTCAAGCAGCAGGGCTACACCAACCATTACCTGGGCGGCGCCAACGGCCGCTTCGCCGGCAAGGGCCAGTTCCTGGCCAGCCATGGCTTCGATGAAGTACATGACCTGGACTGGTTCAAGCAGCAGAAGAAGATCGGCCGCACGCACTACTCCACCTGGGGCGTGCATGACGATGTGCTGCTGGACACCGCGTACCAGCGCTTCGAGCAGCTGTCGCGGCAGGGCGCACCGTTCATGCTGACCACATTGACCATGGACACCCATCACCCGGCCGGGCACCTGCCCGTTTCCTGCCGCGGCACGCGCTACGACAGCGCCTACGGCAACATCGGCCTGCTCAACGCGCTCAAGTGCACCGACCGCCTGATCTCGCAGCTGGTGGACCGCATCCAGGCCAGCCCCTATGGCAAGGACACGCTGATCGTGATCGCCTCCGACCACCTCGCCATGCCCAACGATCTGAGCCACATCCTGGCCCGGCAGCAGCGCGAGAACCTGCTGCTGTTCCTCGGTGACGGCGTGGCACCGCGCCAGCTGCAGGCCACCGATGCCAGCACGCTCGATTCCGGCGCCACCCTGCTGGGCCTGCTCGACCCGCACCAGCAGGCGCTGGGCTTCGGCCGTTCCCTGCTGGCCGACAAGCGGCCGGCCAGTGCCAGTGCAGCCGCCCGGCGCGAAGGCGGCAAGGACTACCCGCAGTACCTGGCCTTCGCCCGTTCGCTGTGGCTGGGCGAACCGACCCGTGAACTGAAGATCGATGGCGATGACCAGGTGGTGGTGGGCCTGCAGCACGTGCAGCCGCCGGTGCTGCTGGAATACGACAAGGACTGGGGCCTGAAGTCGGTCTACCTGGAAAATACATCGCGACAGTTCGACGATGCCGACCCGGACAACACCCTGGCCTACGTGGACCGCTGCACGGCGTTCGAGGACGGTTCGGCCGACGGTGACTGGTGCGCGCTGCTGGTGAACCGCGACAACGGCATCAAGCTGTACCGCGACGGACAGCTGCGCCAGGGCATCGCGGTGGATGCACCGCTGGATGCGTTACAGGGGCCGCGCCCGAGCGTGCGCCAGGCGCACATGATCACCCAGAAGGGCCGCCGCACCCGGGCCGGCCAGTACATGCTCAAGCTGGTGGCCAGCACGCGCCCGGAGCGTGGCTTCTGGATCGAAGCGGTGTCCTCGCAGCGCAAGGTGGTGCTGGCCCAGCAGTGGGTGCAGCCCGATGCGCAGGGCCGCATCAATGTGTCCTTCGGCCTGGACCACGAGGTGGATGATCTGGAAATCCGCGCATGGTTGAACCATGCCGAGAAGCTGGCAGTGGATACCTTCGCGCTGGTGCCCTCACGCGCGCGACCGCGGGGGTAAAGGGGGCCGGGCCGGCCGGGCTGCGCCCCGCACCTGCTACAGGCCAGAGCAACGTCAAAAGCAACTTCAAAAGCAGGCGTTCCATGGGATGGCGGGGCGATGTCGGATGGCGGGGACGCCGCAAGTACGTCCGTGTAGGCTTGGCCGCGGCATCCATGCCGCGGACACCCCGCAATCCGACACCGCCCCACCTCTGACAGCTTCACGCGGCTGTTGGCAGGTGTCGGCCTTGGTCGACACGGTAGATCCACGCCATGCGTGGATGGATCTCAA
Source organism: Stenotrophomonas sp. 24(2023) (assembly GCF_030913365.1). Taxonomy (NCBI): domain Bacteria; kingdom Pseudomonadati; phylum Pseudomonadota; class Gammaproteobacteria; order Lysobacterales; family Lysobacteraceae; genus Stenotrophomonas; species Stenotrophomonas sp. 24(2023). The sequence continues at coordinate 1,535,672 of NZ_CP133160.1, forward strand.
TCGACATCGAATATTTCGAGAATTCATCGAAAAGCATCCACGCATGCCGTGGATCTACAACAGATCGCGGGAAATCGTCGAAGGCGGGGTGGGTCCGGTTGCGGGGGCGTGAGCGCCATGGATGGCGCGACCGAGCCTACAGGGACGTATTTACGGCGTCCCCCGCAACCGGACCCACCCCGCCATCCCACGGAATGCACGCTTTTGACGTTGACGTTGCCTCAGCAGGTGCAGGGCGCAGCCCTGCAACAAACCCACTCCTCACTCCGGCGGGGTATCGCGTATCAGATGGATGTCGGTCGGGGTGGACAACGCGATGCCACGCTCGGCCAGGATGCCCAGCAGGCTGAAATACAGGTCGCTGCGCGTGGCATACACCTGCCGTGGGCTGGCCACGTAGGCAAAACTGTTCATCGTGATCTGGCCACCGGCGATGTTGTCGATGTACACCGTCGGCGCCGGCTGCGTGAGCACGTTGGCATGCGCGCTGTAGGCATCCAGCAGCGCCTGCCGCAGCGCCGCCACATCGGTGCTGGTGGGCACCGCGAACTGGATCTGGATGCGCCCCTGGTTGTTGCCCATCGTCATGTTGCGGATGGTCTTGGTGATCAGCTCCGAGTTGGGCACGATCAGCGTGGATTTGTCGCCCACCTGGATCTCGGTGGAACGCACGTTGATGCGGCGGATGTCGCCTTCCTGGTCACCCAGCTTCACCCAGTCGCCGATCTTGACCGGCCGCTCGGCCAGCAGGATCAGGCCCGACACGAAGTTCTGCGTGATCGCCTGCAGGCCGAAGCCGATGCCCACCGACAGCGCGCTGACCACCAGCGCCAGCTTCTGGAACCCGATGCCCAGCGTGGCCAGCGCCCACAGCACCGCCAGGATGACCCCCACGTAACGGGCAACGGTACTGATGGAATTGCGCGCGCCCAGGTCCAGCTCGGTCTTGGGCAGGTAGGTATCGGCCAGCCAGTGCTGTACCAGCTGCATCACCGCCAGGCCCACCACCAGCACCAGCACCGCCAGCGCAACACGGCCCGGCTCCAGCGGAATGCCGCCGATGGTGGTGCCATCGGCCAGGGCCTGCATCGAATCCAGCACGGCCCCCAGGTTGCCGAACGGTGCCATCAGGCCCAGCACGGCCAGCACCACCACCGCGATGCGCAGCACCGCCGACAGCAGCACGCCGGCCTGTTCCACCCGCGATACGCTCAGCCCGGTGCTGAGCAGGATGGTCTGGCCAACCCGGCTGTCGGCATTGAGCAGCCACGTGCAGAAGTCATCGACGAACTTCAGCAGCAGGGTGGCCGCCATCACGATCACCCCGCCCCAGACCAGCTGCTGGTTCACGAACTTGGCCAGGTTGAGATAGCCCAGCAGCGTGGCGATGATGGCCGAGACCACGGCGATGTTGCCCGCTACCCGGGCCACCACCATCCAGCCGCTGCGGCGCACCGGCCCGCCCTGCACATGCCCATCGTTGGCGGCCGCTTCCAGCTTGGCCTCGGCCTCGGCGGTCTGCCGCCGGTGCAGGCGCGCCAGGGTCACCAGCATCGCCATGATCAGGCCCAGGTAGGTCAGCGCGATCAGGCCATCCAGGGCGATGGTGCTGACCTCGCTGGTGCGTGCCTCGCGGTCCACCGCCACCAGCACCACGCTCAGCCAGGTCAGCGCGGCCGCGCCCCAGGCGTACTTGCGCAGCTTCCACGCCGCCGTATCGTCCAGGTTGAGCAGGCGCCACGTCGGGCGCTTGGGCACCAGCAGGCAGGCACTGAGTGCCACGATGAACGCGGAGAAGAAGGTGGCGGCCTGGAAATGCTCGGCCACGGTCTGCAGGCGCGGCGGGATCGCAGCGATGCTGTCCAGCGAGGCCACCAGCACCACGGCGGCGAAGCCCGGCAGCAGCGTGCCGACCAGCAGCAGCCACAGCGCCAGCCCGGAACGGCGCAGGCGCCCATCCGGGGCGCGCTCGGAAGCGGCGAAGCGACGGCCCAGCGCGCGCAGGCCCATGCGCAGCGGGAACGCCATCAGCAGCGCGGCCAGCAGGCCCAGCAGCGGCGTGGTCCAGCCGTTGGCCTGGATACCGGCCTGCGCGGTGCGGGTGGCCATCTGGTACAGGCCCGCCACGCGCTCCACATCACCCGGCAGCTGTTCGGCCACCTGTTCCCACAGGCGCGCCGACAACGGCGAAGCCACCTTGTGCAGCAGTTCATCGCTGAACTGCGTGGCCCGCTGCGCGTCGATGTCGGTGGCCAGCTGCTTGCCACTGGTCGCCAGCTGGCCGGCAATCTTGATCTGCGCATCCAGATCGCTGTACTGCTTGTTCAAGGTACGGCGCTGGGTGGTGATCTCACGGCTTTCCGTGGTGCCCTCGGGCACCTCGCCCAGCTGGTCGCGCTGCAGCTTGAGCTGGTCCAGCTTCGGCTGCAGCGCCTTGCCGATGGCATCGGCATCGCGCGCGGCCTGGCTGGCCCGCTCGGACAGCACCTTCAGCGTTTCCGTCGCCTCGGCATCCTGCAGCGACTGCTGCACCTGCTTGAGGGCATCCTCGGCCTGCTGCAGCTGCTCCCTGGGGCTGGGGTCATCCTCGGGCGACTGCGCCAGCGCGGCCAGCGGCGCGGCCAGCAGCAACCAGCTGCACATCAGCAGGCCCAGCCAGGGCCTGCGCATCAGGATCGATCGGAAAGAAGACACGCCCGCCACACCGGTTCACGCGGACCACCGCGCCTGCGCGCGACTATACGGCACGCACCGTAAATAGCAGATGGGCAGCGGCGCGGTGTGCAGCGCCCCCGGTGCGCTCAGTACTTCAGCCGCAGTTCCTCGACCACTGGCTGCAGCTGCCCATACCAGTCCTGGAACTCTTCCTCGGTGATCTCATCGGGCGCATACACCGCGATCGGGTCCCAGGGGTGGTCGGTGGGCAGCGGCTGCCGCGGCCCGGCGCGCAGGCTGTAGCTGACCCCCTGGTAGTCCACCAGCGGCTCGGCCTCGGGCCAGCGTTCACGGGCCACGGTGGCCGCGCTGGTCATCAGGATCACGTGGTACATCGGCACCTCCATCGTCTTCATCGACATTCATTGGATTGGAACACCACCGCGCTGGCACGAGCATAGCGCCGCACCGGTGACAGCCCCGGGACCACCGCAGCGACGCTGCGTTCTGGACGCGGCCATCGCCTGGGCTTCACCCGCCCATGGCGCCGCGCGCGGCAAGGTGCAGACACCCCCACCCTTCCCGTGCACGATGCCCCTTACCGCCGAGCTCAAGACCGTCACCGACCTCAAGCTGCCCCGCTACCTGGGCACCTGGTATGAGATCGCGCGGCTGCCCATGCGCCACGAGCCGGAAGGATGCACCGATGTATCGGCGCACTACCGCCTGCTCGACAACGGCAACGTGCACGTGCACAACCGCTGCCGCATGGACGGCCAGGTGGAGGAAGCCACCGGCGAGGCCTGCGTGGTGGACAACGACAGTGCGCGCCTGGCCGTGAGCTTCCTGCCCAAGGGCCTGCGCTGGCTGCCGTTCACCAAGGGCGACTACTGGGTGATCCAGATCGCCCCGGACTACAGCGTGTCGCTGGTCGGCAGCCCCGACCGCCGTTACCTGTGGCTGCTGTCGCGTACCCCGCAGCTGGATGCCACCGTGCAGGACCATTATCTGGCCGCAGCGCGCCTGCAGGGCTTCGATCTGTCCGAACTGATCCAGACCCCGCATACCGGCCATCCCACGGCCTGAGCCCGCATGGACCTGAAAAGCGGCTACCCCTGGTGGGCGGTACGCAACGGCCTGATCCAGGCCTTCCCGCCGCTGCAGCAGGACCTGCACTGCGAGGTGCTGGTGGTGGGCGGCGGCATCAGTGGCGCACTGGTTGCCGATGAACTGTCCGCGCACGGCCATGACGTGGCGGTGATCGAGCAGCGCGACATCGGCTGGGGCAGCAGCGCGGCCAGCACCGCCCTGCTGCAGTATGAAATCGACACGCACCTGCTGGACCTGGCCGCGCGGCATGGACCGCAGGCGGCCGCGCTGGCCTACCAGGCCTGTGCACAGGCCCTGCCAGCACTGGCCCGCGTGAGTGCCGGCCTGAAGGGCGTGGATTTCAGGCGCATGGACAGCCTGTACCTGGCCAGCGGCCGCCGTGATGCTGCCGTGCTGATGGCCGAAGGCCAGGCCCGCCGCCAGGCCGGCCTGGATGCGCGCTGGCTGGACCGTGCCGCGCTGCAGGCCCGCTTCGATGTCGATGCCGGCGGTGCGCTGCTGACCCGGCAGGCGGCGCGCGTGGACCCGTACTGCCTGACCTACCGCCTGCTGCAGCGGCTGCAGCGCCGTGGCGGCCGCGTGCATGACCGCACCACCGTGCACCACCTGCAGCCCACCACGCGCGGGGTGACGGCGCGCTTGGAAACCGGCGCCACCGTGCGGGCACGCCACGTGGTCATGGCCACCGGTTATGCCGCCCAGCAGTGGCTGCGCCAGCCGGTGGCGCGCAACCGCAGCAGCTATGCCTTCATCACCGACCCCATCGCCCCGGATGTTCTGGGCCCGCTGTCACGGACGATGGTCTGGGAAAGCGCCCGCCCCTACCTGTACCTGCGTGCCACCGGCGAGGGCCGGTTGCTGGTGGGCGGGCTGGATGATGCGCTGGACGTACCGGCCCGCCGCGACCGCCGCGTGCAGCGCAAGGCCGACCGGCTGCTGCGGCAGCTGCGCGGCTGGTTCCCGTGGCTGCAGCCGGTACCGGCGTTTTCCTGGGCCGGCACCTTCGCCGAAACCGCCGACGGCCTGCCGTTCTTCGGCCCGCATCCGCAATGGGGGCCGCGCGTGCACTTCGCCATGGCCTACGGCGGCAATGGCATCACCTATTCCATGATCGGCGCCGGGCTGATACGGGCACGGATCGAGCGGCAACCCCACCCGCTGCAGGACCTGTTCGGGTTCGGGCGGCTGTAGGGGGGCATCCGGGCATGGCCCGGATCTACCACATGCCGGCGGCGACAGGCATCATTCAAGCAACCCCTGCTAGCGTCGGCCTGTACCGCCGCGTGTGGTGCATGCCGTCCCTGCCCGTTGGAGCGCCGTGATGATCCGCCCCCTGACCCTGCTGCTGTGCCTGGCCCTGCCCGGGACCGTACTGGCCCAATCCGCTGCCGGTGCCACTGCGCCGCAGGTGAACGGGCTGGACCTGAACGTGCCGCAGGCGCCGATGCGCTACCTCAACGACCCGGCACTGCAGCAGGACCCGCCGGGCACCTACTACGGCGACAAGAGTGGCCCGCGCGTGCACGACGACGCCAGGATCGCCGACGTGACGGACGACAAGCTGCGGGTGTCCGGCAGCTTCACCACCGGCATCGGCTATGCCAAGAACTACGGCAACACGCACTACAACGCCGCCACGCTGAACCTGAGCAAGAACTACACCACCGATGACGGCAAGACCCACGGGGTGAACGTCAACATCCATGTCAGCGAAGGCAAGGGCCCGGGCTTCTTCGGCCCCTACGGTGGCTACGGCCCCGGCCCGGGCTACTGGGGCCGCGGCGGTGGCTGGGGCAACCCGGCGCCGTTCGGCTGGTAACCCGGGCCGCCGGGTGCCGGCCCACGCCGGCACCGCAGGGCATGGGCCATCAATCCAGCCAGCCGTCGCGCTCGCTGTGCAGGATGCGGCCGTCATAGCCGCTCAGGCGCACCTCGACGCGCTGGTTGCGGGCATTGCGCGCTTCCAGCGACCATGTTGCGCCATCGCGCTCCAGCGAATGGATCTGCGTCAGCCCGTGGGCCTGCGCCCTGGCCAGCACCTGGTCGGTGGGCAACAACGCACGGCCGTTGTGCTCATCGAAGATCTCGCCGGTCTTCGGGTCCACGTAGACCTCGCTGAAGCGGCCATCAGCACGGCTGACATCGGCTTCCCACAGGCCGTCGTCGCGTTCGATTTCATGGATCTGGGTATAGCCGGCCTTGCGCAGCGTCTGTTCAACCTGGGCCAGGCCGAGCGGAGCGGCCTGCGCGGCCGGCGCAACGGCCAGGGCCACCACCGCGGCAAGGGTGAAGGACTTCAACATGGGGGTTCTCCTGTGGGCTGCCGGACCATCCCGGCAACACCACGGTGCCTGTACCGGCTAACAGCCCCTTAGCAGCCGTTGTTAGCCGGCTGTTAGTCGCCGCCGGCACACTCGCCCCATCCCCGCTGCCATGCCGCGATCGACCATGCCCGTCCTTTCCCTGCTGCCGCTGCTGCTGGCCCTGGCCGGCCCCGCCCCCGGCGCCGCACCGGCCCAGGACCCGGCGCAGCAGGTGGCGCGCCGTGCCGTGCAGCAGGGCCGCTACGTGCCGCTGGAAAGCGTGGTGCGCGATGCGCTCAGGCGCCACCCCGGCCAGCTGCTGGAAGTGGAGCTGGATGATGGCGTGTACGAAGTGGAAATCCTGCGCGCTGACGGCGTGGTGGTCGAGCTGGACTATGATGCGCGCAACGGACGATTGCTGAAGACCGAACTGGACGAGGACTGATGCGGATCCTGCTGGCCGAGGACGATGGCGCATTGACGCAGCGGCTGCAGCCGCTGCTGGAGCAGGCCGGCTATGTGGTGACCGCCGCTGCCGACGGCCGCCGGGCCGAGGAGATCGGCCAGATCGACGACCTGCATGCCGCCATCGTCGATCTGGGCCTGCCCGGGCTGGATGGCCTGAGCGTGATCGAGCGCTGGCGTGCCGCCGGGCGCAGCTTCCCGGTGCTGGTGCTGACCGCACGCGCCCGCTGGCACGACAAGCTGGCCGGCTTCGATGCCGGTGCCGACGACTACCTGACCAAGCCCTTCCAGCCGGACGAGCTGATCCTGCGCCTGCGTGCACTGATCCGCCGCAGCGCCGGCCATGCCAGCCCGCGCCTGCAGTGCGGGCCGCTGCAGCTGGACATCAATGCCGGCCAGTTCGATCTGGACGGGCAGCCGCTGGCGCTGAGTCCACAGGAATTCCGCGTGCTGAGCTACTTCATCCACCATGCCGGGCAGGTGATCGGCCGCGACCGCTTGGGCGAGCATGTCTTCGATGGCGGCCACGACCCCGATTCCAATGCGCTGGACGTGCTGCTGGGCCGCGTGCGGCGCAAGCTGGGCCTCGAGCTGATCCACACCGTGCGCGGCCAGGGCTGGCGGCTGGCACCGCCATGAGCCGCCCGCCATCCTTGCGGCGGCGCCTGCTGCTGGTCGGTGGCCTGGGCGTACTGCTGGTCTCGCTGCTGGCCAGCGCGCTGCTGGGCGAACTGTTCAAGCGCAGCGCGCGCGACCAGATCGACAACGCCCTGCAGCAGGACATGCTGACCCTGCTGGCACAGGCCGAGGTGGGCCCCGACGGCCAGCTGCAGCTGCGCCAGGAACCCAACGACGCCCGCTTCCAGCGCGTGTTTTCCGGGGCCTACTGGCAGATTGCCGATGGCAGTGGCACGGTGCTGCTGCAGTCGCGCTCGCTGTGGGACCAGACCCTGACCGCAGCGGCCACCGGCGCGGTCACCCGCGATCTGCCCGGCCCATTGCAGCAAACCCTGCGCGCCCGCGTGCAGCAGGTGCGGCTGCCACGGGCAACGCAACCCTACATCGCCGTGGTGGCCACCGACCGCAGCGCGCTGGACGCCGACGTCAGCGCCTTCCGCCAGCGCACGGCCATCGCGCTGGCCGTGCTGGTGGCGGCGTGGCTGGCCGTGCTGGCCAGCCAGGTGCACTTCGGCCTGCGCCCGCTGCGCGCCCTGGGCCAGCAGCTGGAGCGCATTCGCAGCGGCGATGCCAGCCGCATCGACCGCACCCGGCTGGACCGCGAAATCGCGCCGCTGGCCGATGAGCTGGATGCATTGCTGGACCATCACCAGCGCATGGTCGCGCGCGCGCGCAGCAGCGCCGAAGACCTGGCCCACGCCCTGAAGACACCCTTGAGCGTGCTGGCTGCCGAAGCCCAGGGCGAAGGGCGCAACTGGCGCCTGACCCTGCATGAGCAGGGCGCGCGGATGCGCGCCAGCATCGAACGCTACCTGGCCGCCGGCCTGGCCGTGGACCACCACCAGCGCAGCGAGGTGGCACCGGCGGCAGAAGCCCTGTGCCGGTTGATGACCCGCGTGCATGGCAGCCGTGGCGTGCGCTTCCAGATGGACGTGGCCACCGGGCTGGCCTTCGCCGGCGCCGCCACCGATCTGGAAGAAATGCTGGGCAACCTGCTGGACAACGCAGGCAAATGGGCGCGCAGCGAAGTGCGCCTGCGCGCGCTGGCGATGCAGGACCGTCTGCATATCGAAGTGCGCGACGACGGCCCGGGGCTGGATGCAGCCAAACTGGAGGCCGTACTGCAGCGCGGCGTGCGGCTGGATGAGCGCGTGGAAGGCAGTGGCCTGGGGTTGGCGATTGCCGCGGAAATCGCCGCCAGCCACGGCGGCTCGCTGCGGCTGTCCAATGAGAACCCCGGGTTGCGCGCGCGGCTGGAACTGCCGCTGGGGTGAGGCGGGTGACGGGGTCGCGCGCGCGGGTCGTCGTTACCGCGAACAACCGTCGATCAACAGCCGGCTCTACCTGCCGATCACCATCCCGCATCACAACCGGCATACGTCCCCATCATCGATGGGCAGCCGCCCGCCCCTACCGGTGGTGCATCCACCAGCAATCAATGGCATCGAGCACGATGTGGATCATCAGCCCGATACCGAACAAGCGGGTTTTCTTCGGCACGCACAGGCCGGCATACACGGCGATGGCCGGGGCGGTGTGCAGCGGGTGGAAGCCGATGCTGCAGCGGTTCGGGGCGTAGATCGGGTCGGCCAGCAGGTGGTCCAGGTCGATCACCCAGCCCAGCAGCATCAGCAGCCAGGCCGAGGCAAAACGCTTGCGCCAGAACAGCCCTGCCAGCAACGCGGGCACGGCGGCATGCAGGAACAGGTGGAAGATCGCGCGGGCGCTCATCGCTGCCGGGAGCGCCGGGTCATCCCCGGCGCCCCGCAGTCCCTCAGGCCAGCGGTTCGTCGGACAGGTAGGTGTAGCCGGTCAGGCCGGCTTCCAGCGCCTGCGACAGCTCCTGCGCGCGTTCCGGCGACAGCGCGGCGGCGGCCACGCGCTGCTGGTACACCGCACGCAGCTCGTCCAGCTTGTAGCCCACGTAGTCCAGCATCACATCGGTGGTATCGCCACGGCGCTGCTGGGTGATGGCATAGCCATCGGCATCGGCCAGCACTTCCACCGCGTCGGTATCGCCGAACAGGTTGTGGATGTCGCCCAGGATTTCCTGGTACGCACCGACCATGAAGAAACCGATGCGGTAGCTTTCGCCCGGCTTCATCGCGTGCAGCGGCAGCGAGCTGTCCAGGCTTTCGTTCTCGACGTAGGTTTCCACCATGCCGTCCGAATCGCAGGTCATGTCGGCGATGATGCCGCGGCGGTCGGGCTGCTCGTCCAGGCGCTCGATCGGCACGATCGGGAAGACCTGGTCGATGGCCCACACGTCCGGAATCGATTCGAACACGCTGAAGTTGACGAAGTACTTGTCGACCAGGCGCTCGTTCAGTTCATCCAGCACCGGGCGGTGGCTCTTCTCGTCATAGCTCAGGCGCGCACGCACGCCATGGGCGATGGCATAGAACAGATCGTCGATGCGCGCACGCTGCGGCAGGTCGATCTGGCCCAGCGCGTAGCTGGCCAGGCCTTCGGCATGGAAATGCTGGGCTTCCTGGAACAGCTCGATGGCCGGGCGCTGGTCCAGTTCGTCGTGGATTTCGCGCAGGTGGCGGATCGAGGCCGGTTCGTCGTCGTGCGCATCGGGCACGCGGCCTTCCTGCGCCTGCTCCACTTCGGACACGTTGGCGATCAGCACCGCGTGGTGTGCGGTCATCGCACGGCCACACTCGGTGACGATGCGCGGCGGGGTCAGGCCGTGCTCTTCGCAGGCACTGGCCAGCGGCTGCACGATGTTGCTGGCATACGAATGCAGGCCGTAGTTGATCGAGCAGAAGCTGCGCGAACGGGTGCCTTCGTAGTCCACGCCCAGGCCACCGCCCACGTCCACGTGGGTAATCTTCGCGCCCAGGCGCGAGAGTTCCACGAAGTAGCGGGTGGCTTCGCGCATGCCGTTGGCGATGTCGCGCACGTTGGAGATCTGCGAGCCCATGTGGAAGTGCAGCAGGCTCAGGCAGTCGGCGTACTCGGTGTCACGCAGCGACTTCCACAGGTCCAGCAGCTGGCGTGGGGACAGGCCGAACTTGGCCTTGTCGCCACCACTGTTCTGCCACTTGCCCGCGCCCAGCGAGGCCAGGCGCATGCGCACGCCCAGGCCCGGCTTCACGTCCAGCGCCTTGGCCTCTTCCAGCACCAGCTTCAGCTCGGAGGGCTTCTCGATGACGATGAAGGTCTGCAGGCCCAGCTTGCGGCCGATCAGGGCCAGGCGGATGTACTCGCGGTCCTTGTAGCCGTTGCAGACGATCAGCCCGCCCGGGCGCGACAGCGCCAGCACGGCCATCAGCTCGGGCTTGCTGCCCGCTTCCAGGCCGAAGCCTTCGCCGTGGTGGCTGGCCAGGGTGCCGGCCACGCCGCGGTGCTGGTTGACCTTGATCGGGTAGACCGCGGTGTAGCCGCCGGCGTACTCCCAGTCCTGCTGGGCCTGGGCGAAGGCGGCCTGCAGCTTGCCCAGGCGCTGGCCCAGGATGTCCGGGAAGCGCACCAGCAGCGGCAGCTTGGCACCCGCCGCGCGGGCAGCATCGACCACCTTGGGCAGCGACACCACCGGGCCGTCCGCCCCGGTCGGTCTCACCACCATATGCCCGGCCTGATCCACATCGAAGTAGCCATCCGCCCAATGCGGGATCGAGTAGGTCTTGCGGGCTTGGTCGAGGGACCAATCGGTCATTGCAGTCGGCCTTGTTGGTAATAAAAGGGGGGGCATGATAACGCCTATATGCCGACAGGTCCGTTATCATGCGCGCCCGCGCCCGTGGCAGGTCTGAACCTGAACGGGCCGATCCGTCCGGATGTGGCATCTGTGCCACGCGGCCCCGCCCGCCAGCCCGGCTTTACCCTCCGAACAGGACCCAGAAGGACCCGCTCCATGACTGACAGCAACAACTGGTACATCGAACACTTCGAGCGCACCGGCTCGGCCATCGGCTACCGCATCACCGGCAAGCTGGACGAGGTGCAGTCGCCGTTCCAGAAGATCGAAATCTTCCAGACCACCGACTGGGGCAACCTGATGACCATCGATGGGGCCATCATGCTGACCAGCAAGGACAATTTCTTCTACCACGAGATGATCAGCCACCCGGTGCTGTTCACCCACGCCGCCCCCAAGCGCGTGGTCATCATCGGCGGCGGCGACTGCGGCACCCTGCGCGAAGTGCTCAAGCACACCGGCGTGGAGAGCGTGACCCAGTGCGATATCGACGAGCAGGTCACCGTGATGGCGCGCAAGCACTTCCCGGAACTGTGCGAGTCCAACAACGACCCGCGCGCCGAGCTGCTGTTCGACGACGGCGTGGCCTACATGGCCAACTGCCCGGCCGGCAGCGTGGACGTGGTGATCGTCGATTCGACCGACCCGGTCGGCCCGGGCGAAGGCCTGTTCAACAAGGCCTTCTATGAAAGCTGCTTCAAGGCCCTGAAGGACGACGGCATCCTGGTGCAGCAGTCCGAATCGCCGCTGATGCAGCTGGAACTGATCAACGAGATGCGCACCGAGATGGGCAAGGCCGGCTTCGGTTCGTTCAAGACCCTGCCGTTCCCGCAGCCGTGCTACCCCACCGGCTGGTGGAGCGTCACCCTGGCCCGCAAGGGCGAGAGCGGCTTCGACTTCCGCCAGGCCGATTCGGCCGCCAAGGGCTTTGACACCCTGTACTACACCGCCGCGCTGCACACCGGCGTGCTGGTCACCCCGCCGTTCGTGCAGGCCGCACTGAAGGGTTGATCGGAAAGCGTGCCAACCCCGGTTGGCACCTGCCAAAGCAAAAACCCGCGCTGGCGACAGCGCGGGTTTTTTGTTGTCCGGCAGTGCCGGGCCCTGCCCGGCAGCCGTTCAATCACAGCGCCCAGATACCGGCCACCACCGCCACCACCAGGCCCCACTTGATCAGCTGGTAGGCCAGCCAGCTGCGCTCGCGCAGCGCCTTGGCCTTCAGGCGCACCTTGTACAGGCTGCCGAAGGCCTTGTTGACGCCACCGGTCGGGTCACCCGGCAGGTTCGGCGAAGCGCCACCGGCCAGCAGCGTGGCCGCCACCGCACGGTTGAACAAGCCCGGCAGGCCGAAGTGCAGCGGGCGGGCGATATCGCAGAACAGGATCACCCGGTCCTGGTCGGTTTCATTGTGCGCATGGTGGATGTAGGTCTCATCGAACATCATCCATTCGCCATCGCGCCAGCTCTTCTTCACCCCGTCCACCACGATGTAGCAGCCATCGTCGTTGGGCGTGGTCAGGCCCAGGTGCAGGCGCAGCGAACCGGCGAACGGGTCGCGGTGCGGGCGCAGTTCGCTGCCCGGCGGCAGCTGCGCGAACATCGCCGCGCGCACGTCCGGGATCGATTCGATCAGCGCGGTGGTCTTCGGGCACAGCGCCTTGGCCGACGGGTGCGCCGGGCCGTACCAGCGCAGGTAGAAGCGCTTCCAGCCCCGGCGGAAGAACGAATTGAAGCCGGCATCGTTGAAGCTGCTCGAGGCGGCAATCTTGTCCGCATCGCGCAGGGCCAGCGCCTCATCGCGGATCATCTGCCAGTTCTGGCGCAGCGGCTCCAGCTGCGGGAACTCCTTGCCCGGGTCCAGGAACGGCGTGGTCGGCACCTTGGAAAACAGGTACATCACCACGTTGATGGGCGCCATGAAGCTGGAATGGTCCAGCAGCTGGCGGGCCCAGCGCGCACGGACCTTGCCGCGGAAATGGATGTACAGCACGCAGGCCACGAACAGCGCTGCCAGTACGATTTTGATGATCATCAGCTACCTCCGGCCTGTGCCGGACCAAACGGTGGGGGCGATGCGTGGCCGGGCGGCCAGCACCGATGGCGCGGCAAGGGACGGGGGCGTGCCGAAGGGGGCGGCCGTCGCTGTCGCGGGACAACAGCGTATGGTCGGCAGCGATCCGGCCGGGGTCAAGCACCCTTGCCGGCCTGTTCAGGCTTCTCACCGGCAATGCGACACTGGGGCATGATCGCCCCGCATGATCCCTATCCGCCGTACTGGCGGGCTTACCTGCCCTTCTTCGGCCTGCCGCACGCGCATCCGGCCCCCCACGCTGAAACGGTGCGTGCCGGCGGCTGGACGCTGCCGCTGGACCGGCACGGCCCGGCCGACGCGCCGGTGAGCGTGCTGCTGGTACATGGCGCCGGCGGCTACGGGCGCCTGTTCGCGCCGCTCGCGCAGCGGCTCAGCCGCCACGGCGTGGAAGTGATCGCCCCGGATCTGCCCGGCTACGGCCGCCACCGCGCCCCTTGGACGCAGGTGGACTACGGCGTCTGGCAGCAGGCGCTGCTGGCCCTGATCGACACCGAATACCGCGCCCGGCCCCGGCCCATCGTGCTGCTGGGGGCCAGCATCGGCGGCTTCCTTGCCTACCAGGTGGCGGCCCGCTCGCCGCACGTGCGCGGGCTGGTGGTGACCACCCTGGCCAACCCGTGCGACGCCGCCGTGCAGGCCGCGCTGGTGCGCTATCCCTGGATGCGCCACAGCCTGCCCTGGCTGCGCCCGTTGGCCCGCATCACCCGCGGCCTGCGCGTGCCGGTGCGCTGGTTCACCCACATGCAGCACATGTCGCGCGATGCGGCGCTGTCCGCCGTGGTCTGCGCCGACCCGATGGGCGGCGGCAACCGCGTGCCGGTGGGCCTGCTGGCCTCGCTGTTCGACGCCGACGTGCCCGCCCCGGAAGCCTTCGACCGCTGCCCGGTGCTGCTGGCCCACCCGGCCAACGACGCCTGGACCCCGGTCGCCATCAGCGATCCGTTCTTTGACCGGCTGGCCGCGCCCAAGCGCCGGGTACTGCTGGAAGGCTGCGGCCACTTCCCGATCGAATCCCCCGGGCTCGCGCAGCTGGAGACCGCACTGGCCGATTTCCTCGCGCCGCTGCGGGATAGTGCATCCCGCGCCCAAGTTGTTGATCTTCAACGACCCTGAGATGAAGTGAGACGCCACTGTCCAGCGTTGCGCGACGAACTGTTCCAGTGGCGGCTCCGACAAATCTCCGACAAATCGTGGAATAGCAAACTACCCGGTACTAAAATTAACGGGACAGCAACATTCCCCCCGTAACACCGGTTCGCTTGACGCTTCGCGCCACCCACCGGGTCAGCCAGAGAACGTCATGACCCTGCTCACCTCCCCCCTTCCCCCCTGTGGCGGCGACGCCATGGCACCGCAACTGCTCAAGCGCGGCGAGCGCTTCCTGGCCCCGGATGTGTACCGCACCTGCCTGGACGGGCAGCTGGCGGTGGTCAAGGACTATTCCCGCTACCGCGGCACGCCGGCGGCGCTGATCGCGCGGCTGATGGTGCGCCGCGAGGCCCGCATGCTGGCCCGGCTGGGCGGCTGGAAGCACGCCCCGGCGCTGCTGGGCACGCTGGGCGGACTGGCCGTGGGCATGGAATTCATTCCCGGCGAAACGCTGACCAGCGCCCAGGCCGTCAGCGGTGAAGTGTTCGAGCAGCTGCAGCGCGCCCTGGGCCGCCTGCATGCCGCCGGCATCACCCACAACGACCTGCACGGCACCAACGTGGTCGTGAGCGCCGGTGTCCCCGTGCTGCTGGATTTCACCTCGGCCTGGCGCGTGCCGCGCTGGCTGCGCCACAACCCGGTCACCCGGCAGCTGCGCCGCAGCGACATGAAGAACCTGCTGAAGATGCGCCAGCGCGTGACCGGCCAGGCACCGAGCGCCGCGCAGGCCGCCCTGGTGGCCGACCCCGGCTGGGTGGCCGCCGTGCGCCAGGGCTGGAAACGGTTCTATCGGTGGGCGAAGCGGCGGTAAGCGCTGGGTTGCAGGTGCCGCCTGCGCCTGCCGCGCTTACAGCGCGTCAGCGTCCAGTTCACCGGTGCGGATACGCACCACGCTGCCCAGGTCGTACACGAACACCTTGCCATCGCCGATCTTGCCGGTGCCGGCGGCCTTGACGATGGCTTCCACCACCGCCTCCACCTGGTCATCGGTCACGGCCACTTCCAGCTTCACCTTGGGCAGGAAATCGACCACGTATTCGGCGCCGCGGTAC
The DNA here is from genome assembly GCF_030913365.1 of Stenotrophomonas sp. 24(2023). Lineage (NCBI taxonomy): Bacteria > Pseudomonadati > Pseudomonadota > Gammaproteobacteria > Lysobacterales > Lysobacteraceae > Stenotrophomonas > Stenotrophomonas sp. 24(2023). Next base: position 1,550,882 of record NZ_CP133160.1, read on the forward strand.
AGCTCGGTATGGCCCTTCTGCCGCCCGAAGCCCTTCACCTCGGTCACCGTGATGCCGGTAACCCCGCGCTCGGCCAGCGCTTCGCGCACGTCGTCGAGCTTGAACGGCTTGATCACCGCCATGACCATCTTCATCGTCGATCCTCCTGTGTTCCGGTGGCGAGGATAGCGCCTGAACGGGCGCCATGCGAAACCGGACCACGCTGTCACTGGCCGGGGGCCGGCAGTATCCTTGGCGCATTGTCCCCCCACGGCCCTCAGGCCAGCCCCGCGCCGGATGCGCAGGCCCACCTCCCACGGAGTCGTCCGCATGATCGACCTCAACCAACTTGATGACCTGGCCCGTCGCCTGAGCGACCTGGTGCCGCCGGGGCTGCGCGAATCGCGCGAAGAACTGCAGGCCACCTTCAAGAGCGCCCTGCAGGCCGGGCTGACCAAGCTGGACCTGGTGACCCGCGAGGAATTCGAAGTGCAGCGCGCCGTGCTGCTGAAGACCCGCGAGAAGCTGGATGCGCTGGAGCAGGCCGTGGCAGCACTGGAAGGCCGCGGCAACAGCGCTGCCTGAGCGTGCTGCGCACCCTGCGCACTGCACTGGATTCCCGTTTCGGCCGCCGCTGGGCGGCCATCATCGTGTTCGCCACCACCGTGCTGCTGGTGGCCAACCCTGAACTGCTGTCGCTGATGCTGCTGGTCAACCTGATCGGCGTGGATATGTTCGTGCTGCTGATCGGCCTGCAGCTGCAGCAGCAATGGTGGGCGATCCGTGCGGGGGTGCTGGCGCCGGTTTGGGTGCGGGCCAGGCGGTGGGTGCGGGGCGGTTAGGCGGAATGTTTGCCCTGGACGCGATTCTGGAATCAAGCCGGTTCAAAAAGCGAGTTCGCCTTGAATGAACTATCAGGCACCGGCATGGCGTTGTATCTCCGTGCGTGATTGAAGCGCTGTGCCGCAGAACGGGCAGTACATGACAGCTTGATCAAACCATCCGATACCTTGGTCAGTGTTGATGTATCCGACTGCCAAGTACAGGACGCCGTTGTCCTCAACACGCAGCAACTTCTCTGGCGGAGATGTCATTGCATTGCTCATATCGCTGCAGCAGCTTCCAAAGCTCGACATGGAATCTTCCTAGAGACTGACGCCTAACGTGAGCCATGCTGCGCGGCATCGGACCGAGTGAGTTGTTATACCAACCTGCTCAAAAATTCTACAAAATCTAGCATGGATGGTGTCGTGCTTGTTGGTTTAGCTCCCTGCTCCGCCGACATCCGCTTCCGGCCAGAAGCGGCCATGCCTGCGTGAATTCATTGGGACATCCCAAGTGCACGCTAGGATGCGCCCAAAATATCCAAGACTCCCACGCGATCTCAACCAAGCTGCGGTACCTGAGGCGGGGAAAGCATCAGCACGATGTTCGACAACCATCCGCGCATCTGCCGGCAGGATCAAACGTCGCCAAGCATGTGGGCATCCATTGCAGGCACGACTACGTCGGTCAGCCACGCTTCACCCTGTTAGATCCCCACTTGGCTCCAGAAGGAGCGTAGAGATTCAGTTCTGCCGTCAGCAGCGCTGGAACATCATCGACAGCTCCAAACGGACCAGCGAGATTACAAGCAAGCTGCTACGTTTGGTGATTCATTCGGAATAAGTCACGCGCCAAGCTCCTTGCGGTCAATGTTCTGTTCCGCCTTGACCAACTCGTAGAGTAAGCCGATCAGTGGAGTCAGCACCTGCTTGTCGTTTTTCAGTGCTTGAGTCACCAGATCCGTATGTGAAGAAGTGAACCTGGAACTGTTCTCAATGCCAGGCTCCCGTGTACGCCTGCATCGCGCGAAAGCATGCAGGCGGCAGGCCCGGACCAGCGCGTCTCAGCGAACCGATGCTTGCGGAGCTGCACCAAGCCTCTGGCAATAGGCAGCCGAATCAATGCTCCATCAGCGACTTCAACCGCTTACGATGTGCTCTCAGTTGTCTGCCAATGACGTTCGATCCTGTCTTGCGCGCCGCCATTTTTGCGTATTTAAGGAAGCTCCGGCCATTCTTGGGCGCGTGCTCGGAATAACGATTTAAGAGATTCTTGCGCCGCTGCACGAGTAGAGCGACGCCTCCGTCGCTTGTCTTGGCATCCCGAAACTGTTTAACCCCTCTTCGCATCTTGACGTAGAAGCGGGAGACACCTGAGGCTCGCAGAAAAACTTCGATGCCGTCATAGGTGAGGCCTAGATACGGAAGTGGCACGGCCCCTTTTCCTGCATCAAAATGACTTTTGACCGTCTTAGCGCCTTGAATTGTAAGCGCCAGTGCAGCCAACTCTGATTCAACCAACTTGCAGATAGCTCCAACATCCGCACCGGGCACAACTACCAAGATGTCGTCGCAATACCTTCGGTATATCCCTCCGAGATCTTCAATCGCCGTTTTTATTTTTTCGTCGAAGGGGAGCATGTAGATATTTGATAGGGCAGCGCTGATTGGCGACCCTTGAGGTATTCCTCGATCTTTCGAGTTCACTTCGATCAGATTTCCACCACGGATAGCATTTCGGAATGCGGCGGCGTCACATAGCCGATCAAGACGCCCTAGGCTTGTGCGACTCAAGTTAAGCGCCTTTCTTGCGGCTATAAGCTCGACTGAGGCGTGCCTAGTCAAGGACTTGAACACCGCAAAGTGGTCACCAGGCAAGCTTTGGAAGCCCATCAAAGATGCCCACTGATCCCGAAGCAGCCGGTGATTCAATGACCCAAAAAAGTCCCTGACGTCAAATCCGAGTGCAGTACACGGGCGATGGCAATCGATCCACTCAAACGCTTCTTGCGCGAAATCGACATTGGACTTCTTGAGTGCACGAAAGGCGATGACGTTCTCGCTGAGGCCTCGAGCCTTCAGCTCAACCTCTAGACGCTCCGTCAAGAGAAAGTTGTAGTAGGCGTAAATCGCGGCATCCGCATGAGCCGCGTACCTTATGTCCCGGATCTTCTTGCTTTTCTTTACTAAGCCGGGTCCGATCCGCTTGAACTTGTTCCTGACATTGTCATGGCGGATGAAGGGATAAAAAGAGTGCCGTCTAACAGACTCCGGGTCACACACCAGCTGCTTGCACGCTGAGCGAGGAAGAGGGGTGTCGAAGTGCACGTACTTCCTGAGCACATATGCAGCTTCGAGAGCTGACTTTGGGATTTCCTTACCCATGCTGAACTGACCAGTTTTCTACAGGGCGGGGCAGGCTGCGGCGACCTTTACCCCCCCTGGTTGGTACTGCACAGGTTCCATCTATGGAGACCCTACCCACGCGGCCGGTAACCGCGCTTAACCGCATAGACACAAGATTGTTGTGTAGCCACGTTTCGGAGGAACTTATGATCACGATTGCGGTCGAACTGATGTCGAGCCTTGTCGCTCACCTCGTCCGGGTGGCGGTCGCAGCATGCTGCGGTCGCCCTCCTGGCGTGCTAAGCACTCCCCCATTCCCCAAAACCGAATGGGCGTCACATTTTTAGCACTTCATCGACTGGGAATCAACTAGCCGCTTATGGATTCACCAAGGTAAGGCTTCGACCGAGACCCTCATACTGTGGCATGAGGCCAGCTTGGCAGCGTTCCCCCAAGTCTCACGGACACTGACGAGGAGCCTGAACCAGGTCATGGGCAGTTGCTTGTAGCTCTTCGTGAGTGGCTTCTTGGGGTCGAAAGCGGAGAATAGCCCCGGACCAAGCGTCAACGCAGTGCTGATGTCTGCTCCCGCCCCAAAGCAGACATACAGCCGCTACCAACAGCCCCTGCACAGACTTGTCGCAATCTGCTCGCCGTCAGCCCCTGACCCGCAATCTGCTGCCCCCACCCCAAAAACACCGAACGCCTTACCAGCCATACCTCTGCCCCACCCTTCCCCTATGAGACAATTACGAAAACGTCTCGGGTTGTGGCGGCATTGGCCCCTTTCCCTTGGCATTTCACACAACAGCAGGTAATCGTTACTACGCCACCGGAAACGGGTGGCCGGGCCTCGAAAACCCGCTGTTGTGATGATGTTTACGCTTACCAGCCGGCACCGCCTTGCGTGGTGCCGGCTGGTAATCCGTCTGCCGGCTATGGCGGGCGGTGCGTGGGGGCTTCGGCCCGCCGGGGATCATCACACGCCGGTTTTCGAGCCACGCATCGTCCGCCACCTTTACCGGTGGCGGCTTCTGCCTGTCTGCACGGAGCTGCCATGAACAAGCCACATTCCCCCTCCCCGCGCCACATCCAGGAAGCGCCCGGGCCCGAGTCCACCGTGGACCCCAACAGCCTCGTCGCCATCCTGCACAGCATTGGTGGCGGCGTCGCATCCGATGGACAGCCCTGGCCCGAGCGCCACCAGCTGCGTGGCCGGCAGATGGCCATGGCCGATGCCGACTGCGCCCTCACCGGCCAGCGCATCGTGCAGGAGTTGCTGCTGGCGGCCGAACGCGCGCACCAGAACGGCGACCCCGACCAGTACGTGGGCGACCGCGTGATGGAAGGCCTGGCGATGGCATCGCTGGCACTCACCACCTTCATCCAGGAACGGATGCGCCCACAGGGTTGATCGCGTGTGGGGATGGCGCGGTGGTTGCCCGCAGGGTGGCGGGTGATGCGGCGTCATCCCGCGCTGGCGGCGTGGGCCGGTGCCGTGGGGTGGCGCCGGCCCACACCGGCATTGAGGGGGATGGGTGATGTGGGCAGGGCGTGGCCGAAGGCCGCGTGAACGCCCGCCGTGCTTATGCCCCCGGCCGGCCCGCAGTGCACCCCAGCACCGCAGGCCGGCCCCGCACTCAGAACGCCATCGATGTGCTGAACATCACCTGCCGCGGCGCACTGCGCTGCAGCGTCTGGTAATCGCCAGAGAACGAGGAGCCGGCGATCGTGGCGGTACCAATGTTGTTGCGGTTGAACAGGTTGCTCACGTCCAGCCGGAATTCCAGGCCCGGCACCCGGCTCTGCGCGCCCATGCGGTAGGCGGCATAGGCATTGACCTGCCAGAACGACGGTACGCGGATGTCGTTCTCGTACGTGAACGGCTGGCGCAGGTATTCGGTGCTGGTGGCACCAAAGCGCCAATCGCCGAAGTGCGCGGTCAGGTCGGTCACCAGCGAAATCTGCGGGTAGCCCGGCTGTGCGTTGCCCTTGATCGGGTACACGGTGTCGTTCACCACGAAATCGCGGTCGTAGTACGAACGTGCCACGGCCACGCCCTGGTAGAACTGCAGGTGCTCGGTCAGGTCGGCCGTCACGCCCAGGTTGGCGCCGATCACGTGCATCTTCGGCATCAGGCGCACGGTGTTGATCTGCTGGAACTGCGTGCCGATGGCCGCCGACAGCAGGCGGTTGCGGATATCGCTGTAGAACACATCGGCGGTCACCGTGGCGCGGTCGAAGCGATGGGTGCCACCGATGGTCAGGTTCCAGTCCTTTTCCGGCCGCAGCGTGTGTGCGATGCGGTCGAATTCTTCCTGGTCGGTGATGGTCCAGGCCGAAGCGGTGTAGCCGATGTTGCCGCGCTGGGCCACGCGGAAGCCGTTCATGGTGTTGGCCAGATCGATGAAGGCATCGGTCTTGCTGGTCGGGCTCCAGAACAGCGACAGGTGCGGCAGGAAGTTGCTCTTGGCCCGCAGCGTGCCGTACACCGGGCGGTCCGGGGCATCGCTGATGCCGCCGCCGGTGGTGGTGAAGTCCACCGCCTTGAAGCCGGCGCCCAGCACCAGCGTGTCGGTCAGGGCGATGTCATCGTGCAGGTAGAACTGCCGCGAGCGGGTGACCCAGCTCGACTGGTTTTCCACCTTGAACGCCGGGCCGTACACATCGTAGGGCCCCACGGTCTTCAACGGCTTGCCCTGGCCCAGCAGCGGCTCGGTGTACCACGAGGTTTCGGCCGCGGCCTTGCTCTTTTCCTGCCAGAAACCGGTGGTGAGGGTGTGCTTGCCCGCCACCAGGGTCAGGTTGAACATGCCGCCGATGCGGTTCAGGTGCGGGGTCTGCACCTGTTCGGAGAACGGCGCGCCGTTGGGCGAGGGCGTGGTCGGGTCGGTCAGCGTGGCCTTGGTGCTGCTGTTGGCGTTGTACAGCTGCACGTTGCCGCTCAGCGCGGGCGTCAGGCGGAAGTTGTGCGCCACCGAGGCGATCTTGTCGGTGGTCACCTGGCCGGTGTCGTAAGGAATCAGCGCGGCCAGTTCGCCACAGGTGTAGGCGCCGCACGGCTTGTCGGCGTTTTCCGGCAGGGCGATGTAATACGCCTTCTCGTAATCGGGGTACCAGCTGTCGGCCTTCCAGCCCAGCTTGCGGATCATGTCGAAGGAGATGTTGTTGTAGCCCCACACCGCCGCGTGGCTGGCCGACAGGAACACGGTGAAATCACCCCAGGCCACATCCTGCGTGGCCTTCAGGTCGCCACGCAGGAAGTTCTGCGTGCCACCGGCCTGGTACTTGTCGGCCGAGACGCGCTGCAGGTCCACCAGCACCTTCGGGCCGCCCTCGCCCAGCTGCCCGGACTGTGCCGATACCGTGGTGACGAACGTGCTGTTGCTGCCCACGCCCTGCTTGATGCGCAGCGAAGGATTATCGGACAACGCGGCCAGCCGGTATTCCAGGCTGCCACCGTTGACGCTGCTGGAAAAAACGCTGACCGGCGCCGCACCCGGGCTGACCGTGATCGCGCCGATGCCATCGGGCACGCCGACGTTGACCACGCTGGTGCCGGTGAGCGAAAGGAAGCCGTTGTCGTTCAGCGGCACGCCTTCGAAGGTGATGCCCATTTCATTCATGCGGAAGCCGCGCACGAACAGGCTGGTGGCCGAAATATCCAGGCCCAGCCCATCGGTGGCGGTGTAGCTGGCACCGGGCACGTTCTTCAGGCGCGACAGGCCGTTGTTGCCGGACATCGCCGTGTCCAGATCGGTGCTGTTGAACACGTAGCGGTTCGGCCCGACCACCTGGGTGGGGGCGACGCTGGCCGAGTGCTTGGACGCCACCACATCCAGTGCGGACAGCGTGGTGGGGCCGGTGGCGGTGTCGGCGCCATCGGTGGCATCAGCGGCCTGCGCCTGCGGCAGTGCCATGCAGGTGCCCAGCGCGATCAGCAGCAGCGGCGTGCCACGGCGGCGCACGGTGTGCGGGCCGGGAAGAAGGCGCAGCACGGGCTGCACGGCATGGGGCGAAATGGGGAAGGTGTTCATGGCCAGATCCAGGGTGTGTGTGGGTGTTTGGGCGCAAGCGCACACCCCGCGCGACGCAGCGCCGCAGGGCGGCACGCTGGCGGGTTGGGCAATCGCGATGTGGGCAGGCGACGGCGGTGCGGCGCCGGAAAGGGGAACCGCAGGCGTGGCGGCCGGTGCGGCCCGCTGCGGGTCAGCAGATGGGAACGGTCATCTGCGGTACTGCGCGTTCCTCGACGATGAAGTACGGGGGTGGAGAAGCGATGCGGGGAATTTTTGCATCGGTTGTGCGGTTGCACCATTGCGCGTTGGTACAGCGTTTATTGCCCGCCGTATGTACTGGCTATACCTGCGTATATCTGCATCGTGTCTGCATGTGCGCGGCGTTGCGCGGCCGCTTGCATGAACACCGCTTTCATCGGCATGGCCGTTGCCTGAATGGGCGCCGCCGCCTCGGCACGGGCGCAACCTTCCCACAATGTTCGCTTTCTACGGTCAGGGTGCAGGCCGAAACCCGCCTGCGGTTCCACCCGATGACAGGAGATGACGCCCATGTTCACTGCAACCGGAATCAGCATGCGCGGTGTGATGTTGGCGCTGGCCGTGGCAGCCACCACGTTCGTTGCCGGCGATGCCGATGCGATGTCACGCAAGGACAAGCGCACCGTGGTCGGTGCGGTGGTGGGTGGCGTTGCCGGCTCGTTGGTGTCCAATGGCGACCCCGCCGCCATCGCCGGTGGTGCGCTGGCTGGCGGTGCCATCGGCAACCTGACCACCCCCGAACGCCGCGACTACCGCCCTGCCCCGCACTGGCAGCAGCAGCGGTGGGAACAACAGCGGTGGGAGCGGCAGCGTTGGCAACAGCAGCGCTGGGAGCAGCGCGGTTGGGAACAGGAGCGCCGTGACCGTCGTGACTGGGAACGCCGCCATTCGTGGCGCCACCGCTGAGTGAGCGGTGCCTGCAGGCCGGGCCACGTTGCCTGGCCTGCAGAGGCGCGGGGGCGTGGAAATTCCTGATGCGCCACGCCAGCCTTGCCTGATAGGCGTTCGTAGCCGCCCGGCACATCATCAGGGCCGGTCATCTGCAGGGACGCACGACATGAGCCTGGCGCTGGTCCACAGCCGCGCCCGCGCCGGGGTGGATGCCCCGCTGGTGCGGGTGGAAGTGCATCTGTCCGGCGGGCTGCCCAGCACGCAGATGGTCGGACTGGCCGAAGTCAGCGTGCGCGAGGCACGCGATCGCGTTCGTGCCGCGCTGATGTGCGCGCGCTTCGATTTTCCGCAGCGGCGCATCACCTTGAACCTGGCCCCGGCCGACCTGCCCAAGGAAGGCGGGCGCTTCGATCTGGCCATTGCGCTGGGCATCCTGGCAGCCAGTGGCCAGATCGATCCGCAATCGCTGCTGCGCTTCGAATTCCTGGGCGAGCTGGGGCTGACCGGTGAACTGCGGCCCGTGGACGGTGCCCTGCCCGCTGCGATTGCCGCCGCGCAGGCCGGCCGCACGCTGGTGGTGCCACCCGGCAATGCCGCCGAGGCCGCGCTGGCCGAACACGCCGATGTGCGGGTGGCGCGCACCCTGCTGGAATGTTGCGCCGGGTTGGTGAAGGAAGACGTGCTGCCACGCGCGCAACGTGCCGAGGTCTGTGCCGCCCCCTTGGCCGATCTGGCCGATGTACGCGGCCAACCTTACGCGCGCCGTGCGTTGGAAGTGGCAGCCGCCGGCGGGCACCACCTGCTGCTGATTGGCAGCCCCGGCTGCGGCAAGACCCTGCTGGCATCGCGCCTGCCGGGGCTGCTGCCCAACGCCAGCGAAGAGGAAGCGCTACAGCACGCGGCGATCGCCTCGGTCAGCGGTGAGGGACTGGACCCACGGCGCTGGCGCCAGCGCCCGTTCCGATCACCCCATCACAACGCCAGCCCGGCGGCGTTGGCCGGGGGTGGCAATCCACCGCGTCCCGGCGAGATTTCCCTGGCCCATCACGGCGTGCTGTTCCTGGATGAGCTGCCCGAATGGAGCCGCAGCGCGCTGGAAGTGCTGCGCGAGCCGCTGGAAGGTGGCCATGTGCGCATCGCCCGTGCCGCGCGCAGCGTGGCCTATCCGGCGCGCTTCCAGCTGGTGGCGGCGATGAATCCCTGCCCCTGCGGCTGGGCCGGGGACCGCAGCAACCGTTGCCTGTGCAGCGATGAACGCATCAACCGCTACCGTGCGCGCGTGTCCGGCCCGCTGCTGGACCGCATCGATCTGCATGTGAACGTGCCACGCATGGAAGCAGCCGAACTGCGGCAGACCACGCCGCTGGGCGAGCCCAGTGCGGCAGTACGCGCGCGGGTGGAAGCGGCACGGCAACGGCAGCTGCAGCGCGGTGCGCTCAATGCCCATCTGCCCGCCGCCGCCCTGCGCAGCTGCACGTCGCTGACCAATGACGACCAGGAACTGCTGGAACAGGCGATCGAGCGTCTGCAGTTATCGGCGCGGGCCATGCACCGCATCCTGCGCGTGGCCCGCACCATCGCCGATCTGGCCGGCAGTGATGGCATCGGCACGCCGCACCTGATGGAGGCCATCGGCTACCGGCAGCTGGACCGCGGCACGGGCAGCAGCCCATAGGGGTGGGGCCACCACGGCGTGGCCCCACCTGCATGCCGCACCCGCTACGGGTGTGGCGTCACTGCACCTGCACCTGCCCCAGCACCAGACGCCGCTCGGCATCCTGCCCATCGTTCTGCGGGGCGATGTGGCGCCGTCCGGGCGCATCATCGGCAAAGGCCAGGCGCAGCGCGTAGCTGCCCGGGGACAGGCCGGCCGGTACCGTGAAGGCACTGTTGTGCTGGGTGGTTTCGCCCGGCATCACGGCATTGAGGTCGATATCGGCCAGCGAGGTGCGTGCGGCGGTGGTGCCGTTGCTGGCCACCCAGTGCAGTTCCACGTGGTAGCCCTGGTACAGCGGTGCCGAGCCGGAATTGCCCACGCTCAGCTGCAGGGTTGCCTGCTGGCCGCGCACCTGCACATCCGGCCAGGTGGCCTTGGTCACCGCAAGGCGGTAGCCCAGGTCGCGCTTGATCTGCTGCATGCTGGCCGCGTTGCCGCTTTTTTCGTGCGCGCCGGCCGGGCCGAGGAAGCTGAAGTGGTAATCACGCAGCAGCTTGCGCACATCGGCAGTACGCTGGGTCCAGGTGTTCTTCTGGTTCGTGTTCGGGCTTTCGCCACTGATGGGGTTGATCTTCCAGTTCTGGCGGGCTGCCGGCGCTTCATGGGTGAAGGCATATTCCAGGTTCCACCAGCCGGTGTCGCTACAGCTGGGCAGGGCGGGGCTGAAGGCAGTGCATTTTGCGGTGAAGGACGGGAAATAGTCTTCGTAGATACCGAAGGCGGCAGTACCGATATCGGACTGGCGCGCATAACGGGTCTGCAGCGGCGTGCGCTTGAACGCGGCCACATACGCATCGCGGATCAGGCTGCGGGTCTGGCTGTTGGGCTGCAGGTCTTCGCAGCCGCTGGTGTGCCATTCCCCCCAGAAACCCAGCAGGCCCACCTGGATGGCGGTGATGCGCGGGTCGCCATCGAAGCGCTGCGCCAGCGCCTGCACGAACTGCTGCATCTGCTGGCGGGCAGCGGGGTGGTTGTAATCCAGGCTGCGGATCGGGCCGTCGCCATCGCACTTGGCACGCACGGCGAAGGGAATCGACAGCGGCGCCTGCTCCAAAAACTTGGGGTAGTCGCGCTCGTTTTCGCCACCGGTGTAATAGGCATCGATCTGGCTACCGGCACTGTCCGGGTAATCCGCCACCGGGCGCAGCACGAACGTGGCCAGCGGATCATCGGCCAGGATGGGCTGCAGGTAGTGGGTTTCCACCGCCTGCCAGTCGAACACCTGGTCGGCGGTTTCAATCACCCGCCACGGCAGGTACACATGGTAGATGTGCGCCCCATGGAAGTTGTCCACGCCGCCGTTGGCGGCATAGGAACTGCCCCACAGCATGAAGCCGCGGTGCGGGTTGTCGAACTGCTGGTTGGATACGGCAGGGCTGATCGAGCCGGCATGGGCGGTGGGGGGCAGCGTGGTGCAGGCAGCGAAGAGCGCAAGGGCAAGCGGCAGAGCATGCGTTTTCATGGGTGCTTCCTGGCTGGGGTGGGGGAACGGTCCATTCCGTGCCCGGGCAGGCCCAGGGCGCCAGCACCTGCACGGAACGTCAGGCGGAGCGGCGCCCTTGCCGGCATCGCCTGCCGGCAAGGGCGCATGCAGCGGATCAGAAGCGCAGGCTGACGCCCAGGGTGAACGAGCGCCCATAACGGTAGTAGCCCTGTGTCAGCAGCGGGTTGCCGTTGATGCTGTAGGTCTGCTCGTCATCGAGCAGGTTCTGGCCCTGCAGGCTGACCGTCAGCATGTCATTGACTTCATAGCTGACGCTGGCGGTCAGCCAGGTGAGCTTGTCGGCGTGCGTGTTGTACCCGGTGCCGATCACATTGATGGCGGTAACGAAGCCGTCGCTGTGGTCGGCGGTGGCGCTGATCGACCACGGGCCCTTTTCGTACATCAGGCCCAGCGAATAGACCGACGGCGCGACGCCTTCCAGCGGGCGCTCCTCGCCACCGACGAAACTCTTGGACCAGTTGCGCGTGTACTGCGCGCGGAAGCCCAGGCCGCTGTTCCAGAAATGCTGCAGGCCGGCCTCGATGCCATGCACCTTGGCGTAATCGCCGTTGATCGGGCGCGTGACGTTGAACAGGTGGCCCGGAACACCGATGTCCTGGCCCGGTTCCCAGCTGGTGGTGATCTGGTTCTGGATGCGCTTGTAGAACACGGCGATGTTGGCGATGGACTGGTCGGCGAAGTACCACTCCAGCGATGCATCGCCCTGCTTGGCGGTATACGGCTTCAGGTCGACATTGCCGCCGTAGGTCTGGGTGAACTCGCCCCAGGACACGCTGGCGGTGCTGTTGGTAGGGGCCAGCTTGTTCACCGGCGGGCGCGCCATGGTCTTGGCCGCGCCCAGGCGCAGCAACAAGTCATCGGTGAAGCGCCAGGTGAAATTGCCCGACGGCAGGAAATAGGTGTAGTCGCCATCCTGGACGATGGGCGTGGGCGCGGCGTAGGTGGCGGTGTAGTTGAACGGCCCGTTTTCGGTCAGCGCGATGATCTTGGCATCCCAGGCCTGCGCCCGAGTGCGGGTGTTCACCACGCGCAGGCCCACATCGGCACTCCAGCGCTCGCCGGACAGATCGGCCTGCACATAGAGCGTGTTGGTGTCTTCGGACACGCGGTAGCTTTCCAGCGGGTTCCACCGCGGCTGCGCGTTGGCGTAGTCGTAGGCGGTGCCATCCGGGCGCAGCTTCCCGTTGTAGGCCTGCAGCGCCGCCAGGTAGGCCGGCACATCAAAGCCCAGGAACGCACGCGGGAACGTGCCCCCCACGTTGTCCATGAAGTGCGGCAGGCGCAGCGAGCGGTCGATCACCCGGCCACCCAGGTCGCCCACGTTGATGGCGTTGTCCACCGAGTAGTAATCGGCGCCGCCGTTGAGCGTGTTGTTGATCAGGTCGCGGCGCTTGCTGCGTTCGGTGCGGCCCAGGCCGACATGCAGGGTATCCACGCCCCATTGGCCGATGTACAGCTGCGCGCCGACGGTGGCACCGGTGATCTCATCATTGATGTTGTCGCCACGCAGTTCCATGTAGTGCGTGTTGAAATCCTTGTCGCTGAACTGGCCGTTCTGCATGCCGCTGGCCAGCTCGCGGCCATCGGCCAGCACCGTGGTGACACTGGGCACGGGGCCCCCGTCCAGGCGGATGCGCGTGACGTTGGGCTGGTTCATGCGCAGCACCACGTAGGTATCCTGCCCGCCGGAGGCACGCTTGGACGTGGAGCGGTACACATCGCCGGTGAGGGTGAGGCTGTCGCTGACGTTCCAGCGCCCGTTGATGCCATACAGGTCGGTGTCCACCACCCGGTGCTCGGTCTGGTTGAGCAGCTCGGGGTTCATCCGCAGCTCGGGGTCGGGGTTGTCCATGGTGAAGCCGGTCACGATGCCGTTCTGCACGGTCACATCCGACCAGCGGCCCGGCGCGAACAGCGGGTAGAACGACTGCTGGTAGGACACCTGCGGCGAATCCAGCCGCGTTTTCAGGCCATCGACCACGATCCGCACGTCATCGTTGGGCCGCCACTCGAACTTGCCGGAAAACGCGCGCCGCTTCTTCTCTTCCAGGATCGAGCCCATCCGGAACTGGCCCGGTGCGATCAGCCCGTACTCGTCCGGGTCCAGTTCGCCATTGCCGTTGAGGTCGATGTTGCCGCCCCAGGCATTGCCGGGCCAGCTTGGATCGGCCGGGTCCGGGTTTCGGGTCCAGCCGCCTTCATTGCCGGCGATGTCGGTACGGTCCTTGCGCTGGGCCACCACGGCGCCCAGCACCACGCCCATGGTGTCGTTGGCGAAGGTGTTGCTGTAGGTCATCGACAGCTTGCGGCCGTTGAGTTCGGACATCTGGTTGCGATCCCCCTCCAGCCGGACGATCGCGTGCTGCCCCTTCTGGTCGAACGGGCTGGCCGAGCGCAGGTTGACCAGGCCGCCGACGGCACCTTCGGTCAGCGCCGCCTGGGCGCCCTTGACCACATCGGCGCCACTGATGACATCCGATGGCAGCACGTCGTAGGCGAAATCACGCCCGGCGCCATCGGTGGCCAGGATGCGGCCGTTGAAGGTGGTGAGCGTGTATTCCGGCCCCAGCCCGCGCACGCTGACTTTCTGCCCTTCGCCGCCGGCGGTGCGGGTGATCGATACGCCGGTGATGTGGCTGAGCGAATCGGCCACGTTGTCATCCGGAAAGCGCCCCAGTTCCAGCGCGCTGATCGAATCCTGCACGGTGGCCGCATCGCGCTTGAGTTCGGTGGCACGCGCCAGCGAGGCACGCACGCCGGTGACCTGCACCGTATCCAGATCCACCGCGGCCTGGTCAGCGGGACGGGCCGGCGTGGGCGGGGCCACCTCCTGCCCGAAGGCGGCCGCTGGCGTCAGAAGGACAAGGGTGATGGCGTGGTACAGGCAATGAGGATGCAGGCGGCGGACGGCGTTCACGGGCGATCTCCAGAAGCGGCGGCGTTGGACGGGCTGTGGGGGCCGGGCGTAACTAGCAACGAAACCGAGCGTATATGACGTTTCGTTTTCCATCAATAGCGAAATCAATCGAAAGGACGCATACTTCAAACCGTTCGAATGGAGCTCTGTCCCATGGCCCTCTCCCGTGACACCAGCCAACGCCGCCTGCAGATCAGCGAACTCATCCGCCAGCACGGCAGCGTCCAGGTTGCCGCGCTTGCCCAGCAGTTCGGGGTCAGCCTGCAGACCGTGCGCAAGGACCTGCGCTACCTGACCGAGCGCGGGGTGATGGCGCGCTCCTATGGGGGGGGCATCGATGCCGGTGCCGTGGGCGCATCCCCGGTGGAGCCCCACTACGAAACCAAGCGCACCGAACACCTGGATGAAAAGCGCCGGATCGGCGCGCGTGCGGCGGCAATGGTGCGGCCCGGGGACACCATCGTGCTCGATTCGGGCACCACCGCCATCGAACTGGCCGAAGCCCTGCCGGACATCGAAGTGACCGTGGTGACCAATGATTTCGGCGTACTTACCGCGCTGAGCCCCAAACCGCGCATCAACCTGGTGATGCTGGGGGGCGAACTGAGGCGCCGCAACATGGCCTTCTATGGTGGCCTGACGGTGGAAGCGCTGGATGCGCTGCACGTGGACCTGCTGTTCCTGGGCGTGGATGGCTTCGACCTGGAACGCGGCATCACCACCCACTACGAACCCGAAGCCATGCTCAACCGCAAGATGGTGGAAGCCGCCCGCCGCGTGGTCGCCATCACCGACAGTTCCAAGTTCGGCCGCATCTGCCTGCACCGCATCATTCCCGTTGCCGATATCGATGCGCTGATCACCGACCAGGGCGCGCCGGATGCGGTGGTGCAGGCGTGCCGGGCACTGGGCATGGACGTGCAGGTGGCCTGAGATCGGCCCCTGCCGGGCGGCGCGGCATGTTGCAGCGCAAGAAACAAAACGAAACTTTTAGAGCATCAAAACGCAACAAAACGCTTGCATCGATTTTGAGGGCATGCGCAGAATGGTGGCCACATCCACCGGACTGCCCACCATGCCCCCGATTGGACGCCGTACTGCATTGAAGTTCATCGTCGGCGGCGTCGCCGGCACCCTGGCCTGGAGTGCCGCCCCTTGGGCCCGCGCCACGCCTGTACGCAGCGACAGCCGGACCGCCGGCGACAGCCTGCTGGGTATCACCTTCGACAGCCGCATGCATACGCGCCTGGCGCGCAACGGCAAGCCGGTCACCGCATGGCGGGCCAGCGAAGTGCTGCAGCTGGCATCCGGGGACATCACCGATTTCGCCCTGCTGGACCAGCAGCACCATGTGCTGGACGACCCCCGCCATGGGCCCGGCCGGCAGGCGGTGTTCACCGGCCGCAATGCCGCCGCGCAGGTGGAAAAGCAGGTGGCGGTGAGCAGTTTCGAGCGCCTGCCCGGCCTGGCGCTGGTGCAGGTGCGCTACCGCAACCTGGGCACCGCGCCGCTGGCGGTGACCGGCTGGCGCAACAGCGACCATGAAATGCGTGGGCCTGCAGGCAGCTTCTGGAGTTTTTCCGGCACCACCCACACCGACCGCCGCGACTGGGCCCAGCCGGTGACGCCCGGGTTCGAGCAGCGCAACAGCCTGGGCATGGATTCGTCCGATTACGGCGGTGGCACGCCGGTGGCCAACATCTGGCGCCGCGACCTGGGGCTGGCCGTCGGCCATGTCGAACCCGTGCCGCGCCCGCTGTGCATGCCGGTACGGCAGACCGCCGCCGGCGCCAGCCTGGCCATTGCATCGACGCAGGCCACGACGCTGGCACCGGGCGCCACCCTGACCGGCGAGCGCACGTTCATCGCCCTGCACACCGGCGATTTCTATGCGCCGCTGCAGCAGTACCAGGCCTTCATGAAGGCCGAAGGCATCCAGGGCCCGGTGCCCCCTGCTTCGGCCTTCGCCCCGGTGTGGTGCGCCTGGGGGTACGAGCGCGATTTCACCCTGGAGCAGATCTACGGCACCTTGCCCAAGGCCCGCGAACTGGGCTTTGAATGGGCCGTGCTGGATGACGGCTGGCAGACCAACGAAGGCGACTGGGACATCGACCTGCGCAAGTTCCCGCGCGGTGACCAGGACATGCGTGCCTTCACCGCACGCGTGCGCGAGCAGGGCATGCGGCCGCGCCTGTGGCTGGCGCCGCTGGCTGCCGACCCCGGCAGCAATGTGCTGCACAAGCACGTGGACATGCTGCTGCTGGACAAGGAAGGCGCGTTCCAGACAGTCACCTGGTGGAACGCGCTGACCCAGTGCCCGGCCTACCCGCCCACCATCGATTTCTACGTGGCGCTGGTGAAGAAGGCCATCGGCGATTGGGGGTTTGAAGGCATCAAGCTCGATGGCCAGCACCTCAATGCGGTGGCCCCCTGCTACAACCCGGCCCATCACCATGCGCGGCCGGAAGCATCGGTGGAAGGCCTGGCCGGCTTCTGGGCCGCCATCTACAAGGCCGCCCATGACGCCAACCCCGATGCCGTGGTGGAGCTGTGCCCGTGCGGCACGGCCTTCGCCTTCCACAACCTGCCGGCAACGGACCAGTACCCATCGGCCGATCCGCTGTCCTCCTGGCAGGTGCGCAGCAAGGGCAAGGCGATCAAGGCGCTCATGGGCGACCGCAGCAGCTATGCCGGCGACCATGTGGAACTGTCCGACGGGCACGATGATTTCGCCTCCAGCGTCGGTATCGGCGCGGTGATTTCCAGCAAGTTCACCTGGCCACGGGACACCGAGCACCCCAGCATGCCGATGCCCCCCGGCGGCTATGTACTCACTGCCGAGCGCGAAGCGCTGTGGCGGCGCTGGGTGGGCCTGTACAAGACCCACATGCTGCCCAAGGGCGAGTACCTGGGAACGCTGTACGACATCGGTTTCGACACACCCGAAACGCATGTCATCGCCAAGGACAAGGCGCTGTACTACACCTTCTATGCCCAACGCTGGGACGGCACGCTGGAACTGCGCGGGCTGCCGCCCGGCCGCTGGCAGCTGCACGATCTGTTCAATGACCGGCCGCTGGGCAGCGTGGAGGGCGGTGCGGTCGCCCGGCTGCCCGCACGGTTTTCGCGCTTCCTGTTCGTGCAGGCCTCGCCGGCCGGTACGGCCGCATGAGTGCCGGGGTGATGCCGGCGGCACGGCGACGCCCGTGGCTGGCCTATGCACTGGCCACCGTCGCGCTGTGGGGTGCCTGGGGGGCATTGTCCCCGCTGTCGGCCGCTGCCGGGTTTCCCGATACGCTGGTCTACTGCGTCTGGGCGCTGGCGATGCTGCCGCCGGCCCTGTACGTACTGTGGCGCGGGGGCTGGGTGCTTGACCGTTCCGCACCGGCGGTGGGCTACGGCCTGCTGATCGGCCTGCTGGGCGCCGGTGGGCAGATGCTGCTGTTCCACACGCTCACCATCGGGCCGGCCTACTTCGTGTTTCCGGTCATTTCGCTGTCGCCGGTGGTCACCATTGCCCTGTCCTACCTGCTGCTGCGCGAACGCACCGGCCTGTACGGCACGCTGGGCATCGTGCTGGCACTGGTGGCCCTGCCGCTGCTGGACCTGTCCTTCGGCCGCGGGGGCCAGGGCCTGGGCTGGTTCCTGCAGTCGCTGCTGATCATGCTGGCCTGGGGGCTGCAGGCGTATTTCATGAAGCGCGCCAATGACACGGTGCGTGCGGAGAGCATCTTTGCCTACATGGCCCTGGGGGCGCTGCTGCTGGCACCGGTCGCGCTGGCGATGACCGACTGGCAGGCACCGATCAACACCGGCCTGACCGGCCCGTGGATGGCTGCCGCCATCCAGCTGCTCAATGCGATCGGCGCGCTGGCGCTGGTGTTCGCCTTCCGCTACGGCAAGGCCATGGTGGTGGCCCCGCTCAGCAACGCCGGCGCGCCGCTGGTGACGGCCATGCTGTCGCTGGTGTTCGCCGGGCTGCTGCCGGGCCCGCTGAAATCACTGGGGCTGGTGCTGGCGCTGATCGCCTCGCTGCTGCTGGTGCTCGAACCCGAGCGTGACCCACCACCGCCGCGGCCGCACTGACGCCGCGCCGCGGCCCCTGCCCTCCCCTTTCCCTGTGATGCCCAGGACGATACCTTCCATGCCCGCCTCACCCCTGCTTTCCGAACACCCGCTGGACATCCCCGCTTCCCGCCTTGAGGCGGACGGCGCGTTGTGGACCGCGCGCGAGATCGCGCAGCAACCGGCCCTGCTTGAACACACCCACGCGCTGGTACAGGGCATGCACGCCGCACTGCATGCCTTCCTGGCGCCCCTGCTGGACAATCCACGCGCACGCATCATCCTGACCGGCGCCGGCACATCGGCCTACATCGGCCAGTGCCTGGCCCCGTGGCTGGACCGCCGCATCGCCGCACGCGTGGATGCGGTTCCCACCACCGATATCGTCTGCGCGCCGCACCTGTACCTGTCCGCCGACCAGCCGCTGCTGCTGGTGTCGTTCGGGCGCTCGGGCAACAGCCCGGAAAGCATCGCCGCGGTGGCGCTGGCCGAATCGCTGGCAGGCGATGTGCGCCACCTGGTGGTGACCTGCAACGCCGACGGCGCGCTGGCCCATGCCGAGGTACGCCACAGGATGACGGTGCTGCTGCCCGAGGCCACGCATGACCACGGCTTTGCGATGACCTCCAGCTTCAGCTGCATGATGTACGCCACGGCCGCCGCGCTGCTGCCGGCCGGTGCGCTGGATGCGCAGATCGTGCCGATCGTGCGCGCCACGGCCGATGTGCTGGTGCAGGCGCTGCCGATGGCACACGCACTGGCCGATGCAGGCTACCAGCGCGTGGCCTACCTCGGCAGCGGCCTGCTGCAGGGGCTGGCGCGCGAAGCCACCCTGAAGCTGGGCGAGTTGACCAACGGTGCACTGGCCACCTGCTTCGATTCACCGCTGGGCTTCCGCCATGGCCCCAAGACCTTCATCACGCCGGAAACCGTCGTGATCGTGTTCGTCTCCAACGATCCGCATACGCGCCGTTACGATCTGGACCTGATCGACGAACTGCGCCGGGACGGACGTGCTGCCCGCGTCGTGGAGATCACCGCGCACCCGCGGGCTGCGGCAAGCGCCGATACGGTGGCGGTGCAGGGCATTCCCGCCGGCGATGACCTGCCGCTGCTGTGGCCGTATGTGGCCGTGGCCCAGCTGTATGCCGTGTTCGCTTCGCTGGCGCACGGTGTCCGCCCGGAT
Source organism: Stenotrophomonas sp. 24(2023) (assembly GCF_030913365.1). NCBI lineage: Bacteria > Pseudomonadati > Pseudomonadota > Gammaproteobacteria > Lysobacterales > Lysobacteraceae > Stenotrophomonas > Stenotrophomonas sp. 24(2023). The sequence goes on from NZ_CP133160.1 coordinate 1,570,369, forward strand.
ACCCCCAACCCGTCCGGGCTGGTCAACCGCGTGGTGAAGGGCGTGCAGCTGTACGCGCTGGACGCATGACCATGCCGGTCTACCTGGGCGTGGACGGAGGCGGCACCAAGACCCGCTTCGCGCTCATCGATGGCGATGGCCACCTGCGGGGTGAAGCCCAGCGCGGCACCACCTACCACCCGCAGATCGGGATGGACGGTGTACGCCAGGTGCTGGCCGAGGGGGTCGATGCTGTGCTGTCCACGGCGGGCCTGCAGCGTGGGGATATCGGCATGGCGTTCTTCGGGCTGCCGGCCTATGGCGAGGACAGCCACAGCATGGCGGCCCTGTCGGCACTGCCCGGCCAGGTACTGGGCCACGACCGCTACGCCTGCGACAACGACATGGTGTGCGGCTGGGCAGGATCACTGGGCTGCGCCGATGGCATCAACATCATCGCCGGCACCGGTTCGATGGGCTATGGGCGGCGCGGTTCGGCCGCCGCACGCGCCGGTGGCTGGGGCGAAATCTTCTCCGACGAAGGTTCTGCCTACTGGATCGCGGTGCAGGGCTTGAATGCGTTTTCCCGCATGAGCGACGGCCGCCTGCCGCGTGGCCCGCTGCATGCCATTTTCCATGCACATTTCCAGCTCGGCACACATGAGCTGGACCTGTGCGCCCATGTCTATGGGCCGGGCAAGGGCACCCGTGGCGACCTGGCACGGCTGTCGCCGCTGGTGGCGCGTGCGGCGGTGGCCGGTGATGCGGTGGCCGCCGCCATTTTCGTGCGTGCCGCCCAGGAACTGGCGGACATCGCCTGCACGCTGCGCGATGCCCTGGGCTTCCTGCCGGGCGAACCGGTACCGGTATCGTGTTCCGGCGGCGCCTTCAACGCGGGCGCATTGCTGATGGCCCCCTTCCGCAGCGCGCTGGCAACGGCGGCACCGGATATCCAGCTGCGCGAGCCCCTGCATGCACCGCACCTGGGTGCGGCGATGCTGGCGCACCTGATGGCGACCGGCGCGGCACCGCCCACGGCCTGATGCAAGCACGTCCGGCGCCGGTAGCGCCGGACGTGCCGCATGGCCTCAGGCGGCCAGCGCCTCCACATCGGCGATGGCCGCCGCCACCGCCGCCGCACGGGCGTCCGGGCCGTAGGCCACGCCTTCGGCGCGCACGATGGTCACATCGGTGATGCCCAGGAAACCGAGGAAGCCACGCAGGTAGGTTTCCTGATGGTCCAGCGAAGCCGCCGGCTGGCCTTCGCCGTACAGGCCGCCGCGCGAGGAGGCGATGATCACCCGCTTGCCACCGGCCAGCCCTTCCACGCCGGCCTCGCCGTAGCGGAAGGTACGGCCCGGCACCGCCAGGCGGTCCAGCCACGCGCGCAGCTGCGAAGGCAGCGCGAAGTTGTACATCGGCGCGCCCAGCACCACGGTGTCGGCCGCCAGGAATTCCTCAAGCAGCTGTGCATTGGCCTGCACGGCCTGGCGGGTGGGCTCGTCGGTGGCCGCCACGCCCTGGAAGGCGAGGAATTCGGCAGCCGACAGATGGCCGATCGGCGCAGCGGCCAGATCGCGGTAGATCACCGGCTGGCCGGGCGTGGCCTGGGCCAGGCGCTGGGCGATGGCCGCGGTGAGCTGGCGGCTGACCGACTGGTCGGTGAGGATGCTGGAATCAACGTGCAGAATCGTCATGGCGGTGTCCTTGGTATAAAGTTGTAACCGGGACTAAAAATGTAATCACCGCCCAAAACGCCTGCAATACGGCACATTTAGGGAACTTGGTAACATGAATGTGACCAGCAAGACGCACGACATCGCCACGACGGACTGCCAGCGGGTCAGCCAGGTGCTGGCACGCGTGGGCGAGAAATGGAGTGTTCTGATCATCATGCTGCTGGCCTCGGGGCCGCACCGCTTCACCGCGATCAAGCGCGCGGTGAACGGCATCTCCCAGCGCATGCTGACGCTGTGCCTGCGCGGGCTGGAACGCGATGGGCTGATCAAGCGCACCGTGCATGCGGTGATGCCGCCGCACGTGGAGTATTCGCTGACGCCACTGGGGCAGTCGCTGACCGAACCGGTGATGGCGCTGGGCGGCTGGGCGCTGGCCCATGTGGCCGACATCGATGCCGCGCGCGAGGCCTTCGACAATGCCGAAGCTGCGCCAGCGCCGGGCACGCGCTGACGCGGCCGGGCAGGTTCAGCCGCGCAGCACGAACCGTTCGATCGCCACCGCCACGCCGTCCTCGCTGTTGCTGGCGGTGGTGAAGCGCGCGGCCTGCTTGGCGGCGTCGATGGCATTGCCCATCGCCACGCCGGTGCCGGCGAACTGCAGCATGGTCAGGTCGTTTTCCTGATCGCCGATGGCCATGACGTTGGCCCGGTCGATGCCCAGGTGCGCGGCCAGCTTCTGCAGGCTGGCGCCCTTGCCGGCGCGCGGATCGAAGACTTCCAGGAAGAACGGCGCGCTCTTGAGCACGGCAAAGCGCGCGGTCAGTTCATGCGGCAGGCGGGTGATGGCAGCATCGAGCACCTCGGGGTGGTCGATCAGCATCAGCTTGACGAAGGACATCGACGGGTCCATGTCGGCCACTGCGCGGTAGGACAGCGGCACGTGGGACAGGTGCGCATCGGCCACCGTGAAGGGGCTGATGTCCTGGTTGGGCGTGTACATGCGCGTGCCGTCCAGTGCCTGGAAATGCACGCCCAGTTCGCGCGCGATGCGTTCGCAGTACAGGAAATCATCGAAGGTGAGCGGGAACTCGACCACCACCCGGCCGCTGCCGACGCTCTGCACGATGCCGCCGTTGCAGGCGATGCAGTAGTCCTCGTCACCGGCGATCTCCAGCTCGCGCAGGAACGGCGCCAGCCCGGACACCGGGCGGCCACTGGCCAGCACCACCTGCACGCCCTGCTGGCGCGCGCGGGTAATGGCCTGCTTCACCCGCGGCGTGATCCGGTGCGCGGGGTCCAGCAGCGTGCCATCCATGTCGATGGCTACCAGCTGGATGTCGGTGGGCGTGCGTTCGGTGTCCATGCGGTACTGCCTGCTGCGGGTATGTCGTTGTATCGCCCAGTTTAATGCAGCGGCAGAGCTGGCCGAGCCCCCGTAAGGAACCGGCTGCAGGCATGGCTGCCGGGCCGGGCGTTGCCGCCCGGCCCGGCTCCCTGATGGCTTACTCGCCTGGCGGGAAATCGGCGCTCAGGCTGAGGTCGGCCCAGCGGATCATCTCGGCCTGGCGCTGGGCCAGCACTTCGCCCACCTGCTTGAAGCCGATCGAGCCGAGCAGCAGCCGGCGCGGCGGCTGCGCCGACGCCACCACCGCCAGCATCGCATCAGCCGCACGCGCCGGATCACCCGGCTGGCGCCCGTTGCGCTGTTCCAGCGAACGGGTCATGGCCCCGGCGGTGGCGTGGTAGTCATCGATGCGCACAGCCGCATGTTCCATCGACCGGCCTGCCCAGTCGGTACGGAACGGGCCCGGCTCGATGGCGGTCACGTGGATGCCCAGCGGCGCCACTTCCTGCGCCAGTGCATCGCTCAGGCCTTCCAGCGCATGCTTGCTGGCGTTGTACAGGCCCAGGCTGGGGAAGGTGATCAGGCCACCGATGGAGGTGATGTTGAGGATGTGGCCGCTGCGCTGCGCACGCATCACCGGCAGCACCGCCTGGGTGACGGCCAGCGCACCGAAGAAGTTCACGTCGAACTGGCGACGCGCCTGTGCCATCGAGGTTTCCTCGACAGCGCCTTCCATGCCATAGCCGGCATTGTTGACCAGCACATCGATGCGGCCATGGGCAGCCACCACACCGTCGATGATCGGTGCGATCGCCGCTTCATCGGTGACATCCAGCAGCACGCCCTGGGCGCGCCCGGCATGCAGGGCTTCAAAGGCGATGCGCTGCGCCTCGTTGCGCAGGGTACCCACCACCCGGTCACCGGCGGCCAGGGCCTTGATCGCCAGTTCACGGCCAAAGCCGCTGCTGACACCGGTGATGAACCAGACTTTGTTGTGTGACATGCCATCAACCTCGTTGGGGAGAAGAAGCGGGCCGCACGCGGCGGCCCGGAGAAAATCATTGCGGGATGGCCGCAGATGCCGGCACGCGCTGCACCGCCAGGGTGAACACCGCGAGCCCGGCCAGCGTCAGCACCAGGCCAGCCACGATGGCCGATACCAGGCCCAGCCCAGCGGCGATGGTCACCCCGCCAGCCCACGCACCAATCGCATTGGCCACGTTCAGGGCCGCCATGTTCATCGCGCCCATCAGCGTGGGCGCTTGCGGGGCGAGGCGGGTCAGCTGCACCTGCAGCGTCGGAATGGCGGTCATGGTGGTCAGGCCGACACCGAACAATCCGGCGCACAACAGCCACGGCGAAGCGGCACCGCAGGCCAGCACGACCAGCACGATCACCGCCGCGCCGAAGCCCAGCACCAGGCCGCGATAGGCGTAGCGGTCCGCCAGCTGCCCGCCGAGCACATTGCCCAGGGCCATGCCGAGGCCGAACAGCGCCAGCGCCACTGGAATGCGTGCGGCCGGCAGGTGGGCGACGTCGGTCACCAGCGGGCCGATGAAGGTATAGACCGCGAAGATGCTGGCCACCGACAGTGCCGCCACCGCCATCATCACCCACACCTGCCGGTGCAGCAGTGCGGAGAACTCACGCAGTACCGGGTTGCCGCGCAGGGCATCGCTGCGGGGCGTCCACGCCCACAGCGCGACCCAGGCCAGGGCCCCGAGTGCGGCGACCGCCTGATAGGCGTGCCGCCAGCCGAGCTGCTGGCCAAGCAGCGTCGCCAGGGGCGAGCCGACGATCATGGCGATCGTCAACCCGGACACCACCAGCGAGAACGCACGGCCGGCCCGCGCTGCACCCACGATATGCGTGGCCACCACCGCACCGGCGCCGAAGTATGCCCCCTGTGCCAGGCCACTGATGAAGCGCGCCATGGCCAGCAGGTGGATGTCCTGTGCCTGTGCGGACAACAGGTTGCCCAACACGAACAGGCCCATCAGGCACAGCAGCAGCGTGCGCCGGTTCAGGCGTGCGGCCAGCAGGGTGATCACCGGCGCGCCCACCACAACGCCCACGGCATAGGCGGTGATGGCATGGGTCGCCGTCGGTAGGTCGATGTGCAGCGTGCCGGCGAACAACTGCAGGATGCCCATGCTGGCGAATTCGGTGGTGCCGATGGCAAAGCTGCCCAGCGCCAGCGCGAACAGGGCCAGGCCCTGCCCGCGCGGTGCGGCGGCGATATCCGTGGAAACTGTCTGGCCGCTCACGCGCTGCCCCTCAGGCCGGGAAATCGGTGCTCAGGGCGAGATCGCGCCAGGCATCGAGTTCCTTGGCAACGGCCGCGTTCTTGGCCAGCACGTGGGAGACGGTGTCGCTGCCGAAGTGCATGCGCAGCGGCGGATTGTCCGCCGCCACGATCTGCAGCAGGCCCTCGGCCAGCTTGGCCGGGTCACCCTGCTGGGCATGGTTGGCACCGGCCGCGAAGGTACGCATCGCACCGGAGGTCGCGGCATAGTCTTCCAGCACGGTCGGGCTGACCGCCAACGAGCGGGCATCCAGGAAATCGGTACGGAAGAAGCCCGGCTCGACCACGGTCACCTTGATGCCCAGCGGTGCCAGTTCGCTGGCCAGGGCTTCGGACAGGGCTTCCACGGCGAACTTGGTGGAGCAATACACGCCCCAGCCGGTGAAGGCACCATAGCCACCGATGGACGACAGGTTGATCACATGGCCGGCACGCTGCGCGCGCAGCTGCGGCAGCACCGCGCGTGTCACCTTCAGCAGGCCGAACACATTGGTGGCGTACACCTGTTCGATCTCTTCGGCGGTGGCTTCCTCCACCGCACCGAGCAGGCCATAGCCGGCGTTGTTGACCAGCACATCGATGCGACCGAAGCGGGCCACGGCGGCGGCGGTGGCGGCATGGGCCTGCGCCTCGTCGGTGACATCCAGCGCCACCGCCAGCAGGTTGGGGTGGTCGCCCAGCTGGTCGATGACCTGCTGCGGGGAACGGGCGGTGGCAACGACATTGTCACCGGCCGCCAGGGCCTTGGCCGCGATCAGCACGCCGAAGCCGCGCGAGGCGCCAGTAATGAACCAGGTACGCATGGGAGTTTCCTTGAGGGGGCGCGGCATGCGCCCGAGGTGGACAGTCTGGTCGCCACGGCCGCCGCTGATAATCGGGCGCGGGGCGCATGCCCTTTGCAGCCCTGCTTCATGATCCGGCGCGTTCATGCGCTGCCGTCCTGCACGACCGGTGCCACCACCGGGCCGTGGCTGACCAGCGGCCGGTTGCCGCCAAGCGCACGCATCAGCACATAGAACACCGGGGTGAGGAACACGCCGAACAGGGTGACGCCCACCATGCCGGAGAACACGGCCACGCCCATGATGCGGCGGATTTCAAAACCGGCGCCGGTGGACAGCAGCAACGGCACCACGCCCATGATGAACGCACACGATGTCATCAGGATCGGCCGCAGGCGCAGGCGGCTGGCCTGCAGCGCGGCCTGCAGCGGGCTGTGCCCGGCCAGTTCGAGTTCACGGGCGAATTCCACGATGAGGATGGCGTTCTTGGCCGACAGGCCGATCAGCACCACCAGGCCGATCTGGGTGAAGATGTTGTTGTCACCGCCGGTCAGCGCGATGCCGGCCAGGGCCGCCAGTGCGCCCATCGGCACGATCAGCAGGATCGACAGCGGCAGCAGCAGGCTCTCGTACAGCGCGGCCAGCACCAGGAACACCAGCAGCACGGCCAGCGGGAAGATCCACAACCCGCCATGGCCTGCCAGGATCTGCTGGTAGGTCAGGTCGGTCCATTCAAACGCGATGCCCGGCGGCAGCGTGGCCGCCGCCACGCGCTCGATCGTCGCCTGCGCCTGCCCCGACGAGTAGCCCGTTGCCGCCGTGCCGCTGACATCGGCGGTAGGGAAGCCGTTGTAGCGCATCGCCCGTTCCGGGCCTGCACTGGGGCGCACCTGCAGCAGCGCCGACAGCGGCACCATCTGCCCGCTGGCCGAGCGCACCTGCAGGGCCCCCACGTCCTCCGCGGTGGCCCGGTACGCGGCATCGGCCTGCGCACGCACGGTGTAGGTGCGGCCGAAGCGGTTGAAGTCGTTCACGTATTGGCTGCCCAGGTACACCTGCAGCGTGGAAAAGATGTCCGGGATGGCCACCCCCAGCTGGCGGGCGCGGGCGCGGTCCACATCGGCGGCCAGCTGCGGCACGTTGATCTGGAAGCTGGAGAACAGGCCGGACAGTTCCGGCTGCTGTTCCGCCTCGGCGATGAAGGCGCGTACCGCGGCGTCCAGCGCGGCGTTGCCCAGTGCGGCCCGATCCTGGATCTGCAGACGGAAGCCACCGGTGGACCCCAGCCCGCGCACCGGCGGTGGCGGGAAGATCAGGATGCGCGCATCGGGAATCGCCGCCAGCGCGGTGGTGAGGCGGTCGCGCACCGCAGCGGCACTGTGCGCCTGGCCCGCACGCTCGGCAAAGGGCCTGAGATTGATGTAGGCCACGCCGGCGTTGCTGCTGTTGACCAGCCCGTTGATCGACTGCCCGGGGAAGGCCAGCGATGCGCGGACATCCGGGTCTTTCAGCGCGATCTGGCCGATGCGCCGGATCACCGCCTCGGTGCGGTCCAGGGTGGCGCCGTCGGGCAGCTGCGCACTGACGATGAGGTAGGTCCGGTCCTGCAGCGGCACGAAGCCACCGGGAACGGCATGCAGCAGCCACGCGGCCAGCGCCAGCAGCAGGCCGTACACGGCCATCGCGCGGCCACGCCGCCGCAGCACACCGCCCAGCGCGGTGCCATAGCGGCTGCCACTGCGCTCGAACAGGCGGTTGAAGGCCGCGAAGGGGCGCCCCAACACCCGGTCCATGGCGCGGGTCAGCGCGTCACGCGGCGCATCGTGGGGGCGCAGCAGCAGTGCCCCCAGCGCCGGTGACAGCGTGAGCGAGTTCAGTGCGGAGATCATCGTCGAGATGGCGATGGTCAAGGCGAACTGGCGATAGAACTGCCCGGTCAGCCCACCGGCGAAGGCCAAGGGCACGAAGACCGCCGCCAGCACCAGCGCGATGGCCACGATCGGCCCGGTCACTTCGCCCATCGCACGGTTGGCTGCGGCATGCGGTGACAGGCCCGCCGCGATGTTGCGCTCGATGTTCTCCACCACCACGATCGCATCATCGACCACGATGCCGATCGACAGCACCAGGCCGAACAGGGTGAGCGTGTTGATCGAGAAGCCCAGCAGATGCATCACCGCGAAAGTACCGATGATCGACACCGGCACTGCCACCAAGGGAATGACCGAGGCGCGCCAGGTCTGCAGGAACACGATGACCACCAGCACCACCAGCAGCACCGCTTCGAACAGCGTATGCACCACGGCATCGATGGAGGCCGTAACGAACTGGGTGGGATCGAACACGATGCGGTAGTCCACGCCATCGGGCATGTCCTGCTTCAGCGCGGCCATGGCCTGGCGCACCTCCTGGCCGATCTGCACCGTGTTCGAGCCGGGTGCCTGCAGGACGAACAGCGCGGCAGCCGGCTGGTTGTCCATCAGCGCGCGCGAGGCGTACTCGGCCGCGCCCAGTTCGATGCGGGCCACATCGCGCAGGCGGGTGACCGCACCGTCGGCACCGGTGCGCACGATGATGTCGCCGAACTCCTGTTCGTCGCGCAGGCGCCCCTGCACGTTCAACTGCAGCTGGGTGGTGGTGGTGGGCAGGTTGGGCGTGGCGCCGATGATGCCGGCGGCGGCCTGCACGTTCTCGGCGCGGATGGCGGCCACCACATCGCTGGCCGCCAGGCCGCGGCTGGCCATCTTCTGCGGGTCCAGCCAGACCCGCATCGAATAGTCACCCGCACCGCGTATCTGCACCTGGCCCACGCCCGGAATGCGCGCCAGCCGGTCGCGCACATGCAGCAGCGCGTAGTTGTGCAGGTAGGCCATGTCATAGCGGCCACCGGGCGAGTACAGGTGCACGGTCAGCGTCAGGTCCGGCGTGCTCTTGATAGTGGTGACCCCCAGCCGCCGCACATCGTCGGGCAGGCGCGCCTCGGCCTGGTCCACGCGGGTCTTCACCCATTGCGTGGCCAGGTCCGGATCGGTGCCCAGCTGGAAGGTGACGGTGAGTGTCATCAGCCCATCACTGGTGGACTGGCTGCTCATGTACAACATGTTTTCCACGCCGTTGACCGCCTCCTCGATCGGGGTGGCCACGGTTTCGGCGATCACCGCCGGGCTGGCACCGGGGAAACGTGCGTTGACGATGACCGTCGGCGGCACCACCTGCGGATACTCGGCCACCGGCAGCTGCGGCAGGGCCACCAGCCCGGCGATCAGGATCAGCGCCGACAGCACGCCGGCGAAGATCGGGCGGTCGATGAAGAAGCGCGACAGGTTCATGCGCGGCCCCTCACTGGCGGCCTGCCGGGGCAGGCTGCACCACGCTGCCTGCGCGTACCCGCTGCAGGTTGTCGACCACGATGCGCGCGCCGGGCTGCACACCGGACAGCACGATACGGCGTGCGCCGACGCTGCCGCCCAGGGTGACGTCCTGGCGCTGGGCGCGGTTGCCTGCATCGAGCAGCAGCACGAAGCGGCGGTCCTGGTCGGTGCCGATGGCGGTGTCCGGCACCAGCAGCGCCGTTACGCGCTGCGCGCGCCCCAGCTGCAGGCGCACGAACTGGCCGGGCATCAACCGGCCCTGCGGATTGCTGAAGCGCGCGCGCAGCCGCACGGTACCGGTCGTGGCATCCACCTGGTTGTCGACCAGCTGCAGCTGGCCCAGCAGCGGTACATCGTCGCCATCGATCCGCGCCTGTACCGGCACTTCACCGATGCGGTTGCGGTCGCCGCCCAGGTCGGCCAGCGCGCGGGCCACGCTGGCTTCGTCGGCATCGAAGGCGGCATGGATGGGATCGACCGAGACCAGCGTGGTCAGCACCGGTGCGCCGGGCCCGGCATCGACCAGGTTGCCCACGGTGACCTGGCGCCGCCCCACCCGCCCGGCAATGGGCGCGTGCACCTGGGTGTAGCCCAGGTCGAGTTCGGCGGCACGCAGCGCCGCCTGTGCGGTCGCCTGCTGCGCCTGCGCCTCGCGCGCCTGGTTGAGCGCGCTGTCGCGGTCACGTTCGGACACCGCCCGCACCTGCCACAGCCGTTCGGCCCGAGCCGCTTCCTGCTGCGTGTAGGCCGCGCGTGCCTGCGCGGCCTGCAGCTGTGCCCGCACGCGCGCCACCTCGGCCTGGTACGGCGCCGGGTCGATGCGCAGCAGGGGATCCCCTGCGGCCACCATCGCCCCTTCCCGGAACGCGATCGACTGCACCGCGCCGGACACCCGCGCGCGGACCTCCACGGCCTCCACCGCTTCCAGGCGCCCCGGCAGGTCCTGCCACACCGCCGTGTCCTCGGCCTGCAGCGTCAGCACGCGGGCGACCACCGGCGGCGCCGGTGTCACCGCCGGTGATGCGCTGCGGCTGCGCCAGGCCAGCGTGGCCAGCACCACGGCCAGGCAGGCCAGCGCCAGCACGGCGGCAAGACGGGAACGGCGGCCCAGCCGGGCGGCGCCATGGTCATCCTCGAAGGACGGGGGTGGGGAGACGGGCATGGGGGCTACCGGAAATGAGGGGGACCGACGGCGCGGCGCGCTGTTTATCCCCTCTTCCGGCACGCCGATAAACGCCCGTTCCGTGCAAGGGCCTTGAAGCCCTGCTTCATGATCCCCCTCGCAGCGATGGCCGCCGTCGCGGTTTGCGGCCAGAATGGGCCTCCCCGCGCGCCACGTACCACGCCAGGAGCTGCCATGCGCCAGGATTATCTGGATGGACTGATCGCCTTCGTGGCCGTTGCCGAGGAAAAGGGCTTTTCCGCCGCAGCAGTCAAGCTGGGCATTTCGCCCTCGGCGGTCAGCCAGACCATCCGTACCCTGGAACAGCGGCTGGGGCTGGTGCTGTTCAACCGCACCACGCGCAGCGTCAGCCTGACCGAAATCGGCGAGCGCTACCTGGAACGCGTGCAACCGGCGCTGGAACAGCTGACCAGTGCCTCGCAGGAGCTGGGCCGCGAAGCCGAACACCCTTCCGGCCTGCTGCGCATCAACGTCACCCGCAATGCGTTCCTGGTGGTGCTGCAGCCGCTGCTGCGCCGCTTCATGGCGGCCTATCCGGACGTGAGCGTGGAGATCCGCGTGGAGAACCTGCTGGTGGACATCGTCGCGCAGGGCTTCGACGCCGGCATCCGCTTCGGCGAACTGGTGGAGAAGGACATGGTGGCCGTGCGCGTGGGGCCGCCGCTGTCGGCGCAGGTGCTGGCCTCGCCGGATTACCTGGCGCGCCATGGCACGCCCACGCACCCGCGCGACCTGCTGGACCACGACTGCATCGGCTTCCGCCACACCACCAGTGGCCAGATCGAGCGCTGGGAATTCACCGATGGCCAGCAGCCCTTCGACCTGGTGGTGAAGGGACGGCTGGTGGTGAACGATTCGGAGGTGCTGCTGCGCGCGGCACTGGATGGCCTGGGCATTGCCTACACCATCAACGGCTATACCGAGCGCTTCGTGGCCGATGGCCAGCTGGTGCGCCTGCTGCCGGACTGGAGCCCGGCGTTCCCGGCCCTGCATCTGTATTACCCCGACCGCCGCCGCGTGCCGGCCAAGCTGCGCGCCCTGATCGATTTCCTGCGCAATGAGCCGGACCACCCGCAGGAGCGCGGTCTCCTGCTGCTGTAGCACTCAGGGCCGCCCATCGGCCACAAGCCGCGGCGTGATCCTGGCCAGGACCGCCGCCGGCGGCAGCAGCGTATCGATGCGCGCACGCGCGTGATCGTCCAGCCGCAACGACGGCGACAGCGAGGCCACCAGTTCGGGCTCGTCGGCCACGCAGGCGGCCACCGTCGATACACCGGGGGCACCGCGCAGCCAGGCCATCGCCACCTGCGAGGCGGACGCCCCGTGCGCGGCGGCGATGCCTTCCAGCACGTGGATCGCTTCCCAGGCCAGTTCCTCATCGTTGGCCTGCGGCTGCAGCCAGCCCAGCGCCTGCCGTTGGGCACGCAGCGCCGGGGACGGGGACGGCATCCACGCCGCTGCACGGCAGGCCGGGCTCATCACCACGGCCGCCACACCCAGTTGGCGGCCCGCTGGCAGCAGCTCGCATTCGGCCAGGCGTGCGACCGGGGTGTACCGCACCTGCTGCAGCACGGGGGTGTGCATGCGCAGTGCACGGGCGGCATGCACCGCGCTGGCCAGCTGCCACGCCGCGAAGCCGGACACGCCCCAGTAGCGGATACGCCCGGCACGCATCAGCGCATCCACCGCAAGCACCAGCGTCTCCATCGGTACGCCGGCCACCGGCCAGCCCTGCAGCACCAGCACATCCAGGCAGGGGCGGCCGAGCTGCCGCAGCAACGTGTCCACCTGCACCTGCAGGTGGCGGGCGATACTGCGGTCCGTCGCCTGCGCTGCGTCGGCCTGCGTTGGCACCGTGCCCATCACCAGGACCGCATCGCCACGTCCCTTCAATGCCGTGGCCACGGCCTGCATCGCCTCGGCTGGCTGCTGCACGTGCCCGGCATCGACGAAGCACGCGCCGGCCTGCAGGGCGAGATCGAGCATGCGCCGTGCGGGGATGGGGGCGTGGTGCATCCCTGCCACGACCGTGTCCGGCAGGGACGGCAGCAGGGTGGCGTGGTCGCGACGAAGGATGATCATCGAAGGGCTCGCAGGCAAGGTCAGTCGGTGGGGTGTGCCCTGGGGTTGGACGAGAACCAGCCCCGGCGGTCGTGGTAGACGCCGAACTCATCGACGATCGCGCCCTGCGGGCCGGCCTTCATGAAGTGCCAGGTCTCGGTGCGCTTGAGCGAGGCGGCTTCGCCGGCACGCAACACCGACACGTTGTGGCTGTGCACCGGCCCGAACGAAGCCGGCAAGGGTGGCGGATCGGGCGTGGCCGGGCCCACCTCGGAGAACGTGTAGACCCAGCCGCGCAGCACGCGCCAGGACTCGTGCTTGGCTGGCTTGGCCGGCGGCTGGCTGATCGGCCGGTGGATGTGCTCGGGAATCATCTGCCCGGGCAGCAGGTACATGGTCATGTCGAAGTAGGCGTGTTCGGCATCGTTGACCCAGGTGACGCTGGCCAGGCCGACATGGGCGTAGTCCCCCAGGCCGAAATCGCTGACCCAGATCTGCTCGTCACGTGGCAGCACCGGTTCACCGAAGCGCTGCAGCATGGCTTTCACTGCGGCGCGGGCTTCGGCCTTCTGGAACACGCCATCACGGTAGAAGCGTGCGTTGTCCGCGCTTTCCACCGCCACCGGCGTGGCGGCCGGTGCAGCCAGCGCAGGCAATGGCAGGCAGAGGGCGGGCAGCAGCAGGCCCGCCAGCAGGACGGTGGCTTTCATGCGGTGACCTCCGGAGGTGTGGGATGGGGCTCAGGCGCCCTGGTCGAGCCGGTGCTGGAAGGTGCTGATCTGCTGGTACTGCGACAGCGCGGCCGGCTCGGGCACGTAGCCCAGCAAGGCGCGCGACTTGGCCAGGTCGATGTGCGGCACGGCATCGACCACGCTGAAGGCCTCGTACCAGAAGTCGCGCGGGCTATCGATGGCCAGCCGCGTGGCCTGCAGCACATTGGCGCTGCTGACGCTGGTTCCCACCACCACCTTGTCGATCGGCCCGTAGCGCAGCGCGACGGTCTGCAGCTTCCGGTTCAAGCCGTGCCAGGCCACGATCTGCTCGGCCATCACCTTGCTGGTGTGATAGGACAGATCGATGTCGCGGCAGTGCAGGCGATCGGCCGGCAGGTACTGCGATACGAACTTCTGGCCTTCATCGATCGGGTAGGCGAAGGGAATGCCGTGCTCGATGCCGTAGATCGTGGTCGAGCTGGCGTAGACCAGGCGGCGCACGCCGGCAGCGACGGCGGCCTGGGCCACGCTCATCGTGCCCTGCACGTTGGTGTGGAAATAGTCGGCGTAGCTGCGGCCTTCCACCGGTGCGGGGATGGCCGCTTCATGCACGACCACATCGCAGCCGGCCATGCGGGCGGTCAGCTTGGCCTGGTCGAGGATGTCATCGCCTTCGACCAGGTCGTAGCCGACGATGTCGTAGCGGTCATGGAACGCGGCAACGAAACGGCTGCCGACATAGCCACGATGGCCGGTCAGCAGGATGCGCGGGCGCTTGCCCGCCGGCGTGGCCGGGCCGGCAGCGGCCCGGGCCTGCGGTGTGGCGGCGGTGGCGATGCCCGGCAACGCCGCCGCCACACCGGCGGCAGCGGACAAGGCACCGAGGTCCTTCATGAAATCGCGGCGTGACATGGACATGGGGGCTCCAGGTGCGCAGTGATGGGACGTAGGGGACGAAACGCAGGGGACCGGTGCGCGCTCAGGCGCGCCCGATCGTCGAGGACACCCGCCACAGATCGACGTCACCATCGGTGGCGTGCTGGTCGATCAGTGCCAGCTCTTCGGCACTGAAGGCCAGGTTGTTGACCGCATCCAGCGAATCGTCCAGCTGCTCCAGCGTGCGTGCGCCGATCAGCGCCGAGCTGACGCGCGCATCACGCAGCGCCCAGGCAATGGCCATCTGTGCCAGGCTCTGCCCGCGCTGCTGGGCGATGCCGTCCAGCGCGCGGATGCGGGCCAGGTTCTGCTCGCTGAGCATGCGCGAGGGCAGCGAGCCTTCGCGCTGCACGCGGGCACCGTCGGGCACGCCGTTGAGGTACTTGGAGGTGAGCATGCCCTGCGCCAGCGGCGAGAAGGCGATGCAGCCGGCGCCCACCTCGGTCAGTGCCTGCAGCAGGCCGTGTTCGATATCGCGGTTGAGCATCGAATAGTTCGGCTGGTGGATCAGCAGCGGCACGCCTTCGGAGGCGAGGATGGCCGCCGCTTGACGGGTCAGCTCCGGCGAATACGAGGAGATGCCCACGTACAGCGCCTTGCCCTGCCGGTGCAGGTGGGCCAGTGCGCCCATGGTTTCTTCCAGCGGCGTGTCCGGGTCCACGCGGTGCGAATAGAAGATGTCCACGTAGTCCAGGCCCATGCGGCGCAGGCTCTGTTCGCAGCTGGCGATCAGGTGCTTGCGGCTGCCGGTGGGGCCGCCATACGGGCCCGGCCACATCTGCCAGCCGGCCTTGGTGGAAATGACCAGTTCATCGCGGTGGGCGGCGAAATCCTGCGCCATCCAGCGGCCGAAGTTCTCCTCGGCCGAGCCGGCCGGCGGGCCGTAGTTGTTGGCCAGGTCGAAATGGGTCACGCCGCGGTCGAAGGCGCGGCGCAGCAGCGCGCGGCCGGTTTCGTACACGTCCACGCCGCCGAAGTTCTGCCACAGGCCCAGGGAGATGGCCGGCAGGGTCAGGCCGCGGGCGCCGACGCGGCGGTACGGCATCTGGCCGTTGTAGCGCTCAGGGTTGGGAAGGTAGGTCATGTCTGCACTCGTCCTGTCAGGAGGTGGCGCCGGCGGGCAATCGGGGGAGGAAGCGGGCCGGCGGGGATTGAATGATGCAACCAATATGGTTGAATGGGATTCAACACTGCAGTGAGTGACGTGCCGCCATGGTGGTTTCCTCCCGCCCCCTGCTGGGCGACCTGAGCCTGTTCCTGACCATCGCCCGGCGCGGCAGCTTCCGCGATGCCGGCCGTGAGCTGGGCCTGACCACCTCGGCGTTGAGCCATGCGATGAAGAAGCTGGAAACCCGGCTGGGGGTGCGCCTGATCAACCGCACCCAGCGCGCGATCTCGCTGACGGTGGCCGGTGCCGAGCTGGCCGACGCGCTGTCACGCGGGCTGGATGCGATCGAGGACGGCCTGAACGCCCTGGAGGTGCACAGCGCGGTGCCCACCGGCCACCTGCGCCTGAATGTGCCGCATGACGCGGCCCTGCTGCTGCTCGCCCCGGTGCTGGAACGGTTCGCCCTCACCTGCCCCGGCGTGCACCTGGACCTGGTAGTCGATGACCGCCCGATCGACCTGGTGGCCGAAGGCTTCGATGCCGGCATCCGCTTCGGCGCGCTGGTGCCCAAGTACATGATCGCGCTGCCGCTGACCCCGCCGCTGCGCTGGGTGGTGGCGGCCGCACCGGCCTACTTGGCCGCGCACGGCCGCCCGCGCACGCCAGCCGACCTGCACCGCCACGCCTGCATCCAGATGCGCATCGGCGATACCTCCACCTACCCGTGGGAACTGGGCGATGGCCCGGCGCAGGTCCGGGTGGATGTGCCCGGCACCATCCGCACCAACGATTCGGCCACGCGGGTCAGCGCGGTGATGGCCGGCCTGGGCCTGGGCTATTTCCTGGAACTGCGCATCGCCGATGCGCTGCGCACCGGGCAGCTGGAAGTGGTGATGCCCGACTGGAGCTCGATGGACGAGCCCTACTGCATGTACTACGCCAGCCGCCGCCAGCCGCCACCGGGCCTGCGCCAGCTGATCGGCCTGATCCGCCAGCAGCACCTGCCCGACCAGGACGCGGCCTTCCCCTGAGCGCGGCTCAGCGCTCGGCCACGCCGCCTGCCTGCCGCGCCTGCAGGGCGGAACGGATCACGGCGGCCACATCGGTGTTGTCCACGTAGCGGCCATCGTTGAGGCCTACGTACCGCGCATAGCCGGCATCGGTGCCACGCACCCGGCTGGCAAACGCCTCCGCGCCCGCACCCTTGGCCCACAGCGGCACCAGCGCGTTGGAATGGTTGCCGGTCGGGCGGAAGCTGAGCCCGGGCATCACGCCCCGGCCCTTGTTGACCACCGGCGCGAAGGCCACCCGGTCGGCATCGCTGCCCATCGGCAGGCTGTTGTCGTGGTCGGTGGTGACGATCAGCAGGTTGGCCTGCCAGCCGCCGTTGGCCTCGATCCAACGCACCACCTCGGCCACCGCGTTGTTGAAATCGGCGGTTTCCTCGATCAGCCGGCCGTACTCGGGTTCATCACCGCACACGCCGTAATGCCACTCGGTGCCGCAGGCGCTGGTATGCGCGGCCCAGTCGGTCGCGCCGCCTTCCACCATCAGGAACAGCCCGTGCGGTGACTGCCGGGCCAGGTGGGCCAACGCACCGCGGGTCATCAGGGCCAGATCGGGCACGCTGTCCAGCGCACGCACGCCGGACGGCCGCGCGGGGTCGCGCCCCACCACGGCCAGCTGGCGTGCCTGCTGCAGCGTACGCGCCACCTGCGGCACGCCGATCACCGGCCCGCGCGTGGCCAGCCGGCCGTCGGCCAGCCGTGCGAACGCATCGCGCGTGCGCAGCAGCGTCCACGCGCCGGCCGGGTTGTTGCCGATCACCGCACCGGCCTGCAGCTGCTGCCAGTCCTGTTCGGACACGAACTCCCACGGCGTGTCGCAGCCCGTGCGTGCCTCGCCCTGCAGGGCGGCCGTGCAGGCCTGGCCATTGACGCTGAAATCGGGGGCACCGGTGCCCATCACCAGATCCAGATGGCCCTGCGACAGCATCTGGTGGGCGATGCCGTGGTAATCGTTGCGTGAGGCGTTCTGTGCGGCGAACGCGGCCGGCGTGGCATGGGCGAACGGCACCGTGGTGACCACCCCGGTGGCCATGCCCAGGCGGCGTGCGTGCAGGGTGCTGTAGTCCAGCGGCTGGCCGTGGTTGTCCACGTTGATGGCGTTGTTGTAGGTCTTGCTGCCGGAGGACAGCGCCGTCCCCGCTGCCGCGCTGTCGGTGGCCACCACCGCCAGGTACTGGTAGCCGGCAAACGGCAGGTCCGCCGCCTGCACCGGCGTGGCATCCCAGGCGCGCGCCGGATCGTAGCCGAGCTTCTGCGCGGCATCACCGGTGGGCTGGTTGCTGGTGTTGAGCGGGAAGGTGGTCATGCCATAGCGGTGCGGGAACGCGGCATACGGTGCGCCATCGCGGCGGCCATACTGCCAGTACGCGGTGGCATCCCAGGTGCCCCAGCCGGCACCGTCGTTGATCATCACGATGATGTTCTTCGGCGCAGCCGGCGGCGCCGGGGCCGCCTGCAGGGAAGGGGCCAGCAGCAGGCCCAGGGCCAGCGCGGCGGCCAGCGAGGGAAGGCGGGAGGTCGGGGTCGTCATCGTTACTGTGTAACATGACAATATTGCAGGCATGTGCAGCGCGCCGACAGGCCTGCTCAGCGCCGTGCGAAACGCCCCGGCGATACGCCCACCACCCGGCTGAAGGCCGCGCTGAAGGTGCTGGACGAGCCATAGCCCACCCGCTCGGCCACCTGCGCCACGGTGCTGCCCGGTGCCTGCAGCAGCGCCTTGGCCACTTCCATGCGCCAGCCCTGTACGTAATCCATCGGCGGCACGCCGACGGTACGGGTGAAGCGCTCGAAGAACGTGGAGCGTGACAGTGCGGCCGCCGCGGCCAGTGCAGCGACAGTCCAGGGGTGGCCGACATCGGCATGGATGCGCTCCAGCGCGCGGGCCAGCCGTGCATCACCCAGCCCGCGCAGCAGGCCCGGTGGCGCACCCGCGCTGCTGCTCCAGCGCAGCGCCTCCACCAGCAGCATGCGCACCAGCTGCTCCAGCATGTAGGCATAGCCCGGGCGGCGCTGCTGGTACTCCTCGCCCACCCACTGCACCAGTTGCTGCAACCGCGCCGCGCCGCGCACATGCACCACCGGTGGCAGCAATGACGCCAGCAGCGCAGCATGGCTGCCGGCGAATTCGAACGCCCCACCCAGTGAGCGCATGTCCGGCGCGCCGTGCGGATCGCCGTGGCGCAGTTCGCCTTCGCCGCCGCGCACCACGTCCGGGTCGATGAACACCGGCGGCGCGGGAGTGAAGCCGGACAGGGTGAACGCCGGCGTGGTCGGCAGCAGTACAAAATCGCCGGCCTGCAGGGTGATGGGCGCCTGCCCGTCCACCGCCAGCACCGCGCTGCCCTCCAGCACGATGCAGAAGCCGGGCTTGCCGTAGGCCGCATAGCGCACCGCCCAGGCGCCCTTGCCGCTGATCAGGTTGGCCAGCACCGCCTGCGGCTGCAACCGCTGGACCACGTCGGTGAGGGGGTCGCCCATTTCCGGACTCCTGCCAAACTTTTCTGGATGTATCGCCATCGTACATCCGGAACGGCCGCCCTATCGTGTGCCCACCCTCCTGCTGCAAGGCACACCCCATGAAGACCGTCCTGATCACGGGCTGCTCGTCCGGCTACGGCCTGGCCACCGCCGCCCATTTCCTGGCCCAGGGCTGGCAGGTCATCGCCACCGCCCGCACCCCGCGCAGCGACCTGCTGCCGCCCTCGCCGCAGCTGCGCGTGCTGCCGCTGGATGTCACCGATGCGGCCAGCATCGACGCGGCCATCGCGGCGGCCGGGCCGATCGACGTGCTGGTCAACAATGCAGGCATCGGCCTGTTCGGGGCCTTTGAGGCCACGCCGATGGCCACCGTGCGCGAGGTGTTCGAGACCAACACCTTCGGCGTGATGGCGCTGTGCCAGGCCGTCATTCCCGCGTTCCGCGAGCGCGGCGCCGGCTGCATCATCAACGTCACCTCCAGCGCCACGCTGGCACCGTTCCCGCTGGTGGCCGCCTACACCGCCAGCAAGACCGCCGTGGAAGGCTTCACCGCCTCGCTGGCGCACGAACTGCGCAGCGTCGGCGTGCAGGCCAAGCTGGTCGAACCCGGCTACGGGCCCGGCACGCGCTTCACCGCCAATGGCCAGGAACGCATGCAGGGCCTGGTCACCGCGCCCTACCGCGATTTCGCCGCGCAGATCTTTGCCGGCATGGGCCAGCTGACCGCGGTCACCCAGCCGCAGGACGTGGCCGAGGCGGTGTGGCAGGCGGCCCACGATGACAGCGGCCGCCTGCACTTCCCCGCCGGTGCCGATGCCCTGGCCCTGGCCGCACAGCCCCGGCAGGGCTGAGCCCGGCGCGCCGTCAGCGCGTGGACACCCGCCAGACCACGTTGCCCACATCATCGGCCACCAGCAGCGCACCTTCGCTGTCGATGGCCATGCCCACCGGTGCGCCCATCAGCGTCTTTTCATCCTTGGATGCAAAACCGCTGAGCACCGGTTGCGGGCGCCCGCTGGGCTGGCCGTTGGCGAAGGGCACATAGACCACTTCGTAGCCACTCAGCGGTGACCGGTCCCAGCTGCCGTGCTCGCCGATGAAGGCACCGCCGTGGTACTTGGCCGGCAATGCCTGGCCGGTATAGAACAGCAGGCCCAGCGGTGCCACGTGCGAGCCGATCGCATAGTCGGGCGTGATCGCCTTGGCCACCAGGTCCGGCCGCTGCGGCTGCACGCGCGCATCGACGTGCTGGCCGTAGTAGCTGTACGGCCAGCCGTAGAAGCCGCCTTCGCGCACCGAGGTGAGGTAATCGGGCACCAGGTCGGCACCGATCTCATCGCGCTCGTTCACCACCGCCCACAGCTTGCCGGTGCTCGGCTCCCAGTCCAGGCCGGTGGGGTTGCGCAGGCCCGAAGCGAAAATGCGGCTGCCACCGGTGGCGATGTCCACCGCCAGCACCACCGCGCGGCGGTATTCGATCTCCAGGCCGTTTTCGGTGATGTTGCTGTTGGAGCCCACGCCCACATACAGCGTGCGGCCATCGGGGCTGGCCAGCAGTTCCTTGGTCCAGTGGTGGTTGACGGTGCCGGGCAGGTCGGTGAACGGGCGGCCCGTGTCGGACATGCGGGTTTCGCCGGGCACGTAGTGGTACTGCACGATGCTGTCGGTGTTGGCCACGTACAGCGTGTCGCCCACCAGCGCGATGCCGAACGGCGAATGCAGGTTCTCGATATAGACGTGCTGCGCCCAGGTGGCCGTGCCCGGCGTGCGCCGCAGCAGGGTGACCCGGTTGCCGCCCTTGCCGGCCTTGCCCGAGCGCGCCTTCACCTTGCCGGCAATCCACTGCTTGGGCGTGGTGACCGCCTCGGTGCCCGGGCCATTGCCTTCCACCACCAGCACATCGCCATTGGGCAGGGTCAGCAGCCGGCGCGGGTGCTGCAGGTTGGCGGCGATGCGCTCCACCTTCAGGCCCTCGGCCGCAACGGGCGCCTGGCCATCGGCCCAGCCCACGCCCTTGGGCACCTGCATCGGTGGCACCAGGAAATTCTTCGGCGCCGGCAGTGGTGGCTTCGCGCCGGACTGCTCGGCCGGATCGTACTCGGCCTTGCCGGCACAGGCGGCCAGGGCCAGCGACAGGGCCAGCACGCCCAGCGTGGATACGGTGCGCTCAACCATGACGGGCTCCTTTCAGCACCGGCTGCTGCAGCGAAAGCAGGATGAAGCCCAGCGACAGCAGCACCACCGTCAGCACCGACAACACCGTGCCCGGCACCGCCACCGCATACGCATCGCGGCTGTGCACGAACGCGTTCCAGATCGCCAGCACCACGGCGGCCAGGTTGAGGAAGAAATCCACGCGGTCGATGCGCGTGGCCGCGCTGTTGCGGCGCCAGACCGCACCCAGGTTGATGATGCGCGGCAGGATGGCGATCAGCAGGCCGAAGGTGATCAGCCAGGCCGCCGATTTGCCCCACATCACCTCGGCGGTGTTGAGGTAGAGGATGTCGAAGATCATGCCGGCCACGAAGAAACCGAAGGGAATCGGGTTCAACAGGCTGAAAAGGGTGGTGCCCAGGCCGGGTCGGGCCAGGGCGACGGGGTTGACCATGGTGGGGCTCCATTCGGGGAAGGAACCGTCACAGCGGCGGACCGGGGTGGCGGCATCGCCGCTGGTGTAGCGCAGTGCCGGTGGAGGCGGCGCGATGGTGCGATGGCAGCGCGGTGGTCAGTGCCCGCGGAACAGCAGGTTGTACTGGAAGCGCCGCACGATGCGCGCCGTGATGCGCGCTGCATCGGCATGCGTGGCATTGATCAGCACCACGCTTTCTTCCGGCACGATGACCGAAGGCAGTTCCAGCAGCACGCTGGCGCCGCTGCGGTACCAGTCCGAACCGGCCTGGATGGAGGTGCGGCCACAGGGGATGGCATCCCAGTCCTGCGCCAGCGCACCGGCGGTGATGACCGTACGCCGTTTCCACAGCGCATCGGGCACCTCGATGCTGATGACGTACTTGTTCAACGGCAACCCGGCATCGACGATGTGCGCGGAGGTCTCCAGCACCGCCATGGCCAGCGTCGGTGCGGCATAGATGACCTTCTCGCCTTCCTGGTTCCAGCGCCCGGGCGACACCGCCGCCCCGGCACCGCTGAGGTCATCGGCGCGCCAGCTCGGGCCGGCCGCGCCGATGCGGGCCAGCTTCATTGATACGCACCGCTCTGGATGGCCCCCAGCACGCGCATGACCGATTCACGCCCGCTGGGAGTGTCCATCAGTTCGGCGGGCGGGCGGCCGCCCAGGGCCGGCTGCGGGGTGCGGATCCAGTGGCCGACCCACTTCTCCACATCGAAGCCCTGCGCGCCGGCAGGGCCCGGATCGGCCGCCAGCATGTCCTCGACCTTGGTGATCAGGTCCAGCAGGCCGATGACCGACTGCCCCTGCGCCCCGGAGAACGCGGACTGGTCGCGCATCTTCTTGGCGAAGGTCGCCTTGGGAATACGCAGGAACTGCTGGAATTCGTAGGCGCTGACGCCGATTTCATCGATCAGGCCACGCACGATGACCGGCTGCACGCCCTCACGCTCCAGCTTGACCCGTTCCAGGGTGGGCGCATCGCGCAGGGTATGGCGGAACGTGCTGATGGCGGCGGTGATGGACAGCGCCCGCGGCCGGGGCACGGTGCTGCCCGTGGCCCCGCGGCGCGTGGCCACCCGCTTGGGCGCGGACGCCGCGCGCCGTGGTTTGCTGGCGGTGCCGGTCATGGCCTGCTCCTGGTACGGTCCATTGATGTACCAAGAATAGTACATAAATGCACTCCGCGCAGGATGAGCCCCAGGCAAACGGCCGCTGTGCGGATCAGCGGGTCGCGACGATGAACAGGCGGGGGAACGGCAGCAGCGCGCTGCCATCGTCCAGCAGCGCATAGGCCTGGGCGATGCCACGCCGGTACTCGGCCAGGAAGGCGGCCTGCTGCGGGGCGTCCAGCAGTGCCAGGTAGGGGCGCAGTGCCGACCCCTTGAACCATTCGACGATGGCATCGTGCCCACCGGCCAACGGGTGCAGATACGTGGTGCGCCACACCTCCAGGTGCTGGCAGTGTGGCTTGAGCAGCGCGTAGTACCAGGCAGCCGGGTGGCGGTCGGGGTGGGCCACGTGGCCGATGGCCGCACGCCACGGCCCGCTGGTGGCCACCTCGCGGGCGATGCGGTGCGCCGGCTCGTCCAGGTTGTCCGGTGTCTGGATGGCCAGGCAGCCCCCATCGGCCAGCTGCGCGAGCAGGTGCGGGTACAGCGCGGCGTGGTCGGGCAGCCATTGCAGCGCGGCGTTGGCCAGGATCACATCCACCGGTGCATCGGCCTGCCATTGGGCGATGTCGGCCACATCGAAGTGCAGCTGCGGCAGGCGCTGGCGGGCGCTGTCGATCATGTCCTGCGAACTGTCCAGGCCGCTGACGCGGGCCTGCGGGTAGCGTGCGGCCAGCACCTCGGTCGAATTGCCGGGCCCGCAGCCCAGGTCGACCGCGGTAGCGGCCGTCGCCAACGGGATGGCCGCGACCAGATCACGCACCGGACGGGTGCGTTCGTCTTCGAAGCGGCGGTACTGGGTGGCGGACCAGGTCATCGAGGGGGCTCGCAGGAACAGGACGCTGCGAGTGTAGGCGCTGCTGTGTAAAACAGGGATCAGCAGGACAGGGCTGTCGCGGGTGAGGGTTTACATCCCGTGCAGCCGACTGACCGCCGACGCGCCCCCGCCTGTCACGCGCGGCAGGCAGGCACCGGGTGCGCGCCGGCCATGTGCGCCGGCTCCAGCAGCAGCCGCTGCACGTCGGAGAACAACGCCTCGGTAGCCATGCCGTACGGGGCGAACAGGCGCAGGCGGCCCTGGGTATCGAACACGTAGCCGCCGGCGGTATGGCTCATCGTGTAGCTGCCGGGTACCGGCCCGGGCTCCCTTTCATAGAACGCCTTGAAGCGGCCCGCCATCGCATCAAGCTGGCGCGCGTCGCCCACCAGCCCGATCGCGTGCGGATCAAAGCCGTGCACGTACGCATCCACGGCCTGCGGTGTGTCGCGCTGCGGATCGACCGTCACGAACACCACCTGCAGCTGGTCGGCCTGCGATCCCATCAGGTGCTTCACCCGGGCCATGTCCACCATCGTGGTGGGGCACACATCCGGGCAGCTGGTGAACCCGAAGAACAGGTACGTCACCTTGCCGCGCAGGTCGGCCTGGGTACGCATCACGCCCTGCGTGTCGGGCATCGACCAGTCGTTGCCCAGGCCCTGGCAGGCCACGTCCCTGGCGTTGAAATCCATGCGCGTCTTGCCACTGCAACCGGCCAGCAGGGCCACGCCGAAGGCGAGGACCAGCGCAGGCAGGCGCAGGCGATGGGGAATGGGCGTGCGGGTGTTCATGGGGGACTACCAGTGGCCGCAGCGCGCGGTCAGTTGACCATCATGTGGTAGTGCATGCTCCAGATGATCCAGATGGAGAGCGCGACCACGATGAACAGGATGACGAGGGTGAACACGAAGCTGGCCAGGTTCCAGCCCCCTTCGGACTTGCGGTTCATGTGCAGGAAGAACACCAGCTGCACCAGGATCTGCGCCACCGCAAAGCCCACCAGCAACAGCAGGGTGAGCGGGCGTGACAGCACCGGGTGCATCACCAGGGCGAACGGCACCAGGGTCAGCAGGGCGCACAGCACGAAGCCGGTCAGGTAGGACCGGGTGGAGCCGTGCCCGCTGCCACCGCGCGAGGTTTCCACGTGGGCCATCTCAGAACACTCCAAACAGATAGACGAAGGTGAAGACGCAGATCCACACCAGATCCAGGAAGTGCCAGAACAGGCTCAGGCAGGACAGGCGGGTGACGTTGGTCGCGGTCAGGCCACGGCGGTGCACCTGGTGCATCAGCACCGCCATCCAGACCAGGCCGCTGGCCACGTGCAGGCCATGCGTGCCCACCAGCGCAAAGAACGCGGACAGGTAGGCGCTGGTGTGCGGGCCGGCGCCTTCGTGGATGAGGTGGTTGAACTCGTACACCTCCATGCCGATGAAGCCCGCGCCCAGCGCAAAGGTGACGCCCAGCCAGCGCAGCACGGCACCGGCCTGCTGGCGGTGCATCGCCAGCACGGCCTGGCCGTAGGTGATGCTCGACACCAGCAGCAGGAAGGTTTCCACCAGCACGAACGGCAGCGAGAACAGCTCCTTGCCGGTCGGCCCACCGGCGTAGGCGGTGCTGAGCACCGCGAACGAGGCGAACAGCGAGCCGAACAGCACGCAGTCGGACATGAGGTAGATCCACATGCCGAACACCTTCATGCCGCCCTGTTCGTGGGCGTGGTCCGGGTGATCGCCAGCGGGGTCGTCGTGGGCCAGCACATCGCCGGCCATGTCCGGGCGGGTCAACAGGTTCATGCGCGTACCTCCTGCAGCGTGGCGTGGTGGGCCGCTTCGGTGCGCGCCACCTCCTCGGCACTGACGTAGTAATCGACGTCCTCGTCATAGGAACGCACGATCAGCGTGGCGACCATGGCGATGAAACCGGCAACCGCCATCCACCAGATGTGCCACACCAGGGCAAAGCACAGCACCAGGATCCACACATTGAGGATGAGCGGCACGCCGGTGTTCTTCGGCATGTGGATGGGGGCATAGCGCTTGGGTGGTGGGGGCAGCCCCTGCTTCTTGGCCTCGTGGAAGGCATCGAGCGCGTCCACCGTCGGCACCACGGCAAAGTTGTAGAACGGCGGCGGCGACGGGGTGGCCCATTCCAGCGTGCGGCCGTTCCACGGGTCACCGGTCAGGTCCAGGTTGCGCCTGCGGTCACGCACGCTGACGTAGATCTGCACCAGCATCAGCACGATGCCGGCCAGCACGAACAACGCACCGACGAAGGCGGCGATGAGGTACGGCGTCCATTCCGGGTTGTCGTACTGGTTCATGCGCCGGGTCATGCCCATGAAGCCGAGCATGTACAGCGGCATGAAGGCCAGGTAGAAACCGATCACCCAGCAGGCGAAGGACCACCTGCCCAGGCGTTCGTTGAGGGTGAAGCCGAACACCTTCGGGAACCAGTAGGCGAAGCCGGCGAAGTAGCCGAACAGCGCGCCGCCGATGATGGTGTTGTGGAAGTGCGCCACCAGGAACAGGCTGTTGTGCAGCAGGAAATCCGCACCGGGGATGGCCAGCAGCACGCCGGTCATGCCACCGATGGTGAAGGTGACCAGGAAGGCGAGCGTCCACAGCATCGGCACGCTGAACTCCACGCGGCCGCCATACAGGGTGAACAGCCAGGTGAAGATCTTCACCCCGGTGGGGATGGCGATGATCATGGTCATGATGCCGAAGAAGGCATTGACGCTGGCACCGGAGCCCATGGTGAAGAAGTGGTGCAGCCACACCACGAACGACAGGATGCCGATGGCCAGCGTGGCACCTACCATCGACTTGTAGCCGAACAGCTTCTTGCGCGCGAAGGTGGCGGTGACCTCGGAGAAGATGCCGAACGCCGGCAGCACCAGGATGTACACCTCCGGGTGGCCCCAGGCCCACACCAGGTTCACGTACATCATCGGGTTGCCGCCGAGATGGTTGGTGTAGAAGTTGAAGTCCAGGTAGCGGTCCAGCGTCAGCGCGCCCAGCGCCACCGTCAGGATCGGGAAGGCGGCGATGATGATCACGCTGGTCACCAGCACCGTCCAGGTGAACACCGGCATCCGCATCAGGGTCATGCCCGGCGCACGCATGCGCAGGATGGTGATGAACATGTTGACGCCGGTCAGCAGTGTTCCCACGCCCGAGGCCTGCAGCGCCCAGATGTAGTAGTCCACCCCGACCCCGGGACTGAACTGGATGCCCGACAGCGGCGGATAGGCGACCCAGCCGGTCATGGCGAATTCGCCCACGCCCAGCGAGATCATCATCAGCGCCGCGCCCACCACGAAGATCCAGAAGCTGAAGGCGTTGAGGAAGGGGAACGCCATGTCGCGCGCGCCGATCTGCAGCGGCACCATGATGTTCATCAGGCCGACCACGAACGGGGTGGCCACGAAGAAGATCATGATCACACCGTGCGCGGTGAAGATCTGGTCGTAGTGTTCCGGCGGCAGGAAGCCATCGCTGCCCGGGCCGGCCGCTGCCAGCTGGGCGCGCATCATCAGCGCATCGGCAAAGCCACGCACCAGCATCACCAGCGCGACCACGATGTACATCACGCCGATCTTCTTGTGGTCCACGGTGGTGAACCAGTCACGCCACAACGGGCCCCACAGCTTGAACCAGGTCACTGCGCCCAGCAGCGCCAGGCCGCCCAGCAGCATGGCCGCCAGCGTGACCACGACGATCGGCTCGTGCAGCGGCACGGCCTCCCACGTCAACTTACCGAACATGTCCGTTACTCCTGCGAAGCGGTGTTGTCGGCGTGGTGCGCGGGCGCAGCCACGGTGTTTTCACCCACGCCGATGAACTGGTCGATGACCTTCTTGAACAGCAGCGGCTCGACCGTGGAGAAGTGCTGCACCGGCGCATTGCGGCTCGGTGCGGCCAGCTGCTTGAAGGCCTCCAGGCTCAGCGCCTGCGGTGCGCTGCGCACCTCCTGCACCCAACGCTGGAAGTCTTCCTCGCTGCTGGCGGTGGCGGTGAACTTCATGTTCGAGAAACCATGGCCGCTGTAGTTGCCCGACAGGCCGCGGAACTGGCCCTGCTCGTTGGCCACCAGGTGCAGCTGGGTGCGCATGCCGGCCATGGCGTAGATCTGCCCGCCCAGCTGCGGAATGAAGAAGGTGTTCATCGTCGAGTTCGAGGTGATGTCGAACGCCAGCTGGCGGTGGGCCGGGAAATTGAGCTGGTTGACGGTGGCGATGCCCAGGTCGGGGTAGACGAACACCCATTTCCAGTCGGTGGCGATCACTTCCACGTGCAGCGGTTCGCCGGGCACGTCCAGTGGCCGGTACGGGTCCAGTGCGTGGGTCGATTTCCAGACGATTACGGCGAGGATGGCGATGATCAGCAGCGGCACGCCCCACACCACCACCTCTACCCGGGTGGAATGCGCCCAGTCCGGCCGGTACGTGGCCCGGGTGTTGCTGGCGCGGTAGCGCCAGGCGAAGACGAAGGTGAGCACGATGGCCGGCACGACCACGATCAGCATCAGCCCGATGCAGATGGCGATCAGGTCGCGCTGGGCAAGCCCGACCATACCTTTCGAATCCAGCAGCGCCCACTGGCAGCCGGACAGGCTGGCACAGGCCAGGGCGGCCAGCGCTGGGCGGAGGGGGTTCCAGCAGATGTTCATGATGACGGTAGACCCTGTTGAGGGAGCTGCCTTGAACGGGGCCGCCGGCGCACAGCTCCCGGGCGCTGAACGGCTACACTGTCTGCAGGGTGGCCCGTACAAAAGCCACGCCATCCCGATCAAGTCCATACAAGATACATCATTGTATGGCTATATGCACCCTCTTGCATGGAAGGACCTGACCCGATGCAGCAGCCGAGCGCCGGCCGACGCCTGAAGAAGCCCAACCGCACCTGGGTCCGCCCGTTCCGCGACGGGGCCGGCCCGCTGTACCTGCAGATCGCACAGCAGGTGCGCGAGGCGGTGGACGATGGCGTGCTGCATGCCGGTGACCGGCTGCCGCCGCAGCGCGACCTGGCCCAGCTGATGGGCGTGGACCTGACCACCGTCACCCGCGCCTACAACGAGCTGCGCCAGGCCGACCTGCTGGATGCCCAGGGTGCCGGCGGCACCTTCATCGCCCTGTCGGCCGGCAACAGCGCGCGCTCGTCGGTGGACCTGAGCATGAACATCCCGCCGCTGCTGGGCAGCCAGGCCTTCGCGCAGGGCATGGAACAGGGCTTTGCGCACCTGGGTGCCCAGCTGGGCCAGGGCGAACTGATGAGCTACCACGTCGGTGCCGGCAGCCGCGAAGACCGTGCCGCCGCCACGCAGTGGCTGGCGCCGATGCTCGGGCCGGTCGCCAGCGAGCGGGTGATCGTCTGCCCCGGTGCGCAGACCGCCCTGTGCGCGGTGATCCTGGCCCGCACCCAGCCGGGCGATGTGATCGCCGCCGAGCAGCTGACCTACCCCGGCCTGCTGGCCGCCGCGCGCGTGCTGCAGCGGGCGGTGGCACCGATCGCGATGGATGCCGAGGGCATGCTGCCCGAGGCGCTGGAAGCGGCCTGCCAGGTCCGCGTGCCGGCGCTGCTGTACCTGGTGCCGACCATCCAGAACCCGACCACCGCGACGATGTCGGCCGGCCGCCGCCAGGCCCTGCTGGCGATCGCGCGCCGCCACGGCATTGCCGTGGTCGAGGACGATCCCTACTGGCTGCTGGCCGGCGATGCGCCGCCGCCACTGGCCACCGGCAGCCACCCGCAGGCACCGGTGTACTACGTGTCGACCCTGTCCAAGTGCCTGGCGCCGGGCCTGCGCACCGCCTACCTGGTGGTGCCGGCCGGCGAACCGATGGAGCCGCTGCTGGACGCGCTGCGCTCGATCGCGCTGATGCCCACCCAGTCGATGGTGGCGGTGGCTTCGCAGTGGATCCGCAGCGGCCTGGCCACCGACATGGTGCAGCGCTTCCAGCAGGAGCTGCGCCAGCGCCAGCAGATTGCCGCGCGCCTGCTGCCGCAGCCCTACCAGGCCCATCCGGCCGGCCTGCACGTGTGGCTGCCGCTGCCGGCGCGGCTGGATCAGTACCGGCTGATCCAGGCCGCGCAGGCGCAGGGGCTGGGCATTGCCAGCTCCGAAGCCTTCAGCACCGAGGAACAGCCCGGCCACGCGATCCGCCTGTCACTGGGCGGGGCCGTCGACCAGGCCAGCCTGAGCGCCGCTCTGACCCGACTGACCGAGATCATCTCGGATGTGCCTGAGACGCGGAGCCCGGCCATCGTCTGACCGGCCGGGCCGATATCCATACAAAAATGATATTGTTTGATTCTTGTATGGATATGTGTGTGACCCGATGCAACGGGACCGACTGACCTTCCACGCCGTGATGGCCGGCTGCGCCGGCATCGTGCTGCTGGCCCTGGCCTCGCTGGCCTATGTCTGCACCCGCCCCCAGACCGCGCAGGTGCAAGCCGGCGAAGCGCGGGCCATCGAGCGCTGCCTGCAGCGCAGCCGCGACCCGGCACGGACCGAAATCCAGCGCCGCGCCCTGGCCGATTCCTGCGGCGAAATGCGCAGGCAGTACCTGCACAAGTTCGGCGATGGCGGGCTGCCGGACGGTGACCCGTCGTGAAGCCACGGCGGCGCGCGTTGCGCTGGGGCATCGCCCTGGGCTGCCTGTTCATGGCCGGCACCGGCGTGGCGTTGTGGAACTACTTCGGCTACGGCGCGCAGGCCCGTTTCAGCGAACAGGCCATCGTCTTCGACGATACCCAGCTGCGCCTGCCCGCCGCGCTGGCCGGTGCTACCGGCCGCATCCGCGTGGTGCACTTCTGGGACCCGGCCTGCACCGTGTGCAACCGCGAAACCGGCGCGCACCTGAGCTACCTGATCAGCATGTACCGCCGCGCCAACGTTGATTTCTACGCCGTGCGCCGGCCGGGTACGCAGGGCGAACTGCCCGCGCACCTGCGCGGGCGCCTCACCGAACTGCCCACCCTTGCGGGCATCGAGCACATCCCGGCCAGCCCGGCCGTGGCGATCTGGGATGGCAGCGGCCACCTGGCCTATGCCGGCCCGTACAGCATCGGCATGGTGTGCAACTCGGCCAACAGCTTCGTCGAACCGATCCTGGACAAGCTGGTGGCCGGGCAGACGGTGCGCCCACGCGGGCTGCTGGCGGTGGGCTGCTACTGCCCCTGGCACGACGCACGCTGACACGCTGCCATGCCGGGCCTGCCTGCACACGCGCCGCCTGCTGCGGCCAGCGCACACAACAACGGCGGCCACCTGCCCCAACCGACCGATGGTTGTGGACAGGCGTCCGCCGTCGCCAGCAACGATAGCGCCCGACATGCTCCCTACATGCCGCGACACGGTGTCGCGGGCACCGACTGGGTACGCGGCGCGCTGGCCGGCAGTGGTCCGCTCTACCTGCGCGTGGTCACCGCGCTGGAGCGCACGCTGCATGCCGGTGGCCTCTCGCCGGGGCAGCGCCTGCCTTCGCAGCGGGCGCTGGCGCAGCAGCTGGGCATCGACCTGACCACCGTGACGCGCGCCTTCGATGAAGCGCGCAAGCGCGGGCTGATCGAAGCACGCGGACCGCAGGGCAGTTTCATCGCCCCGCCCAAGGCCGGCTTTGCGCAGCCGCTGGACCTGAGCATGAACCTGCCGCCGGTGCCGGACCCCAACGCACTGGCCGACCTGCTGCGCCGTGGCGCGGCAGCCGTGCTTGCGCGCAGCAACGCACCGGACCTGATGCGCTACCACCTCGGCGGCGGCAACCCGACCGACCGCCACGCCGCAGCGCGCTGGCTGCAGCCGATGCTCGGCACGGTGGACGATGGCTGCCTGCTGCTGACCGAAGGCGCACAGGTGGCCCTGTCGGCGATCCTGCTCAGCCAGGGCAACGACCGCAGCCCGGTCCTGTGCGACCGGCTGGTCTATCCCGGCCTGCTGCAGGCGGCCAGCGCGCTCGGCCGCCCGCTGGTGGTGGTGGAGGGCGATGCGCAGGGCATGTGCCCGCAGGCGCTGGCCCGGCAGGCACGCGCCTGCGCGGCGCGGCTGGTCTATCTCAACCCCACCTGCCACAACCCCACCGCGCTGACCGTGCCGGCGCCACGCCGGGTTGAACTGGCACAGGTGCTGGAGCGCGAACACCTGCTGGCGATCGAGGACGATCCTTATTGGCACCTGGCCGAGGATGCACCGCCGCCGCTGGCCACGCTGGCCCCCCGGCACGTGTTCCATGTGGCGACGTTGTCGAAGGTGATCAGCCCCGGCCTGCGCACCGCGTTCGTGCACTGCCCTTCGCCCGCCCATGCCGGCGCGATGGCGCGTGCACTGCGCGCCACGCGCCTGATGGGCCACCCGCTGGTATCCGCGCTGGCCAGCCAGTTGCTGCTGGACGGTTCGGCGCAGGCGCTGCGGGACCAGGTGCGTGCCGAAGCACACGAGCGCGTGCGCATGGCGCGTTACCTGCTGGCGCCTTCGTTGCTGGTGAATGCCGCCGGGCTGCACGCCTGGTGCCGGTTGCCACCGGCATGGACCGACCGTGCGCTGGTGCACCGCGCGCAGTTGCAGGGCATGGCGCTCGCACCGTCGTCATCGTTCTGCCCGCCGGATGCGCCGTTCGACCGCGGCGTGCGGCTGTCGCTGGGGCTGGCCGCCGACCGCCGGCAGCTGGAAAGCGCGCTGCAGCGGATCGATCACCTGTTGTTGTCCGATGCGCCGCCGACGCATGACCGGTAACGGTGGGGCACGCATCCACGCATGGCGTGGATCTACAACATCCCCGCACCGGGTGGATCCACGCCCTGCGTGGATGCCCCGGAACAATCCCCCCCGTAGATCCACGCCATGCGTGGATACCCCAGAACGATCACCCCCCGTAGATCCACGCCATGCGTGGATACCCCAGAACGATCACCCACCGTAGATCCACGCCATGCGTGGATACCCCAGAACGGTCGCGCACCGTAGATCCACGCCATGCGTGGATACCCCAGAACGATCGCGCACCGTAGATCCACGCCGTGCGTGGATACCCCAGAACGATCGCCCACCGTAGATCCACGCCATGCGTGGATACCCCGGAACGATCACCCACCGTAGATCCACGCCATGCGTGGATGCCCCAGAACGATCGCGCACCGTAGATCCACGCCATGCGTGGATGCATTACACCGTGGATGCCTGGCCAACCAGAATCGGGCCCCACCAACGCAGCACTCTCAGGCCAGCGCCGCCAGCGCCTGCACCAGTGCATCGATCTGCGCAGGCCGGGTGAACACCGACGGTGTCACCCGCACGCATGCGCCGGAGTCCAGGCCGTCACGCCAGGTGGTGAAGATCTGATGCGCATCCAGCAGGCGCTTCTGCAGGGCCATGTTGTCGGCCACGCTGCTGCGCCCGCGCAGGCGCACGCTGGCCAGCGCGCTGGCCAGGGCCGGGTCCGGCGATGACAGCACCTGCAGGTGGGCCATCTGCCGGGCGGGCACCGTCCAGCGCTCGCGCAGGTAGCGCAACCGCGCCTGCTTGTTGGCCGCACCGATCTGCTGGTGCAGCGCGATCGCCTCCGGCAGCGCCAGGTAGGCCGCGAAATTGACCGTACCGGTATGCACGCGGCTGGTGATGCGGCCATCCTCGGCCTGGCCCATGTAGGGGTCCAGATCCTTCACCCGCCCCTGGCGCACATACATCGCGCCCACCCCGACCGGTGCGCCGATCCACTTGTGCAGGTTGATGCCCACGAAATCGGCGTTCAGGTCCGGCACGCGGTAGTCGATCTGGCCGAAGCCATGGGCGGCGTCGACGATCACGTCGATGCCACGCGCCCGTGCGCGCTCGGCGATGTCGGCCACCGGCAGCACCAGCCCATGGCGGTGGCTGACCTGGGTCAACAGCACCAGCTTCAGGCGCGGCAGGCGCGCGAACGCGGCATCGTAGGCCTGCAGGATCTGCTCGCGGGTTGGCGTGGCCGGCAGTGCGATGCGCTCCACCTGCACTCCGCGCCGCTGCTGCAGCCACTGCATCGCGCTGATCATGCTGTCGTAGTCGACATCGGCATACAGCACCTGGTCGCCTGCGGCGAGCCGGTTGTAGCCGCCGATCAGGGCCAGCAATGCTTCAGTCGCCCCGCGTGTAAGCGCGATCTCCTCCTCGCCCACGCCCAGCAGCTGCGCCACCTGCTGGCGCACGGCCAGGTACTGGCGCGGGAACGCCTGGCGGCCGTACCAGGCATTGCCCCGGTTCACCTCGGCGGTGTGGCGCTGGTAGGCGGCCAGCGTTTCCCGACCCATCGCGCCCCAGTAGCCGTTCTCCAGGTGGTTCACGTCCTGGGTGATGTCGAAGTGGCTGGCCACGGCCTCCCAGTACACCTCATCCCGCGCCAGTACCTCCGGTGCCACCGTCGGTACCGGAATCGGGCGCGGCGGTGCCTGGCGTGCGGCGGTGGCGGCCAGCGCCCCGAACGCGCTGCCGGCCGGCAGCAATGCACCGGCCTGCAGCAGGGAGCGGCGGGTCCGGTCCATCAGTAGGTGAACCGGTACTGCGCGTACAGGTTGCCACCATCGGTGTCGTACGGCGCGTTGCGCGAATAGATCAGGCCACGGCTGGCCTGGAAGGTCGCTTCGTCCGGGTAGCTGTTGAGCACGTTGTCCGCGCCCACGCGCAGGCTGTGGTGGTCGTTGAAGCGGTAGCTGGCGGCCAGGTCGAGGAACGCCATCTCGCCGAAACGCTGGTAGATGTCCCCCACCGCATTACCGGTGGAATCGGTCCACGGGCCGTAGTAGCGCACGCGCGCCATGAACGACCACGGGCCGGTCTCCCAGTTGCCGGTGAAGCTGCCCTTGTGTTCCGGCAGGCGCTCTTCGAACAGGATGCGCTGGGTCTCGTTGGTGGCCACCGAGGTGCTGCCGCTGTCCACGCGGGTGCGGTTGAAGTTGTAGGCCAGGGTCAGCGTCATGCGGCCGGCGCCGAGGTCGCGCAGGTAGTTGCCCACCACGTCGACACCGGTGGTGGTGGTGTCGAAGTCGTTGGTGAAGTAGTTCACCGAGGTATAGCCGAGCGGGTTGGGCGTGCCGGCGGGAATGGCGAAGCTGGCCGACTGGCTGAAGCGGTCGCTGAGCTTGATGCGGTACACATCCACCGAACCGGACAGGCCCATGCCGGTGCGCCAGGTCAGGCCCAGCGACGCGGTGCGCGATTCTTCCGGCTTCAGCGGCTTGGCACCGAGCAGCTGTGCCAGCGGATCGTTGGGCGACAGGCGGCCGCTGGTGAAGATCTGCAGCGTGCGCGTGTCCAGGCCCTGGGTGGTGCTGGTGGTGTTGAGCTGGGCCGGCGTCGGTGCGCGGAAGCCGGTGGACACCGTGCCGCGCAGGGCCACATCCGGGGTGATCTCGAAGCGCGCCGACAGCTTGCCGTCCACGGTGCTGCCGAAGCTGGAGAAGTCTTCATAGCGGCCGGCGGCACCGATGCTCCAGCGGTTGCCCAGCGGCACTTCCATGTCGACGTAGGCTGCCTTGCTGCGCTGGTCCCACTGCCCGGCCTGGCTGGCCGAGAAGCCCGGCGCACCGTTGGCGTTGGCTTCCAGGCCTGCGGCTGCGCCCGGGCCCACCGCATAGGAGGCCGGATCACCGGCGCGCACCTGGTAGATCTCCTGGCGGAACTCACCACCGAAGGCGACGTTGATCGGCTTGGACAGCGCCGCCACGTCCCATTCGTAGTTGAAATCGGCATTGGCGTTCTTCTCGGTCTGGGTCAGACGGCCGAGGTCGAACGAGGTCGGGCTCTTCGGGCCCAGCGACGCATTGATCGAATTGTCCAGGCTGTAGTCGATGGCGTTGCGGCCATAGGACGCGCTGACATCCCAGCGCAGCTTGGGGGTGATCTCACCGCGCAGGCCACCGACCAGCTGCAGGTCGTTCTGCACGTTGCCGTACTTCGGGCTGAAGCCCACCGGGTACAGGTCACGCAGGTTCCAGCCGGGGAAGATCGGCGTGGTGCGGTACGCGCCGGCGGTGGTATCGGGGTTGCGCCAGTTGAAGTCGCTCACGCCATCGCTGTGGCTGTACAGGCCGAACGCATAGGCTTCCAGCGTGTCGCTGAGGTTGGCCTTCAGGTTGAAGCCCACACGGCGGCTTTCCAGGTCCGGCTGGCCCCAGCGCTGCACCGGGTTGGGCACGGCCAGGGTGGGATGGGCCGCCTGGAAGGCGATCGCATCCGGACGCTGGCGGGTGCGCGAGGTGGCGTCCGAATCGGAGGTTTCGGCAAACACGGTCAGGCTGCCGTAGTCCCCCAGGGCCCAGCCGGTGCGGGCGCTGAAGTCACGCGAGGCGCCATCACCCTGCGAGTACTGCGAGTAGCCGGCCGTGATCTCGGTACCCGGGCCGTCTTCGAGGATGATGTTGATGACACCGGCGATGGCATCCGAACCGTACTGTGCCGACGCGCCATCGCGCAGCACTTCGATGCGCTTGATGGCGCTGGTCGGAATCTGCGCCAGGTCTGCGGCCTGTGCGCCGCGGTTGCCCAGCAGCGCACTGCGATGGAAGCGGCGGCCATTGACCAGCACCAGGGTCTGGTCCGGCGACAGCCCGCGCAGCGTGGCCGGGCGCACGAACACCTGACCATCGGCCATCGGCAGGCGCTGCACCACGAACGACGGCACCAGCTGCGCCAGCACGTCCTTCAGGTCGGTCGATTCGACCGACTTGATGTCTTCCTTGGTGAACACATCCACCGGTGCCAGCGTTTCGAACTGGGTGCGGTTGGAGGCGCGCGTGCCGGTGACCAGCATCGCATCGAGCTGGGTCGGCGCAGTGCCGGCCGCAGCGCTGGCCTCGGCCGCGGCGGCCTCTGCTGCGATCGCGCCTCCTGCGCTGACGGTGCCAAGGGCAAGGAGGATCGAACGCGAAAGCAGGCGACGGTGCACGGCAGGACTCCGGGAAGGCGGGCAGGGCCAGGGCCGCGCAGCGCACGGCAGGCCTGGACAAGCGGCGCAGTCTCGGGGGGATGTGTGAAGGAGGGATGACGTGCGCACGACAGCTGCGTGCACGCGCCTTTAATGCCAATGAAACAATCTCGGCGGCTGTCCTGGCCGCACCACTGCCTGCGGGCATGAACGGTCGCTGTGTTCCAGCCATGGGACGGGCCGGCAACGCAGGCCGGGACTAGAGTGGGAGACCCGCAAAAGAGGCCATGCCATGCGCATTCTTGAACTCTCCCTGCCGGTGTCCGATGTCGCCGCCACCGCACGCTACTTCCGCGATGTGCTGCAGCAGCCGGTGGAAGGCAATGCGGTACGCATCGGCTGGAGCACGATCACGCTGGTGCCGGCCGGCGCGCTGCCGGTGGGCGGCGTGCACCTGGCGTTCAACGTGCCGGACGACCGCTTCGCCGCCGCCATCGGCTGGCTGCGCGAACGCGCACCGCTGCAACGCAACCCGGACGGCATCGATTACTTCGTGCTCGAAAGCAACTGGCAGTCGCAGTCGGTGTACTTCACCGGGCCCGATGGCATGGTGCTGGAACTGATCGGTCGCCGCCGCCTGCCCGTCGGCAGCCGCAGCGGCCCGTTCCACGGCAGCGAGCTGACCAGCCTGAGCGAAGTCGGCCTGCCCAGCACCGATGTCGATGGCCTGCGCACGCGCCTGGAAGCCGATTTCGGCCTGCAGGCACTGTCACCGCCTACCCCGCAGTTCGCGCCGATGGGCGATGACGAAGGCCTGCTGATCGTGGTGGATGCCGCGCGGCGCTGGTTCCCCGAAGGCAAGGACCTGCCGTCCGCACGCGGGTTGCAGCTGCGCCTGGCCGGCGTGAGCGCAGGCGCGGGCCTGGCCGATGCCGCGCAGGGCTGGCAGCTGCGCGCCGCCTGAGCATCACCAGCTGCCCGAGGCGCCGCCACCGCCACTGCTGCCACCGCCGCCGGACCAGCTGCTGGACGAACTGCTCGTGCTGGAGCGGCCGGATGAACCGCTGGAACCGCTGCGGCCGCCCCCGTACCCCTTCTGCAGCGAACTCATGCCCAGCACCCAGGCGAAGTAAAGGAAGAAGCTGCCGACCACCGACAGGATCAGCGCCAGTGTGCGGCCTTCCTCGGCGCTCGCCGCCGCCGTGGACAGGTGCAGCACCAGCAGTGCGTAGCCGGCGGTCAGCAGCCCCAGCACGCTGGCGCGCACGGCAAAGCTGCGCCGGCTTTGCCGCCAGCGGGCCCGACAGGCCCCGACCAGGAACGCCACCAGCATCACCGCGATGCCCACGGCCAGGTTGACCACGGCGTGCAGCACCAGCGCCGGGGCGGGCTGCCCGCTTGCCAGCATCACGCCGGCGAACACCGCGCTGGTGGCCAGCATCGCGTACACGCCGATGCGCAGCCCGCGCACGCGCCGCCACAGCCAGCCCAGCAGCGTGGCCACCGGCACGCCGATGCCGAGAATGAACACGAATGCCACCCACTGCCCGGGCAGCCAGGCGGCCACCACGGACAACGCGCCGCCGATCACCAGGACAGTGGCCAGCGGGCGCCACCACCACGGCCAGCGCCGGTGGCGTGTCGTCGTCGCACCGGCGACCTGCCGGCCGCGGCGGCGGTTGTGCCGCTGCTGCGCACGCTCGGCCTGCTGTTGTGCATCGGCCTGTGCCGTCGTGGGCGAGAACAGCACGCCGATGCCAGCACCGGCCAGCAGCGCCGCCAGCACCAGCGTATCGATGCGTCGCCAGTCCGACGGCAGCACGTTGCGCCCCTCCGCTTCCAGCGGTGGCAACGGCTCACCCTCGATCAGCGTGACCAGCAGCGCCGTGCCATCCAGCACACCCTGGTCGATATCGCCCTGGCGGAAGCGGGGCAGCACGGCACCGTCGATGATGCGCCGGGCATAGGCATCGGGAATCGCGCCTTCCAGCCCGTAGCCAGTCTGGATGCGCACGCGGCGGTCCTTCACCGCCACCACCATCAGCACCCCGTCGTCGATGCCCGCCCGGCCCAGCGCCCACTGGTCGAACACCCGCTGCGCATAGGCTTCGATGCCTTCATCACCGGCATGGTCGACCAGCAGCACCTGCAGCTGGGCCCCTTTGCGCGCCTGCAGGTCATACGCCTGCTGGCGCAGCTGTCCGGCGGTTCCGGCCGACAGCACACCCGCGCTGTCCACCACCGGATCGGCCAGTGCGGGAATGGGACTGGCCGCCTGTGCGGCCGCCAGGGGGGGCAGCAGAATGCACAGGACGGCCAGGAGCAGCGGCCACCACGGCCCCGGGCAAACGCGCGATGCAGGTTGGATCTCCATGCACGCAGCATGCCCCAGCTCCACCGTGGCGGCAAAGATCAGGCGGTGGCCACCGGCGGCGGCACCACCACCCGCGACAGGCGCAGCAGATCCTTGTCATGGACGGTCAACGCATCCAGGAACAGGTTTGCCACGGCACGCTCCGCGCGCTCGCGCGCCTGACGGTGGTGCTGCCGGCGCTGTTCGATCTGTGCCAGCAGCAGCTCGGCCTGGGGACGGACCCATTTTTCCACGGCTTTGCCGGGCTCGGCGCGCGCCAGCTGCCGCGCCCCCGTCACCATCCAGCGCGCGACCGCCTGTGCCCAGGCCGCGTTGAGGGCAAGGAAGCGCTGGTGGTGGTCTGCCGTGGGGCCCTGTGCGGTGGCCAGGCCATCGCTGCCGATATTGAACAGGGCCGGCGCATCGGCCTGCTCCGGCAGTGGCACCCAGGATTCGGAACGGCCCAGGTGCATCGAGCTGGGCACGTAGCCATTGGCGAACAGGAAGGTGCTGCAGCCAAAGCAGGAGGCCAGCTTGTGCGTATTGCGGCCCAGGCCCAGCTCGTAGGCGTGGCCGTCGGGGAAGTTGCAGGCCACCTGCGCGATGGCCCAGACCATGCCGTGGCAGTAGCCGCAGACCTGGTCGCGGCGCTCGGCGCCCCAGCGCTGGATCAGATCGGTCGGTTCGATCGAGCCGGCCTGCTTCAGCGCCGATGCCGGGCCGGTAGCCTTGTTGTAGATCAAGCCCTGGTAACTCTCATCGCTCAGCCAGCGGCCGCCTTCCTGGTCGCCCTCGATCAGCCGCCGCACGGAACTGACCAGCAGCGGATTGCTGTTGGCCGGATGGTCGACGATGCCGTAGTAGGCGCCAAACTCCTGGTCCAGGTTGAGGCTGGCCAGCGAATCATCAGGCACCGGGAATCGGCAGCGCGGGCAGTCGGTCGTACGTTGCCGGATGACGTTGCGGATGCGCGTGGCCACGCCCTCGTTCCAGGCGATCGGACGCACGTCGCGCTGCGTGCCGCGCGTGGCGGCAATACCGATCTGCAGGGTCTTGGCGTCGTAGCCGGGGCTGCTGCCCACGGTCACGTCGGCGTGGCTGCCGGTCAGCTGCACCAGCCGCGCCAGCACCGCGCGCATCTGCTGCTGTTCGCGCTCAGCCGCCTTGGCCTCGGCCGAGGCCGCATCGGCCACCGGTTCCACATCCCAGCGCAGTGCCACGCCTTTGCCCAGCCCGTCCTCGAGGAAGCCGAGGAAGACGCTGCTGAAGATCACGTCCGCTTCCTGGCGCAGCTGCGCCTGCTCACGTTGCTGGATGCGCTGCCATTGCAGCGGCGTGCCATCGATGATGCCCATGCCTCGACTCCCTGCGGAAGGTCCACGGCCGGTTGGCCATGGCAGGGGTCCAGCATGGGCATCGCGGCACGCTCCTGTTTTGCCGCACGGTGCAGGATCTGCACCGGATGTGGCAGCACCACCGTGGCGGCACCGGATGCAACAGGCCCCGCCGGAGCGGGGCCTGGGGTACCACCGGCACGCGCGCTTACTCTTCTTCGTCCTGCCAGCCCTGCTGCTGGTTCTGGTTGCGCTGCTGGTCCTGCTGCTGTTGCTGCTGGTCGCGCTGGGTATCGTGCTGGTTCTGCTGCTTCTGGGCCATGTCCGTCTCCGATGCCACGTGCGGAATGCCGTGGTCGGGCCCATCGTGTGCAGCACGAAGTTAACCCCTTGTGGCAATACGTGCAGGCCACCGTGACCGGCGCACGCTGAACAGGCAAAGGGGCTTGCGGCACAAGCCCCCGGTCGATTCATCGCCGATCGGCATGTGGTCATGCCCCGGCCCGCGCAGGCCCTGTTCAGGCGCCCGGCAGCCTCGCCGTTGCGCTCAGGGCATCACCGGCGGCACGTACTCCAGGGTCATGCCCAGCAGCCACAGCAGCCCGAGCACCAGCGGGATGTGCACCAGCAGCTGCAGGAACGTGAAGCCCACGATGTCACGTGCTTTCAGCCCCAGCACGCCCAGCAGGGGCAGCATCCAGAACGGGTTGATGAGGTTCGGCAGTGCCTCGGCCGCGTTGTAGACCTGGACCGCCCAGCCCAGGTGCGCCTGCAGTTCGTTGGCGGCCTGCATCACGTACGGCGCCTCGATGATCCACTTGCCACCACCGGAGGGCACGAAGAAGCCCAGCACCGCCGAGTACACGCCCATCACCAGCGCGAAGGTGTCGGTACTGGCGACATGCACGAACAGCGTGGACAGCCGGTGCGCCAGTGTCTGGCCATCCCCACCGGCCGCATGGGTGAGGATCATCGCGATGCCGCCGTACAGCGGGAACTGGATCAGCACGCCGGTGGTGCTGGGCACCGCCTTGGCCACGGCGTCGAGGAAGCTGCGCGGCCGCCAGTGCAGCAGCAGGCCCAGCGAAATGAACAGAAAATTGTAGGTATTGAGGTTGGCGATGGCCGTGACCACCGGCTTGCTGGCAAATTCATTGAACAACCAGCCGAACGCCAGCAGCGAGAGCAGCACCGTCAGCAGCGGGCTGTATTCCAGCCATTCGCCCGGGCGCGTGCGCCGCTGCAGCGGCACCGGTTCGGCCTGCGCGGCCCCGTCGAAATCCTGCGCGGTGCGCGCACTGCCGGCGGCCGGCGCGGTCAGCCACGCCACCAGCAGCGACACCAGGATCAGCACGGCCGTCAGCACGATCGACTGCCACAGGAAAATGGTTTCGGTGAAGGGCAGCACGCCGGTGATCTCCACCAGCCCGGGCGGCATGCTGGCCGGGTTGGCCTGCAGCTGCGCGGCCGACGAGCTCAGCCCCATCGCCCACACGGCGCCCAGGCCCAGGTAGGCCGAGGCGCCGGCGGCACGGTAGTCCATGCGCAGGTCGGTGCGACGGGCCAAGGCGCGTACCAGCAGGCCACCAAACACCAGCGAGAACCCCCAGCTCAGCAACGACGCGAGCATGCTGACCAGCCCCACGTACACCACCGCGCCGCGCCCGGTGCGCGGCACCCGTGCCAGCAGCGCGATGAAGCGTGCCACCACCGGCGCGGTCGCCACGGCATAGCCACCGATGACCACGAAGGCCATCTGCATGGTGAAGGGAATCAGGCTCCAGAAGCCTTCGCCGAACGACTGCGCGGTGGTCTGCGGCGAACTGCCGAAGCCCATCGCCGCCAGCGCGACGATGACCACGCCGAGCACCGCGAACACGTATGCATCCGGGAACCACTTTTCCGCCCAGGCCGCCGAGCGCAACGCGGCGCGCGCCATCCAGCCATCCTGTCCTGCTGCCGTCACGGCCATCGCCCACCCTCCCCGGTTCGATGGATCGATTCTCGGTGGCGCGGGCGGGGCTGTCAGTCGCCTATTGGTCGTAGGCAGGGGCGGACCGGTCGATCCACGCCCTGCGTGGAGGCCCCGCCACACCCCTGCACCGACTCAGCGCAGCGCCAGGTCCAGCGCCAGGCCGGCGAACAGCGCTGCGCCTACCCAGTTGTTGTGCAGGAATGCCTTGAAGCACGGCTCGCGCTCGCGATGGCGGGCCAGCCAGAATTCATAGGCCACCAGCCCACCCGCCACCAGCAGGC
Source organism: Stenotrophomonas sp. 24(2023) (assembly GCF_030913365.1). Classification (NCBI taxonomy): domain Bacteria; kingdom Pseudomonadati; phylum Pseudomonadota; class Gammaproteobacteria; order Lysobacterales; family Lysobacteraceae; genus Stenotrophomonas; species Stenotrophomonas sp. 24(2023). The sequence continues at coordinate 1,612,844 of NZ_CP133160.1, forward strand.
CCAGCACGTACCAGCCGCCCAGCCCGCCGCGCACGCCCACCAGCGCCATCGTGGCCAGGAACAAGGCGTACAGCACCCCCTGGATCACCAGGTCCAGTTCACCGAACAGGATGGCCGTGGAGCGCGAGCCCATCCTCAGGTCGTCATCGCGGTCGACCATCGCATACCAGGTGTCATACGCGGTGGACCACAGGATGTTGGCCGCGTACAGCAGCCAGCCCAACGCCGGCACGTGCCCCTGCACGGCGGCGAACGCCATCGGGATGCCCCAGCCGAACGCCATGCCCAGGTAGACCTGCGGCAGGTGGGTGTAGCGCTTCAGGTAGGGGTAGCTGGCGGCCAGGAAGATGCCGACGAAACTCAGGCCGATGGTCAGCCCGTTCATTGTCAGCACCAGGCCGAAGGCCACCAGCATCAGCACCGCGAACAGCGCCAGCGCGGCACGGCCACGCACCGCGCCACTGGCCAGCGGGCGATCCTTGGTGCGCTTGACGTGCGGATCCAGCCAGCGATCGGCGTAATCGTTGATGACGCAACCGGCCGAACGGGTCAGCCAGACGCCGGCGCTGAACACGAACAGCGTCCACAGCGGCGGCAGGCCGCCGGCCGCCAGCCACAGTGCCCACCAGGTGGGCCAGAGCAGCAGCAGGGTGCCGATCGGGCGGTCGGCGCGCATCAGTTTCCAGTAGTGCCGCCATTGGGGCGTGGGCGCAGTGGCCGGCGGCAGGGGGTGTTGGGAAGACATGGTGCAAGGATACTCCCCTGCCCCGCGGTTCCGGCAGCCCTGCCCTGGAACGACAGAGCCCGGTGCATGCAATGCACCGGGCTCCCGGGTCACACACCGGCCGTGGCGTCAGGCCTTGGCGTCGGATTTGTACTCGTAGTAGCCGTAGCTGTAGTAGCCGGTGGCACGCTTCTCCACCGCGTTGAAGATCGCGCCCTTGATCTGCACGCCGTTCTGTTCGAAACGGTGCAGCGTCAGCTCGATCTCCTTGGCCTGGTTCACGCCGAAACGGGTGACCAGCAGGCTGGAACCGGCATGGGTGGCGACCAGTGCGGGATCGGTCACGGCCAGGATCGGCGGGGTATCCACGATCACCAGGTCGTACTGCTTGGACACCGTTTCCAGCAGCTGCACGAAGCGCGGGTGCATCAGCAGTTCGGCGGGGTTGGGCGGAACATCGCCACGGACCATGTACTGCAGGTTGTCCATGCCGGCCGCCGTATGGATGGCATCCTCGATGGCCAGCTTGCCACCGAGCACGTCGGACAGGCCATTGTGCTGGGACACGCCCAGCACCTTGTGCAGCGTGCCCTTGCGCATGTCGGCATCGATGACCAGCACGCGCTGGCCAGCCTGGGCGATGACGGCCGCCAGGTTGGCCGACACGAAGGTCTTGCCGACGCCCGGGCGCGGGCCGGAAATGGCCAGGATGTTGTTCTTCGCCTCGAGCATGGCGAAGTGCAGGCTGGTGCGCAGGCTGCGCAGCGCTTCCACGGTCGGGTCGGCCGGCGCGGTGATGGCCAGCAGGTGCTGGCGGCCATCGGCGATGACCCGCGTGCCGTGCTTGCCCTTGCGCAGCTTCGGCAGCGTGTTGGACACGCTGAGCGGAATGGCCGCGTACACCGGCAGGCCGAGCGCTTCGATATCCGCCGGGTCTTCGATGCCGGGGTTGAGCATGCGCTGCAGCAGCACCAGGACGATCGACAGGAACGCACCCAGCAGGGTCGCCACGCCGACGATCAGGGCCTTGCGCGGCTTGACCGGCTTTGCGATGTCCACCACGGCCGGGTCGACGATCCTGACATTGCCCACGGCACCGGCGCGGGCCACATCCAGCTGCTGTGCCTGGTTCAACAGCGCGGTATACAGCTCATTGCTCACCTGCAGGTCGCGGGTCAGGCGCAACAGTTCCTGCTGGGTATCGGGCAACTGGCCGACCTGGCGCTGGAACCCTGCCTTGCGGCCTTCCAGGTCGCCGATCTGCTTGAGCAGCGCGCGGTAGGCGGGGTGTTCCTGGGTGAAGCTGCGGTCCATTTCCGCCTGCTTCAGGCGCAGCTGCTGGATGCTTGCCTCGACGGCCACTTCCTGTTCCAGCAGGCCCTTGGTCTGCAGCGTGATGTCCACCGAATTGGCACGCGACTGGTAGGCGGTCATCGCCTCCTGCGCCTGCTCGACCTGGCGCCGGATGGTCGGCAGCTGGTCCTTGACGAACTGCAGCTGCGACGCCGCTTCGGCGGAGCTGCGGTCCACATTCTGGCGGACATAGCCTTCGGCGACCCGCTGGACCAGCGCCTCGGCACGCAGGGCATCGACGCTTTCGTAGCTGAGCTGCAGGATGCCCGAATCCTTCCCGCGCTCGAACGCCTTGATGTCTTCCTGGAGGTCGGCAATCACATCGAGCCGGCGCAGCTTGGTGAGGTTGAAGCGCGTGCCCGGGTTGGCATGCAGGGCCGCCACCTCCAGCGTCACGCCGCGGCCCGTGGCCGCCGTACCCACCTGGCCACGCAGCACCGGTTCGCCGTCCTGGTCGGAAAGGCTGAAGCTGCCCGGGGTGTCACCGGCTTCCAGCACCAGCGGGGTATCGACCATCAGCGCAGGTACGGTCAGCCGGTGGATGTCCAGGGTTTCGCCGCCCCAGCCATACCGGGTCAGCCCCAGCGGTGCCGATGCGATCTGCCCAGGATCCTGGGGCTTGAACCTGCGGGCGAGGAAACCGCCAACCAGCGGGAAGCGCTGGACCTCCACGGCGGTGTCCAGCTGCAGCTGGTCCACGGCGGTGCCAATGACCGTGCGCGACGTCAGCAATGCCACTTCGGTCGTGGCCGCGGTGCTTCCGCCTCCGCCCAGCGACGCCAGGTCCGCCAGCCCGGGGATCGAGGGCATCTTGGACTCGACCTGCACCATGGCCTGGGCCTGATAGACTGGCGCGGCGACAAGGGCATACACGACACTGGCGATGAAGAACAGCGCCGTGGCACCGATGATCCACCACTTGCGGTCCAGCAACGTTCCCAGAAGTTCCCGCAGATCAACTTCGTCGTCCTTGGCTACGCGTGCATCCGTTTGCTTAGTCATCGCTTCCACTTCATATCGGGAACTATCGTCATATCCGACGGTTCGTACTGATTCCACAACCGCACGCTTCGCGCAAGCGGCTCCCTGCCTGGGCGGCATCGATCAAGGCTGAGGTGCCCGCCTCCCCGGACACCGGCACACCACTGGCCAGGCCCCCCGGGTACAGCCAGCCTGTCAGCATACCCCATATCGGTTCCTCCTGCCCCGGGCACGGCCCCCGGCAGGCGCGCAGGACGGCCCACGAACGGGCGATGCGCCCGCCCGTCCGCCCCGCCGGAAGGGTGGCGCTGTTATCATCGCCGACCCTCTGGCGGCCATCCGGCCACGCATTTCCCACCGGGGAGCAGTGATACGCAGCATGCAACGGCGCCGCTGGCAGCCACCGGCACCCTCTACGCGCACAGCGCGATGCGTGCCGCAGACCACTGGCCCGCAGACGTGCCAGGCGCCGGCCGGGCCGACGCCGTGTAGTACGATCCGCAGGCTGGGAAGGTACGCCTGCCAGGGCCCGGGACGCCATGGGCCGCATTGCGGCGCATCCACTGCAGGAAGCACAGCCGGAAAGCATGGGGCGCGTTCGCCCTCCTTTCCGCTCAACATGAAATGGACATTGGATCAATGAAGATTGCTGTTGCCGGAACCGGCTATGTGGGTTTATCCAACGCGATACTGCTCGCCCAGAACCACCAGGTGGTGGCCTTCGATATCTCCGCTGAGCGTGTCGACAGGATCAACGCACGGATATCGCCGGTAGCAGATCCGGAAATCGAGGCCTACCTGGCCGACCGCGCACTGGACCTGCGGGCGACCCTTGATCCACGCCAGGCCTGCGAAGGCGCCGCGTTCGTCGTCATCGCCACCCCCACCGACTACGACCCCGCGACGGACTGCTTCAACATCGCGTCCGTCGAATCGGTGGTGCGCGACGTCCTGACGATCAATCCCTCGGCGGTGATGGTCATCAAGTCCACGGTACCCGTGGGCTGCACGCAGCAGTTGAAGGAACGGTTCGCCACCGACAACATCATCTTCTCGCCCGAATTCCTGCGTGAGGGCCGGGCCTTGTACGACAACCTGCACCCAAGCCGGATCATCGTGGGGGAGCGCTCCCCGCGTGCGGAGCAGTTCGCCGCCCTGCTGGCCGAGGGCGCGGTGGCCGAACAGATCCCGATGCTGTTCACCGATTCGAGCGAGGCGGAGGCCATCAAGCTGTTCGCCAACACCTACCTCGCCATGCGGGTGGCCTTCTTCAACGAACTCGATACCTACGCGGCATCGCACGGTCTGCAGACCCGGCAGATCATCGATGGTGTCGGCCTCGACCCCCGGATCGGCAGTCACTACAACAACCCGTCTTTCGGCTATGGCGGTTACTGCCTGCCCAAGGATACGAAACAGCTGCTGGCCAACTACCGCGATGTTCCGCAGAACCTCATCCACGCCATCGTGGAAGCAAACCGGACGCGCAAGGACTTCATCGCCAACGAGATCATCCGGCGCAACCCGGGAACCGTCGGTATCTACCGGCTTACGATGAAGACCGGCTCGGACAATTTCCGTTCCTCGGCCATCCAGGGCGTCATGAAGCGCATAAAGGCCAAGGGCATCCAGGTGATTGTCCATGAGCCCTCCCACAAGGCCGGGCATTTCTTCCATTCCCCGGTCCGTACCTCGCTGGCCGAGTTCAAGCAGGAGGCCGATATCATTCTGGCGAACCGGCTCACGGATGAACTGGCCGACGTATCGGAGAAGGTCTTCACGCGCGACCTCTTTGGTGCGGACTGAGTACCGGCTGCGTCATGCCGGCCCACCCGCCTCATCATGAAGACAGTCCCCTCCAGGCGTCCATGTCCATGTCATTCCAGCATTTCAAGCATGACCTGAGGGCCAACCAGTGGTCGGGCCCGAAGGCGCTGCTTGCCCCGTTCCTGTCACCGGCGATCCTGTTGCTGCTCCTGCACCGCAGCGCGGTGATGCTGCGGCGCATCCCGCTGGCCGGGAAGCCCTTGTCCCTGCTGGCCTGGCGCCTGAACACCCTGCTGACGTCGTGCCATATCAATCCCCGGTGCACGATCGGCGGTGGTCTGTTCCTTCCCCATCCTGCGGCGATCGTGATGGGTGAGCGCGTCCGCATCGGCAGCGATGTCACGATCTACCAGAGTGTCACCCTGGGCACTTCGCTGCCGGGGTCTTCGGCGTATCCGACCATCGAGGACAACGTCACGATCTATGCCGGGGCCGTCATCGTCGGTGGCGTCACCATCGGCCAGGGGGCGGTCATCGGCGCCAACGCGTTCGTCAATACCGATGTCCCGGCCGGTGCCCTGTTCGCGGGTGTTCCCGCCCGTGACGTTTCCAACCGGGCGGCACGCGGCACGTGAAGAAGCTCCACGCTCTGCTGCCGATGCTCGCGGTTCCGCTGTCGATGGTGCTTGCCATTGCCGCCATGCTGGGCATACAGCTGCTCGCCCCGCACCTGCTGACGGCGGGCGAATACGCGCGCTTCTCGACGTTGTGGTCGATTGGCCAGCTGCTGTCGGTCGCACTGTTTGAATGGCTCCGCATATCGACACTGCGCTTCTCCCACACCCATGGCCAATGCGTACCCGGCTATGCCATTCCCCTCAAGCGTGGCTACACCCGGCTTGCGGCGGGTGCCATTGTCCTGGCCGCCCTGCTGCTGGTGCTCAAGGATGCCTTTACCCTGGCGATGGCGGCTGCGGCCTGCCTGTTCTTCGCCACCACGAAGGGCTGCTTCGATGGGCAGCAGGCGTTCTTCCGCGCCGGTGAGATGAACAGGAACTACGCGCTGTCCTGGACCGCCAGCGGCGCCACCGGGCTGCTGCTGTTCACCCTTGTCGCCCATCACTACGGTGACGCCACGCTGTCCATCACGGCGCTTGCCTTCTCCTATGCAGTCAGTGCCCTGGTGTTTGGACGCATGTCGCACCGGATGGCGCCACCGCCGGCAGGTGCACCGACCGAAAAGCTCGCGGCAATCTTCCGCTACGGAACCTTCATCTCCATCTCATCCGTGGCCACGGCACTGTTTCCCGCGCTGGTCAGGGCGCTCGCCCTGGCCTGGGGCAACGATGCGGACCTGGCGGGCAACCTGCTGGTGATCGACCTGACGCAGCGGATACTGCTTGCGGCAGGCACCGTCATCAACATCGTCATCCTGACCAAGGCCATCCGCCTGATGGACAGCCGCGATGTCGTCGCCTCCACGCATACGCAGGTACTGGGCACCTCCCTGCTGCTGCTTCCCTGCATCGCCGGCTTCCTGGTGGTGTACCCGCAGATCGGCGAACTGTTCCCACCGCCTGCGCTCAAGGATGCCTTCCTCGCCTCCGCGTTCCCGGCCACTGTTTCAGCCGGCCTGATCGCGCTGCGCATCTACGCGATCGATCCATTGTTCGTCATATCGAAGAAGACGCACCTGGCAATCTGGGGAACGCTGGTATCCATCGCCACCCACGTGGTGGTGGCGTGGGTGCTCCAGGACCGCTGGGGCCCGACGGCCGATGCACTGCTGAACGTACCGCTGCTGGTCGCGGCCTGCGCCGGCCTGGTCACATCAGCCACCCTGGCCCAGTGCACGGTGGGCGCCCGTCTCCCCGCCGGATCCATCGCGCTGCTCTGCGGGTTCTCGGCCGTCCTGTACGGCGCTGCTTCGCTGGTGCATGCCGACAGCGCCCTCATCAGCCTGGTCGCGCGCACCGCCGTGGGCAGCATTGCCTACGCCCTGCTCATGGCCCTGCCCGGCCGGAACCTGATGGCCCTCCTCCGGCGCACTCCACCCCCGACTGCGCAGCACTGACCCATGCCCATGAACGCAATCCAGACCCGAACACTGTCCCTGCGCCTGGCACCGGCATGGATCGGCGCATTCGTCATTGCGAAGGTCGCCTATCTGCTGCTGGTCCAGGACGAAAACAGCCCCACACCCATCGATGAGCTGCTGTGCCTGCTGCTGCTCCCGACGATCGCGCTGGGCCTGGTCAAGCGCTGGCGCCTGCATGCCTCGCTGCTTGTTCCCTTCGGGCTGTTCTCGCTCATCGGCATTGTTTCAGCCCTGCTGTCACCCTATGGCGGCGTTCCCCAGCCGTTGGCCAGCCTGTACGACGCCGCGCTGGAATCGAAGCTGCTGATCGTCTTCCTGGCCTTCCATATCATTTCATCCCGGTCCACCGCACACCGGAAGGACCTTGCCCAGATCTGCTGGATATTCGTCCTGTTGGGCCTGGTCAATGCCCCCTTCGTGGTGGTGGACCTGTTCTCCAGCGGTACCGGCATCCACGGCCAGGCACTGGTTCCCCGGGTCGGCCTCTTCCAGCCCAATGGCATCTTCTACTCCCACACGGAAAGCGTCTGGGTGATGCTGATCGCCAGCGGCTGCGCCTATTACCTGTTCCTGGAGCGCAAGTCGCCGTTCCGCCTGCTCTCACTGGCACTGATCACCTCGCTGGTGGTGCTGCACTTCTCGGCCAAGGAAACCATCGCGCTGTTCTGTGCGGCGTTCTTCATCATCAATGCCGGCCGCGGCTCGGCCATGCGCCTGATGTGGGGCGCCGGCCTGCTCGGGCTGGTCCTCACCGTCTGGAACTTCACCCCGGTCGGCGCGGCCGTGTCCGGCCAGCTGTCCTACTACCTGGGACAGGGCAGTGAAGACATGGCACGCACGGCGCTGACAACGACATCGGTCAAGATCGCCAACGACAGTTTCCCGCTCGGCAGCGGCGCAGGCACGTTCGCCAGCGCACCGTCGTACAAGCTCGGCTACAGCGACGTCTACCGGGTCTACGGCCTGGATCGCGTCTACGGGATTTCCCAGGAAACGGGAAACTTCATCACCGACGTGTTCTGGCCCAAGATCCTTGGGCAGTCCGGCTACATCGGCCTGATCGCCTATCTGCTCTTCGCATTCCGCCTGGGCCTTCCGGCAGTACGCCGCTATTCCAGCGCGCGCTCCCACGGTTCCGCACTGGCCAGCATGGCCTGGATCGCCGCGATGGTCATCTCGCTGGCATCGGTCCCTTTCAACAATGAATTCTTCCTCATTGCCCTCGGCGCCTTCCTGGCGTTTGCCAGGACCGAGCCGTCCCCATCCGCCACCAAGGAGTTCTCCTCCCATGAAGGGAAATGAACGGCAGGATGGCCTCCAGGCGCTGCGGCTGGTCGCGGCGCTTCTGGTGGTCATCACCCATGCCAGCTTCTACACGCATGAGCGCCTGAACAGCCAGATGCCGATCTGGAGCCCCGGCGCCATCGGCGTGGACATCTTCTTCGTCATCAGCGGCTTCGTGATGATGCTGACTGCTGACAGCTTCATCAACCGGCCCGATGGATGGAAGGTCTTCGCGGCCCGCCGGGTGCTCAGGATCGTGCCGATGTACTGGCTGGCGACCACCATCAAGCTGATCTCGCTGCTGGTGGTGCCCAGCGTCGTTCTTCATGCCGAACTGGATGCCGTCAAGGTGGTGCTGTCCTACCTGCTGCTTCCCAGCACGAACGTCGATGGACGCTTCGAACCCTTGCTGGGGGTGGGCTGGACACTCATCTTCGAGATGTTCTTCTACGCGATATTCACCATCGCCCTGCTGCTGCGGACCAACGTGATCGCATTCGTGGGGTGCGTGCTGGGCACCTGCACGGTCATCGCCCTGTTCCGTGAGCCGGGCTGGAACGCGGCGACCATGTATTTCAACCCGATCGTCTGCTTCTTCTTCGTCGGCATGATCTACGCCGTCATCAAGGACAAGGTGGATGCACGGGTGCTGCTGGCCATCAGCACGGTCGGCCTGGTCGCCCTGGCCTTGGGCAACCTCGTGTTCGGAATGGACATTGCCGCCAAGGCGCGCAACGTTGGCGGCTTCCTTACTGCCAGCCTGATCGTCCTGTTCTGCATCGGCGCCGAACCGTGGCTCAAGGGACGGATTCCCAAGTGGGTGCTGTTCCTGGGCGAAGCCTCCTACGCGCTGTACCTGTTCCACCCGCTGATATCGCCCGCCGTTCCGGAAGTCCTCAAGCGCCTGGGCATCGATGCGCCGGCGGTATCGATGGTCCTGAGCGTTGTCGCGGCCCTGGTGGGCGCGTCGATCATCCACGTGGCCATCGAAAAGCCGGTCACGCGTTGGCTCAGGCCCCTCATTCCCTATGCGGGCGGACGCCAGGACACCACGATGGGAGTCGGCCTTTCAAAGCCTTGAGTGCAACGGAATGAACATCAGAACACTTCACATCACCAACGCGTACCCGTGCGAAGGAACGCCCGAGTACGGCGTCTTCGTCAAAGAACAGATCGAATCGCTGCCTGATACCGTCCACAGCACGGTCGTGTTCATCAATGGCAGGGAGCAGGGGAAGAAGGCCTACCTTTCGGCCATACGGACGATCCGCGGCAAGCTTGGGGAATGCGATGTCGTGCATTGCCATCATGCGTACTCGCTGTTCGTCGCAGCGCTGGCCGGCGTGCCGGGCAGGAAGCCGATCGTGCTCTCCTTCCTCAACGACTGGACCCACGAGGTGAAGGGCCTGCGCGTTGGCTGGCTAAAGCGCATGGCCTGCCGGATCGCGGTCTCACTGGCATCGCGTGTCATCTTCAAGAGCCCGGTTCCGGCCGAACTGGCGGGCAACGGCAAGGTCCTGAACCTTCCCAATGGCGTGGATGCCGACTTCTTCTCCCTGGGGGACAGGGCAGCAGCCAAGGCCGAACTCGGCCTGGCCGCCGATGTGGACTATCTGCTGTTCGTCAGTTCCAAGAACAAGTTCCGCGAGCAGAAGCGCTACGACATCTTCAGCAAGGTCATCGAGCAGGTCAGGCTCGGCAACCCGCACCTGAAAATCGAGGAACTGGTCATGGTGGGCCAGCAGCGGCAGACGGTGCCGTTGATGTTCGCTGCCGCGTCCGTGCACGTGCTGACGTCCGATTACGAGGGCTCCCCGAACTCGGTCAAGGAATCCCTGTCCTGCGGCACGCCGGTGGTTGCGCGCGATGTCGGCAACGTACGCGACATGCTCACGCACGTTCCCGGTTCGGCCGTGGTGGCAGACAGCGATCCTGCCGTGATCGCCCATGCGGTCACGTCCGTGCTGTCGCAGCGTGCAGCGGCCGAGCACACCCGTGCGGCCTTCCTGGCAACCGGCATCACCCGGCAGGTGATCGCCCAGCGCCTGGCCGGCATCTACACCGAGCTGGCCGGCGCTGGCCGCGCGCCGCCGGTCCAGGGACGCACCTCGGTGCCGGGGAAGGCGCCATGAACCGGACCCTGCGGATTCTCGGCATTCGTGGCGTCCCCGCTGCCCATGGCGGCTTTGAGACGTTTGCCGAATACCTGTCCCTTCATCTGGTCGAGCGTGGCTGGCGCGTGATCGTCTACTGCCAGGAAGATGAGGGCGATGGCATCTGGGAGGACACCTGGAATGGCATCGAGCGCGTGCACATTCCCGTGTCGCGGCCCGGCCCGCTCGGGACGATCCTGTTCGACTGGAAATCCATCACCCACGCGGCCCGGCATCGCGATACCTGCCTGACGCTGGGTTACAACACGGCCGTGTTCTGCGCACGGCTGCGGGCACGGGGCATCCGCAATGTCATCAACATGGATGGCATTGAATGGTCACGCGCGAAGTGGGGCGCCGCCGCCAAGTCCTGGTTCTGGCTCAATGACTGGGCGGGCAGCTGGCTGGGCAACCACCTGGTGGCCGACCACCCGGAGATCAAACGGCACCTTTCCACGCGCACCCGCGCGGCAAAGATCACGACCATCGCATATGGGGCCGAGCAGGTCTCCCATGCCTCTGAAGCCCCTGTCCTTGCCCTGGGGCTCCAGCCCGGCCGGTACCTGACCCTGATCGCCCGCGCCGAGCCGGAAAATTCGGTACTGGACGTGGTCCGCGCGTTTTCGCGCAAGCCCCGGGGCTACACCCTGCTGGTCCTGGGCCATTACGCCCCCGAGCACCCGTACCAGAACAGCGTGCTGGCCGCGGCGAGCGATGAAGTCCTGTTCGCAGGGGCCATTTACGACAAGACCATCGTCCAGGCACTGCGCTTCCACTGCGCGGCCTACGTGCATGGCCACCAGGTAGGCGGCACCAACCCGTCCCTGGTGGAAGCCCTGGGGGCCGGCAACGCGGTCATCGCCCATGACAACCGGTTCAATCGCTGGGTGGCAGGCGATGGCGCCCGCTACTTCAGCGGCGAAGATGCGTTCGCGGACGTGCTGGAAGCGATCAGCGCATCGCCCGAACTGCTGGTCGCCATGAAGCAGTCCAGCAGCCAGCGCTTCCAGAATGGCCTGACCTGGCCCTGCATCCTTGAGCAGTACGAGCAGTTGCTGGAGCAGTTCCTCTAGGCCACGGCCCGGGTGATTGCACAGCCCGGACCGATTTCCGCTACACTATCCGGCCTGCGCGCCCGTAGCTCAGCCGGATAGAGTAGTGGCTTCCGAAGCCATTGGTCGGGGGTTCGAATCCCTCCGGGCGCGCCATCTTTCCCTGCCGGTTCCCTCTGCCAATCGGCACGGCGGGAACTGCTGCATCTGGACGCGCCATCGCGCATCGCCAACACTGCCGGAATGACTCCTCCGGATCTGCTCAACCTGGCCGCAGCAGGCGCCGTCATCGGCCTCACCGCGCTGGCCGCGGTCCAGGCCAGTGCGCTGCGTACGCCCGCCATGCGCTACCTGGCCGCCCTGTTGGCCTGCTTCGCGCTGGCCAACCTGATGGGCGTGGTGCTGCATGCCGGTGCCGGCGGATTGCCACCGCGCGCGGTGGGATGGCTGCGGGCCATCGAAGTTCCCATGGCCTATCTGCTGGGCCCCCTGCTGCTTGCCAGCATCCGGGCATACGATGCGCCGCTTTCGCGACTGGCACTGCAGATGCACCTGCTGCCCGCCGGTATCGCGCTGGTGCTGTGCCTGGCCCATGCGGGCCGGGGCGGAACCGTCCCGCCGCTGATCTTCCACGGCTGGCTTGCCCAAGGCGCGGTCTGCATGGCCATCGCGTCGTGGCATGTGCGCCGCTGGCAACGCACCCGGGAACAGCCGGCCGGCCGGCCGCTGCCCCTGTACGGGCTGATCGCCAGCATGGCCCTGTGCTGGATCGTCAGTGCACTGGACCGCTGGCCCCCGGTGGGGGGGGACGCCCTGCCCTGGCTGGTGGATGCCCTGCGCTGGATGGCCACGTTGATGATGTACCTGCTTGCCGCCTGCGTGCTGCGCCGCCCGGCACCTGCCGTGCGTGATGCGGCTCTCGCGCCGGTGCTGGCTCACGGCGATGCGCCCACCGATACGCGCTACCAGCGTTCGGGAATCGCCACGGCACAGTGCCGGCAGATTGCCGGCCAGCTGGAACACCTGATGGGCAGCGCGCAGCTGTACCGCGATCCCGCGCTGGACCTGTCATGCCTGAGCCAACGCAGCGGCTGGCCTCCGAACCACATATCGCAGGCGCTGAACCAGGGGCTGGGCCTGAACTTCTTCGAGTTCGTCAACGGGTTCCGCGTCGATGCCGCGAAAGCCTCCCTGTCCGATCCCGATGACCCGCGCAGCGTGCTGGACATCGCCCTGGCTTCCGGCTTCGGCAGCAAGTCCACGTTCAACACCGTGTTCAAGCGCCTGGTCGGCACCACGCCGCGCCAATACCGCCATCAGCAGCTGAAAGACGCCACGCCCGCCGGCCAGTGAACGCCCGGTCCGGCAGGATCGGGCGACCGGGGTGGCGCCGGACGCTGGAATCTCCCTGTCATCGACCCGGGAGTCCCCCATGCGGTACTTCATTGCCCTCGCAGCGGCCTTGCTGTGGGTCCACGCCGTTTCCGCCCAGGCCCCCGATGCGACGGCGGTGCTTGACCGTGCCAGATCCGCCAGCGGAGGCCCGCAGTGGGACACCGTGAAGACCCTGCAGCTGCAGGGGGAACGCTCGGCCGGCGGGCTCTCCGGAGCCTGGCAGCTGCAGCAGGATGTGCGGGGCGGCCGTTATGCGGAAGCCTCGCACCAGGGCGGTTTCGACTACGCCAGCGGCTACGACGGCCAGCAGGTGTGGCGGCTTGACCCCGGCGGCGAGGTCGGCCTGCTCGATGGCCCGGTGCCGCGCCGCGCCGCCGCCAGCCAGGCCTGGCTGGCCGCCCGTGGCTACTGGTCCGCGCAGCGGCCGGCCCACTTCGGGCCACTGCGTCGGCAGTACCTGGGCCGGCATGCGTACCACGTGCTGCCAGCCACGCCGGCCGGTGGCGATCCGCTGGAGCTGTGGTTCGAGGTCCGCTCCGGCCTGCTGCGACGGGTCGTGCTGCCGACCGCGGGGGGCGCCAGCATCCGCACCTTCAGCGATCACCGCCGGGTGCAGGGCCTGCTGCTGCCGCACCGGATAACCGTGGACAGCACCGACGCGGCCGGGCACAGCGACCCACGCCTGCGCAGCGAGGTGCGCGTGCAGCACCATGCCGTCAACGGCGCGCTCGCGGACAGTGCCTTCGCCCCGCCCGCCATGCCCAACGACGCGTACATCGCCACCCCCACCGGTACCACGCAGGTGCCCTTCGACCTGGTCAACAACCATGCCTACATCGATGCCGAGGTGGATGGGCAGCCAGCCAGGTTCCTGGTCGATACCGGTGCGGCCAACCTGCTGACCCCGGCAGCGGCGCGGCGCCTGGGCCTCGCCGCGTCCGGCCAGCTCAGCATCGGTGGCGCCGGGGACAGTACCGTGGCCCTGAGCATGGCGCGTGCCAGGCACCTGCGCATCGGTGACGCCCACCTGCCCTCGCCCGTGTTCTATGTGGTGGACCTGGGCCAGCAGCTGGATTCGATGGGCACGCAGTACGATGGCTACATCGGCTATGAGACCTTCCGCCGCTTTGCCGCCACGCTCGACTATGGCGCGCGCCGGCTGCAGCTGAGCGAGCCCGGGCGGTATGTACCGCCCGCCCACGCCACGGCACTGGCCTTCGAGCAGGATGCGTACGCGCCGGTCATCAACGCAACGCTTGACGGTGTTCCCCTGCGGCTGTGGGTGGATTCGGGCTCGCGCAATGCGCTGAGCCTGTTCAGCCCATTCGTGCATGCGCACCAGCTGCTGGAAAAATACGGTGCCGGCGAAGAGGCCGTCGTCGGATGGGGTATCGGGGGGCCCACGCGGTCGCACCCGGTGCGGCTGGGCCGGCTGCACCTGGCGGGCCAGGACATCGATGGGCTGGTCGGCGATCTGTCCACCGCCACCCGGGGGGCACTGGCACTTCCCGACTATGGTGCCCTGCTGGGGGGCGCCCTGCTGCGCCGCTTCACGGTCGGCCTGGATTACCAGGCAAAGCGCATGTACTTCGCACCCAATGCGGAAAATGCCGCCCCTCAGCCTTTTGACCGCAGCGGGCTGTGGCTGCAGGCCGGCAAGGACGTGCTGCAGGTGGGCGATGTGGCCAAAGGCAGTGCGGCCGCCGCCGCCGGGCTGGTGACGGACGACCAGCTCACCCGGATCGACGGCATGCCGGTTTCCACCCGCAGCCTGGGCCAATGGCGGACCCTGCTGGCCGAGCGCCCGCCAGGCACCCCCGTAACCCTCACCTACCTGCGCAACGGCGTGCCCGGCACCACCACCCTGGTACTGGCCGAACGCATCCCGGTGCACTGGCCCCCGCTGCAGGGCCAGGATCGTGGCTCCCCGGCGGCAAGGCCGAACTTCTAATCAAGTTTTACGAATCATATGCATCCGATCGTACCCAGTGGAGGCGCACAGTAGCCCTGCCGCCGGACACCCCGTCCGGCATCCCCACGGAGAGATCGCCATGAACATCGCACGCACATCCCTGGCTGCTGGCCTGCTGGCTGCCTCGATCGGCAGCGCCATCGCCGCCCCACCCAGCGAACCGGCCCCGCTGCAGCCGGTCGCCCGCTTCCTGCAGGCGCTCAACGGCAGTGGCGGCACGCCCATCGAACAACTCAGCCCGCAACAGGCCCGCAAGGTGCTGACCGACGCGCAGGCCGGCGCGACCCTGCCGCCGGCCGAGGTCAGCCACCTCACCATCCAGGCCGACGGCAAGCCGCTGCAGCTGGTGGTGGTCCGCCCGCCCAACACGACCGGCAAGACGCTACCGGTGTTCATGTTCTTCCACGGCGGTGGCTGGGTGCTGGGCGACTTCCCCACCCATGAACGGCTGATCCGCGATCTGGTCACCACTTCCGGTGCGGTGGCGGTGTACGTGGACTACACGCCCTCGCCCGAAGCGCGCTACCCGGTGGCCATCCGCCAGGCCTATGCGGCCACCCGCTGGGTGGCCGAGCATGGCGCGCAGATCGGCGTGGACGGTACGCGCCTGGCGCTGGCCGGCAACAGCGTGGGCGGCAACATGGTCGCGGCCGTGGCCCTGCAGGCCAAGGCCGCAGGCACGCCCGCCATCCGCTACGACCTGATGCTGTGGCCGGTGACCGATGCCAGCTTCGATACCGCGTCCTACCAGCGCTACGAGAACGGCTACTTCCTGTCACGCAACATGATGACGTGGTTCTGGGATGCCTACACGACCGATCCGCAGCAGCGCGCGCAGATCCTCGCCTCGCCGCTGCGTGCCACCGCCGCGCAGCTGGCCGGCCTGCCGCCGACGCTGATCCAGACCGCCGAGCTGGACGTGCTGCGCGATGAGGGCGAAGCCTTCGGCCGCAAGCTGGACGAGGCCGGCGTGGCGGTCACCGTCACCCGCTACAACGGGCTGATCCACGATTACGGCCTGCTCAATGCACTCAGCGATGTACCGGCCGTGCGCGAAGCGCTGCGGCAGGCCGGTGATGGCCTGCGTGAACACCTGAAGTAAGCGCGGCAGGCCAGGGCGGCGTGCATCCCACGCCGCCCTGGGCCGTTGCGCCAATGCCGGTCAGTACGTGCCGTTGAAGGCGAAGATCGGTTTGCGCTGCTGCCAGGCACCGGCGGTGAAATCCGGGAATTCCAGAGTCTGGAAGCCATTGGCGATCGACTGTTCGCTCAGGGGCGTGATCGCGCTCCAGGTCACCGCATCGTAGATGTCGATCGGCATCGGGGCCTTGGCCTTGAGCGCCTCGACGAAGGCATGGATGACGAACCAGTCCATGCCACCGTGGCCGGCACTGGCGGCCGTGTCGGCGTGCTGCTTCCACAGCGGGTGCTCGTACTGGTCCTGGTAGGCCTTGAAGTCCTCCCACTGGTGCGGCGGACTGCGGCCTTCGATGTGGATCGAGCGGTTCACGTCCATCCACAGCCCATGCGTGCCCTGCACGCGGAAGCCCATCGAATAGGGACGCGGCAACGAGGTGTCGTGTTGCAGCAGGATCGTTTCACCATTGGCGCAGGCCAGCGTGGTGGTGACGATGTCACCGAGCTTGAACGCGACCTTCGTGCTGGGGTGGGTGGTGCCGCCGCTCTTGGCCACGGTGTACTCATGCAGCCCGCGCGCCTTGCTGGCGAATGCATTGATGTGGGTGAAGCGGTTGCCCCGGTTGATGCCGGTGTACATCGCGCAGGGGCCGATGCCATGGCTGGGGTACAGCTCGCCATTGCGCTTGACCGAATGTTCGGTGCGCCAGCGCGCCTCGCTCCACCCCTGCGGGCCGAACTCCACGCCGCTGTCATAGGGCTGGTCGGGATTGCCGGAATTGAACTTCACCCCACGCAGATCGTGCTGGTAGCCCGCCTGCAGGTGCACCAGCTCGCCGAACAGGCCGGCGCGCACCATCTGCAGCGCGGCCATCACATCGCGCCGGTAGCACACGTTTTCCAGCAGCATGTACGGCGTGCGGGTTTCCAGCTGGGTCTTGAGCACGTCCCAGTGATCCTGCAGGGTAATGCCCGCCACCACTTCACAGCCGACGGCGACGCCTGCCTGCATCGCGGCAATGGCCATCGGTGCGTGGTACTCCCAGGGCGTGGCGATGATCACCCCGTCGATACCCTTCTGTTCCAGCAGGCGCTTCCAGGCCTGGGCATCGCGGTCCTGCCCGTAGGCCTTCGGTGCCGGCTTGCCCGCCTTGGCGACCATGTCCATCGCACGGCCCAGCATGATCGGCTCGATATCGCACAGCGCGACCATCTCCACATCGTCACGCCGCACCAGCTCGGTCAGCAGTGTCTGGCCGCGCAGGCCGGTGCCGATCATGGCCAGGCGTACCGTGCGCCCGCGTGCCCAGGCCGGCGTCTGCGGCAACAGGCTGCTGGCCGCAACGGCCGCGCCGGCAGCAATGAATTCCCTACGTTTCATGCAAACAGTCCCTCCTCCAGGAATCGCACCAGCCGTTGCCGCCGCGAAGGATGTTGGCCGCCGGCCCGGGCCGGCAACGGCCGGGTGCGTCGTGCAGGTGACCAGCGCGTGCGATCGACTCTAGGGCAGCGCCTGAGAGCCTGTCAACGAAAGGAAAGTATTTGGAAAGACAATCCGCCAATATCGAAAGAAATATAAGCACACCCCTTTCGAACTTCTGGCGAACCAAAGGAAGCCGATCCCTCCAATATCACACGCAAAACGTGGACAATCCGGCAGACAGGCCAGCATCAACCTGCCGCCCCCTTTCTTTCGTTTTTCTTTCTAAATTTGACAATTCGAAAGAAAGCCGGGATGGTAAGCCCGCCCCCACCGGAACCCCCCATGGACCGCGTCCTGCTTACCGACCCACCCACCTGGCAAGCGCTGGGTGGTGCCCACACCGCCAGTGAAATCGCCCAGCAACCCGCCGTGTGGGAGGCCTTGGCGAACGACCTGGGCCCATCCCGCGAACGGCTGCAGGCATTCCTGGGAGATTGCCTGTCCAACCCCGACCAGCGCGTGCTGTTCACCGGTGCGGGCAGCTCCGGCTTCATTGCCGAAATGGTGGCCGATACGATCAACGCACAGTGGCCAGCCGATGTGCGCGTGGTACACACCACCAGCCTGCTGACCCATCCGGCGCTGTACCTGCAGCACGACCGCCCCACCCTGCTGGTGTCCTTCGGCCGCAGCGGCTCCAGCCCGGAAAGCGTGGCGGCGGTCGAGCGCGTGCGCAGTGATGTGGCGCAGGCCCGCTTCCTGGACATCACCTGCAACGCCGATGGCGAGCTGGCGCAGCGTGGCGCTGGCCGCAGCGATACCTGCACCCTGCTGATGCCTGCCGCCAGCTGCGACCGTGCCTTTGCCATGACCAGCAGCCTGACCTGCATGCTGCTGGCGGCACTGACCGTGTTCGACCGCAGCACGTGGGACGAACGCATCGCGCGCCTGCGCACGCTGGCCGCCCTGGCCCGCAGTGGGCTGGCGCAGTGGGACGCACCGGTCGCCCTGCTGGCCGCGCGCCCGTTCAACCGGGTGATCTACCTGGGCAGCGGCCCGCTGGAAGCGCTGGCGCGGGAAGCTGCGCTGAAGGTGCTGGAGCTCACTGCCGGCCGCGTGCTGGCGTTGGCCAACACGCCGCTGGGTTTCCGCCATGGGCCGAAATCCACGTTGGATGAGACCACCCTGGTGGTGGTGCTGCGCAGCGCGCAGCCGCTGGCGCGTCGCTACGAAACCGACCTGCTGGCCGAACTGCGCCGCGACGGCGTGGCCGGGCAGGTGCTGTCGATCGGACCGGCCACTGACATCGGTGCCGACGATGACTACACACTCGCCGTACCGGCACTGGATGACCCCTGGCTGGCCCCGGTATGGCTGGGCTTTGCGCAGCTGTTGGCGCTGCGGCGTTCGGCTGCGCTCGGGTTGACCCCGGACAACCCCTTCCCCGACGGCACGGTCAACCGTGTCGTGCAGGGTGTGACCATCCACCATGGCTGAGCCCACCGCTCACGCCGGCTATGGCATCGACATCGGCGGCACCAAGACCGAACTGGTCGCCTGCGATGCGGCGCTGCAGGTCCTCTGGCGGCAGCGCATCGCCACCCCGCAGGGCGACTACCCCGGCTTCCTGCAGGCCGTGGTGGATCTGGTGGCGGCGGCCGATGCGGCACTGGGCCAGCGGGCCGGTGCGATCGGCATTGCGTTGCCGGGCGTGCGCGACCGCGATGGCCGCCAGCTCAGCGCCAACGTGCCCGCGCTGACCGGCCAGCAGGTGGCCGCGGACCTGCAGGCCCGCCTGTCGGTACCGCTGCGGTTCGGCAATGACCTGCAGTGTTTCGCCCTGTCCGAAGCCCATGGCGGTGCCGCTGACGGCTACCCCAGCATGTTCGGCGCGATCCTGGGCACCGGCGCCGGCGGCGGCTTCTGCGCGCAGGGCCGCCTGCTGGCAGGCTTCAACGGCCTGGCCGGGGAATGGGGCCACTGGAGCGTGCCGGCCCATCTGCTGCAACGCCATGGCCTGCCGTTGCTCGACTGCGGCTGCGGGCTGCGTGGCTGCCTGGAGCGCTATGTATCCGGCAGTGGCCTGGCGATGATCGAACGCCATCTCGGCGGCAGCGCGGCCAACGCCAGCGCGGTGATCGCCCTGGCTGACGCCGGTGATGTCCGTGCCGGCCACGCGCTGGACATCCACCGCGACCTGCTGGGCCACAGCCTGGCCGCACTGGTGCTGGCACTGGACCCGCACATCATCGTGCTCGGCGGTGGGCTGTCGCGCCATGCACCGCTGTACGAACAACTGCCTGCGGCCGTGGCCCGCCACCTGTTCAGCGGTGTGCAGGTACCGCCCATCGTGCCACCGCACTTCGGCGATGCCGGCGGTGCCCGCGGTGCCGCCCTGCTCGCCCTCGACTCCCCGCCTACCCAGCCCTCCGGAGCATGATGCCCATGTCTACGCTGCAGTCCCTGCTTGCCACCCATCGTGCCGGCCACAACGTAGGCCTGTACAGCGTCTGCTGCAGCAACGAGCAGGTGCTGCGCGCGGCCATGCACGTGGCCCTGCGCCACGACAGCGTGCTGCTCATCGAAGCCACCTCCAACCAGGTGGACCAGTTCGGCGGCTATACCGGCATGACGCCACCGCAGTACCGCGACTACGTACAGGCACTGGCCGCAGAGGAAGGCTTCCCGCACGCGCGGCTGGTGCTGGGCGGTGACCATCTTGGGCCGAATGCGTGGCAGAAGAAGCCAGCGGCCGAAGCCATGGCCCATGCACGCACGCTGATCGAAGCCTACGTGGCCGCCGGCTTCCACAAGATCCACCTGGACTGCAGCATGTCCTGCGCCGATGACCCGGTGCCGCTGCCCGACGCCATCGTTGCGGCACGCTCGGCCGAGCTGGCGCTCATCGCCGAACGCACCGCTGCCGACCACGGCCTGCCGCCACCGGTCTATGTCATCGGTACCGAAGTGCCCGTTCCCGGCGGCGAAGCCTCGCTGGCCGACGGCCTGCAGGTGACCACACCGGCGGCGGCCGCGCAGACGCTGGCCATCCACCAGCGCGCCTTCGACACGCCTGCACTGCACGCTGCATGGCAGCGCGTGATCGCCATGGTGGTGCAGCCGGGCGTGGATTTCGACCACAGCAGCGTGCACGAGTACGACCCGGCCGCCGCCGGTGCACTGGCCGATTTCCTCGAGCAGCAGCCGCGCATCGTGTTCGAGGCCCATTCCACCGATTACCAGCGCGAATCCGGGCTGCATGCCCTGGTACGCGACCACTTCGCCATCCTCAAGGTCGGCCCCGCCGCTACCTTCGCCTATCGCGAAGCGCTGTTCGCGCTGGCCGCCATCGAATCGGCGCTGCTGCCGGCGGCGCAGTGCTCGCAGCTGCCGCAGGTGCTGGAGCAGGTGATGCTGGCCCTGCCCGCGCCCTGGCAGGGGCACTACCACGGCGACGAAGCCACCCTGCGCCTGCTGCGCAGCTTCGCCTTCAGCGACCGCTGCCGCTACTACTGGGGGGAACCGGCGCTGGCGGCGGCCGTGCAGACCCTGTTCACCAACCTGCAGCAGCACGCCCCGCCGCTGGTGCTGCTGAGTCAGTACCTGCCCGAGCAGTACCGCGCGGTGCGCGAAGGCCAGCTGCAGAACACCCCGCAGGCACTGGTGCAGCACCGTATCGGCCTGTGCCTGGACGAATACGCCCGCGCCTGCACCCGCAACCAGGCCGGCGCACGCCCGCGCGTGAACGGCTAATCTCTGTCTTTCCACGTGAATCCAGAGAAGGCCATGCGCACGACCCGTCCCCGCCGCCAGCAGATCCTGCAGACCCTGATCGAAAAGGGTTCCGTGCAGGTCGCCGAGCTGGTCGACCGCTTCGGCGTGTCGGCGGTGACCATCCGCGCGGACCTGAGCCACTTCGAGGCACAGGGCCTGGCCACGCGCACGCATGGCGGCGCGACGCTGGTGCGCACGCCACCGCAGGAACAGGACATCCATGAAAAGGATGCGCTGAACCTGCCGCTGAAGGAATCCATCGGCGTGCGCGCTGCGCAGCTGGTGCAGCCGGGCGACAACATCATCATCGATTCGGGCTCCACCACCATGACCCTGGCCCGCCACCTGCGCGCGCACCGCGAC
The DNA here is from genome assembly GCF_030913365.1 of Stenotrophomonas sp. 24(2023). NCBI lineage: Bacteria > Pseudomonadati > Pseudomonadota > Gammaproteobacteria > Lysobacterales > Lysobacteraceae > Stenotrophomonas > Stenotrophomonas sp. 24(2023). The sequence continues at coordinate 1,634,320 of NZ_CP133160.1, forward strand.
GTCACGGTGATGACCAACGGCCTGAACATCGCCTGGGAACTGGCCAATGCGCCGGGCGTGAACGTGCTGCTGACCGGTGGCCTGCTGCGCAAGCAGTCGCTGTCGCTGCAGGGCAGCCAGGCCGAGGCCAGCCTCAACCCCTACAGTTTCGACACGCTGTTCCTGGGCGTGGACGGGCTGGACCTGCAGTTCGGCCTGACCACCCATGACGAGGCCGAGGCGCGCCTGAACCATCGCATGGTCGAGCGCGCCCGGCGCATCGTGGTGCTCACCGACGCCTCCAAGTTCGGGCGGGTCAGCCTGCATCGCATCGCGATGCTCGACCAGGTCCACGCCATCATCACCGACCCCGGCATCGACGAGGCCACCCGCGAGGGGCTGCAACGCCAGGGTATCGACGTCATCATCGCCGAGCCATCGCCACCATGACCCAACCGCGCACCCTGTATGGCCGCATCCTCACTCCCCTGGGGTGGCGCCGCGGCCATGTCCACTTCGATACACAGGTACGCCAGCTGCAGGTGGACGACCACAGCGGTGCCGATGACACCACCCTGCCGGTGATCCTGCCGGGCTTCGTCGACCTGCACGTGCACGGTGGCGCCGGCGTGGACCTGATGCAGGGCGGCGATGTGGCCCGCACCATCGCCCATACCCACGCCCGCTTCGGCACCACCACCCTGCTGGCGACCACGATGACCGCCGGCATGGACGAGATCGAACAGGCACTGCAGGGCGTGGCCAACGTGATGGCCGCCCCCGACGCCGATGCCGCCGACATCGTCGGTGTGCACCTGGAAGGCCCGTTCATCAGCCCGCAACGGCTGGGCGCGCAGCCGCCACGCACGGTGGAAGCCACGCTGGCGCGCGTGCAGGCCCTGCATGCACTGGCGCCGATCCGGGTGATGACGCTGGCACCGGAAATCGGCCAGCACACCGCGCTCATCCCCGCGCTGGCGGCCCTGGGCATCCGCGTGCAGGTCGGCCACAGTGCCGGCACCTACGAAGATGCCGTGGCGGCACTGCAGGCCGGTGCCGTGGGCTTCACCCATCTGTTCAACGGCATGACCGGCGTGGACCACTACCGGCCCGGCATCGCTGCCGCCGCACTCGCCCATGCGCAGTACGCCGAGATCATCCCCGACCTGCAGCATGTGCACCCCGGCGTGATCCGCCTGGCGGCGCGCGCGATTCCGCGCCTGTACGCAGTGACCGATGCCACCGCCGCCACCGGCATGCCCGATGGCGAGTACGCACTGGGCGAACAGCGCGTGCACAAGTGCATGGGCTGCGTGCGCCTGGCCAGCGGCTCGCTCGCCGGCAGCGCGCTGACGATGGACCAGGCGCTGCGCAACCTGGTGCAGGTGGGCATGGCGCTTGCCGATGCCTCGCAGCGCGTGTCCACCTTCCCGGCCGACTACCTGGGCCTGGCCGACCGCGGGCGCATCGCGCCGGACATGCGCGCCGACCTGGTGGTGGTGGATGCACAGCTGCAACTGCAGCAGGTGTTCGCCGCTGGCACGGCCATCGATCTGCACGTCGCGTAGCACCAGCACCACGCCCCCTGCGGTGGCCGCCGAGGCCGCCCGCCGCGCGGCCGACACCGCGCCCTCCTTCCTTCCAGGACTGCCCCGATGACCACCGCCACCGCCGCTGTGCCTGCGCCCCCTGCCCCGCGCTGGCCGGTCCGCTACCTGCTCTTCATCGGCGGCCTGGGCGGCCTGCTCTATGGCATCGACATCGGCATCATCGCCGGTGCGTTGCCCTATCTGGAGGCCACCGCCAGCCATGCCTGGCAACTCAGCAGCCAGCAGCTGGGCTTCGTGGTGGCCGCGGTGCTGCTGGGCAGCGTGCTGTCCTCGCTGTTCGCCGGGCTCATCGCCGACCTGATCGGCCGTCGTGGCGCCATGCTGCTGGCCGGTCTGCTGTTCACCGCCAGCATTCCGGTCATGGCGCTGGCCTCGGGCTACACGCCCCTGTTGCTGGGCCGCCTGCTGCAGGGCATCAGCGGCGGCCTGATCGGCGTGGTGGTACCGCTGTACCTGGCCGAGGTGCTCAGCCCCGAGCGACGCGGCCGCGGTGCGGCGATGTTCCAGCTGCTGCTGACCATCGGCCTGGTCCTTGCGGCATTGATCGGCCTGTATCACGCGCACGCGGTGGATGCCGCCGCCGAAGCCGTGCGTTCGCTGCCGACGGCGCAGCAGGCGCAGGCGCTGTTCGCGGTGAAGGACCACGCCTGGCGCACCATCTTCTGGAGCTGTCTGGCACCGGGCCTGCTGTTCTGCGCCGGCATCTTCTGGCTATCCGAATCACCGCGCTGGCTGGTGCGCCGTGGCCGCGTGGACGACGCCCGCCGCAGCCTGCAGCGCGTGCTGCCCGCCGCGCAGGTGGACGCTACACTGGCGCAGATCCAGGCACCGGAATCGACCGGCAGCGACGGCAAGCGCGACCCGCTGCTCAGCCGCCGCTACGTGGTGCCGTTCCTGCTCGCCTGCGTGGTGCTGGCCTGCACCCAGGCCACCGGCATCAACTCGGTGCTGGCCTATGCGGTGAACATCCTCAACCAGGCCGGCCTGTCCGGCTCGGTGGCCAACAGCGCCGACGCAGGAATCAAGCTGCTCAATGCGGTGATGACCGTGGTCGCGTTGCTGCTGGTGGACCGCAAGGGCCGCAAGTTCCTGCTGATGCTCGGCAGCGGCGGCATCTGCGTGGCCCTGCTGGCGGCGGCCACGCTGTTCTTCCAGGCCGAGCGCGGGCGCGCCGACGTGCAGCCGCAACTGCAGGCCGCTGTCAGTGGCGACGGCCTGCAGCTGGTGCTGGATGAGGCACAGTGGCAGCGCCTGCGCGGCACCCTCGATGGCCAGGGACAGCCACTGCAGCTGACCGTGTCATATGCCTATGGCGACTTCACCAATGTGCGTGCCCTGCGCAGCGACAACCTGACCGACCGCGAGCTGCGCATCGACCGCACCGGCACCGTGCAGCCGGACAGTGTGATCGGTGCGTTCTTCCGCACACTCCACCTGAACCCGTTCGCCGATCCGGCCAGCGCGGCGCAGGCACCGCTGCGCATCGAGCAGGCGCGCATCGGCCCGGTGCCACGGCCCGCCCATGGCTGGGCCGTCGCCACCTGCATCCTCGTGTTCGTCGCGTTCTTCGCAGTTGGCCCCGGCGTCTGCGTATGGCTGGCCCTCTCGGAACTGATGCCCAACCGCATCCGCTCCAACGGCATGAGCATCGCCCTGCTGATCAACCAGTTCGTCTCCACCACCATTGCCGCGCTGTTCCTGCCCACGGTGGGCCACCATGGCTACGCCAGCATGTTCGTGTTCTGGGCCGGCTGCACGCTGGTGTTCTTCCTGGTGGCCGCGTTCTGGCTGCCCGAAACCAAGGGCCGGTCACTGGAAGAGATTGAAGCCCGGTTTGCGCGGAAGCGGGGGTGACCGGATACCGGCCCACCCCGCTTCCGGCATCAGGGGGCTATTGCAGCTGCACCGGCGGCCCACCCTGGGTGATGTAGCGCGCCAGATCCTGGATCTGCTGTGCACTGGCACCTGCACTGTTGACCTGCATGCTGGCGCCGAACGGCCCCTGCACGGTGGCCACGGTCAACACATGATCATCCACGGTAACGGCCACCTGCTTGCCCACCAGTGCCTCGGTGGCCTTGTGCAGCCGTTCGGCCGCGTCCGGGCGGAAGCGGAAGGCCAGGGCCGGCTGGTTGGCCGGGTCCAGGTTGGTGGACACATCGATGATATCGGCGCTGGTCGCCAGCGCCGGCTCGCGCAGGCTCAAGGGACGCCCCTGCCATTCCAGCGTGCCCTGGCCGATCGCATCCACCGCACGCAGCTGCACCTGCACCCCGGCATGCGGGGCATGCAGGGCTTCATTCGGCGCCGGTGTACCGGAACCACAGGCGGTCAACGCCAACAACAGTGCTACGGAAATAAATCGCTTCATCGTGATCATCCCTGTCAGTGGGTGAAGGACATCACCGCAGGGCACGCAGCCGAAGGGCGACCACGACCTGCAGTACCCCATACATCAGGGTGAGGATGCCGATCCACAAGGTGGTCACGGCCACGCCCGCATACGGATTGGCGGCCAACAGCAGGCCCAGCACCACCGCCAGCACGCCGCTGAGGACCAACAGCCACTCACCACGGATATGCCTGCGCACGCGGAGGGCGAACACGATGCGGTAGATGCCCGCCACCAGCAGCCACGCGGCGAGGAACAGCACCAGTACGCCGGCCGTCGCCAGCGGGTTGATGACCGCCAGGGCACCAAAGCCCAGCGATGCGATCACGTAGACCAGCAGCCAGCTGCGTGATGCACCACTGCCACCGGTGATGAGCGCCAAGAGGCTGATGACCCCCTCCACGATCGCCATCACGCCCAGTATCCATGCCAGCGCCGTCGCCGCCGACAACGGCCAGCCGATGGCAACGATGCCAAAGCCCACCGCAACCAGGCCATACAGCAGCAGGATCCACCAGCTACGGCCGACCGCCGACAACAAGGGAGACACGGGTGACTTCATGACCAGGCCTTCGATCGGGAACCGGGTCCATCCTAGCCCGGGGGGATGAAGCGACCGATCACGGCACCCGGGCACAGACCCACACCCGCACTTCATCGACTCCCACCATCCGCAGCGTATCGGCGATCTCCACCACGGTACTGCCGGTGGTCATCACATCATCGACCAGCGTGAGGCGTGGTGGCACGACCCCACGCACATCAAAGGCATCGAACAGGTTGCTGCGGCGCTGCTCGGCGCTGCGCTCGGATTGCGGCGCGGTGTAGCGGCGGCGGTACAGGCCCCGCCAGACCGGCAGCCGCAGCAACCGGCACAGTTCGGCCGCCTGGTCGTAGCCGCGCCGGCGGATGCGCCGGTCATGCAGCGGCACCGGCACCAGTGGCAGACATGACCACGGCGGAGGAGCGCGCTGCATCAGCTGCGCCAACAGGCGACCGGCCGCCAGGTCCTGGTGGAACTTGTAGCGCAGCAGCAGCTGGTCCACCGGGGGCAGATACAGCAGGCTGGCATGCGCGGCGCCCTGCGGCGGCGGCTCGTCGCGGCAGGTACCACACACCGGCAGGGCGCCCTCGGGAAGGGGCAGCGCGCAGCGCAGGCACGCATGCCCCGCCCAGGGCAGATCGGCCAGGCACGCCGGGCAGAGATCGAGATCGTCGTGGCCCGGTTCGTGGCAGACCAGGCAGGTCAACGGCAGCAGCCGTCGCAGCACGCCTTGACTGACGGTTGAGAACCAGCGGTGGCAGAGCGCGGGCATGGCTGGATGCTGATCGCCGGCAATCACGGTGCATATCAGCCATCACCCCGCTTCGCGGTAGGAACGTGCCCCGTTGAGCAGCAGTGGCGCGCTTGCGTTGGTGTGTCGGCTTCAACCCGGATCGTGCTGACGCATGGCGCCCTGAATGACGCCATCAACTCGATTTGCACCGAAAGATTGTGACCGCGTCTGCAGGTCCGATCTTCCACTGCACCCTGTGCTTAAAACCAACCAAGAGTGCAGCTCCGCAGACAGGGAGGATGCAGGTGAGCAACAGCCATTGGATGGCACTTGCGCGGGCGATCGTGCTGGACGACCAGCGGGCACGGCAGATCCGGCTGCTGGGCCTGGACGAGGCCTGGGTGGTCGAACGCTTCGAAGGCGAGGAAACGGTCTGCGGCGACAACCGCCTGCAGATCGACTGCCTGGCCACCGACGCGTTCCTGGAACTGGACCCGTGGCTGGAGAAGCCGCTGACCCTGCAGCTGCGCCAGGCCGATGGCGGCCTGCGCCAGTGGCACGGCCTGTGCACCGAAGCGGCCCAGCTGGGCAGCGACGGCGGCCTGGCCCGCTACCGGCTCACCCTGGAGCCGTGGACCGCCCTGCTGCGCCTGCGCCGCAATGCGGTGATCTTCCAGGACAGCGACACCCGCGCCATCTGCGAGCAGATCTTCGCCGACTACCCGCAGGCCGCCTTCCGCTTCGACGTGCAGGCCACCCTGCCCGCCCGCGCCATCACCACCCAGTACCGCGAGACCGACTGGGATTTTGTCACCCGCCTGCTGGCCGAGGCCGGCCTGGCCTGGCGCATCGAGCAGGCCCAGGGTGATGAGCCCGGCCATACGCTGGTGGTGTTCGAGCCCGGCGCCGAGCAGCCCGACAGCGGCACGCTGCGCTTCCACCGCGCCGACATGGCCGAGGCCAGCGATGGCATCACCGCCTTTGCCGAGCGCCAGCAGCTGGTGCCCAACGCCAGCACCGTGGCCAGCTGGCACAGCGAGCAGGTCAGCGCCATTGCCGGCCAGTCCAGCGCCGATGCCGGCACCCTGCCGGCGCTGGAGGTCTACGTGCAGCCGCGCGCCGGGCGCTTTGCCCAGTCCGGCTGGGCCGATGCCGAAGCACAGGCCCGCCTGGATGCCCTGCGCGTGGGCCAGGTGCTGTACAGCGGCAGCGGCAGCGAGCGCCGGCTGGCCGCCGGCAGCACCTTTGCCCTGTCCCAGCACCCGCAGCACCAGGGCCAGCGCTTCCAGCTGCTGGCCGTGCAGCACGTGGCGGTGAACAACCTGGACCAGGGCATCGCCGAACTGCTGGGCAGCGCCGAGGCCGAGCGCGGCAGCTACCGCAACCGCTTCCTGGCCACCGGCGTGGACGTGCCGGTGCGCGCCCTGCCGCAGGACCGCCCGACCCTGCACGGCCCGCAGACCGCGCGCGTGGTGGGCGTGGCCGATGCCGCCCTCAGCCCCAGCCGCGAGCACCAGGTGCGCGTGCAGTTCGGCTGGCAGCGCGGTGCCAGCCCCAACCCCGGCGGGCTGACCGACACCGGCAGCGCCCGTTCCGGCCATGCCCCGGGCGATCACACCAGTGGCAGCTGGGTGCCCGTGGCCGAATGGGTGGCCGGCCCGAACTGGGGCAGCGCCTTCCTGCCGCGCATCGGCAGCGAGGTGCTGGTGGAGTTCCTGCACGGGGATATCGACCAGCCGCGCATCACCGGCCAGCTGTACAACGGCGAGGTCGCCCCGCCCTTCGGCGGTGGCATCGACGAGAAGGCGCGGCATCCCGGCGTGCTCAGCGGCCTGCACACCCGATCCCATGACGGCAGCGGCACCCAGCAGTGGGTGATCGACGACACCCCCGGCCAGCTGCGCACCCGCCTGCACAGCTCGCTGGCCGACAGCCGGCTGGAACTGGGCTACCTGATCGCCCACCAGGACACCGCCCGCGGCAGCCTGCGCGGGGAAGGCTTCGAGCTGGCCACCCAGGGCTGGGGCAACGTGCACGCCGCCGAGGGCCTGCTGCTGTCGGCCAGCCTGCAGGCCGGTGCCGGCTCGACGGTGATGGACAACGCCAGCGTGGTGGCCCAGCTCAAGGGCGCCGAGCGCAGCCTGGAGCAGATGCAGCAGACGCTGGGCCAGCAGCAGGTACCGGGCCTGGCCGAATTCCAGCGCACCCGGCAGCTGCGCGAGCAGATCGACCCGCAGGCGCAGGGCCGCTACAGCGGCCAGGTGAATGGCCAGAGCGCGATGAAGCCGGGCAGCGACGGCCGCAGCGCCGGTGACCAGCCGGTAGAGCGGCTGGGCACGCCGCTGCTGCTGGCCGAGGCCCCGCACCACATCGCCTGGACCACCCCGGCCAGCGCGGTGGCCTATGCCGGGCAGAACCTGCAGATGACGGTGCAGCAGGACCTGCACGTGAGCGCTGGCGAGACGCTGGCGACGGTGTCAGGCGAACAGGTTTCGCTGTTCACGCAGAGCGGCCCGCTGCGGGTGATCGCGGCCAATGGCCCGGTCAGTCTGCAGGCCCACGATGGCGAGCTGGAACTGCTGAGCGAGCAGGCGCTGACCATCACCGCCACCGACGAGCGCATCGACGTGCTGGCGCAGAGCAAGGTGGTGCTGCAGGCCGGCAGCAGTGCGATCACCCTGGACGGCGGCAACATCACCTTCAGCTGCCCGGGCGAGTTCAAGGTCAAGGCTGGCGAGCATCCGTTCATGCCAGGCGCATCCGAGCCTGCCGGCATCGTGCCACTGCCTCGCCTGCTCTCGCCGCGCATGGTGTATCGCGGAAAGCTGCATGTCGTGGACAGCCGCGATCGTGTGCTGCCCGACACCTACTACAGGATCGTCACCGAGGACGGCGATGTGCTTGCCCATGGCATCACCGACGACAGGGGGCGAAGCATCACGGTCGCTACCGAGAAGCGAGTTGCAGTGACGGCATATATCGGGCGGGGAGGCTGGCAGATCACCGAGCAGGTGACAGATGAAGACGACGCCTGTGGTTGCTGATGCCCGCACCGGTCCGGCACAGACAGAAGGATCACGAACGTGAGCGCACATGACCATCCCGATGCAAGTGGCATCACCGAGCTGGAATTCTCCACGTCGCTGGGCACGCCGATCGAAGGGCTGCGCTATCGGCTCAGCGATGGCCGGGGGCATGCGCGTCCGGCCATCACCGGTGCGGGCGGAACCGGAATCCGGCTGCGGACGGGCTTCAATGGAAGCGCCCCGGAAGCGCCTGACCTGTGGGTGCTGGAGGGTCCCGCAACAATCCTGCTGGAAGTGCAGCGTGATGACGGCAGCTGGAAGCTGATCGGAAGTTTCCAGCACGCGGCGAACAGCCACAAGCACGTGCGCGTGATCGCCCCTACTGTCGCCGTGCCCCTGCAGATGGACCCGATCTGATCGTTGCATAGGACCACATCACATGACACAGCATGCCCGCGCATTGCAGGTTCCCTTCCACACCGAAGTCGACGGTGATGGTGTCACCATGACCGTGTGCCGGTTGGATCGCCTGTATTACGCCAAGATCAAGTTGCAGATGAAGAGCAATGGCGCGACCAGCGCCGCAACGATCCTGCCCTATCTGATCGTCTATGCCGCGCCGGAGAGGCCGAATGTCTGGACGATAAGAGCACCTTCCATTGCGAGAACAGGAATGCGGGGTACACCCGGCCTCATCCACATGGAAATCGGCAGACCAGGTCGCTATCGGATCTACATCAAGGAACCTACCGAGACCTTTTCGCAAGACGAAGTATTTGCAATACAACAGCATGCTCTCGCCGACGGCACTAACAGCCATCGTGACGTTCAGCCAATTGTCGAGTTGGAGGTCATCGAAAACCCAAACTGCACGCTATCCATTCGGACGATTCATCCAAACGATCTGCAACGCACCCGGGGCGGCGGCGGTGACAGCATTCCTGTAGACACAGGCATTCTAAATTTTACCGAAGCCCACATCTTTGATGATCCAGAGCAAGCGCTTGACCTTGGCAACCACATCATCTCATTTCAACTCTGGGCCGATGCTTCGCGCACCTATGGCACCCAGCACCCCATAGTCCAGAACAGCGACTTCCGCGAGGCGCTGACTACCATCTATAGCGAGGGATTAACTGCTGGCACGGGTGCAGGCGACAGCGCTCATGATCGCACCCTCGGCTTTGGAGAGAGAGAAGTCCAGTTCAATCACCAGTCCACCACCGGAGGACGACGACGTCTGTCCTTCCTCGAAGACAACGGCCAACCTCACAACCGAATGACGGCAGACGAGACCTTACGCCGCACCCATCCGGCAACCATGGAGTTCCTGCTAAGAATGATGGATGACCTGGATATCACGTATGCGCGGGTCACAGGTGCTTGGCGCCCTCATATCGGCTCCACCCGCCACCGCTATGCTTCGGCTATCGATCTCACCCATGTGCGCACCACAGTTATTGGCACTGACGGCCAACAGCACACTGTCACCGTCCATTTTCACAGCGGGCTTTCAATGGACTCCAACCCAACCCGCGCTGTACCGGCCGAATCAGCCGCGCAAACACGTACGCGCGAATTCTCACTTCGAGTGCATAGATACATCGCCAATGCGCGAGCGCAACAGACACTGGGCTGGCTGGGTGGACCTTGGCGCCTGACATATAGCCAACTAGATCTAACCAATGTCGAACGAATCAATGCTGTAGCAATCGACACCAATGCAACCCACACAGATCACATGCATATCAGCATGGGAACTGATCAACCATGAATATGCTCGTTCTTCTAGCACTACTGAACGGCCCGCCCTCCTACGGGTTCCATGAAATACTTCCAGCGGCAATGGGACCAATCAACTGCCCAGAGCCACCCGCGACCATCCGAACGGCAGAAGGTCGCATCTATGAATGCCGGCCAGAAGAAGGACAAGACCCTTACGTCGACGTCACTCCGCCCGATGACCAGACCCACTGGAGGCTTCCTTTCGGCTCGACGGTGCCCCCACCCCGCGGAACCGGCAGCTATCACCCGCCTGAAGATTGGCACTTCCGCTCCATTATTGTGCGCAACAACCCCGCAGTACCGGGTTTCGAATACTTCTATGTCTTCGATCAACATGGCGTGGTGATCGAATCCAATCTGCCTCATGCAATCGGGGATCAGATGATGGAAATTCGCACCTCGGGCATTCGTATATGGCCTACGGCCAATGTCTACTATCTGATGCCGCCACTCAGCGCGACAGCGGAACAACGCATGTTACGTTCTGCCGGTCGAACAGGAGACCCTGGACGCTATGCATTGGTCGTTGATGGAAAGATGTTGTGCCCAGCATTGGATGAAAGCTACATCAGCGATTGGCCGCTGCCGAGGGCATCCCCATCACCCTTTCGCAAGAGCTTGAATGGGCACTGCGGTGACGCCTACCGAACTCCGTCGCGGTTCCCCGAGGACGACGCCCGCAATCCGCGCTACTACGCCTACCCGGGATTCAAAGCCGGCGGCCTCGATCTCCGATGGAGCTTCCAGCGCCACGACGAACCGGAGCGCCCGATTCTGAATCGGAAAGGCGAATGTGTCGCGCTGTGCACGCAGGGCACACCAAGGGCCCGCGACTGACGCAACTGCATACCCCACACTCAGCCCGCCCGCCCCACTCCTTCCGCGCCACGCGCCTGCAATGCCTGCCAGCGTGCAACAGCCTGGTCGAACACCTTCATGTCCTCGTCCACCAGCTGTTGCCAGTCCACCGGTTCGCCCAGCAGTTCTTCGACCATCTTCATTGGCGGGCGATCAAAGCCACGGCCGGCCACGTTGAGATAGCGCTCGCGGAAGCCCTGTGGATCCTGCTGCTGCAAGGCGTACAGGCGCACGGCAACCAGGCCGGCAGGCAGGTAGTTCACCAGATAGAGCGGGTCCTCCACCATCAACCGCTTGGCCTGCCACAGGCCACGCTGCTGCGGATACGCCTGCAGGCTGTCATCGAACGGTGCAAGCGCCTGCGCGGCCAGCGCGTCCAGGCCATCGGCGGAGGACACGGTCCTGGCCGCAACGCCGTCGTACAGCGCCTGTTCCAGCGTTGCCTCCTGCGCGGACGTGAAGATCTGCAGCACCATGTCCTCTACCAGTGACTGCTGGTACCACGCTTTGGCACGCACATCCGTGGCCTGCCGCTGCAGTTCATCGCGGAACATCAGTTCCCCGAAGATGGCGAAGGTTTCGTTCAGCCAGCCGGTACCGTTGCGGTACAGCGCAGAAGCGCCCTGACGGTCCATCCACTGTCCGTGCGCGGCATGATTGGCTTCGTGTACCAGCTCTACATCACCATCGAGGTCGTTGCGGAAGCGCCCGACGTAGACGACCGACGGCGCGCCCGGGGCGCTGATCGAGAAGGCATCCTGCACACGCGCTCCCGTTTCGGTGTCGATGTCCAAGCGTCCCCCGGCAGGATCGAGAATGGCCTGCAGCACACCAACATAGTCCGGTCCGAGCACCTGCATGGCCTCGCCCGCCGCGTCCTGCACCTGTGCCAGAGACAGCACAGGCGGGACGAAACCTGCTGCGGGCAGGGCCATGTCCCACGGCGCCGGATCAGGCGCGATGCCCGTGCGCTGCAGCTGCATGCGCCGGGCCTGCTGCCATGCCCGCAGATGGCCGGCCTGGGTACCGACGGCCTGCAGCATGGTCTGCACCTGCGCGCTGTCCAGTCCCATCTTCAGATAGGCCGCCTGTGGTGCGTTGTCATAGCCGCGCAGGCGCGCCTGCCCATCGTTCACCCGCGCCACGCCGATGAACACATCCGCCATCGCCTCGCGCTGTGCGGCAAGGCCAAGCCACCGTGCACGCCATGCGCGCTCGCGCACGGCGCGATCGGGCACCGTCGCGAGCACGGCAGCATCCTTGCCCGCGTCCAGCTGCCGCCCCTTCCAGTCGATCTGCTCGAAGCGGCCGGCCTGGCGTACATCACGGAACAGACGCCGGAAACTGGACAGTGCCGGATCGGCCAGGTGGTCAATGGCGGTTCCTGCCCATTCCGCCGCCGCGTGCGGTGCGGGGGACTGTCCGCGTTCCAGGAAGTAGCGGTAGGGCTGCACCCAGGCCGCATCCGGCGATGCGCCCTGCCCCACCGTACGCGCCAACGCTGCCGCATCACCGCAGATGTCACCGATCTCGTCCATGCCCGCACTGGCCACCGCATCGTTGCGGTCGCGCGACTGGCGCAGTTCCAGGTAGGCATGGTGGCGAAGGCAACGGCCATACAGCGCTTCGGCCTGCTGGAACCGATGCGCGGGCGCAGACGACCGGTCTGCTTCCAGGTGCTTGATGTTCTGCTGCAACACCAGACGCGCGCGCGCTTCTTCGGCATCGCTGGGGAAATAGCGCGTCTGGTCCACCCGCAGCGATACCGGTGCGGCTGCGGCAAACAACGGCAGTGAGGTCAGCACGCACAGCAGCGCGCGGCAGAGCGATGTTTGCATTCTTGCTTCCTTGCATGAAGCCAAGAGGATCTGCCGCGGGTGCGGGGGTGTCAACCGTGAGGACTTCAGAGGAACAGCGGTCGATCATTGCCGATGCCGCCATGGTCCCGCCCCAGCCGGGCCCCCTCCGTAAACTTTATTAAATTGAATCAGGTTGACAGTCCGCACCTGCCTCCCCACACTCCCTCGCTTCGTACCATCGTTCCCCAAGGTCCCGCCATGGCCACCGCCATCCGCCACGACTGGCAGCACGACGAACTGCAGGCGCTGTTCGAGCTCCCGTTCCCGGAACTGCTGTTCCGCGCCGCCGCTGTCCACCGCGAGCACTTCGACCCGGCCCAGGTGCAGGTCTCAACCCTGCTGTCGGTCAAGACCGGGGGCTGCCCCGAGGACTGCGCTTACTGCCCTCAGGCCCAGCGCTACGACACCGGCGTGTCGGCACAGAAGCTGATGGATACCGAGGCGGTGGTCGCCCGTGCACGTGCCGCGCGCGATGCCGGCGCCTCGCGCTTCTGCATGGGCGCGGCGTGGCGTTCGCCGAAGGACCGCGACATCCCGAAGGTCGCGGCAATGATCCGCGAGGTGAAGGCGCTGGGCCTGGAAACCTGCGCCACGCTGGGCATGCTCAGCGGCGAACAGGCCCAGGCGCTGCGTGAGGCAGGGCTGGACTACTACAACCACAACCTGGACACCTCGCCGGACTACTACGATTCGATCATCCATACCCGCCAGTACCAGGACCGCCTGGATACGCTGGGCCATGTGCGCGATGCCGGGCTGAAGACCTGCTGCGGCGGGATCGTCGGCATGGGCGAAACCCGCGCGCACCGGGTCGGCCTGCTGCTGGCGCTGGCCACGCTGCCGGCGCACCCCGATTCGGTACCGATCAACAAGCTGGTGCAGGTGGCCGGCACGCCCCTGCATGGCAGCGCGGAGCTGGACCCGTTCGAGTTCGTGCGGATGATCGCCGTGGCGCGCATCGTGATGCCGCGCTCGATGGTGCGGCTGTCGGCCGGCCGCGAGGCGATGAGCGATGAACTGCAGGCGCTGTGCTTCCTGGCCGGTGCCAATTCGATCTTCTACGGTGAGAAACTGCTGACCACCGGCAACCCGGATACCGCGCGCGACCAGGCCCTGTTCGCCCGGCTCGGCCTGGTGCCGATGGCGGTAGCCGTCGATGCCGCCGACCATGACCACCCCGGCACGGTCCACGCGCAGATCACCGAGGCCGGCGGGGCGCCTGGGGACGGCTGCGGGGGCGGTTGCGCGCACGCGGCCTGAGCCACGAGCGCCGGCCCCGGCAACGCGCTACCCTAGCTGCCCCGTCGTCGCCTGAAGCCACCATGGCCCGCCCCGACCTGACCGCCCGCCTGCTTGCCCAGCGTGCCCTGCGCGATGCCCAGGGCCGCCGCCGCACCCGTCGCACGGTGGACCGCCGCGACGGCGTCCGCCTGGAGGTGGATGGGCGCTGGCTGACCGGCTTCTGCAGCAACGACTACCTGGGCCTGGCCCAGCAGTTCGGCGTGGTCAACGCCCTGCAGGATGCCGCCGCCCGCGAGGGCGTGGGTTCGGGTGCCTCGCACCTGGTCTGTGGCCACCATGCCCTGCACGAAGCGCTGGAACGCGATGTCGCCGACTGGCTGGGGTACCCGCGTGCGCTGCTGTTCGGCAGCGGCTTTGCCGCCAACCTGGCCGTGCAGCAGGCCCTGCTGAGCGAAGAGAACGATGTCTGCGTGCAGGACAAGCTCAACCACGCCAGCCTGATCGACGCCACCCGCCTGGCCGGCGCGCGCCTGCGCCGTTACCCGCACCTGGACAGTGAAGGCGCGCTGCGCCAGCTCAAGCATGCGCCGGAAGGTGCGGCGATGCTGGCCACCGACGGCGTGTTCAGCATGGACGGCGACGTGGCGCCGCTGCGCGCCCTGTCCCTGGTCGCGCGCCTGCAGCAGGCGCTGCTGTACGTGGACGATGCCCATGGCGTGGGCGTGGTCGGCAAGTGCGGGCGCGGTTCGGTGGCCGCCGCCGGGCTCGGCGTGGCCGAGGTCCCCCTGCAGCTGGTCACGCTGGGCAAGGCACTGGGCGGCCATGGCGCGCTGGTGCTGGGCAGCGAAGACCTGATCGCACACCTGGCCGAAACGGCGCGCCCCTACATCTACACCACTGCGGTGCCGCCACCGCTGGCAGCCTCGGCGCTGGAAGCGGTGCGCCTGGCACGCCGCGACCACTGGCGCCGCGAAAAGCTGGTCGAGCTGATCGGCCTGTTCCGCAGCGGTGCCCGTGCGCATGGCCTGCCCCTGATGGCCTCCGATACACCGATCCAACCGCTGCTGTGCGGCAGCGATGCCGATGCCATGGCGCTGTCGCAGGCGCTGGAGCAGGCCGGTTGGCTGGTCGGTGCGATCCGTCCGCCCACTGTGCCGGACGGCAAGGCACGCCTGCGCGTGACCCTGTCGGCACTGCACACCCCCGAACAGGTGCGTGGCCTGGTGGACGCCATCGCCAGCGCGCGTGACCGCCTGGCAGCGACGGCCACAGCGCTGCCCAGCCCACCGCCGCTGCCGGTTTCCGCCTGACGCTGTACGGACGCTGCAATGCATATCGATGTCACCGGCCAGGGGCCGGACCTGGTGCTGATCCATGGCTGGGCGCTGCAGGGCGGGGTGTTCGCACCGCTGGTGCAACGCCTGGCCGATCGCTTCACCCTGCACTGTGTCGACCTGCCCGGGCATGGCCACAGCCGCGAGGACAGCACACCGCTGCGGCTGCCCTACGTGGTCAACGCCATTGCCGCCGCCACGCCGCCGGCGGTCTGGTGCGGCTGGTCGCTCGGCGGCCTGTTCGCCCTGCATGCGGCAGCCACCCTGCCGAAGGTACGCGGGCTGGCGATGATCGCGGCAACGCCGCGCTTCGTACGCGGGGATGACTGGCCCCATGCGGTGGAGCCGAGCGTGTTCGCGCAGTTCGGGCAGGAGCTGGCGACGGACTTCAGTGGCACGCTGGACCGTTTCCTGGCACTGGACGTGATGGGTTCGGCGCATGCGCGCGAGGAACTGCGCACCCTGCGCCAGCGCCTGGTCGAGCGCGGTGCACCCACCGAACGTGCCCTGCACGAAGGCCTGCAGCTGCTGGAGCAGGCCGACCTGCGCGGTGCGCTGCCCACGCTGGGCAAGCCGAGCCTGTGGATTGCCGGCCAGCGCGACCGCCTGGTGTCACCGGCGGCGATGCAGGCCGCTGCGGCACTGGCGCCCGGGGCACAGGTACTGACCGTGGCCCAGGGCGGCCACGCGCCCTTCCTCGGCCATGCCGACGAGGTGGCACAGGCGCTGCAACACTTCGTTGCCGGCCTGTCGGCCAGTGATCGCGGACAATGAGCGTCCTTTCCCCTTCGCTGCAGGACTGAACATGGATCTGGGTATTTCCGGCCGCTGGGCGCTGGTCTGCGGCGCCAGCAAGGGGCTTGGCCTGGGCTGCGCGCAGGCGCTGGCCCACGAAGGCGTGAACCTGGTCATCGTTGCCCGTGGCGAAGCAGCCCTGCAGGCCGCCGCCGCGCAGCTGCGCACCGTGCCCGGCGTGGGCGAGGTGCGCGCCGTGGCCGCCGATGTCACCACCGAACAAGGCCGTGCACTGGCCCTGGCAGCCTGCCCGCAGGTGGACATCCTGGTGACCAACGCCGGCGGCCCGCCACCGGGTGACTTCCGCACCTTCGAACGCGCCGACTGGATCGCCGCGATCGATGCCAACATGCTGGCCCCGATCGCGCTGATCCGCGCCACGGTCGACGCGATGATCGCGCGTGGCTTCGGTCGCATCGTCAACATCACCTCCTCGGCGGTGAAGGCGCCGATCGACAGCCTGGCGCTGTCCAACGGCGCGCGCAGTGGCCTGACCGGCTTCGTGGCCGGCCTGTCGCGGCGTACGGTGGCGCACAACGTGACCCTCAACAACCTGTTGCCCGGGCAGTTCGACACCGACCGCCTGCGCGGCAACTTCGCCCATGCCGCGGCCCAGCAGGGCATCGGCGATGCGGCCTTTGCCGAGCAGAAGCGCAAGGCGATCCCGGCCGGCCGCTTCGGCCAGGCCGACGAATTCGGTGCCGCGTGCGCGTTCCTGTGCAGCGCGCGCGCCGGCTACATCACCGGGCAGAACCTGCTGATCGACGGCGGCGCCTACCCGGGTACGTTCTGAGGCCGCGTGCGGCCCTGCAGTGAGAGTGTGAAGCCATGACCACCCCGTTCGATGCCCACCATATCCGTCGCGCGTTCTCGCGTGCCGCCGGCAGCTACGATGCCGCCGCCGCGCTGCAGCGCGAGGTGCAGGGCCGGCTGATGGAATCGCTGGATTACCTGGAGGCACGCACGCCGGCCGTGGTGCTGGACGTGGGCACCGGCACCGGCCATGGCGCGGCGCTGATGAAGAAGCGCTGGCCCAAGGCGCAGGTGATCGCCCTGGACCTGGCGCTGCCGATGCTGGCCCAGGCCAAGCGCCAGGCGGGCTGGTGGAAGCCGTTCCAGCGCGTATGCGCCGATGCGGCGGCGCTGCCACTGGCCGACAACAGCATCGATGTGATCTTCAGCAACCTGTGCCTGCAATGGGTGGAAGACCTGCCGGCGGTGTTTGCCGGCTTCCGTCGGGTGCTCAAGCCCGGCGGCCTGCTGCTGTGTTCCACCTTCGGCCCGGAAACGCTGGTGGAACTCAACGAAGCGTTCGCTGCCGCCGACGACCGCCCGCACGTCAGTCGATTCCCGCCCATCGCGCAGTTCGGCGATGCGCTGATGATGGCGGGCTTCCGCGATCCGGTGCTGGACCGTGACCTGTTCACCCTGACCTACGATGACCTGCCGGCGTTGATGCGCGAGCTGCGTGCACTGGGCGCGACCAACGCCCGCCAGGACCGCCGCCATACCCTTACCGGGCGTGGCCGTTTCGCCGCCGCCGCCACCGCCTACGAGGCACTGCGCCGTGACGATGGCAAGCTGCCCAGCAGCTGGGAAGTGCTGTACGCCCATGCCTGGGCCCCGGACCCGGGTGCCCCGATCCGCGAGCGTGGGCAGGACATCGCCGCTGTCCCGGTCTCGGCCATTCCGATCCGGCGCAAGCAGCCCTGAGGCGGCCTTACCCGTTCGTCGCGCTGACGAACAGGTCGCGGTGGAAGAAATAGATTTCCTGCGCCAGGAACCGCCAGCTGGTGTGGAAGCTGCGGAAGCGCGTGCTGGGCGTGGACGAGGCCAGTGCCTCGATGCCCATGGCCTTGCTCAGGCGCAGGGCACGGGCCATGTGCAGCGGGTCGCTGACGATGATGACCCGGTGCAGGCCACGCTGGTCCATCAAGCGCTTGGCTTCGACCAGGTTCTGCACGGTGTTGCGCGAGGCGGTCTCGATCATGATCGCGCTGTCGGGCACGCCATGCTTGAGTGCATAGCGCCGCGCCACCTGCGATTCGGAAAAGCGGGCGCTGCTGCCACCGTAGCCGCCGGTGAAGATCAGCAGCGGCGCATAACCGGCGTTGTACAGATCCAGCCCATGCCGGATGCGCTCTTCGAACACCGGTGAGGGCTTTGCATCGTAGGCGGCCGCACCCAGCACGATGATCGCATCGGCGCGTGCGGCCTGGTCACGCTCACCCACCCATACGATCCAGGCGGTGACACCCAGCAGCCACAGCAGCACCAGCACCAGCAGCCGCCACAACCAGCCCAGTGGCCCTGCCCGGTGCCGGCTCATGCCCGCGCCCATGGCAGGGCGTCCAGGTCGACGTTGCCGCCGGACAGCACCAGGCCCACGCGCTGCCCGGCAAACCGTGCCGGCTGGGCCAGCACCGCGGCCAGGGTGATCGCCGAGGACGGTTCCACCACCTGCTTGAGCACCTCCCACAGCAGGCGCATGGCGGCCACCGTGGCCGCGTCGTCGACCACGATCACCTCCACGCCGGCCTGCTGCAGCAGTTCGAAGTTGGGCTGGCCCAAGGTGCCACGCAGGCCGTCGCAGACCGTGTCGGGCACGAAGTCGATCTGCCGCTCCCCCGCCGCCAGGGAACGGGCGGTATCGGCCGCACCCGCCGGTTCGGCCAGTACCAGCCGGGTGCCGGGCGCGGCGTGCTGCAGCGCCAGGGCCGTACCGCTGGCCAACCCGCCGCCACCGGCCGGTACCACCAGCACGTCCAGCGCCCCGGCCTGCCCCAGCAGTTCCAGCGCGGCCGTGCCCTGGCCGGCGATGACTGCCGCATCCGCATAGGGGTGCACGAGCGTGGCGCCGGTGTCGGCCTGCACCTGGGCACAGGTGGCTTCGCGGGCGGCAATGGTCGGCGCGCACTGCCACAGCGTGGCGCCATGGCGGGCGATGTTGGCCAGCTTGGCGGCAACGGCGCCTTCGGGCACCACCACATGGCAGGCGATGCCCCGGGTGCGGGCGGCCAGGGCCAGGGCCGCACCATGGTTGCCGGAAGAATGGGTGACCACGCCCGCTGCGGCCTGGGCCGCATCCAGGCCCCACACCGCGTTGCAGGCCCCGCGGAACTTGAAGGCGCCGCCGCGCTGCAGGTGTTCGGCCTTGAAATGCAGGCGGGCGCCGGCCAGCGCATCAAGCTGCCGCGACTGCAGGACCGGGGTGACCGTGGCATGCGGGGCGATCCGGGCGGCGGCGGCCAGGACATCGGCGGGACAAGGCAGCGAAGCGGCGTTCATGAAGCAAGATTAACGTACCGGCCCGGCTGGCACCCCCGCCGCCGGTCATGCCAGCATGGCGCCCTTTACCGCCATTCATCCTGGACCGGCCGAGTTAAGGGCCGATTCAATGCGCCGCGCAGAAGCTGGCGACATACCCGAAGGGGGGACACGAACATGAAGATGCGTCTATTGCTTGCGGGGGGCCTGCTGCTGGCCCTGTCCGGCTGTGCCACCTACGACTATGTCGGCGGGGGCAGCGGCTATTACCGCGGCGCGCCGTCGGTGCAGTACAACTACCCCTACGGCTACCCTGGTTATGGGTATGGTGGGTACCCGTATTACGGCGGCTATGGCTATTACGGCTACAACGGCCCGTACTACCGCCCCATCCATCGCCCACCGCCGCGTCCGGACAACCGCCCGCCGCCGCCGCGCCCGCCCCGTCCCGGCTACAACGGTGGGTCGCCCTGGCGGAACATGGATTCGCTGACACGCCCGGCACGGCCGAATCCCCCGGCCCAGGCGCCGTCGGCACCGAGTGCACCCAGGATGAACGGTTCCCCCTGGCGCAACATGGATCGTGCGACGCAGCGCTCACTTTGACACTAGGACGTATTGCATTTCATTCGGTCCAAGGCCCACTCTAGACGGGCAGTGACCGCCCGGGTCAGAAAGTGACCTTCTGCGGCCAACGATGGGTACGCCGCCCGTAACGCGTACCCGCACAAGCTACGTCGATATCCGACAGGAACATCTGGATCCCCCCTGTTCCGGCCCTGTCGGATGTCGGCACCTTCAAGGCAGACGGCCCCGCATGCGGGGCCGTCTGCGTTGTGCACGGCGGGCCACGCAGCGTCGCCACCGCACTCCGCCCAAAAAAACAGGGCCGGGCAGTCCCCCGACTGCCGGCCCCTCTGCTTCCCCGCCGTGCGCCTGGACCGGCCCCTGTTCCAATTCCGGTCCGCAGCGCCTGCTGGCGCCAGCCACGATGGGTGCTATTGGGTTATCTGCAAAAAACCTGCCAACTTTAGGGTCGGTTTCCCGTCAGCCGGCCCGCAACGGCAGCCCGCCCCCCGATTGGCGCTAAAATCGCCACCCCGGTCCGCCCTCCGGCGGTACCTGCCCCTTGTGACCTGCCCCCATGATCGATTCCTTCCATCGTTACGACGTCATCGTCATCGGCGGCGGCCACGCCGGCACCGAGGCCGCGCTGGCCGCGGCCCGCACCGGCGTGCGTACCCTGCTGCTGACCCACAACATCGAAACCGTGGGGGCGATGAGCTGCAACCCGGCCATCGGCGGCATCGGCAAGGGCCACCTGGTGAAGGAGATCGATGCGCTGGGCGGGGCCATGGCACATGCCGCCGACCGCGCCGGCATCCAGTGGCGCACCCTCAACGCCTCCAAGGGCCCGGCCGTGCGCGCCACCCGCTGCCAGGCCGACCGCAACCTGTACCGCATGGCGATCCGCTCGATCGTCGAGGGCCAGGCCAACCTGACCGTGTTCCAGGCCGCCGTCGATGACCTGGTGATCGAAGGCGACGCCGTGCGCGGGGTCATCACCCAGACCGGCCTGCGCTTCGACGCCGGGGCCGTGGTGCTGACCGCCGGCACCTTCCTGGCCGGCAAGATCCACGTCGGCCCGACCCAGTACGCCGCCGGCCGCATGGGCGACCCGCCGGCCACCACGCTGGCCGCGCGCCTGCGCGAGCGCCCGTTCCAGGTCGACCGCCTGAAGACCGGTACCCCGCCGCGCATCGACGGCCGCTCGCTGGATTACAGCGTGATGGACGAGCAGCCCGGCGACAGCCCGCGCCCGGTGATGTCCTTCCTGGGCTCGGTGGACGAGCACCCGCCGCAGGTCAGCTGCTGGATCACCCACACCACCGAACAGACGCACCAGATCATCCGCGATGCCCTGCACCGCTCGCCGCTGTACAGCGGCCAGATCGAAGGCATCGGCCCGCGCTACTGCCCGTCCATCGAGGACAAGGTGGTGCGCTTTGCCGAGAAGGCCAGCCACCAGATCTTCGTCGAGCCCGAGGGCCTGGGCATCGTCGAGATCTACCCCAACGGCATCTCCACCTCGCTGCCGTTCGACGTGCAGCTGGCGATGGTGCGCAGCATTGTCGGCTTCCAGAACGCGCACATCACCCGCCCGGGCTATGCGATCGAGTACGACTTCTTCGACCCGCGCGGGCTGAAGGCATCACTGGAAACCAAGCTGGTCAACGGCCTGTTCTTCGCTGGCCAGATCAACGGCACCACCGGCTATGAAGAGGCCGCCGCGCAGGGCCTGCTGGCTGGCCTGAACGCCGCACGCCAGGTGCGCGGGCTGGACGGCTGGTGCCCGCGCCGTGACGAAGCGTATCTGGGCGTGCTGGTGGACGACCTGATCACCCACGGCACCAACGAGCCGTACCGCATGTTCACCAGCCGCGCCGAGTACCGCCTGCAGCTGCGCGAGGACAACGCCGACCAGCGCCTGACCCCGGCCGGCCGCGAGCTGGGCCTGGTCGACGACCGCCGCTGGCACGCGTTCGAAACCAAGCAGGCCGCGGTGGCGGCAGAGCGTGTGCGCCTGGGCGCGCTGTGGGCGACGCCGGCCAACGCGCTGGGCCGCGAAGTGCAGGACACGCTGGGCGTGACGGTCAGCCGCGAGACCAACGTGCTGGACCTGATCAAGCGCCCGGAGCTGGACTACGCGCAGCTGATGCAGGTGCCGTCGCTGGGCCCGGCCGTGGCCGATGCCAAGGTGGCCGAACAGGTGGAGATCGGCGTGAAGTACGCCGGTTACCTGGACCGCCAGCGTGATGAGATCGAGCGCCAGCAGCGCCACGAAGCCACGCCGATCGCCGAAGGCTTCGACTACGCCACGGTGCGTGGCCTCTCGGCCGAAGTGCTGCAGAAGCTGGAACGTGTGCGCCCGCAGACCATCGGCCAGGCGCAGCGCATCCCGGGCATGACCCCGGCAGCGATCTCGCTGCTGCTGGTGCACCTGGAACGGCAGCGCCGCGGCCGCGTGGCGTAAATCATCCACGCATGGCGTGGATCTACCGAGGATGGATGCCGATCACGGCCGGCATTCCGGTACATCCACGCCACGCGTGGATGCATCCCGCCGCATCAGGTAGATCCACGCCATGCGTGGATGGCGCGGTCCCTCATCGGGCGTCGGCGCCGCCTCCCAGCACCTTGAACAGCGTCACCCGGTTGGCGGCCTCCTGCTGCTGCAGGGCGATCAGGTCCTGCTGCGCGGCATACAGGCTGCGCTGTGCATCGAGCGCCTGCAGGTAGCCATCCAGGCCGGTGCGATAGCGTGCGTCGGCCAGGGTGTAGCTGCGCTGGCCCGCTGCCACCAGGGCGCGCTGCGCCGCCAGCTGTTCGGCCAGGTGATCGCGCGCGGCCAGCGCGTCGGCCACTTCACTGAAGGCCTGCTGGATCGCCTTCTCGTACTGCGCCACGCCGATGTCCTTGCCGATCTTCGAGGCGTCCAGCGATGCCTTCAGCGCACCAGCATGGAAGATCGGTGCGGTGATGCTGGGCACGAACGACCACGTACGGCTGCCGGCAGAGAACAGCGAGGACAGCGCATCGGAACTGCGGCCCAGGTTGGCGGTCAGGGTCAGCGTCGGGAAGAACGCCGCGCGCGCGGCCCCGATATCGGCGTTGGCCGCCTGCAGGGTGTGCTCGGCAGCCAGCACGTCCGGCCGCTGCAGCAGCACCGTGGAGGACAGGTCGGCTGGCAGTGCCGCCAGCGCGACACTGCCATCGAGCGCCTGCGCCGACGGCAGCAGGTCGTCCTGCAGCGGGGCACCGACCAGCAGCTGCAGGGCATCGCGATCCTGCGCGACCTGTGTCTGCAGGCGTGCCACCGCACCGCGGGCGGCTTCGACGCTGCCTTCCACCTGCGACAGGTCCAGCCCCGAGGCCAGGCCCTGCGCGTGCCGCGCCTGCGTGCGCTGCAGCGTCTGCTGCTGGCTGTCATGGGTCTGCTGGGCCAGGCCCAGCGCCTGCTGGTCGGCCGCCAGGGACAGCCAGGCGGTGGCCACCTCGGCCACCAGGCTGGTGCGGGCGGCGCGCTGGTTCTCGGCGCTGGCCAGCCAGTTCTGCAGCGCCTCGTTCTTCAGGCTGCGGACGCGGCCGAACAGGTCCAGCTCCCAGCTGCTGATGCCCACCTGCAGCGTGTCGGTCTCGCTGACCTGCGCGGTGCCGGTGTCGCTGGCCGATGCACTGCTGCGCGCACGGTTGACGCTGCCGCTGGCATCCACCGACGGCAGCAGCGCCGCACGCTGGATGCGGTACTGCGCGCGATCCTTTTCCACCTGCAGCACGGCAACGCGCAGGTCGCGGTTGTTGTCCAGCGCCAGCGTGATGGCCTGCTGCAGGTGTGCATCGAGGAACACCGCGCGCCAGGCCGGCATGCCAGACGGTGCCGCACCGGCATCGCTGGCGGTGGCGGCATTGCCGAACTGCGCCTGCACCGGGGCCGCCGGCTGCTGGTAATGCGGGGCCAGGCTCACGCAGCCGCCCAGCAGGACGGTCAGCGTGGCGGCGGCCAGGCCGTTGAGGAGCATCTGCTTCATGGGGTCACCTCCACCGGGGCGGCTTCCGGGGCGGCCGGGCGGCCCGGGAAGAAATGGCGCACCAGCACGTAGAACAGCGGAACGAAGAACATGCCCAGCACCATCGAGGCCACCGTGCCACCGGCCACGCCGGTGCCCAGCGAATGGCGTGCGCCGGAGCCGGCACCGCTGGCGAACACCAGTGGCAGCACGCCCATCAGGAAGGCCAGCGAGGTCATCACGATCGGGCGCAGGCGCAGGTACACCGCCTGCAGGATCGCTTCCAGCGTCGGCTTGCCCTGTTTTTCCAGCGCGCGGGCGAATTCGACGATGAGGATGCCGTTCTTCGCGGCCAGGCCAATCGTGGTCAGCAGGCCCACCTGGAAGTACACATCGTTGTTCAGGCCGCGCAGGTTCATCACCACCACGGCACCGAACACGCCGATCGGCACCGCCAGCATCACCGCGAACGGCACCGCCCAGCTTTCATACAGCGCGGCCAGGCACAGGAACACGAACAGCAGCGAGATGGCATACAGCATCGGCGCCTGGTTGCCGGACAGCTGTTCCTGGTAGGCCATGTCCGACCAGGAATGACCGAAGCCTTCCGGCAGCTGGTCGGCCAGGCGGGCGATCTCGGCCATGGCTTCACCGGAGCTGACGCCGGGGGCGGCCTGGCCGGTGATCTCCATGGTGGATACGCCGTTGTAGCGCTGCAGCGCCGCCGGTGCACTGGTCCAGTGCGCACTGACCAGCGACGACAGCGGCACCATCTGCCCGGCCTGGTTGCGCACGCTCCAGCGCTCAATGTCCTGCGGCTGCATGCGCGCCTCGGCCGTGCCCTGGATGAAGACCTTCTTGATGCGGCCCTTGTAGATGAAGTTGTTGACGAAATCACCGCCCAGCGCGGAGTTCAGGGTGTCATTGAT
This sequence comes from Stenotrophomonas sp. 24(2023), assembly GCF_030913365.1. Taxonomy (NCBI): domain Bacteria; kingdom Pseudomonadati; phylum Pseudomonadota; class Gammaproteobacteria; order Lysobacterales; family Lysobacteraceae; genus Stenotrophomonas; species Stenotrophomonas sp. 24(2023). Next base: position 1,659,241 of record NZ_CP133160.1, read on the forward strand.
GTCCTGTGGGTTGACCCCCATCGCCTGCGCCTTGGCGTCGTCCACCTTCACCGCATACACCGGGGCGTCTTCAAGACTGGCGTAACGCACGTTGACCAGCTTCGGGTCGGCGGCGGCCGCCTTCAGCAGCTGGTCGCGCGCACTGACCAGGGCCGCGTGGCCCAGGCCGGCTTCGTCCTGCAGTTCCAGGGTGAAACCGCCCGCATCGCCCAGGCCGAGGATGGCCGGTGGCGAGGTGATGAACACCTGCGCGTCAGGCACATCGGCCACGGCAGCGGTCAGCCGCGCGGCAATGGTATCGGCGTTGTCCGTGCGGTCGTCCCAGTCCTTCAGGCGGATGAAGGCCTGGCCGACGTTCTGGCCACTGCCGGTCACGCTGAAGCCGGCGGTGGCCTGGATCGAGAGCACGCTCTCGTCCTTGGTCGCCTCGGCACTGAGGCGGTCCATCACCGCCTTGGTCTGTTCCAGGGTGGCACCGGCCGGCAGCTTCACCAGCGCATTGAGCATGCCCTGGTCCTCATCGGGCAGGAACGCGCCAGGCAGGTGCCACAGCAGCACGCCGGTCACCGCGCTGAGCAGCACGAACAGCACCAGGCCCATGCCACGGCGGCCCACGAACACGCCCACCCGCTGGCGGCAGCGGTTGGCGGTGCGCTCGAAGCGGCGGTTGAACCAGACGAAGAACTGCGACAGCAGGCCGCTCTTGCCCTCGCCATGATGGCCATGGCCACCCTTGGCGATCGGCGCCAGCAGGCTGCCGCACAGGGCCGGGGTGATGGTCATGGCCACCAGCACCGACAGGATCATCGCCGCCGAGATGGTCACCGAGAACTGGCGGTAGATCACGCCGGTGACGCCCTTGAAGAAGGCCATCGGCAGGAACACCGCGGTGAGCACCATCACGATGCCGACCAGTGCACCGGTGATCTGGCCCATCGCCTTTTCCGTGGCCGGCTTCGGTGCCAGCCCTTCAAAGGTCATCACCCGTTCGACGTTCTCCACCACCACGATGGCATCGTCCACCAGCAGGCCGATGGCCAGGACCAGCGCGAACATGGTCAGCGTGTTGATCGAGTAGCCGAACGCGGCCAGCACGCCGAAGGTGCCCAGCAGCACCACCGGCACGGCGATGGTCGGGATCAGGGTGGCGCGCCAGTTCTGCAGGAACAGGTACATCACCAGCACCACCAGCACGATGGCCTCGATGAGGGTGATCACCACTTCCTTCAGCGAGATGGTCACGAACGGCGTGGTGGTGAAGGCCACATGGTATTCATAGCCATGCGGCCAGTACTTCTTCAGCTGCTGCAGGCGGGCGTCGACCGCTTCGGACACCGCGATGGCATTGGCGCCGGAGTTCAGTTCGATGCCCAGCGAGGCCGACGGCTTGCCGTTGAAGGTGCTCAGGCTGTCATAGCTTTCCGGGCCCAGGCCGATGCGGGCCACATCCCCCAGGTGCACCACGCTGCCGTTGGCATCGGCCTTGAGCACCACCTGTGCGAACTGCTCGGGCGTGTGCAGGCGGCTGCGGGCGGTCACCGTGGCGTCCAGCTGCTGGCCCTTCAGGGCCGGCTGCCCGCCCAGTTCACCGGCGGACACGTCGGTGTTCTGGGCCTGCAGCGCGCTTTCGATGTCCGAGGGCATCAGCGCGTACTGGCGCAGCTTTTCCGGGTCCAGCCAGATGCGCATGGCGTATTCCTGGCCGATCGGCTGGATGTTGCCGACGCCGCTTACCCGCGAGACCTGGTCATCGATGCGCGACTCCATGAAGTTGGCGACATCGAAGTTGTCCATGCTGCCGTCTTCACTGGTGAAGGAAATCACCTCGAAGATCGAGCCGCTGGACTTGGTGATGGTCAGGCCGTTCTGCTGCACCGCCTGCGGCAGGGTGGCCATGGCCGCCTGCAGCTGGTTCTGCACCTGCACCTGGGCGGTGTCGGCGTTGGTGCCGGTGGCGAACACCAGGTTCACCTGTGCCGAGCCGTCGGAGGCACTGGTGGAGGTCATGTACATCAGGTGGTCCAGGCTCTGCTGGGACTGCTCGATGACCTGGGTGACCGCGTTTTCCACGGTCTGCGACGAGGCGCCGGTGTAGACGGCACGGATGGTGATGGTGGGCGGGGCGATCTGCGGGTAGCGGTCCACCGGCAGGATCAGGATGGCCAGCAGGCCGAGCAGGCTGACCGAAATGGCCAGCACCCAGGCGAAGATCGGCCGGTCGATGAAGAAACGAACCATGTCAGGGCGGCCCTCAGCGGGTCTTTTCGTCGGTGTTGCCGTTCGGGTCGATGGCCGGCAGCGCCGCCAGCTCGGCCGCCTTGGCCGCCACCGCGTTGACCTTCTGGCCCAGCGTCACCGCACTGCCGTTGGCCACGATCACCCGTTCGCCCGGCTTCAGGCCCTCGGTGATCTGCCACTGGTTGCCGACCACCTGGCCGGTGGCCACGCGGCGTTCCTGCACGTGGTTGCCCGCATCGAGCAGGCGCACCATCGGTTCACCGCGTTCGTTGCGCACCACCGCCTTCTGCGGCACCAGGATGGCGCTGGCATCGGTGGCCATCGGCAGCACCGCCTTCAGGTACATGCCGGGCAGCAGCAGCCCGTCCGGGTTGGGAATGATCGCGCGCAGGGTGACATTGCCGGTGCCCGGGTCCACCGCGCTGCCGACGAATTCCAGCGTGCCTTCATGCGCGTAGCTGCTGCCGTCCTCCAGCAGCACCTGCACCTGCGCCTTGCCGTCGATCGCCTTCACCTGGCCGGCGTCGAGCTGCTTGCGCAGCGCCAGCATCTGGGTGCTGGACTGGGTGACGTCCAGGTACACCGGGTCCAGGCGCTGGATGGTCGCCAGCGGCGCGTCCTGGCCAGCGGCGACCAGCGCACCGGGGGTCACGCTGGAGGTGCTGATGATGCCGTCGATCGGCGCGGTCACGCGGGTGTACTGCAGGTTGATGCGGGCGGCCTGCAGCGCGGCGCGGGCGGCCACGACGTTGGCCTGGGCCTGCTTCAGCGCCGAGCCGGCATCGTCGGCATCCTGCTTGCTGGCGGCATCCACGTCGACCAGCGCACGGGTGCGCTCGGCCTTCGGGCGCGCCGACAGCACGGCGGCCTCGGCCTGCGCCAGCTGGCCATTGGCGGTGTCATAGGCCGCCTGGTAGGGGGACGGATCGATCTGGTACAGCAGCTGCCCGGCCTTCACGTGCGCGCCTTCGGTGAACAGGCGTTCACGGACCAGCCCACCGACCTGCGGGCGCACATCGGACACCATGAACGGCACCGCGCGGCCCGGCAGGGTGCGCTGCAGCGCCAACGGCTGCGCGGTCACCGCCAGCACGCTGACCTGCGGCGTGGCCGCCGCCTCCGGGTGGCCCGACGAGCAGGCGGCAAGGGCCAACAACAGCGGTAGCAGCAACGGGCGGAACGTGGGGGTGGACAGTCGGGTCATGGGGGCGTCGGGGGGACTGATGGACGCTGCCACGCTGCCGGGAAAGTGTGCAGGGAATATGGAGATTGGCTTACCGGCTCAGCTGGCGCTTGATTTCAGGCCGCCGGGAGCGGCTAATGGCCCGGCGATGGCGACGATACGTCTCAAATTTGGACTGACCGCGAAGAGCTTCCTGGCGATCTTCACTGCCTGCCTGCTGGTGCTGGCGGTGAACGGTGTGGCCACGCGGGTCAGCTTCCAGCTCGGCTTCCTGGACTACCTCAACGAACAGGGCGACGTGCGCATGCAGCACCTGCTGCCGCACCTGGCCCATGAGTATGAGCAGCACCAGGGCTGGGACCACCTGCGCAGCAGCCGTGAGGGCTGGGATCGCCTGCTGCGCCCGGACCTGGGCCACAGCCATGGCCTCGGCCCTGTCTCGCCGCCGCTGTCCGACCAGACCGGGGTGCCCTCGCGCCTGGGCCTGTTCGATGCGCAGCTGCGGCGGGTGGCCGGCAACGCCGATGCCCGCAATGACGACGACCCGCATCCGGTGGTGGTCAACGGCCAGACCGTGGGCTGGCTGGGCATGGTGCCGTTCCAGCGGGTGATCGCCGCCAACGACCTGAACTTCTACAACACCCAGCTGCGCGCCTGGTGGGTGATCGGCATCGCCCTGCTGCTGGTCACCGCCGTGCTGGCCTGGATCGTCTCGCGGGCGCTGCAGCGCCGCCTGGCCACGCTGGCAGCGGCCACCCACCAGCTGGCCGCCGGCGAATACGGCATCCGCATCGCCCGCACCAGCGACGACGAACTCGATGCGCTGGCCGCCGATTTCAACCAGATGGCGCAGGCCCTGGATGACACCGAACGCAACCGGCGCGCCTTCATCGCCGATATCTCCCACGAACTGCGCACGCCGCTGGCGGTGGTGCGTGCCGAGCTGGAAGCGATCGAGGATGGCATCCGGCCGCTGGACCGCGCCAACCTGGGCGCGCTGCAGGGCGAGATCCGCCAGCTGGGCAAGCTGATCGACGACCTGCACGACCTGTCGATGACCCAGTCCGGTGGCATGGCCTACCGCTTTGCGCCGCTGGACCTGGTGGCACTGCTGCACAGCGAGCTCAACAGCATGCGTGGGCGCTTCCAGGCGGCCGGGCTGGCCCTGGAGGTCGAGGTACCCGCACCGCCGCTGACCGTGTCCGGTGATGAGCGCCGGCTGCAGCAGCTGCTGGCCAACCTGCTGGAAAACGCCCTGCGCTACACCCAGGCCGGTGGCACGGTATGCATCCATGCCGAGCACCCGCCTGGCCTGGTCCGGCTGGTGGTGGAAGACAGTGCGCCCGGTGTGCCGGCCGACAAATGCGCCCTGCTGTTCGAGCGCTTCTACCGCGTGGAAAGCTCGCGCAACCGCGCCAGCGGTGGCAGCGGGCTGGGGCTGGCCATCAGCCGCAACATCGTCCACGCCCACCAGGGCCACATCCACGCCGAACCCTCGCCGCTGGGTGGGCTGCGCGTGGTGATCGAGCTGCCGGAGACCACATGAACCCTATCCCTGCCCCCCCTGCGCGGATCCTGGTGGTGGAAGACGAGCCGCGCCTGGCCTCGGTGCTGCGCGACTACCTGGCCGCCGCCGGCCTGGACAGCGAGTGGGTGGACGACGGTGGCCAGGTGATGGACGCATTCGCGCGCTATCGCCCCGACCTGGTGCTGATGGATCTGATGCTGCCGCAGCGCAACGGCGTGGAACTGTGCCGCGAACTGCGCGACCGCAGCGACGTACCGGTGATCATGGTCACCGCGCGGGTGGAGGAGATCGACCGCCTGCTCGGCCTGGAGGTTGGCGCAGACGATTACATCTGCAAGCCGTTCAGCCCACGCGAGGTGGTCGCGCGCGTGTTCGCGGTACTGCGGCGCTACCGCCCGGACGGCCAGCGCGCCCACAGCGGCCTGATGATCGACGAACCGGCCACCCGTGCCACCTACAACGGCCGCCCGCTGGACCTGACCCCGATCGAATTCCGCCTGCTGCGCACCCTGCTGGCCACCCCCGGGCGCATCTGGGCGCGCGATGAGCTGCTCAACCGCCTGTACCTGGACCACCGCGTGGTGGTCGATCGCACCGTGGACAGCCACGTGCGCAACCTGCGCCGCAAGCTGGCCGATGCCGGGCTGGAAAACGAGCCGATCCGCTCGATCTACGGCATGGGCTACAGCTACGAGCCGTGACCGTGGCCGCCGGGCCATGGCTGCGCCCGTGCGACGATGACGGGCAACCGCGCAGGTATCATCGACGCGATTGCCCTGAATTCCGGAGACACCGATGAACCCGCTGCGCCCGTTCCGCGACAAGATGCCCGTGCTCGGGGACCGTGTGTATGTCGATCCAGCCTGCACGATCATCGGCGATGTCGCGCTGGGCGAGGACGTCTCGATCTGGCCGGGCACGATCATCCGCGGCGACGTCAATTTCGTCCGCATCGGTGCACGCACCAACGTGCAGGACGGCACCATCATCCACGTCAGCCACCACAGCCCCTACAACAAGGCCGGCTACCCGACCCTGATCGGTGAAGGCGTGACCGTGGGCCATGGCTGCATCATCCACGCCTGCAGCATCGGTGATTACAGCCTGATCGGGATGGGCGCCTGCATCCTCGACGGTGCGCGGGTGGAGAAGCACGCCTTCATCGGTGCCGGTGCGGTGGTCGGCCCGGGCAAGGTGGTCGGCGAGGGCGAACTGTGGGTCGGCAACCCGGCCCGCCCGGCGCGCATGCTCAGCGACAAGGACATCGAATCGCTGCACTATTCGGCCGACCACTACGTGCGGCTGAAGGACCAGTACCTGGGCTGAAGCCACAGGCGGTCGCCCGCCTCTGCTACAGTCGGCTCCCGACCAGGAACCGTCGAGAGCCCCATGCCCGTGGACGCATGCCGGAGAGGACCCCGCTGCGCACTGCCAACGTCACCCTCGCCGTGACCCGCGCACCGATGCTCGACACCTACCGCGAGGTGGTGACGCCGGAGGGCGTGCCGTTGCAGCTGCCCACGGCCGGCCCGGTACCGCGCGCGCTGGCCTGGCTGATCGACCTGGGCATCCGCGCGGGGGTGCTGGTGGTGATGGCCATGCCGCTGGCACTGCTGGGTGAATTCGGCTGCGGCCTGCATCTGGCCCTGATGTTCCTGGTGTTCTGGGCGTATCCCATCGTGCTGGAAGCGGCCTGGGGCCGCACGCCGGGCAAGCGCGTGCTGGGGTTGCGCGTGCTGTCGCGCGACGGGGCGCCGGTGGGCTGGATGGCGGCGATCACCCGCAACCTGCTGCGCACCGTGGACATGCTGCCGTTCGGCTACATGCTGGGCCTGCTCAGCAGCCTGTTCGATCCGCACGGCCGGCGCCTGGGCGACCTGGTCGCCGGTACGGTGGTGGTACATACGCCGCTGCGCCACGATCCACCGCCGGCCACCATCGACAGCGTGCTGGCGCCACCGCAACCCTTGCAGCCGGACGAGCAGGCCGCCCTGGTGGCGTTCGCCGAACGCGCCCCGCGGTTGTCGCCCCCCCGCCAGCAGGAGCTGGCCGACCTGGCCACGCCGCTGACCGGGGCACAGGGCCAGGTGGGGGTATTGCGCCTGTATGCCATGGCCAACTGGCTGCTGGGGCGGCGATGAAGCAGGAGCAGTTCGTCACCCGCTACCAGCACGAGTGGCTGGCCCTGGAACAGTGGCTGCAACAGCGTGCGGACCTGTCACGGCGACGCCAGCGCAAGCCGCTGCCGCCCCCGGTTCCCGGTACCGGGGTGCTGGAGGATGCTGATTTTCCGCCCCGTTACCGCCGCCTGTGCCAGCAGCTGGCGCTGGCCCGTGCACGGGGCTACAGCCCGCCGCTGGTCGCGCGCCTGCAACGGCTGATGCAGCAGGGCCAGGGCGTGCTGTACCGCACGCGGGCCCCACGGCTGCACCGGGCCATGGAATTCCTGGTCGCCGATTTCCCGCAGACCGTGCGCAGCCAGGCCCGCAGCATGTGGGTGGCGCTGGCGCTGTTCGCCGTGCCGCTGGTGGCCAGCTTCGTGCTGGTGCAGCGCCATCCGGACCTGATCCATGCACTGATGGACAACGCGCGCATCGCCGAGATGGAGCGCATGTACGACCCGGCCGCCGAACGCCTGGGCCGGGACAGCGGCACCGACTGGATGATGTTCGGCTACTACATCATGAACAACATCACCATCGCCCTGCGCACCTTCGCCAGTGGCTTGCTGGCCGGCGTCGGCACGCTGCTGGTGCTGCTGTTCAACGGGGTGGGCATCGGTGCGGTGGCCGGCCACCTGCAGCGCATCGGCCATGGCGACCCGTTCTGGCGCTTCGTGGTCGGCCATGGCGCATTCGAGCTGACCGGCATCGTCATCGCCGGCGGCGCCGGGCTGCAGCTGGGCATGCGCCTGCTCGCACCCGGCCGGCGCCGGCGCATCGATGCACTGGTGGAAGGCGGGAAGATCGGGGCACGGCTGTGCCTGGGCGTGGCGTTCATGCTGCTGGTGGCCGCGTTCATCGAAGCCTTCTGGTCCTCCATCGCCGCCATTCCCGCCTGGGGCAAGTACAGCGTGGCCGGCGTGCTGTGGACCGGGGTGCTGCTGTGGCTGTGGCGCGGTGGACGCGGGAGCGGCGATGCGCATTGAGCTGCTCAACGTCGCGCTGCGTACCCGCAGCAACTGGGAAGCCCTGGAGCTGGGCACCGCCCTGAGCCGCCGCCATGCGCGCGCGGTATGGGGCAGCTGGCTGCTGGCCAGCGCGCCGCTGTTCGTGCTGTTCAACGCGCTGGCCTGGTGGCTGGATGCGTTCGGCTGGGCGCTGCTGCTGCTGTGGTGGTGCACGCCGCTGTTCGAGCGTGCACCGCTGTACGTGCTCTCCCGCGGCATCTTCGGCGAACCGGTGACCGCCCTGCAGGCCCTGCGCGCGCAACGGCACTGGGGCGGCACCGGTTTCTGGGGCTACCTGGGCTGGCGCCGCCCGAGCGTACTGCGCAGTGTCTGCCTGCCGGTCAACCTGCTGGAAGGCACCGAACCGCGCCTGCGCGCGCAGCGCCGGCGCGCGGTGGTGGCCGGCGCGGGCGGCAGCGCGCTGGTGCTCAGCCTGGCCGGCCTGGCCTTCCAGGCCGTGCTGGTCATCGGCAGCATCGCGCTGCTGTTCCTGTTCGTGCCGCTGGAACTGATGTCCGATTCCTGGCGCGCGGCCTGGGAGCTGGCACGCCAGGACACCCCGCACTGGATGCGGCTGGGCTTGAACACCCTGTGCTGGCTGGCGGCCGCGCTGGTTGGCCCACTGCAGGTCGGCGCGGGCTTCGGTCTGTACCTCAACCGGCGCACGCAGATGGAGGCGTGGGACGTGGAAATCGGCCTGCGGCGCCTGCGCGAACGGCTGCTGCGGTCCAGCGCCAGCCTGGCGGTGCTGCTGGCCCTGCTGCTGCCACTGGCACCGCTGCGGGCCCAGCCGGCCCTGCCTGCGGACGGCGCGCCGGCCGCCGTGACCGACGATGCGGCCGACACGCAGGATGGGCCTGCGCCCGGGTTCGACGACGACCCGGGCAACACCCCGGCGGTGATCTTCGGCGACCCGCCGGTGGACACGGCCGGCTTCCGCCAGGCCGTGCAGCGCGCCTACGAAGATCCCCTGCAGTCGCCCACCCGCACCACCACGCGCTGGAAGGCACGGCAGGAAGGCAGCACCGATGCGAAACAGGACAAGCGGCTGGACAGCCGTGGCGACGGCAGCAGCAGGACCGCGCACAGTGGCCCGGTGTCGTGGGTGGCACGCATCGCCGAGTGGGGCCTGTGGGCGCTGCTGGGCATGGTGGCGCTGATCGTCCTGGCCACCGCCCCGCGCTGGCTGCGGTGGCTGCGCGGTTCCGGCCGCCGCGTGGCCGCCGCCCCCGCGGTGATCCATGAAGACACGCTCGTGCTGCCCGACGTGCTGCCACCGGATGTGGCCACCCAGGCCGGGCGGCTGTGGCAGGACGGACGCCCTCGGCAGGCGCTGGCACTGCTGTACCGCGCCAGCGTGCAGACCGTGGCCGAACGTTCCGGCGTGCTGTTGCCCCCGGGCGCGACCGAGGCGCAGTGCCTGCGCGCCGCCCGGCGCATGCCCGATGCCGATGACCGCGAGCTGTTCACCCGCGTGGTGCGCATGTGGCAGTACGCCGCCTATGCCGGTCGCCTGCCCGATGCCGATGCCTTCCAGGCGCTGGCCGGCGCGCTGCAGCAGCGCTACCGGTGGCAGGCATGAACGGCAAGGTGATCGGCGTCCTGGTGCTGGCCCTGGTACTGCTGCTGGGCACACCGCTGGTGATCGTGTTCCTGCGCACGCATGAGCAGGTCACCGAAACCACGCCGCTGCCACCGCAGGGCGAAGCCAGCTACAACCCGCTGTACGTGCTTGGCCAGGCCCTGCGCGCCGATGGCATCGAGGTACATGCGCAGCAACGCCTGGACCTGACCCGGATGCCCCTGCAGGCCGGGGATACCGTGGTGCTGCTGCAGGACAGCAGCGAGCTGCCGCCCGGCACCGCACGCGCCCTGCTGGCCTGGGTCGCGCGTGGTGGCCATCTGCTGCTGCGCACGCCGCCACCGGTACCCGCGGCGGACGACGAGGATGAGCAGGACGACACCACCGTGCAGGGCCCGCTGCTGGACCAGCTCGGCGTGGACAGCATCGGCTTTGGCGCCAGCTGCCAGCCCTTCCATGTGCGCGACGATTCCGGCCACGGGGAGTTCTGCGGGGGACGCCGCTTCGACCTGGGTGATGCGGCGTTCGACGCGCTCGAGCGCGACTGGGGCAGCGACGAGGGCTATGTGTTCGCGCGCCTGCGCCACGGCCAGGGGCGGGTGGATGTACTGGCCGACATGGACTTCATGACCGGTGCCGGCAACAGCGTGCCCAGCCTGTTGCCTTCCCTGCGCCGCACCGGTCCCGCCCGTGATGGCCTGCACGACCGCGCCCACCGCGACCTGACCCGCTACCTGCTCGCCCCCAACTACGGCAAGGGCACGGTGTGGCTGGTCTATGCCAGCCGCACGCCGTCGCTGTGGTCGCGCGTGTTTTTCCAGGCGTGGATGGTGTGGGTGCCATTGCTGCTGGCGCTGCTGGGCTGGCTGTGGGCGCGCGCGCCGCGCTTTGGCAGTGCCCTGCCCGCGCCGGCGCTGGAACGGCGCTCGCTGCTGGAACACGTGCGCGCCAGTGGCGAGCTGCTGCTGCGCTTCGGCCAGGGGCCGCGCCTGCACGCGGCCGTACGCGCGCTGTTCCTGCACCGCCTGCAGCTGCGCGCCCCCCTGCTGGCCGCGCTGGACGGCCCGGCCCGCGACCGCGCCATCGCCGAGCGCCTGCAGTGGCCGATCAGCCGTGTCGGCCTGGCCCTGCAATCCCCGCGTGCCCATGATTCCTCCGCCCTGCGCGAGCGCATCCGCTTGCTGCTCCAGATGAGATCCCTGCTATGAACGACCTCACCGATACGGCTGCCGCGTCCACCTCGCCCGATGCGCAGCATCTGATCGACCGCGTGGAGGCCATCCGCGATGCCGTGGGCCAGGCCTTCATCGGCCAGGCCGAGGTACTGGACCAGATCCTGGTGGCCCTGCTGGCCGGTGGCCACGTGCTGATCGAAGGCGTGCCCGGCCTGGGCAAGACCCTGCTGGTACGCGCGCTGGCGCAGGCCCTGGAGCTGGACTACGGGCGCGTGCAGTTCACCCCGGACCTGATGCCCAGCGATGTCAGCGGCCATGCCGTGTACGACCCCAAGAGCGAGAGCTTCCGCATCCGCCGTGGCCCGGTGTTCACCAACCTGCTGCTGGCCGACGAGATCAACCGCGCGCCGGCCAAGACCCAGTCGGCACTGCTGGAAGTGATGCAGGAAGGCCAGGTCACCATCGAAGGCAAGGCGTTCACCCTGGCCGCACCGTTCATGGCGCTGGCCACGCAGAATCCGCTGGAGCAGGAAGGGACCTACCCGCTGCCCGAAGCCCAGCTCGACCGCTTCCTGCTGAAGGTGCTGATCGGTTATCCGCAGCTGGACGATGAAAAACGCATGGTCACCGCCATCACCAGCGGCCGTGCGGCCAGCGACTTCGACCTGAGCCGGGTGCCACGCGTGCTCGGCGCCGGCGAACTGCTGGCCCTGCAGCAGGCCACCGCGGCGATCGCCGTGGACGCGGAAGTGATCGATTACGCGGTGCGGATCGTCGCCGCTACCCGCACCTGGCCGGGTATCGCGGTGGGCGCCGGCCCACGTGGCAGCATCGCGCTGGTACGCGCGGCGCGTGCGCAGGCGGTGCTGGCCGGGCGTGATTTCGTCACCCCCGATGATGTGCGCGACATCGCCTGCCCGGCACTGCGCCACCGCATCGCGCTGGCCCCGGAACTGCAGATCGAAGGCCAGGATGCCGACGATGTGCTGGCTGCCGTGCTCACCAAGGTGGAAGCCCCGCGCCGATGACACCGGCCCCGCTGCTGCTGGTGCTGCTGATGGCCTGGGCTGCGCTGGGTGGCGCCGTGCTGGGCGGCTGGCTGCCGCGCTGGGCGTGGCCGGCAGCGGGCGCGGCGTTGGCAGTGCTGGCCCTGCTGGACCTGATGCGGCTGTGGCGGCTGCCCTCGCCGGAGGTGCAGCGCGTGGTGCCCGAAGCACTGGCGCTGGGCGTACGCCGCCAGGTCGGCCTGCGCCTGCATGCCCCGCGTGCGGTACAGGTACAGGTGTTCGACCTGGCCCCGGGCGCCTGGCCGCTGGAGGGCCTGCCGCGCCGCCTGCGGTTGCGGCCAGGCATCAGCAGCGAGGTGACGTACCACGTGCAGCCACAGCAGCGTGGCCGCTTCCGCTTCGAAGGCGTGCAGCTGCGCCTGCGCGCGCCGTGGCACCTGTGGTGGCAGCGGCGCACGCTGCCGCCGGCACTGGACGTGCGCGTGTACCCCAACTTCGTGCCGCTGACCCGCTTCGCGTTGTTCAGTGCCGACCAGGCCTCACGCCTGGTCGGCGCGCACATCAAGCGACGCCGTGGCGAAGGCACCGATTTCCACCAGATGCGCGAGTACCGCATCGGCGACAGCCTGCGCCAGCTGGACTGGAAGGCCACCGCACGGGCGCGCAAGCTGGTCTCGCGCGAGTACCAGGACGAAAAGAACCAGCAGCTGGTGCTGCTGCTCGATACCGGCCGCCGCATGCTGGCCACCGAAGGCGGGCTCTCACACTTCGACCATGCACTGAACGCATCGCTGGTGGTGGCCTACCTGGCCCTGCGCCAGGGTGATGCCGCCGGCCTGTTCGCCACCGGCGGCGACCAGCGCCGCTGGGTGGCCCCGCAGCGGGGCATGGGTACGGTCGAGCACCTGCTGCGCGCCAGCTACGATCTGCAGCCGCAGGGGGTGGCCACCGACTATCTGGCCGCTGCCACGGAACTGTCACTGCGCCAGCGCCGCCGCGCGCTGGTGATGCTGGTGACCAACGTGCGCGATGAGGACATCGAGGATCTGCTGGCCGCGGTACGCCAGCTGCAACGCCGCCACCTGGTCTGCGTGGCCAGCCTGCGCGAGCGCGAACTGGACGCGGTGCTGGAGCAGGACCCCGGCAGCGATGAGGACGCGGTGCAGGCCGGTGCCGCCGCCCTGTACCTGCAGCAGCGCGCGCAGGCCCACGACGCCCTGCGCAGCGAAAAGGTGATGGTGCTCGATGTCACCGCCGACCAGCTGCCCGCTGCACTGGTCGACCGCTACCTGGCCGTGAAGCGCGAAGGGCTGCTCTGAGCGGTGGCGCCGGGCATCGCCCGGCGCCACCCCAGGTATCTTGGGGCCGCCAGCTCAGACGTAGATGCGTGTCGGCGCTGCGTCGATGATCGCGTGCGGCACGAAGCGCGCGCTGTCGCGGGTGATCGCGCTGTCGTCCTCGCGGATGCCGATGCCGCAGGCGTGGTCGCCGATCACCCAGCTGCCGATCAGCGGATACCCGCCCTCGAAGCGGGGCAGCGGATGCGCACGCTGGATGATCGCCGGACCGGCATACGGGCCGTCGCTGCGCTCCACCCGGCCATCGGCCAGGTGCATCTCGATGTTGGCGCCTTCGCGCGAGAACAGCGGCTTGCGCACCCAGCCCGCGCCCAGCGTGCCGCCATCGTCGAAATGTGCTTCCAGCAGGTTCGGGTGCCCGGTATGGCGCTGCCACAGCAACGGCAGGATGCCCTTGTTGCTGAGCACCGCCTTCCATGCCGGTTCCAGCAGCTGCACGCCCGAACCCGGCAGTGCGCGGCCGAATTCCTCGGCCATCAGGTCTTCCAGCGGGTACAGCTTGAACAGCGTGCCGATCACCGTGTCATCCAGCGCGGTGAAGCGGCCATCCTCGGACAGGCCGATGTCTTCGATGGCGATGGGCGTGCCGTGCAACCCGGCCTGGGCGGCACAGTCGCGCAGGTAATCCACCGTGCCGCGATCTTCTTCCGACGCGCCCACCGCGCTGAAATACAGTGGCGGCGGCAGGGACGCGGTCAACTCGCCGAAGCGCTCCACCAGTGCCTCGTGCATGCCGTTGAACTGGTCGGCATGCTGCGGCAGCAGGCCGCTGTTGCGCTGGTCTTCCAGCCATTGCCACTGGAAGAAGCTGGCCTCGAACAGCGATGTGGGCGTGTCGTAGTTCAGCTCGTACAGCTTGGCCGGGCCGTTGCCGTCATAGGCCAGGTCCAGCCGCCCGTACAGGTGCGGCTGGCGCTGGTGCCAGCTCCCGGCGATCCAGTCACGGTAATAGGCCGGGATGGCCAGCTGGTCCATCAACCGTTCACTACCGATGACCTCGCCCACCAGGTCCAGCGCCATCTGGTGCAGCTCGGCGCTGGGGTCCTCGATGTCCTGCTCGATCTGGCGCAGGGTGAACGCGTAGTACGCGCGCTCATCCCAGTACGGTTGGCCATCGATGGTGTGGAAGCGGAAACCCGCTTCAGCCGCGCGTGCCCGCCACTGGGCACGCTCGGCAATACGGATGCGCTGCATGCCGGTATCAGCCGCCCACGCTGTTGCTGGAACGGGCGGTGCTGCTGCCACCGAAGCCGCCACGGCTGGCGGTGACCGCACGGTTGGGCTCGCTGCTGACCGGGGCCAGGCCGGCCTTGCCGGCGCCGATGCCGCTGGCGGTGTTCAGCCCGCCGCTGCCGCCCGGCGCCGAGCGCGCCCAGCCGGCGTTCTTGTCCTGGTAGGCCGGGGCCGCCGCCGGCTGCTGCGGGGCCAGCCCGCCGCGGTTGCTGAGCATCTGCGACATGAAGAAGCCCATCATCATCGGGCCGATGAACGAGGTACCGGCCGAGGTGTGCTGCTGCACGCACTGCTCGGGCTTGTAGTCCTGCTCGCAGGCTTCCTTGGTGGCGTACTTGGGCGCCGCGTCGGCAGCCTGCTTCTGCGCTTCGGCAAAGGCATTGCGGCAGGAAGACGGATCGCCCGTGGCTTCGGTGCAGGCCTGCACCGAGGTGTACAACCCCTCCTGCACCTTCACCTCCGGTTCCTTCTGGCAGGCGGTCAGCAGCAGCGGTACGGCGCTCATCAGCAGCAGGGAGGTGGTACGGGAACGTTTCATGGCCTCATGCCTCGGTCATCGGATCAACCGCCCAATGATGCCCCATCCACGCGGAAAACCCGAATCGGCAAAGCACGGAAGATGAACGTTGTTTCAGGAAGCCGCGCTGCCCGGTGGCACCAGGGCCCGCCCGGCAGGTGCCGCAGTCCGCGCGGTGGTTGCAAACGCAACCGAGAAAATGCGCCATGATCGGCCGACCCCCACGTCGTACGGCCCGCCCGTTCCGCCAGCCATGCCTGAATACCGCTCCCGCACCTCCACCGCCGGCCGCAACATGGCCGGCGCCCGCGCCCTGTGGCGTGCCACCGGCATGACCGATGGCGATTTCCACAAGCCAATCATCGCCATCGCCAATTCCTTCACCCAGTTCGTGCCCGGCCATGTGCACCTGAAGGACCTGGGCCAGCTGGTGGCGCGCGAGATCGAACAGGCCGGTGGCGTGGCCAAGGAATTCAACACCATCGCCGTGGACGATGGCATCGCGATGGGCCATGACGGCATGCTGTATTCGCTGCCCAGCCGCGAGATCATCGCCGATGCGGTGGAGTACATGGTCAACGCGCACTGCGCCGATGCGCTGGTGTGCATCAGCAACTGCGACAAGATCACCCCGGGCATGCTGATGGCCGCGCTGCGCCTGGACATCCCGGTGGTGTTCGTTTCCGGCGGGCCGATGGAAGCCGGCAAGACCCGGCTGTCCGAGCACAAGCTGGACCTGGTCGATGCCATGGTGGTGGCCGCCGATGACAGCGCATCGGACGAAAAGGTGGCCGCGTTCGAGCGCAGCGCCTGCCCGACCTGCGGTTCCTGTTCGGGCATGTTCACCGCCAACTCGATGAACTGCCTGACCGAAGCACTGGGCCTGTCGCTGCCCGGCAATGGCACCACGCTGGCCACCCACGCCGATCGCGAGGCGCTGTTCCGCCGCGCCGGCCGCCTGATCGTGGAGCTGTGCCACCGCTGGTACGGCGGCGAAGACCCACGCGCCCTGCCACGTGGCATCGCCACGCCGGCCGCGTTCGCCAACGCGATGACCCTGGACATCGCCATGGGCGGGTCCACCAACACCATCCTGCACCTGCTGGCCGCTGCGCAGGAAGCCGGCGTGGACTTCGACCTGACCCACATCGATGCGCTGTCGCGGCACGTACCGCAGCTGTGCAAGGTGGCCCCGAACACGCCCAAGTACCACATCGAGGATGTGCATCGCGCCGGCGGCGTGTACGGCATCCTGGGCGAACTGGACCGCGCCGGCCTGCTCGATACAAGTGTGCCCACCGTGCACAGCGCCACCCTGGGCGAAGCCCTGGACCGCTGGGACGTGATGCGCAGCGACAACGAAACGCTGCACACCTTCTTCAAGGCCGGTCCGGCCGGCATTCCCACCCAGCAGGCCTTCAGCCAGGCCACGCGCTGGCCGTCGCTGGACCTGGACCGCGCCGAAGGCTGCATCCGCGCCCTGGAACATGCCTATTCGCGCGAAGGCGGCCTGGCCGTGCTGCGCGGCAATCTGGCCGACGATGGCTGCGTGGTGAAGACCGCTGGCGTGGATGAATCGATCCACGTGTTCGAAGGCCGCGCACGCGTGTACGAGAGCCAGGACGCGGCGGTGGCCGGCATCCTGGCCGACGAGGTCAAGGCCGGCGAGGTGGTGGTGATCCGCTACGAAGGCCCCAAGGGGGGGCCGGGCATGCAGGAGATGCTGTACCCCACCAGCTACCTGAAATCGAAGGGGCTGGGCAAGCAGTGTGCGCTGCTGACCGACGGCCGCTTCTCCGGCGGCACCTCGGGCCTGTCGATCGGGCATGTCTCCCCGGAAGCCGCCAGTGGCGGCACGATCGGCCTGGTGCACGATGGCGACCGCATCCGCATCGATATTCCCGCCCGCCGCATCGACCTGCTGGTGGACGCCACCACGCTGGCGCAACGCCGCGCCGAGGCCGATGCGCGCGGCTGGAAACCCGTGCTGCCGCGCCCACGCAAGGTCACCAGTGCGCTGAAGGCCTATGCACTGCTGGCCACCAGCGCCGACAAGGGTGCGGTGCGCAATACGGCACTGCTGGGGGACTGAAGGCGCACCGGGGCCGGGTTCAGGCGGCCCTTCATGCCGCCGATCTGAACCCACCACAAACGGTGCCGCCGTTGCCCTGTGGTTGGCCAACCATCGGCACTCCCCGCCATGCAGGGGCGACCGCTACGGTCGCCGCCATGAACGCACGGACGCCCCGCCAACCCCTCATCGATGCCCTGCGCGGATTCGCGCTGCTGGGTGTCTTCCTGGTCAACCTGCGCTTTTTCTCGCTGGACGCGCTGCTGACTGAAACCGCCCAGCAGGGCCTGCCCCACCCCCTGCTGGACCAGGCCATCCGCACCAGCATGGAATGGCTGGTGGACCTGAAAGCCATCGCGCTGTTCTCGCTGCTGTTCGGCATGGGCGTGGCGATGCAGCTGGACGAGCGCCGGCCCGGCAGCGTGGCCGCGCACCTGCGCCGGATGGGCGTGCTGCTGCTGATCGGCCTGCTGCATTCGGCGCTGCTGTGGTGGGGCGACATCCTGTTGACCTATGCGCTGGTCGGCCTGCTGCTGCCGCTGTTCCGCCGCTTCAGCGACCGCGGCCTGCTGCTGGCCGGGCTGTTCTTCGCCTTGCTGCTGCCCCCGCTGCTGTCACCGTGGATCCGCGAGTGGGTGGCCCTGCTGACCCCGCGTGCGCAGATGAACGCGCAGGCGCTGCAGGCCCTGTCGGCCGGCAGCCTGGGCCAGGCGTGGTGGCACAACCTGCAGATGGCCGGCTGGCTGCGGCTGAGCAACTGGGCCCTGCTGCTGTTCGTGCTGGGGCGCTTCCTGCTGGGTTACTGGGCCGGCCGCCGTGGCGTGCTGCAGCAGCCGGCGCAGCACCTGCCACTGCTGCGCGGAATCGCCCTGTGGGGCCTGGTGCTGGCGGCGGTGTTCCTGTGGGTGGATACCAATGCGGACCTGCTCAAGCAGGCCTGGCCGGCGCTGCGCAGCGGCGTGCCCGGTTATCTGCTGCGCGTGTCCTACCGCGTGGCACCGCTGGCCCTGGGGTTGGCCGCCGCCGCGATCTTCACCCTGCTCTACCTGCGACCCTGGGCCGAGCGCGTGCTGCGCGTGTTCATTCCGGCCGGGCGCATGGCGTTGACCAACTACCTGCTGCAGAGCCTGATCTGCGTGCCGCTGTTTGCCGGCTTCGGCGCTGGCATCGGGCCCTGGCAGGGGCTGTGGCCGGTGCTGCTGGTGGCGGCGCTGGTGTTCCCGCTGCAGCTGTGGGCCAGCGCCTGGTGGCTGCGCGGCCACTACTTCGGTCCGGTGGAATGGGTATGGCGCAGCGCCAGCGAAGGCCGTGCCCTGCCGATGCGGCGCTGATCGGCCACGCCACCACCGCCTGCGCTATGGTGCGCATGGATCCAGGGACACGGAGGTTTCAATGATGCTCATCGCATTGGCCCTGGCAGCGGCCACCACCACAAGTGGACCGGCCGCGCCGGACTGCACCTTCGACCGGGCGGCGATGCTCGCACTGGCACCGGGCGCGTTCGACCAGGACCTGGCCGGCGGCTGGCGTCCCTTGGCCGACCGCGGCTGCAGGCGCGAAGCGGCCGACCTGCTGGCCGCCTACAGCGCATTGCCCAAGGCCGCCGGCAACACCACCATCATCTGGCACGAAGCCCAGCTGCGCGCCGAACTTGGGCAGACGGCGCAGGCCATCACCCTGATGCAGCGCAGCTACAAGCCCAACGATGGCACCGACCCGGGCTACTGGAACGCCTACGTCGATGGCACCCTGGCATTCCTGCGCCACGACCGGGCCGCACTGGAGCGCGCGCGCTCGGCATTGCTGGCCATTCCCCTGCCCGAGGCGCTGGCGGCGAACGTGAAGGAAGGTCGCTACCACTTCGTCACCGAAGGGGGCCAGGCGGTGGACATGCCCTGGCCGCCGAATCTGGACCGGCTCGACGGCTTCCTGCGCTGCTTCGACAAGCCCTACCTGCAGGCCTACAGCAGCGAGGAATGCCTGCGCCCCGCCGCCTTCTGAACGAGGCAGCCGCTGCCGGCCGTCAGCCGATCACGCGCTTGAACGGCGGCAGGGCATCGATGATGCGCTTGCCGTAGCGGCGGGTCAGCAGGCGCGAGTCGAGGATGATCACCCGGCCGGTATCGGTGGAGGTGCGGATCAGGCGGCCGGCGAACTGGGTCAGCGTGCGCAGCGCGTGCGGAATGGCGATCAGGTTGAAGGCATTCAGCCCGCGCGCCTCGAACCACTCGCTGAGCGTGGCGGTCTGCGGGTCGGTCGGTACCGCGAACGGCACCTGGGTGATCACCACCGTGGTGCAGGCCTCGCCGGGCAGATCGAGGCCTTCGCCGAAGGAATTCAGGCCGAACAGCACCGAGCCCTCGCCCGCGGCCACACGCCGCAGGTGCTCATCGATCAACCGCGTCTTGGACATCTCGCCCTGCACCAGCACCTGCCTGCGCTGCGCAGCCGGCATCAGGCCAGCGACCTTTTCCATCTTCCAGCGCGAGGTGAACAGCACCATCGAACCCTTCGTCCAGTCCAGCTCCTTGCCCAGGTAGCGGGCGACTTCGCGCGGATGGCCTTCGCGGTCGTCGGGCGTGACCGGGAACGGCGGCACGATCAGCTCGGCCTGGTTGGGCAGGTCGAACGGCGAGGACAGCGACACCATTTCCGCTTCTTCGGGAATGCCGTTATCGATCGCCAGCGACTGGAAATCGCCTCCGCCGGTCAGCGTGGCCGAGGTCATGACCACCGAGTCGACCTCATCCCACAGCAGTTTGCGCAGCACGTGCGCGGCCGACACCGGCGAGCCGTGCAGCACCAGGTCGCCATCGCGGGTGGCGGTGACCCAGCGCGCCATCGGCGGTGCGCCGTCCTTGTCCTCGCGCCGCCAGGCCTGCCACAGCCCGTACTGCTGCTCGATCATTTCCAGCGCCATGCCCAGATTGCGCTGCAGGCGCTCGCGCGCCGGATCATCGGGCTTGCCCTTGGCCACCTGGCTGGTAGCGGCATGGGCCCAGTTGTAGAGACTGCGGGTGTCGTCGGCCAGCGCCTCGATCGGTTCGCGCCACGCCTCGGGCAGGCGCCCGTTGGCCGCGCGCCACATCGGTTCCTCGTCGGCCGGTGCCGGCATCCACACCGCCTCGACGTGGTCACGGAAGGCACGCAGCTGCTTGGCCACGTTGCTGGCCACATCGATGGCCTCGTTGGGCAGCAGGTTGCCCAGCCGGTCCTTGTCCACCGCACGGTAGGCGCCGGCGATCAGGATCTGCAGGCGGCCGGTGCGCTTGGCCATCTCGTCCAGGGCCAGGCTGGCCGCGCCCTGGTCGATGGCCACGTTGCCGATGTGATGGCCTTCGTCCAGCACCAGCAGCATGTCCGACGGCGGGGCGATCATCGGCTGGCCGTTGTCGCTCTCGCCGATGGACAGCGCCGACAGCAGCAGGGCGTGATTGGTCACCACGATCTGCGCATCGCGCACGACGTTGCGCGAGCGCAGCACCGCGCACTGCGCCGAATAGGCACAGCGGCGGCCCGCACAGGCCGAGGCCGGCGTGGTGATGCGGCTGCGCAGCCCCGGGCTGATGGTTTCCGGTGCGTTGTCGATGTCGCCGTCCCAGGTGCCGCCGGTGAAGGCATCGGTCAGGCGCTTGGCGATATCCATTTCGATCGGTGCCAGCGGCCGGTCGAACAGCGGCTGCTCATCGTCGAACATGCCGCCCTGCGCGCCTTCGCCCTGCGCTTCGGCGGCGTTGCGCGTGCACAGGTAGCGGGTGCGGCCCTTGGCCAGCGCCACCGTGGCGTCCAGGCCGGTGGCCTTGAGGAAGTTGGGAATATCGCGCTCGACCAGCTGCGACTGCAGCGCCACGGTGCCGGTGCTGATCACCAGCTTCTTCTTGCTGGCCAGCGCGATCGGCACGCCGGCGGTCAGGTAGCCCAGGCTCTTGCCGACGCCGGTGGGGGCTTCGACCACGCCCACGCCACCGCTTTTCGAGAGCGCACGCGAGACCACGCCGATCATCTGGCTCTGCGAGCGGCGGGTGGCGAAGCCGGGGGTATTGGCCTGCAGCGCGGTGTAGGCCTTGCGGATCGCGTCCTTCAAGGCATCGTCGAGCTGGCGGGGGGCGGCGACGGTTTCGCTCACGCCGGAAACTACCGTGGCTGGATCAGGCCGGCCATTGTCGCATGGCCGGCCAGCGCTACCGTGGCGCGATGGCTGAACAGGGTCAGTGCCGTCGTGCCACGTCCAACGCTGCCTGTACGGTCAGCGCGACGGCGTAGCCTGTTGCCTGAGCAGGCGGACCAGCGCCCAGATCACCAGCACCAGGCCGAACGCATCCAGCAGGCCCAGGCCGAAGTGGCCAATGCCCAGCAGCGCACTGAGGCGGCTGATCGAGCCGAAATCACCGGACTGCACCAGCCAGATCGGCAGCACCGACAGTACCAGGCTGCCAAGGCTGGCCACCGCCAGCAGGGCCAGGCCGGCCAGCGCCCCGGTGCGGACATTGCTGCGCGGGGCCGTGACCACCCAGACCAGGCCGATGGTGATGGCGATCAGCGCCGGCAGGCGCACGCCGATCAGGCTGAGCATCGACAACAGCAGCGAGCTGTCCATGGCTCAGTCCTCCCCGGCCAGGCTGCCCGCACCGGCACGCAGCTGCGCGTAGACCGCATCGGTCTGCGGGCGCACGCCATGCCACTGCTGGAAGCTTTCGGCGGCCTGTTCCACCAGCATGCCCAGGCCATCGACGGTGTTGCGGCACTGCGCCGCGCGCGCCCAGGCCAGGAAGGCGATCGCGGCCTCGCCGTAGTTCAGGTCCACGGCGGTGGTCAGCGAATTGACCAGCGACAGCGGCAGCTTGAACTCGTTGGCACGGTCGCGGCCGGCCGAGGTGGCGTTGAGGATCAGTTCGAAGTCGCCCAGTTCACGCAGGTCTTCCCAGTACCGGCTGATCGCGCGGCCCGGCTCGCCCATCGCATCGATCAGCGCATCGGCGCGTTCGGGGGTGCGGTTGACCACCACCAGTTCCAGGATGCCGGCATCCAGCAGCGCCGGCGCCACGCTGCGGGCCGAGCCGCCGGCACCCAGCAGCAGCACGCGGCGCCCACGCAGGTCCAGGCCGTGGCGGTCGGTCAGGTCGCGCACCAGGCCGATGCCATCGGTGGTGTCGCCGTGCCAGCGCTCGCCCTTGCGCAGCAGGGTGTTGACCGAACCGGCACGGCGCGCGCGCGCGGTCAGCGTGGTGCACAGCGCGAACGCGGCTTCCTTGTGCGGCAGGGTCACGTTGGCGCCCACGCCGCCCTCGCCTGCGAAGGCCTCCAGGCCGGCCAGGAACGCATCCGGCGCCAGGTCGATGGCCCGGTAATCGACCGCGATGCCTTCCTGGCGACCGAACGCCGCATGGATCTGCGGCGACTTCGAATGGACGATGGGGTGTCCGAAGACGGCGTAACGATCGGTCATGGAATCCTCAGGCTGGCTAGACTGCACGCTTTCCTGCAAGGAACCGGACGATGCGGACCGCCCTCCCCCTGCTGGTGCTCGCCGCCAGTCTACTCCCCCCCCCCGTGGCGGTGGCGTTGAATGAGTACGGCATCGAAGGCATGGGCGTGGTGTCCACCCGCGCCGAGGAAGGCCGCGCCTCACTGAGTGCGGACGGCCAGCGCATCGTGTTCGCCCGTCGTGGCGAACAGGGCTGGGCGTTGTGGCAGGCCCGCGTGGTCGACGGCCGCTGGCAGCAGGCCCAGGCGCTGGCGCTGGGCGTACCGGGTGAAACACGCGATCCCTACCTCAGCCACGATGGCCGCTGGCTGCTGTTCGCCGCCGGTGGCGAGGGCCGCTGGACCCTGCACCGCGCGGCGCTGCAGGCCGATGGCACGCCCGGCACGGCCGAGCCGTGGACCGGCGATGGTGGGCGCCGCGCCGAACGCGGGCCGGCCCTGAGTGCCGATGGCCGCTCGCTGCTGTTCGCCCGCCAGCAGGGGCACGGCGCAGGCTGGGATCTGTTCGTGGCTCCGGTCACGGCCGATGGCCAGCGCGGGCCCGCGCGTGCGCTGGACGCGCTCAACAGCGTCGACGATGAAACCGATGGGGATTGGCTGGGCAGCAATGGCGCGGTGGTGTTCACCCGCGTGCGGGGCGACCACGCGCAGGTCTGGCAGAGCGACTGTGCATGGCAGGGTGACTTCCTGCAGCCGTTGCGCCTGTCGTTCAACATTGAAGCGGGTTTCACCGCCGCACCGGTGATCGACAACGCCAAGCCCGCCGAGCTGCTGCTGACCAGCAGTTCCGCGAAGGCGCCACGCGCCGGCAGCGTGGATGTCTACCGCATGGCCGCGCCGAAGGTGGCAGCGGTGGCGGCGTGCGTGCGGTGATCCAATAGAACAGCAGTCGACTGACAGTCGACTCTACCGGTTCAGGCAGCCGTGCTTGGTCCGCGCGGCCGAGCCAGTACCTGGGCCCGCTGCTGTTCGTAGTCCGTTTCGCTGATGCGGCCGTTGTCCTTGGCCTGGTTCAGTGCGGCCAGCTCAGCCTGCACGGCCTCGGGCAGCGCCTGTTCGCGGGCCACGTGCCTGGCCGCCGACAGCTGCTCCGGCGCGCGCCTGCCGGCACGCCAGGCGGCAATGAACACGCCCACGATGATGGCCCCGAACACCAGCGTGCCGGTGCCCCAGATCAACCATTGCATCCAGCCCATTTCGGGTGCCATCACGTGTTCCTCGCTTGATCGTGGGCGCTATTGTCAGCGCTCACGCAGCCAGCGCGCCACCTGCGGCGCGAAATAGGTCAATACGCCATCGGCACCTGCGCGTTTGAAGCCCATCAGCGACTCCAGCACGCAGGCACGTTCATCCAGCCAGCCGTTGGCGGCCGCAGCCTTGAGCATCGCGTACTCGCCGCTGACCTGGTAGGCGAAGGTCGGCACGCCGAAGGTGTCCTTGACCCGCCGCACCACGTCCAGGTACGGCATGCCCGGCTTGACCATCACCATGTCGGCGCCCTCTTCCAGGTCCAGCGCGATCTCGCGCAGGGCCTCATCGCCGTTGGCCGGGTCCATCTGATAGGTCTTCTTGTCGGCCTTGCCCAGGCTGCCGGCACTGCCGACCGCATCGCGGAACGGGCCGTAGAAGGCCGATGCGTATTTGGCCGAGTAGGCCATGATGCGCACGTTGATGTGGTGATCGGCATCGAGCGCGCGGCGGATGGCACCGATGCGCCCATCCATCATGTCCGACGGCGAAATGATGTCCGCGCCCGCTTCGGCATGCGACAGCGACTGCTTGACCAGTGCTTCGACGGTGATGTCGTTGAGCACGTAACCGGTGTCGTCGATGATGCCGTCCTGGCCATGGGTGGTGTACGGGTCCAGCGCCACGTCGGTCATCACGCCCAGTTCCGGGAAGCGCGACTTCAGCGCGCGGATGGCGCGCTGTGCCAGGCCATCCTCGGCCCAGGCGGCGGCGGCATCGAGCGATTTCTGCGAGGCATCGAGGACCGGGAACAGGTCGATCACCGGAATGCCCAGTTCCAGCGCCTCTTCGGCCACCTTCAGCAGTTCCTCGATGGACAGCCGCTCCACCCCCGGCATCGACGGCACCGCCACGCGCCCGGCCCGTTCGTGCACGAACACCGGGTAGATCAGGTCATCGGTGGTCAACGTGTTCTCGCGCATCAGCCGACGCGAGAACGCGTCATGGCGCATGCGCCGCGGGCGGTAATGGGGATGAGGCATGGCAGGCTCCGGGGAGTGGCTATTGCAGCAGGTAACCCTGCGGCAGCAGGGGGTCGGGCAGGGGACGCTGGCCGAGCGCATCGAGCTGGTCGATCTCGATGGTGCGTACCAGGGCATCGAGCGGCAGGTCGTTGGGCTCCAGGCCGAACGGGTCTTCCATTTCCTCGCCCAGCTGGTCCAGGCCGAAGAAGGCATAGGCCAGCACCGCCGACAGCACCGGCGTGGCCCAGCCCAGCGAGCTGGCCAGGCCGAACGGCAGCAGCACGCAGAACATCCACGCGCAGCGGTGCAGCAGCAGGGTGTAGGCGAACGGCAGCGGCGTGCTGAGGATGCGCTCGCAGCCGGCCTGGATGGAGGACATCGCATGCAGGCGCTCTTCGAACTGCGCATACAGGATGGGATCGAGCGTGCCCGCGCGCAGGGGCTGCACCAGCTCGGCGCCGATCATCGCCAGCAGGGCATCGGGAACGTTCTGGCGCTGGGCCAGCACCGCCCGCTGCGCCTCGTCCAGCCACGGCACCGCCGCCAGCGCCACATCACGCCCACGCAGGCGGGCGGCCAGGGCATGGGCGAACGCCGTGGCCAGATAGGCCACGCGCTGCCGGCGCGGGCCGTCGTCAGGCAGCAGCAGCTGCAGCTGGCGGGCCAGCGAGCGCGACTCGAACACCAGCTGCCCCCACAGCTTGCGGCCTTCCCACCAGCGCTCATAGCAGGCGTTGTTGCGGAAGCTCAGGAAGATCGACAGCACTAGGCCGAGCAGGGTGAACGGCGCGGCGGAAATGCGCTCGATGCCCGGCGGGCGGGCCAGTTCCACCACGGCAGCCACGGCGATGGCCAGCACCAGGATCGACAGCACCTTCGGTGCCACCGCCGGGACGATGGAGCCGCGCAGGATGTACAGCAGTTGCCAGCCGTGGGGGCGGGGACGAATGATCATCGGAACGGACGCGCCGGGCGCAGGTGCACACGCGCGGGACACCCGCGCAACGGCTCATTGTACGCCTGCACCGGCACCCCGCCCGCGCACCTGCGACAGGCGGTCGCACCCGTGCACACGGCTCAGATCACGCCGCCGCCCAGGCTCAGGCGGATGATGCCCACCACCACCACGATGCCGTTGAGGACCAGGCCGGTCCAGGCACGGCCACGCTTGCTGGGGTGGGTGAACAGGATGCCCAGCGCGGCGATGACCGCACCGACGGCAGCGAAGGGAATCAGGAACCAGTTGCCCCAGCCCAGCAATGGAATCAGCGCCAGGATCATCCACACCAGCGCCAGCACGCCCCACAACAGACTGATCACGCCCACGCCCTGCTCCCACGGTTGGCCTGCCCCCACCTTAGCCGTTCCACCGGCCGGCGCAAACCCGCCGCCGGTACGGCCCGGGCCAGCGTCGCGGCGACCTCACCCGGGGCGTGCTAGCGTGCATCCACGCCCACGCCAGCCCGCGTTGGCGCCTATTCAGACGGCCCCACCGATGATCCCAACCAGTCCCAAGGGGTACCTGCCATGAAACTTCGATTGGCCGCCGTGGCGGCCGTGGTGCTCGCCGCCGCTGGCTGTGCCAGCACGTCCAAGGTGATGCTGGGCCAGGCACGGCCGCCGGTGGACCCGGCGCTGGTGCAGGTCTATTCCACGCCGCCGGCCGGGTCGGTGGAAATCGCCCAGCTCGAATCGGCCTCGGCCGTGGGCTTCGGCACGCAGGGCCAGACCGATGCGGCCCTGGCGCGGCTCAAGCGTGAAGCCGCTGCGCTGGGGGCCAACGGCGTGGTGCTGATGGGCGTGGGCAGCAGTGGTTCGCCGGTCGGCATGTCGGTCGGTGCCGGCAGCTACGGGTCGCACGTCGGCGGTGGCCTGGGCATCGGCATTCCCACCACGCAGAAGCGCGCAGCCGGTGTGGCCATCTGGGTGCCGAACCCGCCGCCGCCGCCGCGCCTGCCGACGCAGACCATCACCCCGCCACCGCAACGATAACGTGGATAGCGCCGGGCACGGCCCGGCGCTACCGTGATGGCCGCCGGGCGTACCCGGCGCCGGGATCACTTGTACTTCGGCACGAACTGCTGCTGCACGGCTTCGGCCAGCTGGTCCGGCGGCAGCAGGCCCTGGTCGAGCAGGAAGTTGTTGAACGCCAGGCGGTCGAACTTCGCACCCAGCGCCAGTTCGGTCTGCATGCGCAGTTCCAGGATGCGCGTGTAGCCATAGAAGTAGCTGCCGGCCTGCCCGGGCATGCGTACCGTGTAGCGGTCCAGCTCCTGCGTGGCCATGGCCTTGGACAGGCCGACCTGGTCCATCAGCACGCGCTCGGCATTGGCGCGCTCGATCAGGCCCAGGTTGAGCATCGGGTCAAGCATGGCGCGCGCTGCGCGCAGCAGGCGGAACTGCAGTGCGATCAGCTGCCCTTCCAGCGGCTCGTACGGCACCATCTCCGCTTCGGCGTACAGAGCCCAGCCTTCCACGTTCACCGAGTTGAACGCGAACATGCTGCGTGCCAGCGACACGCCCCGTTCGACCATGGCGGTGAACTGCAGTTCGTGGCCCGGGCGGCCTTCATGCGCGCTCAACGTCCATGCTGCGGCACCGAAGTTGAAGTCATCGTACTGTGCGCCCGCACCCGCGGCCGGGTTGCCCAGCGGCAGCACGAACGTGCCCTGCTGCCCGGTGTTGTTGACCAGCGGTGCCGGCAGGAAGTGCGGCGCGGGGCTGGCCGCGCTCTCGGCGGCCGAGCCCAGGCGCATCTGCATGGCACGCTGCGGCACATCCACGATGCGGTGTTCGCGGATCAGCGGATCGATCGCATCGATCACCTTGCGGTAGTGGCCTTCCAGCTGGTCGTCGGCGATCTTGTCGGCCTTCAGCGCGCGGATCACCGCCACCGGGTCGGCCGCATCGGCCACCTTCAGGCCCTTGGCCTGCACCACCAGCGGCGCCAGCTGGGCCATCGCCGAGCGGGTCTCCATGAATTCCAGCTGCGCGCGCTGCATCAGCAGCTTCGGATCGATATCGATGCCCACCTGCTTGAGCTGGTAGGCATACAGCGGTGCCGGCAGGCGGGTATCGGTACGCGCCTTCGGCAGCACCTGCGCACGCGTCCAGGCCGCGTAGTCCTTCAGCTGCCCGGCCAGGGTCTTCATCGCCGCCTCGCTGCCGGCGATCTGGTACTTGGCCAGCAGCTTCTCGATGCCCTGGACGTAGGTATCCACGTTGTCCAGCGACTGCTGCACTTCGATCTTCGTCGGCTGCAGCAGGCTGCCATCCTTCAACCGCTCTTCGTAGCGCTGGCGTGCCAGCGTGGTGAGGGCGGTGGTGCCCGGCTGCAGGCCGGCATAGGCCTTCAGGCGGTCCAGCGCCTTGGCGCGGCGCTCGGCCGGCACCTGGTCGGACAGCAGCAGGTTGAGGCCGCTGAACACGGTCTGCGGGGCGTCGCTCCACGGCAGCAGGTACTTCTCGTTGAGTTCGCTGCCCTCGATGTTGCGGCTGGCGGCCTGGATCAGGATCTCCAGGTCCTGGCGCACATTGGCATCCTTTTCCACCGCCAGCTTGGCCTGCAGTTCGCTGCGTGCCTTGGCCATCGCCGCGCGGTAGCGCTTGCCGTTGTCCGGGCCGAGGTCGGCCACCTTGTCGTCGTAGCCGGGCACACCGAAGAAGCCGGTTTCCTCCGGCTGGAACGGGCCCTGCGCGTCGAGCAGGATCTGCGCCAGTGCATTGCTGCGGGCCACCCAGGCCGGGCTGGCCGGGGCCGCCTTGGCGGCCGGTGCCGCCAGGGCCGGCGGGGCGGACAGCAGCGGGGCGGCAGTCAGGGCCAGGGCAACGGCCAGCGCGATCGGCTTCATGGGGCACTCCAGGAAAGGGTTGCCAGCACCCTACGCGCTCAGCGGGTGCAGGACAATCTGCGGGAGGTCATGGCCGATGCGCCGGCCACGGCGCACAGGCGCCGCCGCGTCCCCTACAGCGCCACGCAGCCACCGCCTTCACGGCATGCGCGCAGCGCGCATTCCTGCGCGGCTTCTTCATCGTCAAGCGCGCTCAGATCATAGGTCTGGCGATCGTGGCCGAGCACGTACACCACCGGGTAGTCCCACAGACCATCGCTGCGGCTGGCCTGCACGAACAGCTGGCCCTGGCGCTGCGGGCCCTGCAGCGGTACGACCAGGGCGACATCACGGCGGCCATCCAATGCCGTCTGCATGCTGCCGATGGGCAGCCAGCCCGCACGCAGCGGCTCGCCGAAATCGGCCACCAGGTCGATGCTGCAACCGGCGCGGCGCATGGCTTCCTGCATCGGTGGGCTGGCGTGAGCACTGATGTGCCATCGCCACAGCGTCCAGCCACCGGTCGCCCCCGCGCTGGCTACCACCAGCACCACCGCCAGCGGCATGGCCCAGCGCCAGTGGCGCTGCCACCATCCCCGGCCACGGGCGACGTGCTGCGGAATCGGCGGAGGCAGTGGCATCGTCGGGCTCCTTCCCGGGGGTGGGGATCAGGGTTTCAGGCAGCGTCCCAGGAACGCTTCGGCAACCCGGTAGCGGTGCAGTGCATCGGCACCGGACAGGCCGTGCTTGGCACCGGGGTAGGTCATCAGTTCGAACGGCTGGCCGCGCTTCTGCAGCGCGCTCATCAGGCTGGTCGAATTGGTGAACAGCACGTTGTCATCGGCCATGCCGTGGATCAGCAGCAGCGGCGAACGCAGGCCGTCGATGTGGGTCAGCACGCGTGCCTCGCGGTAACCGGCGTCATTGCGCGACGGCAGGTCCATGTAGCGCTCGGTGTAGTGGCTGTCATACAGGCCCCAGTCGGTCACCGGCGCGCCCGCCACACCGCAGGCGTAGCTGTCCGATGCCTTGGCCAGCAGCATCAGGGTCATGTAGCCGCCGTTGGACCAGCCCTGCACGCCGATGCGTGCCGGATCCACCCACGGCTGCTGCTTCAGCCACGCCACGCCGCGCAGCTGGTCGGCCACTTCCACCGTGCCCTGCTTTCCGTACAGCGCGCCGCCGAAATCACGACCCCGGCGCGGGGTGCCGCGGTTGTCCAGCGAAAACACCACGTACCCCTGCTGCGCCAGGTACTGGTTGAACAGGTGGTCGCCACGGCCGGGCCAGCTGTCGGTGACGGTCTGGCTGGCCGGGCCGCCGTAGACATACACCGCCACCGGGTAACGCTTGGCCGGATCGAAACCGGCCGGCGTGATCAGGCTGTACTGCAGCGGCGTGCGGCCATCGGCGGCCAGCAGCGTGCCGAACTCGACCGGGCGCTGCGCCTCGCGGTAGCGCGCATAGGGATGCTTGGGATCGGCCAGGTCGTTCTCGACCAGGGTGGCGATCTTCCCGCCATCGGCGCGGAACAGCTCGATCTGCGGCGGGGTGGTGCTGTTGGACCAGCTGTCCACGTACACGCTGGCGTTGCGCGCGAAACTGGCGCTGTGCATGCCCGGCGCGGCAGACAGGCGCTGCAGTGCACCGCCCTGCAGCGGCACGGCGTAGATCTGGCTCTCGCGCGGCGATTCCACCCCGGCACGGAAGTACACCTTGCCGGCGGCTTCGTCGACCGCCAGCAGCTCATCCACCGGCCAGCTGCCGTGGGTCAGCGCGGTGGCCTTGCCCTTGGCGTCGATGCGGTACAGGTGCTGGAAGCCGGTGCGCTCGGACGACCACACGAAGCTGCCGTCGGCCAGGAAACGCAGGCTGTTGTGCAGCGGCACCCAGGTCGGGCTGGTTTCATGCACCAGCACGCGCTGGCGGCCATCGGCCAGGGTGGCTTCGACCAGGTCCAGCTGGCGCTGGTCACGCGACTGGCGCTGGAAGGTCAGGTGCTGTGCATCGCGCCAGTCCACGCGGGCCAGGTAGATGTCCTGTTCCTTGCCCAGGTCGACCCAGCGCGGCGGTGCCCCGGCCGCCGGCGCGATCACGCCCAGCTGCACGCGCACGTTGGCATCACCGGCAGCCGGGTAGCGCTGCTCGATCACGTCGGTACGGTCGGCATACACCTCGTAGCGCTTCTGCACCGGCACCGGGCTTTCATCGATACGGGCGAAAGCGATGGCCGAATCATCCGGTGCCCACCAGTAGCCGGTATGGCGGTCCATCTCCTCGTCGGCAACGAACTCGGCCACGCCGTTGCCGATCGTGGCACTGCCATCGGCGGTCAACTGCAGCTGCCTGCCGCTGGCCAGGTCGATCACCCACAGGTTGCGGCCCCGGATGAAGCTGACGAAGCCGCCCTTGGGCGACAGCTTGGCGTCGGTGGCAAAGCCCTCGCCGTGGGTGAGCTGGCGCACGGCGGCCGTGCCCTGCTGCTTCAGGTCATACAGGTACAGCTCGCCGCCCAGCGGGAACAGCAGGCGCTGCGCATCCGGCGACCACTGGTAATCGACGATGCCGGTCATCGCGGCAATGCGCTGGCGCTCGCGGCGTGCCTTCTCTTCATCGCTGAGGGTCTCGCTGCCCGGCAGCACGACCTTCGAATCCACCAGCAGCCGCGTCTGCCCGCTGGCAATGTCATAGCTCCACAGGTCCAGCTGGTTGCGGTCGGTGTCCTTGCCGCGCAGGAAACTGACCTGCGAGCCATCGGGCGCGACCTTGGGCTTCATCAGCGTCGGCCCGGACAGCGGCAGCGGCCCGGTGATGGCTTCCAGGCTCAGTTTTTCGGCGTGGGCGGCGGTGCTGGTGGCGAGCATGAGGGCAAGCGAGGCAAACAGGTGGCGCATGGAAGGTCCCGGCAAACGGCAGGTCCGCCACCACGCCTGGCGCGGCGGCGGTCGGCCCATCCTAACCAAGGCCGTGCGGGAAGGCAGCATGACCTTCTGCCCATGCGCGCAGGCCGCCGGGCATGGCCCGGCGGGCGCACCGGCCCGGGCCGGCCCTCAGCGCTTGCCGAACAGCTGCTTGCGCTCTTCCTCGCTCAACGGCTTGCCCGCATTGGGGTTCACCTGCTGGCGCAGCGCATAGGCGCGCTGGGTGGCCGGGCGTGCGGCAATGGCCTCGTGCCAGCGCTTGAGGTTCGGGAAGGCGGCAAAATCGACCGGGATCCTGTCATAGGCACCGATCCACGGGTAGCTGGCCATGTCGGCAATGGTGTAGTCGTCACCGGCCAGGAAGGCGTGCTGCGCCAGGCGCGTGTCCATCACCCCGTGCAGGCGGCGCACTTCGTTGTCGTAGCGCTCGATCGCATAGGGAATCTTCTCCGGTGCGTACACGTTGAAGTGGCCCATCTGGCCGCTCATCGGGCCCAGGCCGGCCATCTGCCAGAACAGCCACTCCAGGGTGGCGATGCGGCCGCGCGGGTCGCTGGGCAGGAAACGGCCGGTCTTCTCGGCCAGATAGAGCAGGATCGCGCCGGACTCGAACACGCTCTGCGGCGCACCGCCGTCGGCCGGGGCCGCGTCGACGATGGCCGGCATCTTGTTGTTGGGCGAGATGGCCAGGAATTCAGGTTTGAACTGGTCACCGGCCCCGATGTTGACCGGGTGGATGCGGTACTCCAGGCCCAGTTCTTCCAGCAGCAGGGTGACTTTGTGGCCGTTGGGGGTAGGCCAGTAATACAGGTCGATCATGGCGGCGGCTCGGTGCGTTCAGGAAAGGCCCAGTCTAGTGCGTCGGTTGGCTTGGCACCGCCCTGGAGGGCCGGTAACCTCGCCGCTTCCCCGCAACGCAGCATCCTTCGCATGAGTGCAAACCGCCCACCCCTGTCCCCGTTGTCCTCGCTGATCTTTGCCTCGCGCTGGCTGCAGCTGCCCCTGTACCTGGGCCTGATCGTGGCCCAGTGCGTCTACGTGTTCCTGTTCGGCAAGGAACTGTGGCACCTGATCTCGCACTCGGTTTCCATGGGCGAACAGCAGATCATGCTGATCGTGCTGGGGCTGATCGACGTGGTGATGATCTCCAACCTGCTGGTGATGGTCATCGTGGGTGGCTATGAGACCTTCGTTTCGCGCCTGCGCCTGGAAGGCCACCCGGACCAGCCCGAGTGGCTGAGCCACGTCAACGCCAGCGTGCTGAAGGTGAAGCTGGCCATGGCGATCATCGGCATTTCCTCGATCCACCTGCTGAAGACCTTCATCGCCACCAGCGCACTGGGCGGCCTGCCGCTGTGCAAGCCGGAGCAATGGGCTGCGGCGGCGTCATCGGCGTCGACCAGCTTCTATGGTGCTGGTGCCGATACCTGTACGACCATGACCGCCGATGGCGTGCTGTGGCAGACCATCATCCACTGCGTGTTCATCCTGTCGGCGATCGGCATCGCCTGGACCGACAAGCTGATGTCCAACGCCCACGCCAAGGGCAAGGGCGAAGCCCACTGATCGGCCGGCCCGGCGGTGGGGTACCGCCCGGGCCGCTTGCCCACCGGCCGCGCGGGGATGCTAGATTGCATCCTCGCCGTTGCAGCCGCTGGCGTCGGGAAACGCCACCGGCCACTGCCCGCGGCGCTGTGCCCGGGCCCGTCGTACCGTCGTCTCTATAGGGGAGAAAGATGTCGCACGTGAATCTTCATGCCGGCGCACGCCGGTGGTTGCCGGTTGCCCTGGCGCTGGCGCTGGCCGCCTGTTCCGGCAAGGACGACAGCGCACCTGCCGCCGCCGAGGGCGCGGCACCGGCCAGCACCGCCGCCGCACCGGCTGCCCCGGTCGTGGCCGCCAAGGTGCAGTCGATGGGCACCGAGCAGCTGCGCGAATCGGCCAGCCAGGCGCTGCGCGAGAACCGCATGTACGCGCCGGCCGGTGACAACGCCATCGAGTACTACCTGGCGCTGCGTGACAAGACCCCGGACGACGCGGCGGTGAAGAGCGCCCTGACCGATCTGCTGCCGTACACGCTGATCGCCGCCGAGCAGCACCTGGCCCGCGAGGACTTCACCGAAGCCCAGCGGCTGGTGGCGCTGATCGAGAAGATGGACCCGGCCGCGCCCGCGCTGCCGCGCCTGAAAGAGAGCCTGGCCAAGGGCCAGCAGAACGCGGCCAAGCGCACCCAGGATGAATCCGAGCAGGCCCGCAAGGATGCCGAGAACCGCACCCGCCAGCAGGCCGAGCAGCAGCGCCTGACCGAGCAGCGCACCCGTGAGGCCGCAGCGGCCCAGCAGATTGCCGCACAGCAGGATGCCGCGCGTCGCGACAACGAACGCGCCGAAGCCGAACGCCAGGCCAGCGCCCGCCGCGAAGCCGAAACCCGGCAGCAGCAGGCCGCCGCACAGCAGGCGGCGGCGGCACGCCAGGCGGCGCCGGCGGCAGCACCGACGCTGCGCCCGGTCAGCACCCCGGCGCCGCGCTACCCGGCCGAGGCCCTGCGCGCCGGTACCTCGGGCGAAGTGCTGGTGGAAATCACCGTGGGTACCGATGGTTCGGTCACCAGTTCGCGCGTGCTGCGAGCCACGCCCGCCCGCATCTTCGACCGCGAAGCCCTCAACGCCGTCAAGCGCTGGCGTTTCGAGCCGGTCGGTGCACCCGTCACGACCCGTCGTACGCTGGTCTTCGAACCCAGCAACTGAAGCACCCCCACGCACGGCACGGGGCCCGGTCTGTCCGGGCCCCGTTGCGTTTCAGGTACCGCTGTCGATCAGGCGCTGCAGCTGCGGATCACGCACGGCGAACACCTCGAACAGCCCCAACGCCCGCAGGGCCGGCAGTAATGCGCACAGATCGGCTTCGGCGGTGGCACGGGCCGTGGCATCGCTGGCCGGGTCCTGCCACTGACGTACGTTGGCGAGGAAGGCGCCAACACTGCCCTTGCGGACGGTGACGCCATCGATCTGCACGTGGTTCTGGTGATCGGGCAGGATGTCCTGTGCTTGCATGGCAACGTACCTCCAAAGGTGTAGGGGCACAGTGTGAGGCCCCGCCATCGTCCGTTCTGCCGTATAACTGCCAACCAATATGGCAGATCAGCCAAATCCCGCACCATTGATCGATCCTGGCCTGGCCGACACGCCCGGCGGTCCCCCTGTCGTGGGCGCGCGGCTGACGATGGCCGGCAGCCGGCGTACCCCCCGCCACCAGCATGCACGTGGCCAATTGCTGGGTGCGGCCAGCGGCCTGTTGCGCATCGAGGCCGGCCCGTTGCACTGGCTGCTGCCCGCCGGCCATCTGGCGTGGCTGCCACCGGCACTGCCACACGCCCTGGCCAGCATCGGGGCCTTCGATGGCTGGAGCCTGTATTTCAGCGCCGACCGCTGTGCGGCGCTGCCGGATACCGCCCGCCTCTTCCAGCCCAGCGCGCTGCTGCAGGCGGCAATTCCCCGCGTACTGGGCTGGCCTGCCGGTCCCCTGCAAAGCACGCACCACCGGCTGCTCGGGGTCATGGCCGACGAGATCGCCGCCAGCACGCCACTGCCCCTGGCCATGCCGCAGCCCGCCGACCGTCGCCTGCGGCGGATCGCCACGGCACTTGCACGCACGCCCCATGACAACCGCGGCATGGATGCCTGGGCGTCACTGGCCGGACTGTCCACGCGCAGCCTGGCCCGCCATTGGCAGGCCAGCACCGGCATGGGCCTGGCCGAATGGCGACAGCGCCTGCGGGTGCTGCTGGCACTGCCACGGTTGCTGGAGGGCGAAGCGGTAACCACGGTGGCGCTGTCGCTGGGCTATGACACGCCCAGCGCATTCATCGCCGTGTTCAAGCGGGAACTGGGGCTCACACCGACGGGCTACACACGCGCCATGCACCACGACAGGTGACGCATACAGGCGCTATCGCCACATCACCCGATCCTTGTGCCGTTCAAGCGCACGCGCGTAGATGGCCGGGTCGCTCGCGAATTCGGCCATGAAGCGTGGCTGACGCCCCACGATGGAATGGCAGCCTCTGAACGCAACGGGGCCCGGATAACCGGGCCCCGTGCCATTGCACGCCAATACTACCTACGGCCGGTCAACCCGAAATCGCCAACCGCTCGTTGTGGTAGCGGCGCACGGCGGCAAACCACAGCACTGCGGCCAGGCCGACGCTGGCCACCAGGTACACGCCCCAGATCTGCGGGCTGATCGCCTCGTGGCGGATCACCTTCAGCAGCATCTGGTTCTGCGCCAGGAACGGGATGGCGTACTGCCAGATCTCGCTCTTGAGCGGGTAGGCCATCAGCGCATAACCGGGCAGCATCGGCAGCAGCACCAGCCAGGTCATATGGCTCTGGGCTTCCTTCATGCTCTTGGCGCTGGCCGACAGGTAGGTCAGCAGCGAGGTGCCGATCAACAGCATCGGCAGCATCACGAACAGCATCTGCAGCATCGACAGCAGGCCCATGTTGAACTGGCGCCCGATGTTGCCCGGGGCGATCTGCGCGCTCACCTTGAAGGCCAGCAATGTCAGCAGCAGCGAGATGAAACCGATCACGCAGGCGGCGGCGATCTTGCCACTGACGATCGCACTGCGCGACGCCGGCGTCGCCAGCAGCGGTTCGAGCGACTGGCGCTCACGCTCGCCGGCCGTGGCATCCATCACCAGGTAGGCGCCACCGATGAACGAGGTGAGCGTCAGCAGCACCGGCAGCAGCATCGACAGGATCATGCCGCGCTTGGCTTCGGCGGTGGCCAAGTCCTGGCTGGCCACGTCCAGCGGCCGTGCCACCTGTGCATCCAGCCCGCGTGCCATCAGCCGCAGGGTGCCGACCTGGCCGTTGTAGGCCTGCAGCGCCGCCTGCAGGCGGGCGGTGGGCACTTCCCCGGCACGCCGCGTGCTGTCGCGGATCACTTCCACCAGCGCCGGGCGGCCTTCGGCCCAGGCCTGGCCGAAGTCATCACTGATCCGCAGCGCGACATCGATGTCCTGCGAACGGATCGCCTGGGTCAGGTCCTTCGGTGCCGTCGTGGCATTCAGGCCCTGCGCTGCCAGGAAGCGCACCAGGTTCGGCGCATGCTCGGCCCCGATGGTGGGAATGGACAGTGGCTGCTCGATCTGGGTCTTGACCCGGCTCTCGGCCAGCTTGCCCATGCCCAGCAGCAGGATCGGGTACAGCAGCGGCCCCAGCAGCAGGGTCAGCGCCAGCGTGCGCCGGTCGCGGGAGATGTCGCGCAGTTCCTTGCGCATCACCGTGATCAGGGTGGCCAGGCTCATGCGTGCAGTCCCTCTTCGCTGCCGATCAGTTTGACGAAAGCGTCTTCCAGGTTGGCTTCACCCGATTGCGCGCGCAGCGCATCGGCACTGCCAGCGGCCACCACGGTGCCCTTGGCGATGATCACGATGTGGTCACACAACGCCGCCACCTCCTGCATGATGTGGCTGGACAGGATCACGCAGCGGCCTTCCTCGCGCAGACCGAGCAGGAAGCGCCGCAGCGCGCGCGTGGTCATCACGTCCAGCCCGTTGGTCGGTTCGTCGAGGATGACATTGCGCGGATCGTGCACCAGCGCGCGCGCGATGGCGGTCTTGGTGCGCTGGCCCTGCGAGAAGCCATCGGTCTGCCGGTCCAGGATGTCGCCCATGTCCAGCGCATGCGACAGGATCTCGGTGCGCTCGCGGATGCGCGCGTCGGACAGGCCGTGCAGCTGGCCGAAGTAAGCGATGTTCTCGCGCGCGGTCAGGCGCTTGTAGACGCCGCGCGCATCGGGCAGCACGCCGAGCCGCCGGCGCACGTCCAGCGGATCGACCGCCGCATCCACGCCGTCGACCTGGATGCTGCCGCTGTCCGGCTGCATCAGCGTGTACAGCATGCGCATGGTGGTGGTCTTGCCCGCTCCGTTGGGGCCGAGCAGGCCGGTGATGCGTCCGTCCTCGGCGCGGAAACCGACGTTGTCCACGGCCTGGACGCGGCCGGTGCGGGTATTGAATGCCTTGTGCAGGTTGTCGGCGACGATCATGGTTCCCATCCATTGAACGAGGTGAACGCCGGCACGTTGCTCAGCGTGTCCAGGCAGCTGGCATCCAGCGCCTTGGCATCGGTCTTGTCGATGAACTGGCCGACCAGGCGTGGCATGCACCCGGCACTCAAGGTGCCGTGGCCCTGCCCGCGGGCGAGCAGCGCGCGGCCATGGGGCAGGTTGGCCACGACCTGCTCGGCGTAGCGCGGCGGAGTAACCGGGTCCAGTTCGCCGGACAGCAGCAGCACCGGCAGGTCGCTGTGCAGCGGCGCAGCGGCACTGGCCGGCGCCGGCTGGTGCGGCCAGACCGGGCAGGCGGCAAAGAAGGCGCGCGCCACTTCCGGGCCGACCAGGGTGTCACCGGTTGCGGCCGGCGGCTGGTAGCGCGGCGCATCCTCGCTGCAGATCACCGACCACTGCATGCCCCGGTTGATCTGGAAGCCCATCGTGCGCGTGGCGCCGCGCGCCAGCGAGGCCAACGGTGAGTACCGGCCGTGCGCGGCTTCATCGAGTACCAGCGGCAGCAGCGAGGACAACTCAGGCACGTAGGAGAAGGCGAACGCCAGGCCGACCACGCTGTCCGGGGTCAGCACGTCCCGGCGCGGGGCATTCGTGCCCGGGTCACGGTAGTCCACCGCCACCGGTGCGCGGCGCAGGGTGTCCACCACGGTGCGCAGCTGTTCACGCGTATCGGTCGGGAAGCGCTTGCTGCAGGCCGCATCGGTGCGGCACTGCGCCGACTGCAGGGTGATGGCGTTTTCGAAGGTGTTGGCGAATTCGCCACCCACCACCAGGTCGTTCGGTGCCACGCCATCGATCACCACGCTGCGGGTGTGCTGCGGGTAGGTGCCGGCGTAACGCTGGGCCACGCGCGTGCCGTAGGACACGCCGATCAGGTTGATGGTGTCCGCGCCCAGGGCCTGGCGTACGGCATCCAGATCGGCGATGGCCTCGCCGGTGGTGTAGAAGCGCGGATCGGCCCGTCCTTCCAGCGATGCCGCACAACGCTGCGCGTAGTCGCGCAGCAGCGCTTCGCTCGGTGCGGCCTCTTCATCGAACGGCAGCTCCTTGCCCTGTGCGTCCTGGCAGGTCAGCGGATTGGAACCGCCGGTGCCGCGCTGGTCGATCAGGAAGATATCGCGCTGCTTGCGTACCTGGCGCAACGCGTTGTCGACCACGAAGGCCACCTCGCTGGCGGCCTGGCCAGGGCCACCGGCCAGGAAGAACACCGGGTCCGGTGCGCTGTTGCCGCTTTCGCCGGCTTCCAGCCAGGCGATCCGCAGGTCGATCTTCCGGCCCTGGGGGGCCTCCCGGTTTTCCGGCACGCTCAGCGTGCCGCACAGGGCTTCGACATTGGCGCTGGCCTGGCTGCTGGTCAGCGTGCAGGGCTGGAAATCGATCTGGCCCTGGCGGCGCCCGGCGGCGGCATCCCGGCCCGCTTCCGGTGCAGGCGTGGCGCTGCAGCCGGCCAGCAGCGCGCTGGCCAGCAACCCGGCCAGCTTCAGGTGGTTTACATGCATCGTGCGGTGCTCCCCCTCGTGGACGTTCATGCCACCACGACGACAGCGCGCGGTGGATGTGACCAACTTACACGCAGTGGGCCCTTCCGCGCGATCCTGCCCGCACCGGCAGGATCAGGGGCGCGCCTCCAGCAGGCCGCGCTGGCGGGCCCAGCGCATGAACATCGCCGGCCATTGCGCCTCCGGCGATCCCGCCTTGCCCAGGCCCCAGCCGTGGCCACCGTGCGGGAACAGGTGCAGTTCCACCGGTACGCCCGCCGCGCGGGCCGCGGCGTCCAGGACCTTGCTGTTGTCCACGCTGGCGATGGGGTCATCCTCGGCCTGGGCCAGGAACATCGGCGGCGAGTCGCGGTGCACGTGCAGTTCCACCGAATAGGCCTCTACCGCATCGGGCTGGCGCGATAGCTCCTTCTGCGCATGGGTATGCCCCAGGGCTGGCTGCAGCGATACCACCGGGTACAGCAGGGCCATGAAATCCGGGCGCGCGGAGATCCGGTCGGTCGCATCGACCGGGGCGTAGAAATGGCCATTGAAGCGGGTGCCGACAATACCGGCCAGGTTGCCGCCGGCAGAGAAACCCATCACGCCGATGCGTGCGGGATCGATGCCCAGTTCACCGGCCCGCGCCCGCAGCAGGCGCATGGCGCGCTGGCCATCCTGGAAGGGCGCTGCCGGTGCCCAGCCGTCCTCGGGCAGGCGGTAGTAGACGACCGCAGCCGTGATGCCCTGCGATTGCAGCCATTGCGCGGCGGGCTGCGCTTCGGCACCCACTTCGATGCGCGCATAACCGCCCCCGCCGAACACCAGCACCGCCATGCCGTTGGGGTGCTGCGGGCGGTAGATCTCCAGGCGCGGCGCCGATACGCCGGTCACCACGCCGGGCTTGCCCGCATGCGCCCGTGACTGTTCCGGGCCCTGGACCACCGGCGGCCATTGCCCGGCCGGCCACAGCGGCAGCGTCTGCACCACCGGCGCGGCCTGGGCGCTGGCCGCCAGCAGCAGGCCCAGCATCCACACGGCGGCACCGCCCCCGATCCTCATCGTCCACTGCATGGCACACCCCGGTCTGCGGTCGTGGCCCGGGCACTGCCCGGGGCTCCAGCGCGCTGTTTTACGCCTGTCCCGGGCGTTGCGCGCACCCGCCCGGTGCGCCAGTCAGCCATCGGCAGGCTTCAGCAGGCACTGGCGGCCAGATGACACGGCCTGGCGCAGCACCGGTACGCCCCCGACCGGCGCGCGGTGGCAGCGCTTCCCTCCACGGTCACCAGCAGGCCGTATCGGCCGGTGACCGGCGGCCCGCCTGGTCCAGGCCCAACGGGCCACAGGCATGGTCGGCATGGCCTGATACCGGCGTGGCGACAACGGTGTAGCCACCGGGCGCAAGTTCGACATGCACCTGGTAGGCCTTGATTTCGGCGGCGCAGTGCGCCACAGGCGCGCCCTGGTAGTCCAGCACGCGCGTGTAGTGCCGTTCCAGCACGTTGGCCTGGTTGACCAGGCAGGCCTGCGCCTGCACGCGGTGCGTCTTGACGACATGCTGCCGATAGGACGGCAGCGCGATCGCCACCAGCATGGTGATGATCCCGCAGGTGATGATCACTTCCATGAGTGTGAATCCCTTCTGCGACGACATGCCCATGTCACTGCCCTCCTTCGCCCAGCTGCCGCAGTTCACGCCAGCTCGCCCGGCGGATGCGGTTGCCGATCGGCTGGGTCACCAGGCCATGCAGGGTGCCGTCCTCGGCGACACCGCCCAGCCAGTCGCCGAGGAAGCCCGGCGCATTGGGTCCCTGCCCCACGAGATAGCCGGACGACGGCACCGGCGGGCCGCCACCGCCCACCAGGTCGTCGGGGTTGCCCACCGTGCCATTGCCATCCATATCGAAGAAGCTGCTGTCCAGCCGGCCACCGGTGAACGGGTCCAGGGCCATGTAGTAGCCCGAGCCGGCCGGGTTGCACGGGTTGCTGGCATCGGGAATGCGCGTGGTGCCCAGCAGCACCCGGCCACGGAACTGCGCCGGTACCAGCATGCGCTCACCGCGGGCGCCTGCGCCGGGCGAGACCAGATCCATCACCCAGCCCTCCCTGCCCGGCGTGGCATGCCTGTCCAGGACGCGCCCGTTGCCGGTTTCGGCGATGATGCGGGTGGTGGACAACCCGCTACGCCCGGCGATCATCTGCCCATGGTCACGCAGGCCATACCAGGACTGCACCTCGGTCCTGCCCAGATCGGCCACCTCCAGCAGGGCACCGGTACCAATGAACACCCAGGTTTCGGCAGTGGCCGGATCGCGCGCGACCAACGGTGCGGCGGTGATGGGCTGCGCCCTGCCGCCGGCAGCTGCATTGAACAGGCGCTGGCTGCGGCCGGCCACGACATCCACCCGGTGGACACCCCCCTGCCGGTCGCCGACATAGGCGGTTTCGGCAAAGCCATCGCGATCGGCATCCCAAGGGCGGACAGCCGACGCGCCGTTCCCGCGTGCATCCAGCAGCAGGCTCCGCACTTCGCCCCCCGCCAGGCTGATGCTGACCAGGCGTGAACTGCCGTCATCGGCATCCACGCCGTTGCCCAGCAACACGCGCCAATCACCGTCGGCCACCTGGGCCACCATCGGCTTGCCCAGCACCCTGCCCAGCCCCGGGACATCCGCGGCTCCCCGTTCCCACAACAGGGCCGGGCGGTCGGGATCGGTGACATCCAACGCGAAGACGCCGGCCCCGCCCCGCCCCAGCGTACCCACCAGGACCGTGCGCCACGCACCACGCACATACGCATCGGCCACGGTCAGTTCGCCATCGACGTTGTAATGGTGCTCATACCCTTCGCGGGTGTAGGCACGCAGGTGCGGGGTGATGGCCGTGGCCGGCATGAAGGCGAACCGTTCTTCACCGGTAGCGGCATCGAAAGCGTGCAGCAGGCCGTCATTGGCACCGACGTATACCATCGCCCTGCGCGAGGCCTGCGCATCGGCGAACGCGCCATAACGGTCCGCGCCCTGGAAACGCCGTTGCGCGTACAGGCGCGGGTTGGGCGCACCGGCATGCACCGGTGACGAGTTGACGATGTCACCCAGCACGCTGGCACGCAGTCGCAGGCCCTGGGAGCCTTCCTTGCTGCGGTCACCGGCAAGATGGTCCAGCACGTCCTGGCTGCCCAGCGCGGTCCGTGCGGGCTGGTCCAACGCCGACCATTCCAGCGGCAGCATGCGCCCGCCCCGGCTGGTATACAGCGTGCGGGTACGCCAATCGCGGGCATCCAGCCGCGCTGCCGCGCTCCACAGCGCTGCCCCGGAGGAAGGGGTGCCGGTGGCTGCGTCAACCGCGTGGGCCACCAGGTCACCACGCCAGACGCCGGTACGATAGGACGCGGAAAACACCCGTCCGTCGGCGTCGAGCGCGCCACCATTGCTGGCCAGGGCCGAGCCCGACCCCCGCCTGGGCTGGGTAATCATGCCGAACGCCTCTTCCAGGCTGGCCACCATCCGCGATGCATCGGCGGCGGCGAAGAAGGTCCGCGGGCGCTTTTCGCGGGCATCGCCGTTGACCAAGTCCTTGCCGTTCCACCACCACGCATCCTTGAGCGGCGGCGCGGCCGGATCGAAGGGATCGAAGCCCTCGGGCACGTGGAACCCACCGTACTTGGTGGCCAGCACGTACTGGTTCCTGCCCGTTGCATAGTCCTTGTTGCTGACAACATCCACCCAGTAGGTACGCATGGTCTGCATGCCCGGCATGCCGTTGGGCGCGTTGTCCGGCCGCAGGTCGGTGGTGTTGGCCAGGTAGGCCAGGG
The DNA here is from genome assembly GCF_030913365.1 of Stenotrophomonas sp. 24(2023). NCBI lineage: Bacteria > Pseudomonadati > Pseudomonadota > Gammaproteobacteria > Lysobacterales > Lysobacteraceae > Stenotrophomonas > Stenotrophomonas sp. 24(2023). The sequence goes on from NZ_CP133160.1 coordinate 1,702,117, forward strand.
CGGCGATGTAAGCGGAATTGTGCTGTGCCGGCGTGCCGAAACTGGGCGCCACGGCCCGTGCCCTTGCAGCGGCAGGCGCGTGCCCCTCCATCCTCCAGAGCTGGGTCATGGCCCGGACCACGTCGTAGTCCAGGTCAGCGGCCACCGCGGCGGGTTTTGGCCAGTGCTCTCCCGCGCTGCTGGTGGGGCCGGGCAGGTTCTTGTCCTCCCAGGTGCCGGTATCACCGATGCCCAGCAGGGTGGTGCCCTGGCAGTGATAGGTCATCGGGTCATCCCAGTGCTGTATCACCGGGAAACCATCGGCCTGGCGGTAACGCGTGACCGGGTCGGATGACAGCGCGCTGAACTCGGGGACGTTGCCGATTCCCCGCACGTAGCGGGCCGCTGCGTAATAGAGCTCACTGACATTGTCGAAATTCTTCGGCGAACGGCCTGTCTTCATCTGGCCGAACTTGTTGATGTAATTGATCACTCCGCTGTCAGCGACCCCGGCGCCGGTGGCGGCTGCATCGGCCGGATCCGGGTTGCGGTACAGGACGCCCGTGGTCGGGTCCCATTCCGCTGCCGCGTTGACGACGTCCGGCTTCACGGGGTCCGGTGTCATCGGCCCGATGAACTTCTGCCGCGCGCGCAGCACGCCCCCATCCGGGGCTGTCTCATGGCCGCCGGCATTGAAGGGATAGCTCATCCCGTTGTTGATGTAGCTCAGCACCGAATAGCGAAGCTGGCGGCTATGGCGTTGCAGCAGGCCCTCAGGCTTTGCGCCGGTGGCGTACGGTACGCAGTTGCGTTCCAGACCCACGCCCGCCACGCACACCTTCACCCGCACACTGAGTTCATAGATGACGGCTTCATCGCCCGGCCCACCGGGCCCGGTGGGCTGCAGCCGGTGGGCAGGGTTTGCAGGGTCGTAGGCCGTGGCGGTGTTCGCCGCGTCCAGATTGCCGATGGCGGTGAAGTACAACCGCGCGCCCAGGCCATCGACGCGTGTCATGAAGCTGGGCCATCGTGCAGGTGTGGCACTTCGTACCAGCAGCGGATCCACCGCCATCCCTGCGGGAATGCGGGTCGGCGGGAAGAACACCGTCACGCGCGGGGTGAAATCGGCCTTTTCCAGCCATGTCTCCCCCGGCAGGTCACGCACGCGGTAGCCACCGGTCAGCGCCTTGCGGAAGGGGTCGATGGTCTGGGTGGTTGCCCAGTTCAGATAGTGCCCATCCCAGTCATCACCCGGACATGCGCGCCCGCCATGCACCGACACCGGCTCGAAGTGGCGGTCGGCTTCGTCGGGTGCATAGACATAGCGGTAGCACTTGTTCGAATCGAAGTAGCCGTCGTAGGCGGCTGCACGACTGTAGGCATCGATGTTGGCTGCACTGATCAATGTCGGAAATTCGACCGACGCTGCCAGTACCAGGTTGCCCGGCACCTTGATCTGCGATGACAGTGGCGCCTGCGCGATCTGCGCCTGCACCGGCGGCGCTCCCAGGGCACCGGCCAGGCCCAGGCAGAAACCGGCCAGGACGGCAGCGGTGGGATGTGGAAAGGACAACACACGCACGGACATCACCTCACTCACGAACAACGGTGGACTGCAGCAGGACCTGCGCGCGATCAGGCGTGGCCTGCGGGTCGGCGCCGCGTGCGATGACGCGGTAGAACTCGGCTTCAACCCGGCCCGATGCTTCCCCGTAATTCGGCTCGTCTTCCAGGCCCAGCGCGTTGCCGGCATCGCGCCGCCCCAGGTACTGCACGGCGAAGGCGGGGGCTCCCGCGCCCAGGCCGTCAGGCTGAAGATCGGCTGTCGCCGTCCAGCCGCGGCCCGGCGCCGATACCCCTCCCAGCGAGGGGTGTGGCATGCACAGCACATCGGGGGTGCCCTCGCGCTGGGAGCAATCCAGGCCGACCGGCCCGCCGTCCGGGCCGATGCCCGCCAGCAGCTGTTCGGCCTGCACCAGTGCGGATTCGGCATTCTGCAGGGCCATCGCGCGGTCGCGGGTACCGGAGGTCATGCGCTCCTGCAGCAGGCTGGTGCGCAGGCTCACCACCACCAGCAGCGAGACAAGCAGCAGCATGATGAGTACCGCGAACAGCACCACGCCACGCTCGGGGCGGGAAAAGGCCGGTGTCATGGCAGGCGGTTCCGTATGCTGAAGGTCTGCTGGAACGCACGCACGATGCGGGCATCGCCTGCCTTGCCGGCACTGCTTTCGAGCTGCAGCTGCACGTCTACCGCGCGTACCTGGTTCCACTGGCCCGGCGCGACCTGCATCGCCGGCACATAGTCGGCCTGACCGTCCAGCAGATAGCGCAGCGAGAAATGGGTCACGCCGCTGGCCACGGCGCCGCCGGCCACGATCGCACCGTCCACCAGTTGCTGCCGGTACAACGAGGCCACACCCTGCTCGTCGTTGCCGACGAACCAACGCACTTGCCAGGGCTGTCCGAACGCCGTGTCCGCACCGAAGCGGTACCGGGCCGACTGTGCTGGCGGCTGCGCCGGGCAGGCCTCGCCGGTGGCGAAGTACGCCACACAGTTGGCCGGCGCATCGTGCCCGATGGCCGCACCGGTAGCCGTCACCCGCACCAGCACGGCCCGGGTGGGATCGCACAGCAGCAACGGGGAGCCCACCGCCGGCAGGTCGTTGCCGGTCACGGCGATGGGCTGGTCGGATGCAGACTGGCCGGGCGTCCCCAGTACCAGCGACGTGACCGTCCACAACCGCAGGGCCGGCCGGTCGGGCAGGCGCTGCCCGGCCGCTGTACCGGTGACAAGCACGGGATCCTCGAACCCCGGGCCGGCAGCGGCAGCCAGGCCCTTCAGCGGTTCCCCGAAGGTGGCCCAGGACGGCCGCTGGCGATCGGCCAGCAGGCTGGCCACGGCATGGCGCTGGTCGCACAGCGGATCGCCGGCCCCGCGGATGTCGTTACCGAGCAGCTCCATCGCCAGCCGTCCCGATTCCTGCACGCGCGCGATGCCCAGCGTGTCCTGCGTGCCATGCAGCGAACCCAGGTAGAAGTGCAGGCAGGCCCCGAGCACCAACAGGGCCAGCACCATGCCGATCAACAGTTCGACCAGGGTCAGCCCGCGCATGCGGCACGTGTTCATGGCGCAACCCCCAGCACCAGGCGCGAACGCGCCGGCCCTTCGCCACCTGCCGCGCGGCTGTCATCCCAGTGCACGGCAACCTGGCAGATACCGCCCTGGCAGCTCACGCTGCCACAGACCGACGATTGCGGGCCCATCCCCGCTGACAACGCCTCCACCCAGCGGCGCAGGTCCTGCCGGGCAAGATCCTCGGCGCCCGGCGGCGTACTGCCGGCGCACACATCGCCGGCAGTATCGTATTTCCCGTCGTGCATCGCCGCCCGGTTGGCGCGCATGGCCTCGGCCAAGCTGGCGGTGGCATGCACGGCGGTGGTGCTGTACATCGCGCCCTGCGTACGGCGCAGCGCGCTGGCGTGGGCCATCGCCGCCGACAGTCCCCCCACGGCCAGCAGCAGGACCGCCACCAGCACTTCGATCAGGCTGGACCCGGCCTGGGTGCGCCGCGCTCCTGCCCGCTGTTCGCGCCGGCTGGTCATGGGCACTGCACCGGTGCAGCCGCAGCCAAGCGCAGCTGCACGCCACCGCGTGCTTCCAGTTCCAGGCCGCGCTTTGCGCGGGCGCTGCACATCTGCATCCGGCCTTCCTGCTGGCGGCCGCCGACCTGGTGGAACAGGCCCCCTGCAGTGAACTGCGTTCCAGCATCAAACAGGCCCGCGGGCTGGACCGACACCGAAGGCGGAATACGCCCGGTGCGCAGGACCTCACCGGTGGTACTCCGGACGATCCACTGCTGCCAGCCACCGCCATCACAGGCCTGCCCGCCCGCCGAGCCACAGACCTGCACCGGTGCATTGCGCCGTACCGATTCCTGCCGCGCGTACTGGAGCGCCACGAACAGATCGTTTGCCGCCGCCGTGAGCTGGTGGCTGGCAACGAGCCTGAAGTGGGTGGGCAATGCGACCGTGGCAAGAATGGCCAGCACCGCCACGGTGACCAGCAGTTCCAGCAGGGTGAAGCCCGGCGCCGTGCCGGAACGGAAGGCAGTGGGAATCATGACGGCCGCACGCGTATCGATGGGAGATGGCGCCACCTTGTACACCTGGCACCCGCTCGTTTTCCGCGTGCGGCAGACATTTCAGAGCATTCCTAGCTGCACCGGTGGCAGGCCCCGGGCGCCACCGGCATCACTTGCAGGCGCGCAGCCTGACCGCACCCGGGGCCGCCCTTTCCCACGATGCGCACGCACCACACGGCGCCTGGCCGGGCGTGACCTGGTTGAAAGCGACAACACGTTGGATGTGATCGATACCGCACTGTTGACGTGAAACACCGCTCACGCGTTCAGCGCGGCGTGAAGCCGGCGGGAAGGGCTTCACATGCACAGTCACGGAATCGCATTTCCGCGGTGTGCGGCCGTGCACCGCTCCGGGATACTCGCGGCGGTGCCGCCGCCATGTCGCACAGGCCCTGCGGTCACCGTTCCCTTCGACGACCACAAGGATGCGCCATGTCAATGCGATTCACCCCACTGCTGTTGGCCACCGCTGTGCTGGGGGGCGGCCTCGGCATGGCCGGCACCGCAGCCGCACACGGCACCATGACCACCCCGGCCAGCCGGGTCTACGCCTGTTTCCAGGGCAACCCGGAAAACCCCACCAATCCGGCCTGCGCCGCGGCCAAGGCGGTGGCCGGCTCGCAGGCCTTCTATGACTGGAACGGCATCAACCAGGCCAACGCCAACGGCAACCACCAGGCCGTGGTGCCCGATGGCAAGCTGTGCAGCGGCAACAACCCCACCTTCCGCGGCCTGGATCTGAACCGCAGCGACTGGAGCACCACGCCGATCCAGCCCGATGCCAACGGCAGGTTCACCTTCGTGTTCAAGGCCACCGCCCCGCATGCCACGCGTGACTGGCGCTTCTTCGTCACCCGCGACGGCTGGCAGCCGGGCAGCCCGCTGCGCTGGGCCGACCTGCAGGAATTCTGCACGCTGGGCAATACGCCGCTGTCGGCCGATGGCACCTACAAGCTGCAGTGCACGCTGCCGCAGCGCAGCGGCCAGCACGTGATCTACAACACCTGGCAGCGCTCCGATTCCACCGAAGCGTTCTACACCTGCATGGATGTGCGCTTTGAAGGCAGTGGCGGCGGTACCCCGCCGGTGGCGCAGTGGCAGGATGCCGGCCCGGTGACCGCCCGTGGTGACCTGCCGGTGGGCACCACCCTGGCGCTGCGCGTGTTCAATGCCGGCGGCAACGATGTCGAGCGCGTGGAAACCACGCTGGCGGCCGGACAGACCACGCCGGCGCAGTGGCCGCTGGCGCTGGCCCGCAAGGTCAACGCATCGGCCCAGCAGGCACGCGTGGGCGTGCTGCGCGATGGCGTGATCACGCCGGTGGCATCGGCCACCGAAAACCGGGTCTATCTGAAGGCCGGCCAGCGCTTCCAGCTCGACACCCGGGTCCCGGATACCGGCACCCCGCCCGGCGGCGGCAACGGCACGTTCGACTACGTGTACCCGGCCGGCATCGGCAGCTACAAGGCCGGGGAGACCGTGGTGAAGGGCACCGACGGCAAGCTGTACGCCTGCCGGCCGTTCCCGCAGGGCGGCTGGTGCAATGTTGCCGGCGAGGCCTACCGGCCCGGCGTGGGCTCGGCCTGGCGCGATGCCTGGATTCCGTACTGAGCCGCTGAACACAGGCACCGGGGGCGGCCACGGCCGCCTCCGGTCCGTCCGGGCTACTTGCTGCTGACGTACTTCTCGCGACGGATCTGCGGGTTGCCCAGGCCAGCGGCCTTGAGCGCCTCGGCACAGGCATCGACCATGTCCGGGTTGCCGCACAGGTAGGCGATGTCGGTGGCCGGGTCCGGCGTGAAACCGGCCAGCGCCTGCTGCACGTAGCCGTGGTGTACATCGGGCCCGGGGGCCGCGGGAAGTTCGCGCGACAGGCAAGGAACGTAGCGAAAACTGGCGTGTTTTTCGGCGAACGCCTGGAAATCGTCGCTGTACAGCAGTTCGGCCGGGCTGCGCGCGCCCTGCAGCAGCACCACCTGCACGCCACGCTCGGCCATGGCCTGTTCCAGCAGCGGCAGCATCGACCGGTACGGGGTGACCCCGGTCCCGGTGGCGATCAGCAGGTAGCGGGCATTGTGGTCGCCCGGGTTCAGGCAGAAGCGGCCATACGGGCCGGACGCGTTGAGCTGGCTGCCGACCTGCAGCGCCTCGAACAGGGCCGTGGCGGCCCCGCCGGGCACGAAGCTGACGGCTATATCCACCGCTTCGCCGGGCCCCAGGGCATGGTCATGGATCGTGGCCAGGGAGTAGCTGCGCTTGGTTTCGGTACCGTCGGCGTAGCTGAAATGGACCTGGATGAACTGGCCGGGCTGGAAATCCAGCGGCTGGCCGTCGTCACGCACGAACTGGTAATGGCCGACGGTCGGCGCCACCATGCGGTGGCCGACCAGCTTGAGGGGGAATTGGACAGGCACGACTTTTCGGGACAGTGTGTAGCCGGGGCAAGCCCTCGGGGTCTTCTATAATAGACCTTCCCCGCCCCTCTCCAGCGCCAGCCCATGGGCGCGAAGGCTTCGAGCTTGGCTTCCCTGAACGATACAGCGCCCGCCCTGCGCGTGCGCGACCTCCGCAAGACCTACGACAACGGCACCCAGGCGCTCAAGGGCGTTTCCCTGGAAGTGGCCCCGGGCGATTTCTTCGCCCTGCTCGGCCCCAACGGTGCCGGCAAATCGACCCTGATCGGCATCATCAGCTCCCTGGTCAACCTCAGCGAAGGCCAGGTGGAAGTGTTCGGCAGCGACCTGGTGCGCAGCCGCAGCGCCACCATGCGCCTGATCGGCCTGGTGCCGCAGGAAATCAACTTCAACCTGTTCGAGAAGCCCTTCGACATCCTGGTCAACTACGCCGGTTTCTACGGCGTGGCGCGCGAGGAAGCGGAAAAGCGCGCCGAGGAGGAACTCAAGCGCGCCCACCTGTGGGAAAAGGCGCAGGTGATGAGCCGCACCCTGTCCGGTGGCATGAAGCGCCGCCTGATGATCGCCCGCGCGATGATGACCCGCCCGCGCCTGCTGATCCTGGACGAGCCCACCGCCGGCGTGGACATCGAGATCCGCCGCGACATGTGGCGCGTGCTGAAGGAAATCAACGCCGCCGGCACCACGATCATCCTGACCACGCACTACCTGGAAGAAGCCGAGTACCTGTGCCGGCACCTGGCCATCATCAACCACGGCCGGATCGTCGAGCAGGGCCCGATGCGCTCGCTGCTGGCCAAACTGGACGTGGAAGGCTTCCTGCTGGACATCGATGGTGACCTGCCGGCCCAGCTGCCGCTGATCGAAGGCGCCACCCTCACCGCCCCCGATGCCCATACCCTGGACATCGACATGCCACGCGCCATGGACCTCAACCGCGTGTTCGCCACGCTGAACGAGGCCGGCATCCGCGTGCGCTCGATGCGTACCAAGAGCAACCGCCTGGAGGAGCTGTTCGTGCGCCTCACCGGCAACCAGGAGACCGCCGCATGAGCACCATCCCGAGCGCACCGATCACCGACGGCCAGCGCAACCGCATCGCGCTGATGACCATCGTGCGCCGCGAAGTGGCGCGCATCATCCGCATCTGGGGCCAGACCCTGGTGCCGCCGGCGATCACCATGACGTTGTACTTCCTGATCTTCGGCGGCCTGATCGGTTCGCGCGTGGGCGACATGGGCGGCTACAGCTACATGCAGTTCATCGTGCCGGGCCTGGTGATGATGAGCGTCATCCAGAACAGCTACGGCAACATCAGTTCCTCGTTCTTCGGCGCCAAGTTCGGCCGCCACGTGGAAGAGCTGCTGGTCAGCCCGATGCCCAACTGGGTGATCCTGTGGGGCTACGTGGCCGGTGCGGTGCTGCGCGGGCTGATGGTGGGCGTGATCGTGCTGATCATCGCGATGTTCTTCACCCCGGTACGCATCCCGCACCCGCTGGTGACGCTGACCACGGTGCTGCTGGGCGCGACGATCTTCTCGCTGGCCGGTTTCATCAACGCGGTGTATGCCAAGAAGTTCGATGACGTGGCGATCGTGCCGACCTTCATCCTGACCCCGCTGACCTACCTGGGCGGCGTGTTCTATTCGGTGAAGCTGCTGCCCGGCTGGGCCGAGGCCGCGACCCACGCGAACCCGATCTTCTACATGGTCAATGCGTTCCGCTATGGGCTGCTGGGCAGCAGCGATGTGCCGCTGTGGGTGGCGTATGCGCTGATGCTGGGCTTCGTGGCGGTACTGACCGCGCTGGCGCTGTGGCTGCTGCGCCGCGGCGTGGGCATGCGCAGCTGAGGCCTGCCGTGGGGGCGCCGGCTGCCGGCCGGCACCCGTAGATCCACGCCATGCGTGGATGAAGCGCTGAAGACCGCTGGGGTCGGATCCGTTTTCCTGCGTAAAGCGGATCTGACCGCATGCATTGAAAGGCACCGACACCGGCTGCAGTCTCCGGCACAATCGCAGTTCTGATTCCCCCAGAAGACGGTGAACGTGCAATGCGCATCCTGATCCTCGGCGCCGGTGGTACCGGCGGTTACTTCGGTGGCCGCCTGGCCCAGGCCGGCGTGGACGTGACCTTCCTGGTGCGCCCGGCGCGTGCCGCACAGCTGGACCGCGATGGCCTGGTCATCCGCAGCCCCATCGGCGATGCCCGCTTCCCGGTGCAGCACGTCACCGCCGATGCCCTGCCCGCGCTTGCGGCACAGCGGCCGTTCGACCTGGTCATCCTCAGCTGCAAGGCCTATGACCTGGACAGTTCAATCGATGCGATCGCCCCGGCAATGGGTGCGCGCACTACCGTACTGCCCATCCTCAACGGCCTGCACCACTATGCCGCACTGGATGCACGCTTCGGCCGCGATGCCGTGCTGGGCGGCCTGTGCTTCATCAGCGCGACCAAGGCCGATGACGGTGCGGTGCTGCACCTGGGCAGGCCGGCCAAGCTGACCTTCGGCGAGCGCGACGGTGGTGCGATCTCCGAGCGCGTGCGTGCCTTTGCCGCCGCCTGCACGCAGGCCAACCTGGACCACCTGGCCAGCGGGCACATCGGCCAGGAACAGTGGATCAAGTACACCTTCCTGACCGCGCTGGCCGCGGCCACCTGCCTGCTGCGCGCGGACATCGGCACGATCGTCGCCACCGATGATGGCCAGGCCATCGTGCGTGGCCTGTATGACGAATGCCTGGCCGTGGCCGGAGCAGCCGGCGAACCGGTGCCGCAGGCTGCGCAGGACACGGCGCGCGACACCCTGACCCGGGCCGGTTCTGCCCTGAAGGCCTCGATGCTGCGTGACCTGGAAGCCGGCCAGCAGGTGGAAGCGGCGCACATCGTCGGCGACATGCTGGCGCGTGCGCGCGCGGCGGGCCAGCACGGCCTGCTGCTGCAGGTCGCCTACAGCAGCCTGCAGGCCTACCAGGCGCAGCGCACGGCGTGAGCATTCCCTCGCCGCAGGGCGCACTGCCACGGCACGTGCTGATCCTCGGCATGGGCTGGAGCGGGCGCGTGCTGGCCAGGCGCCTGCAGGCGCGTGGCGTGCAGGTGGCGGGCACGGTGCGTGACCCCGCCGCCGTCACCGACGATGGCCTGCAGCGTTACCGGCTGAGCACCGACGCCGCCCTTCCTGCGCAGCTGCTGCACGCCGTAGCCGCCGCCGACACCGTGCTGTGCAGCGTGCCGCCCGACGCCGATGGCGATCCGGCACTGCGCCTGCTGCAGGCCGCGCTGCGCGCCAGCCCGGCACTGCGCTGGATCGGCTACCTGTCCTCGACCTCGGTATACGCCGACCGTGAGGGCGGCTGGATCGATGCGGACAGCGCCGCCGACAGCGTTGAGCCCACCGGCGTGCAGCGGCGGCTGGCAGAAGCACAGTGGCAGGCCCTCGCGCAGGAGCGCGGCATCGCCTCGGCCGTGCTGCGGCTGCCAGGCCTGTACGGGCCCGGGCGCAACGCGCTGGTGCAGCTGGCCCAGGGCCGGGCGCGGCATGTCGTGCGCCCCGGGCTGGTGTTCAACCGCCTGCATGTGGACGACCTGGCCTCGGTGGTCATCGCCGCGATGCAGCGCCCCCGGACCAATGCGGTGTACCTGCCCGCCGATGACGAGCCGGCACCGCCACAGGATGTGCTGGCCTTTGCCGCGCAGCTGGGCGGCTTCGCGTTGCCACCGGCGGTGGCCTGGGATGACCCGGCGTTGAGCCCGGCCCTGCGGCGGTTCTACGCAGGCCACAAGCGCATCGACAGCCGCGCCACGCGCGACGCACTGGGCTGGACGCCGGCGTTTCCGAGCTATCGCGAAGGGTTGCGCGGGTTGTTCGCAGGCCGCTGACGTGCGCGCTGCGGCGCTACCGGTCAGCCGGCGTCGGGAAGGCGGAAGAACGTGCGCGTTGCCGCCGTCGCCTGGGCGGCGGTCACGGCCACGTCCTCGCCACGATCACGGGCCAGCTCCTCGACGATGTGCGACAGGAACATCGGCTCGTTGCGCCGGTCCTTGGGCATCGGCTTGAGCGTGCGCGGCAGCAGGTACGGCGCATCGGTCTCGATCATCAGGCGGTTGGCCGGGATGTTCTTCACCAGTTCGCGCAGGTGCGCGCCGCGGCGCTCGTCGCACAGCCAGCCGGTGATGCCGATGTACCAGTCCTGGTCCAGGTAGTCGAACAGCTCGTCACGCTCGCCGGTGAAGCAATGCACCACCGCCGGGCCGAGGCGACCGTCGAAATTCTTCATCTGCGCCATGAAATCGGCATGCGCATCGCGCTGGTGCAGGAACAACGGCTTGCCAGTGTCCGCCGCCAGCTGCAGCTGGCGCTCGAAAGCACGGTGCTGGGCCGGGCGCGGCGAGAAATCGCGGAAGTAGTCCAGCCCGCACTCGCCCACGGCCACCACTTCGGCATGGGCGTGCAGCGCGCGCATTTCCGCATCGCATTCGTCGGTGTATTCCACTGCGTGGTGCGGGTGCACGCCGGCAGTGGCGTACAGGAATCCCTGGTGCTGCCGGGCCAGCTGCAGCGCCAGCGGCGAGTGCTCGCGGCTGGCACCGGTGATGACCATCTGCACCACGCCGGCCGCACGCGCGCGTTCGAGCACGGCATCGCGGTCCCGGTCGAAGGAATCGTGGGTGAGGTTGGCGCCGATGTCGATCAGGTGCATGGGGGCAGCGGGGACAGGAAAACCCCTCCATTGTACCTGCGCCCGCGCTGGCCCCTTATCCTTTGCCCATGAGCGCCCCGCACTTCCCGATTTCCCCGCTGCTGCCGCAGATCCAGCAGCACCTGTCCGCGTCCCCCCGGCTGGTGCTGGAAGCCCCGCCCGGCGCCGGCAAGACCACCCAGGTGCCGCTGGCCCTGCGCGATGCGCCGTGGCTGCAGGGCAGGAAGATCATCCTGCTGGAACCGCGCCGGGTGGCGGCCCGCAGCGCCGCACTGTTCATGGCCCGGCAACTGGGCGAAGAGGTCGGCGGCACGGTCGGCTACCGCATCCGTTTCGAGAACAAGGTCTCCGCGCGTACCCGCATCGAGGTGGTCACCGAAGGCATTCTGACCCGCATGCTGCAGGACGACCCGATGCTGGAGACGGTCGGCGCGATCCTGTTCGATGAATTCCACGAACGCCATCTCAGCGGTGATCTGGGCCTGGCCCTGGCGCTGGACGTGCAGGCGCAGCTGCGTGACGACCTGCGCCTGGTGGTGATGTCGGCCACCCTCGATGGCGAGCGCCTGGCGCGTTTCCTGGATGCCCCGCGGCTGAGCAGCGAAGGCCGCAGCTACCCGGTGGCGGTCAGCCACTTCCCGGCCCGCCGCGAGGAAGCACTGGAACTGCAGGTGCGCCGCGCCGTGCAGCAGGCCCTGGCCGAGCACCCCGGCGACCTGCTGGTGTTTCTGCCCGGCCAGCGCGAGATCGCGCGCGTGCAGGCCGGCCTGCAGGACGCCATCGACGGCACCGCCGTGGAGGTGCTGGCCCTGCATGGCGAACTGCCGGTGGAACAGCAGGCCCGCGTGCTGCAGGCCGCCGGCGATGGCCGCCGCCGCGTCGTGCTGGCCACCAATGTGGCCGAATCCTCGGTCACCCTGCCCGGCGTGCGGGTGGTGATCGACAGTGGGCTGGCCCGCGAACCGCGCTATGACCCCAACAGCGGCTTCACCCGCCTGGATGTGGTGCCCATCGCACAGGCCTCGGCCGACCAGCGTGCCGGCCGTGCCGGGCGCGTGGCCGAGGGCGTGGCATGGCGGCTGTGGCCGCAGTCGCAACGGTTGGAGCCGCAGCGGCGTGCGGAGATCGACCAGGTGGAACTGGCCGGGTTGGCCTTGGAGCTGGCCGCGTGGGGCAGCAGCGATCTGCGCTTCCTTGATCCACCACCGGTCGGCCCGATGGCTGCCGCGCGCGCGTTGCTGCAACGGCTCGGTACGCTGTCCGACAGCGGGGCGATCACTGCACTGGGCCGGCGTGTGCTGGCGCTGGGCACCCATCCCCGGCTGGCAGTGATGCTGTTGTCCGCCGCCGAGGGCGCGCCGCAGGCACTGGCCGCCGATCTGGCCGCCCTGCTCGAAGCGCGCGACCCGCTGCGCCAGGGCGGTGATGCGCTGGCGGCCCGCTGGCGTGCGCTGGCGGCATTCCGCCATGGCCGTGCCCCCGGCGATGCCAACCGCAGCGGCCTGGCCGCCATCGATGCCGCGGCGAAACAGTGGCGCCGCCGCCTGCGCTGCGAGGCCACACCACCGGCCAGCGTCGAGGCCCATGCGCTGGGCGATCTGCTGGCCCATGCGTTCCCTGACCGCATCGCGGTCCAGCATCCCAGCGACGCACTGCGCTACCTGCTGGCCAACGGGCGCAGCGCGCGCCTGCATGAACTGAGCGACCTGCGTGGCGAGCCGTGGCTGGTGGCCAGCGAGCTGCGCTTTGAAGCGCGTGATGCGCTGCTGCTGCGTGCCGCGCCAGTGGACGAAGGTTACCTGCGCAGGGCGTTCGGTGAGCGCTTCGTCAGCGAGGACGTCGTGCGCTGGGATGGCGAGCGGCGTGCACTGGTCGCCCTGCGCGAGAGCCGCTTCGACCGCATCGTGCTGGACAGCCGATCGGCCGGGCGCGTCGATCCCCGGCATGCCGCACAGGCCCTGACCGATGCCGTGGCCGAACTGGGCCTGCAGGCACTGCCGTGGACCGACGGCCTGCGCCAATGGCAGGCACGGGTGGAATCGCTGCGCCACTGGATGCCCGACCTGGCACTGCCGGACTGCAGCGATGCCGCGCTGCTGGCCACCCGCACGCACTGGCTGCAACCGGCCTTTGCCGGCAAGTCACGTCTGGATGCCCTGGATGAAGCCAGCTTCGGCGAGGCGCTGAAGACACCGCTGGAATGGGCGCAGCGGCAACGGGTGGAACAGCTCGCGCCGACCCGCATCAGCGTGCCGTCCGGGCTGGAGCGGCCGGTCACCTACGCGCTGGACAGCGAGACCGGCCAGCCGCAACCGCCGGTGCTGGCCGTGAAACTGCAGGAACTGTTCGGGCTGGCCGACACGCCGCGCATCGCCGACGGCCGCGTGCCGTTGACCCTGCACCTGCTGTCGCCAGGGGGGCGGCCACTGCAGGTCACCCAGGACCTGCGCAACTTCTGGGAAAACACCTATGCCGAGGTCAAGAAGGAAATGAAGGGCCGCTATCCCCGCCATCCCTGGCCGGACGACCCGTGGACGGCAACCGCCACCCACCGCGCCAAGCCACGCGGCACGTAGCCGCCACGGCGCGGTGGCCCCGGGTTTCCTGCCTGATCCTGAATGACTGGGGTAGAGTCACGCGACGCGGTGCACGGGCTGACATACCGTTTACAGGCACCGCGCCACACTGGACTTCGACCCGAGGTAAAGGACCCCACATGAGCAGACTGACCGTGATCACCGACCGTGCGCTGGAGCGCGCCCTGGACCTGGCCCACAGTGCGGGCGATGGCCTGAAGCAGGCAGGTGGCAGCCTGCGCAATGCGGACTGGATCAAGACCGGTGCCGCCCTGGGCGCGGTGAAGACCGGCGGCAAGGTGGCCGGCAAGTTCGTGCGCCGCAACCCGGCGGTGACCATCGCCGCCGCAGCGGTCGGCGTCGGCCTGCTCGGCTACGCGCTGTACCGCAAGCAGCAGAAGAAGAAGGCAGCCAACGGCCAGGTCGTCGATGGCCAGGCGCAGCGCATCAGCGCGCGTGATCGCCGCAATGCCACGGTGGTGGACGAGCACAGCGACATCGGCAGCGACACCTGAGCGCGTTGCCCGTTGCCCGGGCCGGGTGCCTTCGGCAGGAAGGCCCCGGCCCTTTTCGTTTCAGCCGATCTGCCGCCACTGCCCCGGCTGCAGATCATCCAGGCGGTATGGCCCCATCGCTACCCGCACCAGGCGCAGGGTCGGCAGGTTCACTGCGGCGGTCATCCGCCGCACCTGGCGGTTGCGTCCTTCGCGGATCGTGATGGCCAGCCACGCATCGGGAACGGTCTTGCGGAACCGTACCGGTGGATCGCGCGGCCACAGCGCCGGCGCCGGGTCGAGGCGTTCGATCCTGGCCGGCAGGGTCGGCCCATCATTGAGCAGCACGCCCTCGCGCAGCTGCTGCAGCTGCGCATCGCTGGGCAGGCCTTCCACCTGCACCCAGTAGGTCTTGTCCGCCTTGTGCTTCGGGTCGGTCAGCTTGTGCGCCAGCGGGCCGTTGTCGGTCAGCAGCAGCAGGCCTTCGCTGTCGTGGTCCAGGCGGCCGGCCGCATACACGCGCGGCGGCAGGCCGAACCCGGCCAGGGTCGGCCGCGGCGGCTCGCTGCGGTCGGTGAACTGGCACAGCACGTTGAACGGCTTGTTGAAGGCGATCAGCATTTCGGGAACGGCAGGCGGCGGGGGCTGCATTGTCCCACGCCGCGCTGCACGCTCGCCGGGCGCGGCCCGGCACTGCCGGCTTACGGCTTCACGAAGCGCAGCGTCATGCGGTCGCTTTCACCGATGGCCTGGTATCTGGCGGCATCAGCGGCGTCATGCTGGTTGGTCGGCGGCAGGGTCCACACGCCGTTCGGGTAATCCTTGGTGTCACGCGGGTTGGCGTTGACCTCGGTGCTGGCCGCCAGCTGGAAACCGGCCGCCTTGGCCATCGCGATCACCTGCTGCTGGCCGACATAGCCGGTGTCGTCGTCCTCGGCCACGTCCGCCTTGGCGCGATGCTCGACCACGCCCAGCACGCCGCCGGGCTTGAGCACGTTGAAGAAGCCCTGGAACATGCCCTGCGCCTGGCCGGCCTTGCGCCAGTTGTGCACGTTGCGGAAGGTCAGCACCACATCGGCCGAGTTGGCCGGGCCGAACACCGGCCGGGCCGGATCATAGGCCACCACGGTGGTCTTGCCGAACTGCGCCGGTGCGGCGGCGAACTTCTTTTCCAGGCTGTCGCGGCTGCGCTGCTGGTAGTCGCGGCCACGGCCTTCCGGCACCGCCTGCGGATCGACCACGGCGGCGATGTAATGGCCCTTGGCCTGCAGCAGCGGCCCCAGGATTTCCGAATACCAGCCACCGCCGGGGGTGATCTCGATGACCGTCTTTTCCGGTGCCACGCCGAAGAACGCCAGCGACTGCGCCGGATGGCGGAAGCCATCGCGCTTGACGTTGGCCGGATCGCGCGTGGGCGACTTCACGGCGGCATCGATGGCCGGCGACACCTGGATCTTTGCCGGTGCCACCACGGCAGGCGCAGCAAAAGCGGGAACGGTGGCCAGCAGGGCCGAGGCAAGCAGCACGCGGCAGGCACGCAGGGACGGGGCACGGTTCATCGGAACGACTCCAGCGGATGGTGTCGCGAGCCTAGCAGCGAACCGCACGCGAGTGTTCACAAAACGTTATACATCCGCACACCGCGGAACACTGTTTTGTGGTCACCGCCGCAACGCGGTAACACGCTGCGCCGTATGCTGGTTTCCTTGTCCCCCACGGAGACCGTGCCCATGACGGCAACCCGCGAACTGGGCCGTTCCGGCCTGCATGTGCGTCCCATCGCCTTCGGCGGCAACGTGTTCGGCTGGAGCGCCGATGAGAAGGCGACCTTCGCCCTGCTCGACGCCTTCGTCGATGCCGGCTTCAACCTGGTCGATACCGCCGATGTCTATTCAGCCTGGGCGCCCGGCAATGCCGGTGGCGAGTCGGAAACGCTGATCGGCAAATGGCTGGCCCGCAGCGGCAAGCGCGACCGGATCGTGCTGGCGACCAAGGTCGGCAAATGGGCCGAACGCCCCGGCCTGTCGGCCGACAACATCAACGCGGCGGTCGAGGAATCGCTGCGCCGCCTGCAGACCGATGCCATCGATCTGTACCAGGCCCATGAGGACGATGAATCCACGCCGCTGGAAGCGACGCTGGCCGCGTTCGGCCGGCTGATCGAGCAGGGCAAGGTGCGTGCGATCGGTGCATCCAACTACAGCGCCACGCGCCTGGCCGACGCACTGAAGGTATCGGCCGACTACAAGCTGCCGCGTTATGAAACGCTGCAGCCGGAGTACAACCTGTACGACCGCACCGGCTATGAAGCGGAGCTGGAACCGCTGGTCCGCAGCGAAGGCATCGGTGTGATCGGCTACTACTCGCTGGCCAGCGGCTTCCTCAGTGGCAAGTACCGCCGCAGCGAGGACGCCGCGCGCAGCAGCGCGCGTGGCGAGACCGTGGTCCGGCGTTACCTCAATGCACGCGGGCTGCGCATCCTGGCCGCACTCGATGACGTGGCCAGCAAGCACGGTGCCAGTGCCGCGCAGGTCGCGCTGGCGTGGCTGATCGCACGCCCGTCGGTCACCGCGCCGATCGTCAGCGCGACCTCGGTCGAGCAGCTGCACGACCTGCTCAAGGCGGCGACGCTGTCGTTGTCTGCACAGGACCTGGCCGAGCTGGACGAAGCCAGCGTGGATGCCGAAGAAACCGCGACGGAAAATAATTGAAGAAAATGGTTGCGCACGATTAAACCGTGGTTTATCGTGCGCACCATCCAAACCACACAGATGAACTGCTGCTCCGCCATGAACGCGCCCATTTTTGCCAAACACGACCTGCTGCCATGCTTCTGCATGGACGTGACGTCGCGTGCGCGGCGCACGGACACGCAGCTCACAACGGCCTGATTCCCGCCCTGCGGAGATCGGCCACCCCGATCTCCGAGGCCTGACGACGCCCTCGGAACGCAAGTCCCGGGGGCGTTTTCGTTTGCGTCGGCACAAGGACCCGTGATGCCAGAAGCACGTTGCCAGCGGCTTAGCGCCGCGCACTGACAGCCGCCCTGCCGGCGCGCCGGAGGATTATCTTCCGGCCGCGTGGCGGCGCCTGGATATTATCTGCATCGCCTCAGAACATTATCGCCTGTCGATAATGCCGGTGGCCTGCACCTGCGATTTTCCAACGGTCCCGTTTCAAGCACGGGCTGGTGCGCGCGGCAGTGCCGTGGCGTATGCCGGAGGTCGTGGACAGGCCATTGACTGGATCGCCTGCTGGACGCAGGCACCGGCTTGCCGGTGTCGCGGTTCGATTCCGCGCGGTTCCCACTGGATAGCTCAGTCGGGTAGAGCAACGGACAGTGCGTCCGTCTGTCGTGGGTTCGATTCCCACTCCACACATGACCTGTCACGTCATGACATCGCGCAACACCCGGGGCAACCGCCCCAGCGGCCATCGCTGCCGTCCCGGCCCCACCTTCGGGTGCGGCCGGGCTGGCAACGCGCCGCACGCCGGGCCCCGGCCCGTCGTCCACGCCCGCCCCGCTCCACCGGGTACACCGTACCGGGTGCAGCGCAGGCGGCAGCAACGACACACCGGATGCTCCGCGTGCCGCGCGTCCCCGATGGCCGCCCTCTTCCGCCGGCCGTGCCCCTGCACGGCCGGCCCTCGCCCCGACCGGTTCGACCCGGGCCGGAACCGGCGATTTCCCCGGGTCGAACCACCAGAGCCCTATCAAGGAGACACTCCCATGTTCTGGACCAAGAAGGTCGTGATCGGCGACGGCGAGCGCGGCCTGGTGTATCGCAACCGCCGCTTCCAGCAGATCCTGCTGCCCGGCGTGCACCGCCTGTCGGTGTTCGGTGGCGTGCCGCAGGTGAGCGTGCACAACGTCGCCAACGGCGCCGCCTATGCCGGCAACGACCAGGACAGCCTGCTCGAGGCACTCGGCACGCAGCTCGGCCCGCACTTCGTGCTGGCCAACGTCGGTGCACAGCAGGTAGGCCTGCTGCTGCGCAACGGCCGCATCGACGAGGTACTGCCGCCGGGCAGCCGCCGCCTGTACTGGCAGGGTGCGGTCGCCACCGAAGTGCAGCTGCTGCCGCTGGAGGACGAGCCGCGCGTGCCGACGGCCGTGCTGCACCGCCTGGGCCAGCTGGGCGTGCTGCCGCGGGTGGCCACGCTCAGCACGGTGCCGAGCGAATCGGTCGGCCTGCTGTTCATCGACGGCACGCTGCGGCGGGCACTCGGCGCGGGCCTGCACGCCTTCTGGAACTTCAACGGCAATGTGTCGGTGGAGCGTGTGGAACTGCGTGCGCGTTCGCTGGACGTGGCCGGCCAGGAACTGCTCAGCCGCGACAAGGTGACCCTGCGGGTGAACCTGGCCGCGACCGTGCAGGTGGTGGACCCGGTGCTGGCGCACCGCACGCTCAGCCAGGCCGATGAGTTCGTCTACCGGCAGCTGCAGTTCGGCCTGCGCCAGGCGATCGCCACGCGCAGCCTGGACGAACTGCTGGCCGACAAGGCGGCACTGGATGGCGAGATCGCCAGCCACGTGCGGGCGGCGATCGACGGCCACGGCGTGCAGTTGCTGGGCGTGGGCATCAAGGACGTGATCCTGCCCGGCGAGATGAAGGAGATCCTCAACGGCGTCGTACTGGCCGAGAAGCAGGCACAGGCCAGCGTGATCCGCCGCCGCGAGGAGGCCAACGCCACCCGCTCGCAGCTCAACACCGCCAAGCTGATCGAGGACAACCCGGTGCTGATGCGGTTGAAGGAACTGGAAGCGCTGGAAAAGGTCACCGAGAAGATCGACAAGCTCACCGTGTTCGGCGGCCTGGATGGCGTGCTGAAGCAGCTGGTGACGATGAAGTAAGGGGGGCTGCGGTGGCGCAGGGACGCGCCGCCGGCCCCACAGGAAGAGGGACACTCTCATGGATACGCAACAGAACTACCAATGGCTGCACGCCGAGGGCACCACGCCGATCAAGGGCTGGGTGAACGGCGTGGCGCTGGAAGCGCAGGCGCATGCGCAGCTGCACAACATCGCCGCCGTTCCATTCGTCGGGCCGTGGGTGGCGGTGATGCCCGACGTGCACCTGGGCAAGGGCGCGACCGTCGGCTCGGTGATCCCGACCCGTGGCGCGATCATTCCGGCGGCGGTCGGCGTGGACATCGGCTGCGGCATGGCCGCGGTACGCACCACCCTGCGCGCCAGCGACCTGCCCGATGACCTGCGGCAGCTGCGCAACAGCATCGAGCGCAGCATCCCGGTCGGCAACGGCCGCGGCGGCGAGCACCAGCGCATGCCCGACAGCATCCACACCCGCCTGGTGCAATCCGGGCTGGCGCAGGGGCTGGAACGGATCAAGGACAAGCACCGCCGCATCCGTACCGACAAGCTGGACCGCCAGCTGGGCACGCTCGGCGGTGGCAACCACTTCATCGAACTGTGCCTGGACGAGACGGACGCGGTGTGGGTGATGCTGCACAGCGGTTCGCGCGGCACCGGCAACCTGATCGGCACGTACTTCATCGAGAAGGCGCGCGAGGAACTGGCACGGCGCGTGCTCGGCTTCCACCTGCCGGACAAGGACCTGGCGTTCTTCATGGAAGGCGAGGCGCTGTTCGACGATTACGTCGAAGCGGTGTCCTGGGCCCAGGACTACGCACGGCAGAACCGCGAAGCGATGATGGCGCGCGTGCTGGCCGAGATGCGCCACCGCCTGCCGACGTTCCAGCTGGCGGCGATGGCGGTGAACTGCCACCACAACTACGTGCAGAAGGAAACGCACCACGGGCAGGACCTGCTGGTCACCCGCAAGGGCGCGGTGAGTGCGCGCGCCGGCGAGCTGGGCATCATTCCCGGCAGCATGGGTACGCGCAGCTACATCGTGCGCGGCAAGGGCAACGCGGACAGCTTCCACAGCTGCAGCCACGGTGCCGGCCGCGCGATGAGCCGTGGCACGGCGCGCCAGCAGATCACGCTGGCCCAGCACCGCCAAGCCACCGCGCACGTCGAATGCCGCAAGGACAGCGGCGTGCTGGACGAATCACCGGCGGCGTACAAGTCGATCGACGATGTGATGGCCGCCCAGCGCGACCTGGTCGAGGTGGTGCATACCCTGCGCCAGGTGCTGTGCGTGAAGGGGTGAAGGGCCGGGCGCATGTCGACGGTGGCATGCGCCCGGCAGGTGAGGACGCCAGCCCGGCTCAGGGCTGGCTGTCTTCACTCACCAGTGCGTGGTGCACGCCGATGCCCGCGCGCACGCCTTCGGCCATGGCCAGGGTGATGTTGCCGACCGTGGTGGCATCACCGGCGGCGTAGACGTTGGCGATGCTGGTCTGCTTCATCGCATCGACCTCCACCAGCACCCCCATCGGGCTTTCGGCCAGCGTGCAGCCCAGCTGCTGCACCAGCGGCGTGGCCATCGCCTGCAGCGCCGGCACGAACAGCGCACGCTGGGCAACGCGGCGGCCATCGGCCAGCTCCACCTCCAGCCAGGTGGACTGTTCGCCCTGTACCGCCACCACCGGCGTTTCTTCAATCTGCACGCCACGGACGTGCATGGCCGCACGCTCCTCATCGGTGATCGCCAGCCCCTGGCTGAAGAAGGTCACGTTGCCCCAGTCGGCGAACAACGGTGCCTTGGCGGCCGACATCGGATGGCCACCGAGCAGGCCGATCGCCCCACCGCCCACTTCATAGCCGTGGCAGTAGGGGCAATGCAGCACGGTGCTGCCCCAGCGGTCGGCCAGGCCCGGCAGGTCCGGCAGCTGGTCGGCCACGCCGGTGGCCAGCAGCAGCTTGCGTGCCGACAGCACCTGGCCATCGCCGGTGCGTACCTGCACGCCGCCGACATCGGCCTGCGCCTCCACGGCCTCGGCATGGACCCAGCGCACGCTGGGGTAATCGAGCAGCTGCTGGCGTGCGTTCCTCAGCAGGTCGGCACCGGCGATGCCGTCCTGGCCAAGCACGCCGTGCGAATGGCTGGCGGCACGGTTGCGGGGCTGGCCCGCGTCGATGACCGTGACCGGCCGGCGCGCACGCGCCAGGATCAGGCCGGCGGCGATGCCGGCGTAGCTGCCGCCGACGATGAGGACATCAGGGTGCATGGGAACCTCCAAGGGCAGAGTGATGGGCAAGATGACGGGCGAAATCGGCGCCGAGGCGGTCCAGCGTGGTGGCCTGCAGGCGCTGTTCGAGCAGCTGCTGGGCCTGCCGCGCGCCGTCGAGCAGGGCCTGGTTGACCAGCTGCTGGATGGGGCAGCCGCCCCCGCCTTCACGCGTGCCCACCTGCACCAGCACCGGTGCGCCCACGGCCAGGTAGATGTCATGCAGGGTGATGGCGGCCGCATCACGCGCCAGCTGGCTGCCGCCGCCATGGCCGCGCACGCTGCGCACCAGGCCGGCCTTGGCCAGCTGCGAGAGCAGGCGGCGGATCACCACCGGATGGGTCGGCAGGCAGGTCGCCAGCTGTTCGGACGTGCGTGGCCCTTCCTGCCCCACCAGGTGGGCCATCACATGCAGGGCATCGGAAAGCGGGTTTGCGGATTTCATGTAACCAATATAGTTACATTTAATGTCGATGTCCATGCATCATCGTTCCAGCGGTGACACCGGGGGCACTGAAATACGTTCTTCACATCATTGAACGAAACAAAAAGCGTGATGCCGACCGCACTTCAGTGCCTTCAGTCCCCGGTCGATACCCGGCCAGCCCCCTTCCAGAACGGTTGCGTCATGCCCTCCCCTGCCCGTGTTGCCCGCCTGCAGTCCAAGCTGCTGGGCGCCCTCTCGATCGGCCTGGCCGTCGTCCTGCTGTGTGCCCTGGCCGGCCTCGGCGCGGCCTGGCTGCGGCTGTCCACGCAGCCACCACCGGACGTGGCGCACAACCGCGATGCCGAGCAGCTGCAACGCGAGTTCCGCACGCAGGTACAGGAATGGAAGAACGTGCTGCTGCGCGGCCATGACGATGCACTGCGCGAAAAGCACCTGGCAGCCTTCGACCACGACGGTGCCCGCGTAGCCGAACTGGCGGCGGGCCTGCAGGACAGCCCCGATGCGCAGACCCGCCAGCACGCGCAGGCGTTCATCGCCGCCCATGCCCAGCTGCAGCGCGACTACCACGCCGCATTGCAGGCCTTCGCCGCCGCCGGCTATGCCCCTGCTGCCGGTGACGAACTCGTGCGTGGCAAGGACCGGCCCGTGGCCGCCGCCCTGGACACGCTGAGCACGCGCACCGCCGCGGTGGCCGAGGCGGCGACGGCCGCCGGGGTGACGCACGCGCGCCGCCAGCTGCTGCTGAGCGCGGTGCTCACGGTGGCCGCCGCCGCCGTGTTGCTGCTGGTGCTGGCCGGGTGGCTGCGCCGTGCCGTGGTGCGCCCGGTGCTGGCGGTGGAAGCGGCCGCACGCGCCGTGGCCGCCGGCGATCTGGATCACCGCATACAGGTGTCCGGCACCGATGAGATCGGCCGCCTCGCCCAGGCGATGCACGCCGTACAGGCGACCCTGCGCGGCGTGCTCGACGCGCAGGCAACGATGGCACGCCGCCACGACGAAGGCACGGTCAGCCATCGCATGGACGCCACGGTCTTTCCTGGCGCTTACGGGCGCATGGTGACCGACACCAATGCGCTGGTGGACACCCACATCCAGGTGAAGATGCGCGCCATCGCCATCATGGGCCGCTATGCGGTGGGCGACCTCAGCCAGGACATGGAGCGCCTGCCCGGCGAGAAGGCCGTCATCACCCAGGCGCTGGATACGGTCAAGGCGAACCTGGGCGCGATCAACGCCGAAATCACCCGCCTGGCCGGCGCTGCGGCCTCCGGCGATTTCAGCCAGCGCGGCGATGCCGCACGCTTCGACCACGATTTCCGCGTGATGATCGACGGCCTGAACCGGTTGATGCAGACCACCGAGGATGACCTCGGCGCGGTCTCGACCGTGCTGCGTGCCATCGCCAACGGCAACCTCGGCGCGCGCATGCACGGCAATTTCCAGGGCGTGTTCGCACGCATTGCCAGCGATGCCAACACCACCGCTGCGCAGCTGGGCACCATCGTCGCCGACATCCAGCACGCGGCCGGCAACATCCAGACCGCCGCGGCGGAGATCGCCGCGGGCAACCACGATCTGTCGCGCCGCACCGAACAGCAGGCCGCCAACCTGGAAGAGACCGCTGCATCGATGGAGGAACTGACCTCCACCGTGCGCCAGAACGCCGAGCATGCCCGCCAGGCCAACCAGCTGGCCATCGGGGCCGCTGATGTGGCCGGTCGCGGCGGCGCGGTGGTGGCCGATGTGGTGGACACCATGGCGGCCATCGAAGCCTCGTCGCGGCAGATCGCCGAGATCATCGCGGTCATCGACGGCATCGCCTTCCAGACCAACATCCTGGCGCTGAACGCCGCCGTCGAGGCCGCCCGTGCCGGTGACCAGGGCCGTGGCTTTGCGGTGGTCGCCAGCGAGGTACGCACCCTCGCCCAGCGATCGGCAACGGCGGCCAGGGAGATCAAGGCACTGATCGACGGCTCGGTGGGCAAGGTCGCCGAAGGCGGCCAGCTGGTACGCCAGGCCGGTGCGACGATGGGCGAGATCGTCGCCTCGGTGCAGCGCGTGACCGGCATCATGGCCGAGATCGCTGCGGCCTCGCAGGAACAGTCGGCCGGCATCGACCAGGTCAACCAGACCGTGGTGCAGATGGATGGCACCACCCAGCAGAACGCCGCGCTGGTGGAGGAAGCCTCTGCCGCCGCACGCAGCCTGGAACAGCAGGCCGATCGGTTGATCGAAGCGGTGGATGTGTTTGATCTCTCGACCACGGCAACGACGAAGGATGCGATGGCACGCGCGGCGTGATGGCGCTGCCGGGCGTGGCGGCCGTCAGCGCAGGTAGCTGGACTGCTGCATCGCCTCGGCCAGGTAATCCAGAAACGAGCTGATGCGCGCGGACACGGCGGTGTTGCGGTAGTAGACCGCGTGGATCGGCTGGTACACATCCAGCGTCTGCGCCGGCAGCACCGGCACCAGCCGGCCTTCGGCACGGTCACGCTCGGTGACGAAATCCGACAGGCTGGTCAGGCCCACGCCTTCCACCGCCAGACGACGCAGCGTTTCACCGCTGGACACGGCGATGTCCGGCCGCACCAGCAGCTGGCCATCGGCATCACCGGGGAACGGCCAGCGGTTCAGCGAATCCGGTTCGTTGAAGCCCAGCAGGGTGTGCTGGCCCAGCGCCGCGACGCTGGCCGGCTGGCCCTGCGCGGCCAGGTAGGCCGGGCTGGCCAGCACCTGCAGCCGGCTGCGCCCCAGCGGCCGCGCGTGCAGGGTGGAATCGGCCAGCGGGCCGATGCGGATGGCCACATCGGTACGCCGTTCCAGCAGGTCGATGTAGCGCTCGGAGCTGTTCAGTTCCAGCGCCACATCGGGGTAGCGCGCGCGATAGCCATTGACCAGCGGCGCGATCACGTGCAGCACGAACGGCATCGCCGCATCCACCCGCAGGCGTCCGGCGGGGCGTTCGCGGCGCGCGGCCATCTGCTCTTCGGCCGATTCCACCGCATCGATGATCGCCCGCGCATGGCGCAGGAACGCCTCGCCTTCGGCGGTCAGGTGCAGGCGGCGGGTGGTGCGGGTCAGCAGCGTGGTGCCCAGCTTGTCCTCCAGCCGGCCCAGCGCGCGGCTGACGCCGGACGGGGTCTGCCCGAGCTGCTCGGCGGCGGCACTGATCGAGCCGCTGTCGATGACCGCCAGGAAGGCCTGCATTTCATCGAGGGTGGTCTTCATGCCACCATTATTGACCATGCGGCAAGAGTGATTGGCGTGAAGACCGGTTTTTCAGCAAAGGTCGGCGGCGCAGACTGCGCCCCCTGTCCCCTCCGCTGGAACCTGTCATGACCCGTGGCATTCCCCTCGCCCTGCTGGCGTTGACCCTCGGTGCCTTCGCCATCGGCACCACCGAGTTCGTCATCGTCGGCCTCATTCCGACCATCGCCGCCGACCTGCACGTCAGCCTGCCCTCGGCCGGCCTGCTGGTGTCCCTGTATGCACTGGGCGTGGCCGTCGGTGCCCCCGTGCTGACCGCCCTGACCGGCCGCGTGCCGCGCAAGACCCTGCTGGTGGCGCTGATGGTGCTGTTCACCGTCGGCAACGTCATCGCCTGGATGTCACCGGGCTACACCTCGCTGATCGTGGCCCGCGTGCTGACCGGCCTGGCCCACGGCGTGTTCTTCTCCATCGGCTCGATCATCGCCACCGCGCTGGTGCCGAAGGAAAAGGCCGCCAGCGCGATCGCCATCATGTTCACCGGGCTGACCGTGGCACTGGTGACCGGCGTGCCGCTGGGCACCTTCATCGGCCAGCATCTGGGCTGGCGGGCGACCTTCCTGGCCGTGGCCGGGCTGGGCGTGATCGCGCTGCTGGGCAGCCTGCTGTTCGTGCCGCGTGGCCTGCCGCAGAGCGCACCGGCCAGCTTCCGCCAGCAGCTGGGCGTACTGGCGCAGCCGCGCCTGCTGATGGTCTATGCGATCACCGCACTGGGCTATGGCGGCACGTTCCTGTCCTTCACCTACCTGGCGCCGATCCTGCAGGATGTCACCGGGCTCTCGCCCAACGCGGTCAGCCTGGTACTGCTGGTGTATGGCATCTCGGTGGCGATCGGCAACCTGTGGGGGGGCCGCCTGGCCGACCGCCTCGGCCCGGTGCCCGCACTGAAGCGCATCTTCGCGCTGCTGGCACTGGTGCTGTTCGTGCTCACCTTCACCGCCTGGAACACCTGGCTGGTGCTGCTGACCGTGCTGGCACTGGGCGCGGTGGCCTTCGGCAACGTACCGGGCCTGCAGGTGTATGTGGTCAAGCAGGCGCAGCGCTTCGCACCGCAGGCCAGCGATGTGGCCTCGGGCCTGAACATCGCCGCGTTCAACATCGGCATCGCCTTCGGTGCATCGCTGGGCGGCCTGGTGGTCGAGCACATCGGCCTGATGCATACCCCGTGGCTGGGCGCGCTGGTGGTGATCGGGGCCTACGCGCTGACCGCGCTGAGCGGCCGCCTGGACCGTCGCGACGGCGTGGACGACCGTGCCGAAGGCATCGTGGTCGCCGCGCATTGATTGTCACGGTGGATGCAACGCGCCGTTGCCGGCATGGGCACGGCGCGTGGCCTACCCTTCGCAGGTTGTTTCCCCCCGCTGGAGTTCCGCATGTCCGTTCCCGCCTTTGGCCTGGGTACCTTCCGCCTGAAGGGCCAGACCGTCATCGACTCGGTGCGCGCTGCACTCGACGTCGGCTACCGTGCCATCGACACCGCGCAGATCTACGGCAATGAAGCCGAGGTCGGCCAGGCCATCACCGAATCGGGCGTGCCGCGCGATGAGATCTACCTGACCACCAAGGTATGGATCAGCGAATTCAAGCGCGATGCGCTGCTGGCCAGCCTGCGCACCAGCCTGCAGAAGCTGCGCACCGACCGCGTCGACCTGGCATTGATCCACTGGCCCTCGCCCAACGACACGGTGGACGTGCCGATGGAGGACTACCTGCCGGCCCTGGCCGAGGCCAAGGCACTGGGCCTGACCCGGGCCATCGGCATCTCCAACTTCACCATCGCCCAGACCCGCAAGGCAGTGGGCATTCTCGGCACCGGTGCGATCGCCACCAACCAGATCGAAGTGCACCCGTACCTGCAGAACCGCCTGCTGGCGCCGTTCCTGAAGGAACAGGGCATCCACGTGACCGCCTACATGAGCCTGGCCTACGGTGAAGTGGTCAAGGACCCGGTGCTGCAGTCCATCGCCGGCCGCCACCAGGCCACCCCGGCGCAGGTCGCGCTGGCGTGGGCGCTGCAGCAGGGCTATTCGGTGATTCCGTCCTCGACCAAGCGCGAGAACCTGTCCAGCAACCTGGAAGCGGCGGGCCTGCGCCTGACCGAGGAAGACATGGCACAGATCGCCCGGCTCGATCGCGGCCATCGCCTGGCCAACCCGGAGGGCATCGCCCCGGCCTGGGATTGATCGACCGTTGCAGCACCGCACGGCCCGCGCGGTGGAAACGCCGCCGGGCCCTGCCTGGCCAGTTCCTCAGGGATGCAGCAGCCACCCGCGCAGCGCGGCACTGACCTCTTCGGGCTTTTCCATCGGTGCCAGGTGCCCGCAATCGGGCAGCACCACCAGCTGCGAATGCGGCACCAGCCCGTGCATCTCCTCGCTGATCGCCAGCGGCGTGATGCGGTCGTTGGCCCCGCACACGATCAGCAGCGGGTCGCGGTAACCGGCCAGCACGTCGTGGCCATCCACCCGTTCCAGCGCGCTCTGCCGCAGGAACACCCCGGCGCCGAGTCGGCTGGTCATGTCACGCACGCGCTGTACCAGCACATAGTCATCCAGCCGCGAGGCATCGATGTAGCTGCGCATCAGCGCATCGCCGAACCCGTTGAACCTGCCCGGCAGGCGCACGCTGGCCTGCTGCGAACGGCGCTGCGCGGCGCGTTCGGGCGAATCGGCATGGATCGAGGTATCCACCAGGGCCAGCTGCAGCACCCGCTCCGGCGCGATGCGCAGGATGTGCTGGGCCACGAAGCCGCCCAGCGAGAAACCCGCCAGCGCGAACCGTGCCGGCGCCTGTGCCAGCACGTCCTCGGCGACGGCCTGCATCGTGCTGCCCCGGGTCTGGTCGCCCACGATGCACTGGGCAACATCGGCCAGATCAGCCAGCTGCGCGCGCCACAGCTCGGCATCGTTGAGCAGGCCGGGCAACAACAGCAGGGGAATGCGGTCGGTCATGGCACTATTGTCGCGCCGCGGGGCACCTGCGGCCATACGGTGGCCGGTCCGATGTGTTGCGCGTCCGGGTGTCCTGCACGCACGGCACCTCCTGCCACCGATGCATTGGCTGACCCTCGACATGGAACTGGACGATCATGGCAGACCCCTACAACAGCGGCATTCCTACTCCCCCGGCCCTGCGCTTTGATGACTCGATGGTCACCACGGCGTTCGAACTGCCCGGCTACCGCGTCGCGCGCAACCTGGGCGTGGTGCGCGGCATCACCGTGCGCTCGCGTTCGATCGTCGGCAACTTCCTCGGCGGCATCCAGACCCTGTTCGGCGGCAACATCACCATCTACACCGAGCTGTGCGAGCAGGCGCGCGAGGAAACCTACCGCGACATGGTCAAGCACGCGCGCGTGCTGGGCGCCAATGCCATCATCGGCATGCGCTACGACGCCACCGATGTGATGACCGGGCTGACCGAAGTGCTGTGCTACGGCACGGCCGTGGTGGTGGAACCCGCGCGTTGATCCCGCGGCCGGGCACGGCCCGGCCGCGACCACTGGGGCGCCGGGTCAGGTGACCGGAGGCAGCCCGGGCACATCAACGTCCTGCACCGGCAAGGTCACCACCATCACGGTCGGGTCGTCCGGATCCAGCTTCGTCGTGAAGCCCAGGCTCTGGCACATGGCCAGCATGGTGCTGTTCTCGCGCAGCACCTGGCCTTCCACCACATCCAGGCCGAGCCATTTCGCGTACTCGATCATGATGGTCATCAGGCGCCAGCCGATGCCATGGCCCTTCAGGTCCGAACGGATCAGGATGCCGTACTCGCCACGCTGGTAATCGGCATCGGCATGCAGGCGCACCGCGCCGAGCATGTCGCCGTTGCGCGGGTCGATGGCCACCAGGGCGATGGAGCGGGCGTAGTCGAGCTGGGTCAGGCGGGCGATGAATTCATGGCTGAAGTGCTTGACCGACTGGAAGAAGCGCAGGCGCAGGTCTTCATCGCTGACCCGGGCGAAGAACGCGCGGAACAGGGCATCGTCCTCCGGGCGCACCGGGCGCACGAACGCACGGCTGCCATCGGACAGCTGCAGCGTGCGTTCCCACTCCTTCGGGTAAGGGAACACGGCAAAGCGGGGATGGCCACGGCCCTTGTGCAGCATGCGCGAGGGCGCCACGGCTACGCGGGCATCCAGCGCCAGGATGCCATCGCGGTCGACCAGCAGCGGGTTGATGTCCAGCGTGCGCACTTCGGGAATATCGGCGGCCAGCTGTGCCAGCTTCACCAGGGCCAGCGCGACGGCGCGTTCGTCGGCCGCCGGCACATCGCCGTAGGCCTTGAGGATGCGCGAGACGCGGGTCTGGCCGATCAGCTCATGGGCCAGGCGCAGGTCCAGCGGTGGCAACGCCAGCGCCTTGTCATTGATGACCTCCACGGCCGTACCGCCGCGCCCGAACACCACCACCGGGCCGAAGGTCGCATCGTCGGCAATGCCGGCGATCAATTCGCGGGCCTTCGGGCGGACGATGGTCGGCTGCACCAGCAGGCCATCGATGCGCGCGTCCGGGCGGCGCTCGCGGGCACGGGCCAGGATGCCGTTGGCGGCGGCCTGGACCGCCGGCAGCGTGGCCAGGTTCAGGCGCACGCCATCGACTTCGGACTTGTGCGGGATGTCCGGCGACAGGATCTTCAGCGCCACCGTGGCGCCCTGCTCCAGCAGCGGCTGGGCAAGGTCCATGGCCTCGTGCGCATCGCGCGCGTGCAGCACCGGCGCCGAAGCGATGCCGTAGGCCTCCAGCAACGCATGGGTGGCCAGCGGGTCCAGCCAGCGCTGGCCATTGGCCAGTGCGGCGTCCACCAGCGCACGCACCGCGGCGGTGTCCACCACGAAATCCTGGGGCAGGCTGGGTGGCGTTTCCATCAACGCGTTCTGCGCGTCGCGGTAGCGCACCAGGTGCTGGAACCCGCGCACGGCTTCGGCTTCGGTGGGATAGGTCGGCACGCGCGCGGCGTTCAACGTGGCCGTGGCCTGGTCATCGTTGCCCAGCCACACCGCGAACACCGGCTTGTCGCGATGGTGGCGCGGGCGCAGGCCCAGCGTACGGGTCAGCGCCTGCGCGGCATCGGCCGAGGAGGTGAAGGCGGTCGGCACGTTGACCACCATCACCGCATCGTTCTCGTTGTCGGCCAGCAGGGCTTCGATGGCGGCAGCGTAACGCTCACCATCGGCATCGACCACGATGTCCACCGGGTTGCTGCGCGACCAGCCCTGCGGCAGCACCGCATCCAGCTGGCGCACCGTGTCCGGCGACAGCTGGGCCAGCGTGCCGCGCAGCGCCGCCAGCTGGTCCACCGCCAGGCGACCAACGCCGCCACCGTTGCTGAGGATCGCCAGGCGCCGGCCGGGGAAGGTGCCCAGCCGGCCCAGGGTCTCGGCCGCCGTGAACAGTTCGTCCAGTGCGCTGACCCGCAGCAGGCCGGCACGGTTGAAGGCCGCGCCGTACACATCATCGGCCCGTGCCAGCGCCTGCACATGGGTGTCATTGCCCGGCACGATGCGCTCGGCACGGCCGGATTTGACCACCACCACCGGCTTGGCGCGCGCGGCGGCACGCGCGGCGGACATGAACTTGCGCGCATCCTTGATCTGTTCCACGTACAGCAGGATGGCGCGGGTGCGGTAGTCGGTGGCGAAGTAGTCGAGCAGGTCACCGAAGTCCACGTCCAGCGTATCGCCCAGCGACACCACGGCGGAGAAGCCCACCGAGCGTGCCACGCCCCATTCCACCAGCGCGGCGGCGATCGCCGAGGATTCGGAAACCAGCGCCAGGTCGCCGGCCTGCGGGAAGTGGGCGGCGATGCTGGCATTGAGCCGCGCATGGGGCGCGATCACGCCCAGGCAGTGTGGGCCGAGGATGCGCAGGCCGTTGGCACGGGCCGCTGCTTCCACCTGCGCCGACAGTGAGCCCGGGCCCTCGCCCAGGTGCGCGGTGAGGATGATGGCGGCCTGCACGCCACGCTCGGCGGCGGTGCGCACCACCTGCGGCACGATCGCGGCCGGGGCGGTGATCACCACCAGGTCCGGCACCCAGTCCAGGTCCTTCAGGCGCTTGACGGTGCGGATGCCATCGATTTCGGCGTGGCGCGGGTTGATCCACGCCACCTTGCCGGGAAAGCCGGTGGCGCGCAGGTTGCGCATCACCGCGCGGCCCGCCGAACGCTCGCGCGGGCTGCCGCCGATCACCGCGACCGATTGCGGGCGGAACACGGATTGCAGGTGGTAGGTGCTCATGCCGCTACGGTACACGCACCGGCGGCCGTGGCGCATGATCCCCGGCAACGTCAGGCCCCGTGGACGGGCCTGCCGTTACAGCAAGGTCCCGTGCAGGATCATCGCGGCGATGCTGAAGTAGATCACCAGGCCGGTCACGTCCACCAGCGTGGCCACGAATGGCGCCGAGGCACTGGCCGGATCGAAGCCCAGCCGCTTGAGGATGAACGGCAGCATCGAGCCGGACAGCGAGCCGAAGGTCACGATGCCCACCAGCGCGGCCGCCACGGTCACGGCCAGCAGCACCCAGTGCTGGCCGTAGTCGTGCAGGCCGCCCAGCTGCCAGATGACGATGCGCACCATCGCCAGGGTGCCCAGGATGGCGCCGAGCACCATGCCGGTCGGCACCTCGCGCAGGGCCACCTTCCACCAGTCGCGCAGGCGCAGTTCGCGCAGGGCCAGGCTGCGGATCAGCAACGAGGTGGCCTGCGAGCCGGAATTGCCGCCCGAGCTCATGATCAGCGGAATGAACAACGTCAGCACCACCGCGCGCGCCAGTTCATCCTCGTAGTGCTGCATCGCGCTGGCGGTCAGCATTTCGCCGATGAACAGCACGCTCAGCCAGCCAGCGCGCTTGCGCAGCATCTCCAGGAAGCCGATCTGCATGTACGGCTTGTCCAGCGCCTCCATGCCACCGAACTTGTGCGCGTCCTCGGTGGATTCCTCGATCAGTGCATCGAGGATGTCGTCCACGGTGACGATGCCCAGCATGCGCAGCTGCGCGTCCACCACCGGGATGGCCAGCAGGTCGTGGCGGCGGATCAGCTGCGCCACTTCTTCCTGGTCCAGCAGCGCATCGACGGTCACCGGCGGATTGACCTGCGCCACGTCCAGGATGGATTCCTCGGGCAGGCCGGTGATCAACCGGCGCATGGTCACCACCTGCTGCAGCTGCTGGGTGGCCGGGTCGAGCACGTAGATGGCGTACACGGTTTCGCGGGTGCGCTCGACCTGGCGGATGTGCTGCAGGGTCTGGGCGACGGTCCAGGTGGCCGGCACGCTGACGTACTCGGTGGTCATCAGTGCGCCGGCGGTGTTGGGCGGGTAGCCCAGCAGCTTCTGGATGGCCGTGCGCGCCTCGGCGCCGAGCAGCGGAATCAACCGTGCGCGCTCGTCTTCGTCCAGTTCGTGCACGATGTCGGTGGCGCGGTCATCGGCCATCAGGCCCAGCAGGGCCGCAGCGCGCGACGGCGGCAGCGCGGCGACCAGTTCACCGGCATGATGCAGCTCCGGCGCTTCGAGCATCTTCACCGCACGCGGCAACGGCAGCGCGGCCAGGGTATCGGCGGCGCGCTCGCGTTCGAGGGTGTTGAGGTACTCCACCGCATCGGCGGTGTTGAAGTTGGCCAGGGGTGCGGCCAGGGCCGCGGCGTCGGCCACCGGACGCAGCATTTGCTTCTGGTTCATCGTGATCCGCCTTGGTGCGTGGGGTGCGACATCGCAACGCCAACGCAGGCGGACCGTCCCTGTCAGGCGGTCGCCATCGCTGGCGTCGAACGAGGTCGACTTCTACTGTCGCTGGACATGGGTTGGGGAACTCCGGCTGGGTGTACTGGCGGACGTGCCGACAGCGGCGGGCAGTCTGGACCTGCGGCCGTGCGACGTCAACCCTTGCCCGGCAAGGGCTGGCGCCATGCAGGGCACGGCCATGCAACGCCCTGCACGGCATCGCGCGCATAATGGCCCGGCGGCCCTCGCCGGCTTTCACTTCCCCACCCCCATACGGATGCACTGCGGGCCGGACCCCGACAGCATGAGCGGATATTTCCATGCATAGCGGCGGTCTTGAACTGGCCCTGGTGCTGCTGCTGGCGGCGGTGATCGCCGTACCGGTGTTCCGCAAGCTCGGCTTCGGCGCGGTGCTGGCCTACCTGGCCGCAGGCGTGGTGCTGGGGCCGGACGGGCTGGGCTTCGTGCAGGACGCCGAGCGCATCCTGGGCGCGGCCGAGACCGGCGTGGTCATGCTGCTGTTCGTGATCGGGCTGGAGCTTTCGCCGGCACGCCTGAAGGTCATGCGGCGCTCGGTGTTCGGTGCCGGTGCGCTGCAGGTGGCCCTGTCCGGCGTGGTGCTGAGCAGCCTGTTGATGCTCGATCACTTCCAATGGAAGAGCGCGCTGGTGGTGGGCGTGGCGCTGGCGCTGTCGTCCACGGCGGTGGGCCTGCAGCTGCTGTCCGAGCACAAGGCGATCAACAGCGACCACGGGCGGCTGGGCTTTGCCATCCTGCTGTTCCAGGACCTGATCGCCATTCCGCTGCTGGCGGCGATCCCGCTGCTGGGCGGGTCGAAGAACGAAACCCTGCGCCTGGAAGATGCCGCGGTGGCGCTGGGCGCGCTGGCGCTGGTGATCCTGTGCGGGCGGCCGGTGCTGCGCCGCCTGTTCGGCGTCATTGCCCGTACCCGCAGCCCCGAAGCGTTCACCGCCTCGGCATTGCTGGTGGTACTGGGCACGGCCTGGTTCATGCAGCAGGCGGGGCTGAGCGCCAGTCTGGGCGCCTTCCTGGCCGGCGTGCTGCTGTCCGATTCGGAATACCGCCACGAACTGGAAGCCCAGATCGAGCCGTTCAAAGGCCTGCTGCTGGGGCTGTTCTTCATCGCCGTGGGCATGGGCATCGACCTCAACCGCATCGCCGCCGAACCGTGGCTGATCGCCACCGGTGTGGTGGTGCTGCTGGTGGTCAAGTTCAGCCTGCTGTACGGCATCGGCCGGCTGGCCAAGCTGACGCCGCGCCATGCCCTGCTGCTGGGCAGCGTGCTGTGGCTGGGCGGCGAATTCGCCTTCGTGGTGTTCAACGAGGCCCAGCGCGTGCACCTGCTGGGCGATGCGAACCATGACCGGCTGGTGGCGGTGGTCGGCCTGTCGATGGCGGTCACGCCGCTGCTGATGCTCGCGCTGATGCGCCTGCTCGGGCGCGAGCCGGCACCGCAGCGCACCGCGCCGGAGGCCGACACGGTGGCACCGGACAACCAGCCCAAGGTGCTGATCGCCGGCATGGGCCGTTTCGGCCAGGTGATCGCGCGCCTGCTGACCGCACAGAAGGTGCCGTTCGTCGCCCTGGAGGCGAATCCGGACACGGTGGCCGACCTGCGCCGCTTCGGCAACCAGCTGTATTACGGCGATCCCACCAAGCCGGAAATGCTGCGTGCCGCCGGCGGCGAGAACATCCGTGTGTTCGTGATCACCCTGGACGACCCCGAATCGAACCTGCGCGCGGTGCGCATGGTGCGCCGCCACTATCCCGATGCGGTGGTGCTGGCCCGTGCGCGCAACCGCCAGCATGCCTGGCGCTTGATGGACATGTCCGCCGAGCCTTTCCGCGAGGTGTTCGGCACCAGCCTGACGCTGAGCGGGCGCGTGCTGACTGCGCTGGGCGTGCCCGAAGACGTGGCCAAGCGCCATGTGCAGCGCTTCCGCGAGCATGACGAGAAACTGCTGCGCGACCAGTACCTGGTGTATGACGACGAGGCCAAGGTCATCCAGACCTCGCGCGATGCCCGCAACGACCTGATGCACCTGTTCGAGGCCGATGCGGAACGCAAGGACGAGTAGAGCCACGCCATGCGTGGCTGATCGTGCGCCGAATCAAAAGCATCCACGCATGGCGTGGATCTACCGAAGGCGAACCGGCCTACGGTGCGCCGTGCATGGCGTGGATCTACGGGTTGTCGCGCAGGAACCGTGCCATCGAGGACACGCCGGGCACGCGCGGTTCGAATTCGCCGGCCACGTCGATGAAGCCACGCATCACCGCGATCTCGCGCGGGCTGCGGTTGAGGCCATCGCGCACGTCCGGGTCGGCACCGGCACGCATCAGGCGCTGCACCAGCAGCGGCAACCCATGCAGGGCCGCCAGGTGCAGCGGGCCGAAGCCGCGCGGGTCGCGCACGTCCAGCGACACGTCCTCGTCCAGCAGGCGTTCCACCGCCGCCAGCACGACCTGCTCATCGCAGGCAGTGCCCGGCTCGGCACGCGCGCCCAACAGCAGCAGCAGCGGTGTCACCGCGCCCGCCGCCGCCTGGTCCGGCTCGGCGCCGGCCAGCAGCAGGGTATCCAGCAGGGCCAGCAGGCGCGAACGGTCACGCGCACTGAATCCATACAGCGCTGCGCAGTGCAGCGGGCCCAGCTGCTGGGCATCACCGGCATGCACGTTGGCGCCGGCCGTGAGCAGGCGCGCGACGATGTCCGGCAGGCCCAGCGCCGCCGCCAGCATCAGCACGGTCACGCCACCGGGCAGGCGGTGTTCCAGCTGCGCACCGGCATCGAGCAGCGCCGACACGATATCCACCTGGCGCATGCTGACCGCCGCCGACAGCGGCGTGGCACCACTGGCCGCAGCATGCTGCGGGTTGGCGCCCCGCGCCAGCAGCAGGTCGGCCACCGCCAGGTGCCCGCCACCGGCCGCGCGCAGCAATGCCGTGCAGCCCTGGGCATCGACCGCATCGACGGCAAAGCCCAGGTCGATCAAGCGGCGGACCGCATCCACGTCACCGGCGGTGGCGGCCGAGGGCAGGTCGGATTCACGCAGGGTGCGGCGCGGCAGCGGCCACACCCGCCAGTCCAGCCAGTCAGCCAGGTCGCGGCGGCCGATCGACAGGGCCACGCCCAGCGGCGTCTGGCCATCGGCCGCGCGTGCTTCCGGTGAGGCGCCGTGCTGCACCAGCAGCTTCAGCGCGCCTTCGCGGGCCAACGCGGTGGCCAGGTGCAGGGCGGTCATGCCATGGCTGTCACGCGCTTCACGGTCCACGCCCACGGCAAGCAGCGCCTGCTGCAGGCGCAGCCAGCCCAGGCGGACGGCCAGCGACAGCGGCGGATCCCCTGCCGGCGACGGTGCGAAGGGATCGGCGCCGCGTTCCAGCAGTTCCAGCGCGCGCTGTTCCAGCCCACGCGCCGCCTGGTCGTGCTGCGCACAGGCCGCCAGGAAGCGGGCCAGGCCCCCCCGGCCGGCCGGCGAAATGCCACGGTCCAGCAGGGCCTGCAGGGCCGGCACCGCGTCGATGCCGCGCGAGAGCAGCGCGAACATCGGGGTGTCATCGCAGGCATCGCGCACGTAGGGGTCGGCACCGTGCGCCAGCAGCCACTGCACGGCGTGGGCATCCAGCGCCAGTTCCGGTTCGTGCAGCAGCCCGCCCAGTTCGGCCGGCTGGCACAGGCGCGCCAACGCGGCCATGCCATCGGTATTGCCGAAGCCCAACGCCTCGCGCAGCAGCGCCAGCGGCGGGCGGTCGGGCAGCAGCGGGCTGCCGCTGGCCGCGTCACCACGCTCGGCCAGGCCGTCGCTGACCGCCGCCGGCAACGGGTACGCCGGGTCCAGCAACGAGACGATGGCCCAGCGGCCGGCTTCGGCGGCGTAGTCCACCGCACGGCGGCCCAGCGGATCGCCCGCATCGGCGGCGATGCCCAGGTCCAGCAGGCGCTTGACCAGCAGCGGCGAGACATCCTCGGCCATGGCCGCCAGCAGGACCGCGTTGCGGCCTTCGCCATCCACCGCCGCCAGGTCCGGCTGGTGCGGCAGCAGGTGTTCGATCACCGCCGCACGCCCGGCGCGGGCGGCTTCCAGCAACGGGGTG
The DNA here is from genome assembly GCF_030913365.1 of Stenotrophomonas sp. 24(2023). Classification (NCBI taxonomy): domain Bacteria; kingdom Pseudomonadati; phylum Pseudomonadota; class Gammaproteobacteria; order Lysobacterales; family Lysobacteraceae; genus Stenotrophomonas; species Stenotrophomonas sp. 24(2023). The sequence continues at coordinate 1,739,075 of NZ_CP133160.1, forward strand.
CGGCCCAGCGCATCGCGTGCTTCCAGGTTGGCACCGGCCGCCAGCAGGGTGGCGATGATGTCCACGTGGCCGGCCAGTGCGGCCTCATGCAGGGCGCTGCGGCGCTGCCGGTCGCGGGCATCGGCACGGGCCTTGTGCTTGAGCAGCAGCTGCACGCCGGCCGGATCGTCGTCTTCGGTGGCGGCGGCGGCCAGCAGCACCGGCGTGCCTTCGGCCGGCTCGGTGCGGGCACCGCGTTCGAGCAGGAAGCGGGCCAGGCGCCAGTTGCCGACCTGGCAGGCCACCGCCAACGGCGACCAGCCTTCCCGGTTGAGCGCATCCACCTCGGCGGCGGCGTCGCGCAGCAGCGCCGCCACGCCCGGGTCGGAACTGCGCGCGGCATGGTGCAGCGGCGTGTTGCCGTCGCCATCGGTGGCCCGCGAATCGGCACCGTTGGCCAGCAGGGTCATCACCGCTTCGGGCCGGCCATGCCAGCTGTCACGGGTAGCGGCCAGCAGCGGGGTCATGCCCCGGTGCGGTGCATTGACGTTGACGCCACGCCCGATCAGCTCGCGCAGCAGGCGCAGGTCGGGCAGCACCGCGGCCAGCACCGCCAGGGCGCGCTGGTCGCGCCAGTGGGTCTCCGGCAGCGCATGCGGATCGGCACCGGCCTGCAGCAGCTGCAGCGCACGGTCGATGCGGCCCTGCCGTGCTGCTTCGTACAGCGCCGGGGTCAGTTCCTGCGGTGCCATGCCCTCCAGCGGGGCCAGTTCGACCGGTGCCGGCTCGCCATCGGCGCCGAACACCGGCGCATGTGCGTTGCGCAGCGATGCACGCACTGCCACCAGGGGGGCCGGCTGCACCCGCTGCAGCACCAGATGCAGCAGGGGGGACAGCAGCACCACGGCCGCCACGGCGGGCCAGTGCAGCGCGTCCGGCAGCAGGCCGGGCCACGCCGGCAGCACCACCAGCGCGGCCAGCGCCATCACCAGCGCGGCCACGCCCAGCCCACGCCATGCGCCCAGGTCACGGCCGGCCAGGGCCTGCCAATGCTGGCCCAGCGTGCCATCCAGGCGTTCGACATCGTTCCACAACGGCCAGGTGCGCCAGGCCGCCAGCAGGCCGGCGCTGACCAGCACGCTCAGGCCCAGCACTGCCGCCAGGCTGCCACTGTCGCGCAGCGCCGCCAGCGGCCAGGCCAGCAGCACGGCCAGCAGCAACGGGCCGGACACCCACAGCACCAGCAGCGCCGGCACATCCTGGCGGGCAACCAGCGGCAGCGGCCGCAGCGCGCGGCTGTGCCGCCACCACGAAGTACCCAGGGCATAGGCCGGCTGGGCCAGCGCGGCCAGCACGGCACCCGGCCATCCCCCCACGGCCGAACCCAGCGCCAGCAGGGCACCCAGGGCCAGGGCGGCGCCGGGCAGGCGCGGACGCGGGGACTCAATCATTGTGGCGCGGCATCAGGCTTTTCACCGACGGCGGCACCTGCAGGTAATAGCCGCGCTCGGCCAGCTCGGCGCGCACGCGCACCGGATCGGCCTGGGCCAGGCGGCGGTTGTCGTCCAGGGTCAGCTCCAGCACGAACTGCAGCGCCCCCAGCGACGCCGACAACGGCGCGGGCAGCGCCTCGAAGTCGTCGCGCCGGGCGAGGAAGACGTAGGTATCAGGCTTGCGTTGGCTTTTATAGACGTAGGCGTGCATGTCCGCGGGACAATAACCCGGGAAGAGACATGATTGTGTCGGAAAGCCGACACCGGGAAAAGCCGTCATGCCACGTATTGGCGCGTACGACGGCATTTTCCTGCACGGGGTTCATCTATGTCGTCGGCGCGTTCAGCGTGCCGCCGCCTCAGTGATAACCCGCGTCGGCCCGCACTTTGCCGCGGAACACGCGATACGACCACGCGGTGTAGCCCAGGATCACCGGCAGCAGCGCGACCAGGCCGACTAGGCTGAAACCCAGCGAGGAGGCCGGTGCGGCGGCCTGCCACAGCGTCATCGAGGGCGGCAGCAGGTACGGCCACATGCCCAGCACCAGCCCGGCGAAGCCCAGCAGGAACAACCCCAGCGTGAGCAGGAACGGGGGCAGGTCGCGGCGCGGGTGCATCGTGCTGCGCCACAGCGCGGCGGCCACCAGCAGGGTCAGCACCGGCACCGGCGACAGCCACCAGAAGTTGCCATCGCTGAACCAGCGCGCCATCAGCCGCGAATCCAGGAACGGCAACCAACTGCTGACCAGGCCCATCACCGCGATCACCGCCACCACCAGCGGCCGGGTCAGCTGCCGCGCCAGGGCCTGCACCGGGCCTTCGGTCTTCAGGATCAGCCAGGTGCTGCCCAGCAGGGCGTAGCCGGCCACCAGCGCCGCGCCGGTCAGCATCGCGAACGGGCTGAACCACCCGAACGCGCCGCCCTGGTAGGCACCGTCGACCAGTGGCAGCCCCTGCACCAGCGTGCCCAGGATCACCCCCTGGGCGAAAGTGGCCAGCAGCGAGCCCAGGGCGAAGGCCACGCTCCACAGCCGCCGCGAGCGGTGGGCCTTGAAGCGGAACTCGAAGGCCACGCCACGGAACACCAGCGCCATCACCAGCAGCAGCACCGGCAGGTACAGCGCCGACAGCAGCACCGCGTAGGCCTTGGGGAAGGCGGCCAGCAGGCCGGCACCGCCCAGCACCAGCCAGGTTTCATTGCCGTCCCAGATCGGCGCGGCGGTGTTCATCATCAGGTCGCGCTCTTCCTCGCTGTGCGCGAACGGCGTGAGCAGGCCAATGCCCAGCACGAAGCCATCCAGCACCACGTACATCAGCACGCCGAAGCCGATCACCGCGAACCACGCCACCGGCAGCCAGGTCGTCAGTTCCATGTCAGCGCTCCTCCAGCGGTTCGTCAGCCGCCGACAGCGGCCGGGCCGGGGTGTGGCCGCCGCCATCGAGCGACGGCCCGTGCGGCTGCGGGTCGGGGCCGTGGCGCAGGATCTTCACCAGGTACCAGATGCCCCAGCCGAACACGAAGGCATAGCCCACCACGTAGACGGCCAACGACAGCGCGGTCATCCACGCGCTCTGCGGCCCGACCGCATCGGCCGTGCGCAGCACGCCGTACACCACCCACGGCTGGCGGCCCATCTCGGTGACGAACCAGCCCGACAGCAGCGCGATGAAGCCCGCCGGCAGCATCAGGTTCCAGCCACGCAGCAGCCATGGCGAGGTAAGCAGCCGCTTCCGCCACAGGGCCCACGCCGAGACCCAGGCCAGCAGCAGCATCGCCGTGCCCAGCCCGACCATGATGCGGAAGGCGAAGAACACCGGTGCCACCGGTGGCCGCTCGCTGGCCGGCACCGAGGTCAACGGATCGATGGTGCCGTCCAGCGTGTGGGTCAGGATCACGCTGCCCGCACGCGGAATCGCCACCTCGAAATCGTTGCGTTCCTGGCGTTCGTTGGGCAGTCCGAACACCACCAGTGGCAGGCCCTGCCCCGGCGCGCTCTCATGCCAGTGGCCCTCCATCGCCGCGACCTTCATCGGCTGGTGCTTGAGCGTGTTCAGGCCATGCATGTCGCCCACGAAGATCTGCAGCGGCAGGGTGATGGCCGCGAACACCACGGCGGCGACCAGCATGCGCCGCCCCGCTTCCACGTGCGTGCCACGGCGCAGGTACCAGGCACCGACGCCCCCGATCACGAAGCAGGTGGTGATGAACGAACCCAGCGCCATGTGCGCCAGGCGGTACGGGAAGGACGGGTTGAACACCACCTGCCACCAGTCCACCGGGTGCATGATGCCATCGACCATCTCGAAGCCGGCCGGCGTGTGCAGCCAGCTGTTGGAGGCCAGGATCCAGAACGTGGAGAACAGCGTGCCCAGCGCCACCATGCAGGTGGAGAAGAAGTGCAGGCGCGGCGAGACCTTGCCCCAGCCGAACATCATCACGCCCAGGAAGCTGGCTTCCAGGAAGAACGCGGTGAGCACTTCGTAGGTCAGCAGCGGGCCGATGACCGTGCCGGCCACTTCGCTCAGCCGTGGCCAGTTGGTGCCGAACTGGAAGGCCATGACGATGCCGCTGACCACGCCCATGCCGAAGGACACGGCGAAGATCTTCTGCCAGAAGAAATACAGCGCGCGCCAGACCGGGTCACGCGTGCGCAGCCAGCGCCATTCGGTGAACGCCAGCCAGCTGGCCGTGCCGATGGTGAAGGCAGGGAACAGGACATGGAAACTGATGACGAATCCGAACTGGATCCGCGACAACAACAACGCGTCCAAGGGACGCCTCCTGCCAGGTGCCGGTGGGGATACCGGACCACTTTAGGAAGATATCGGCGTGCCGGGATGCGACGTGGTGTCGCGCTGCTTCACTTGGTCGCAGGCAGGCGTGAAGGCCGCCGGGCATGGCCCGGCGCCAGCGGCGCGGATGATCGTGCGCGGAATCAAATGCATCCACGCATGGCGTGGATGGGGCCTTCCCGGCACGGCCCGGCAGCTACGGTCAGTGCCAGAAATACCAGGCGGCCGCACCCAGCAGCGCGCCCAGCAGCAGCACCTGCACCAGCACGTACACCACGCCGTTGTCGCGCGTCTCCGCCTGCAGCCGCTGCTGCACGGCCTCGCTCACATCCAGCACCGGCACCTGCTGTTCCTGCTCGCGCAGCGCCTGCGACAGCGCGCGCGCGTCGGCATCGCGGGGGGCGTTGGGTTCGCTCACAGCAGCTCTCCGGCGGTGGCGTGCCGCGTCAGTTCCTGCTTCAGGACCTGGCGCGCACGGTACAGATGGCTCTTGATGGTACCGCGCGCCAGCCCGGTCACCTGTTCAATCTCCGCCAGATCGAAATCCTCCAGGTAGTGCAGGCCCACGATCAGGCGCTGCGGCGCGGTCAGCCGCTCCAGCGCCGCGTTCAGCTGGCGGCCCGCCTGCAGTGCTTCGCTCAACGCCACCGGGCCGGGGCCCTCGTCGCCGATGCCAAGCTCCTCGGGCACCGCCACCGCCACCATCCACTGCGCTTCCAGCCGGCGACGGCGCAGGTACTGCAGTGCCGTCGTGTACGCCACTCGTGATACCCATGTCCGCAGCGAGGATTCAAAGCGGAACCGGTGCAGCTGGCGGTACACCGCCAGGAAGGTTTCCTGCAGCAGGTCGGCCACCTGGTCACGGTCGCCGACCATCCGCCCGATCACGTGCGCACAGGTGCGCTGGTGCTGGGCCACCAGCCGGGTGAACGCGTCCTGCGAACCGGAGGTGATCGCCAGCACCAGCGCGCGGTCATCCCCACCCTCCACGACCGGCGCGGGTGGGTCCCCACGCCCGGCCGCCGGCCCTGGGCGCCGCAGTACCGCCAGTGCCTCCCCCAGCAGGCTCATCCGTGACGTTCCCCCTGTCCTGATGGCAGACCGTGGCTCAACGGGCGCCGGCAGGGCGGGCCAGGCGCCAGGCCAGCAGCTGGCCCAGGCCGAAGCTGCCGGTCAGCGCGGCGGCGGCGCCAAAGCTCAGGTCACGCGCCCCCATGGCTTCCAGCAGGCCCATCGCCAGGGCCAGGCTGAGCAGGCTGATGCCCCAGCGCAGTGCCCCCTGGCGGCGGCGTTCTTCTTCCAGCAACGCCAGCGAGCGGATCACCTCTTCCGGCACATGCGGTGCCACCAGCTTGCCGCGGGCGCGCGCGTCGGCCAGCGCATGGATCGAATAGGCGATGCAGATGAAGAGGGAAATCGGGATGAGTTCCTGCATGGTCGTGCTCCTTTGAGGTGGATGATGCGGGTTCATGACATTGGATGCGCGGGCAGGCGGACCGGTTGCAGCGGCAGCGCCACTTTGCCGAAGCGGGCTGGCATGACCTGTGGCCCAGCCCGTGGCCGGACCGGGCTGCTACCCTTGCCCGGTTACCCTTCCTGGTGCTGTCCGCCCATGTCCCGAGTGCTGCCCCTTTCCCTCCTGCTGTCAGCGGTGCTGGCCGCACCGGCCGCGCATGCCGCGCCTACACCGATCACCATCGAACAGGCCATGGCCGACCCGGACTGGATCGGTCCGCCGGTGGAAAAGGCCTGGTGGTCGTGGAACAGCCAGCAGGTGGAATACCAGCTCAAGCGCACCGGCAGCCCGGTCCGCGACACCTTCCGCCAGCCGATCGCCGGTGGCACCGCCGCCCAGGTGGCCGACGACCAGCGCGGCACCCTGGACGTGGCCGACCCGGTCTATGACCGCACCCGCACCCGCATGGCCTTCGTGCGCAACGGCGACGTGTTCGTGCGCGACCTGCGCAGCGGTGCCCTGTCCCAGCTGACCCGCAGCAACGAGCGCGCGGCCGGCGTGGATTTTGCCGCCGATGGCGGCGTGATCTGGCGCATCGGCCAGGCCTGGTTCCATGCCGCGCCGAACGGTGCGGTGGCGCAGGTGGCGGTGCTGAAGGCCGAGAAGGACCCGGCCGCCAAGCCCAAGGACGACCTGCTGCGCGACCAGCAGCTGCGTACCCTGGAAACCCTGCGCCGTGACCGCGACCAGCGCGAAGCGCTGAAGGACCAGGACCAGCGCTGGCGCCAGGCCGACCCGACCCGCGCACCGGGCCCGGTCTACCTGGGCGCCGATGTGGCCATCGTCAGCAGCGTGCTCAGCCCGGACCTGACCCACCTGATCGTGGTGACCAAGCCGAAGGATTTCGACGAGGGCCGTACCAGCAAGATGCCGCTGTACGTGACCGAATCGGGCTATGAGGAAACCGAGGACACCCGTACCCGCGTCGGCCGCAACGATCCCGAACCGCACACCCTGTGGCGCGTGGACGCGCGCAGCGGCAAGGTCGAGAAGATCGCGCTGGACAGCCTGCCGGGCATCGGCACCGACCCGCTGGCCGAGCTGCGCCGCAAGGCCGGCAAGGACGCGCTCAAGGGCAACCGCCCGCTGGAAGTGATGAGCGACTTCATGGGCGGTGGCATCCGCTGGAGCGCCGATGGCCAGCAGGTGGCGATCATGCTGCGCGCCAACGACAACAAGGACCGCTGGATCATCAGCGTCGGTGCGGCCGACGGCCGTGTGCAGAACCGCCACCGGCTGACCGACAACGCCTGGATCAACTGGGGCTTCAACGATTTCGGCTGGATGGCCGATGGCCGCACGCTGTGGCTGCTCTCCGAGGAATCGGGCTTCTCGCACCTGTACACCCAGGCCGGCGGCAGCAAGCCGCAGGCGCTGACCAGCGGCAAGTGGGAAACCTCCGCGCCGGTGCTGTCGGCCGATGGCAAGGGCTTCTACTTCCTGTGCAACCAGCAGGCCCCGCATGACTACGAAGTCTGCGCGGTGGACGTGGCCAGCCGCCAGGTGCGCGAGCTGACCGACCTCAACGGCGTGGAGGATTTCTCGCTTTCGCCCAACGGCCAGCAGCTGCTGGTGCGCTATTCCGGCGCCTACCTGCCGCCGCAGCTGGCCGTGCTGCCGGCCGCCGGTGGCCAGGCCCGCGTGCTGACCGACACCCGCACCGCCGAATACAAGGCGCGCCAGTGGGTGCAGCCGAAGCTGGTGGCCGTGCCGTCCAAGCACGGTGCCGGCGTGGTCTGGGCCAAGTACTACGAACCCGAGCACAAGGAACCGGGGAAGAAGTACCCGATCGTGATGTTCGTGCACGGTGCCGGCTACCTGCAGAACGTGCACCAGCGCTATCCGGCCTACTTTCGCGAGCAGATGTTCCACAACCTGCTGGTGCAGAAGGGCTACATCGTGCTGGACATGGATTACCGCGGCAGCGAGGGCTACGGCCGCGACTGGCGCACGGCGATCTACCGCAACATGGGCCACCCGGAGCTGGAGGATTACCAGGACGGCCTGGACTGGCTGGTGCAGACCCAGCAGGGTGACCGTGACCACGCCGGCATCTACGGCGGCTCCTACGGTGGTTTCATGACCTTCATGGCGCTGTTCCGTGCCCCGGGCACCTTCAAGGCCGGTGCCGCGCTGCGCCCGGTGCTGGACTGGCACAACTACAACCACGGGTACACCGCCAACATCCTCAACACCCCGGACATCGACCCGGAGGCGTACCGCACCTCGTCGCCCATCGAGTACGTGCAGAACCTGCAGGACAACCTGCTGATCGCCCACGGCATGATGGATGACAACGTGTTCTTCCAGGACTCGGTGCACCTGACCCAGCGCCTGATCGAGCTGCACAAGGACAACTGGTCCATCGCCCCGTACCCGCTGGAGCGCCATGGCTACGTGCGTGCCGATTCCTGGCTGGACCAGTACAAGCGCATCCTGAAGCTGTTCGAGACCACGCTGAAGTGATGCCGGCCGGCGCCGCCACGATCCGCATCGTGGCGGCCGTCGTCGAGGACGGCCAGGGCCGCGTGCTGGTGGTCCGCAAGCACGGGGCCACCTGCTTCATCCAGCCCGGCGGCAAACCCGATCCAGGCGAAGCACCGCTGCAGGCGCTGGCCCGCGAACTGCACGAAGAACTGGGCGTGCGCCTGCTGACGGCATCGGCACGCCCGCTGGGCACGTTCGAGGACTGGGCGGTGAACGAGCCCGGCCAGCGCGTCAGCGCCCAGGTGTGGCAGGTGCGGGTGGACGGCGAACCCTGCGCCCGCGCGGAGATCGCCGAACTGGCCTGGGTACCGCTGCTGCCGCCCCATGGCCGGCCGCTGGCGCCGCTGAGCGAACACCACATCCTGCCTGCGGCGCGGACCCTGTCCGGCGGCGCGTGAGCCGCCAGCGCTTGGCACTCCCGCCCGCACCGCCTATCCTGCGCCCCGGCTTCCCCGAGGACAGCGGATGTCTGCGCCCCCCCATCCTGCTGGTATCGCCCACAACCTGGTGCGCCCACTGGCCCTGGCCGCGACCCTGGTCGGTGCCGCGCTGACGCTGTGCAGCCTCGCTGCAGCCCTGATGGCATGGGGGTTCCAGGGCGGCGACAGATGGCAGGAGCTGGTCACGCTGGGGCAGGCCGGGAACTGGCCCGGCAGTGCGATGTGGCCACTGTCACACCTGTTCCCGTTGAGCCTGTGGACAGTGCTGCTGTGCCTGCTGTCCACGCTGTCCAGCTGGGGGATGTACCGCTGGCGGCGCTGGGGCCTGTGGAGCTTCGTGGTCCTGCTGGTACTGGGCATCGTGTTCAACTTCGCCGCAGCTTGGTGGGTCGATGACCTGCTGGCCCGCTTCGGCGCCCTGCTGGATGACCCGCGGCAGGCCGGCCAGCTACAGGTGCAGCGCGTGGTGGCCGGCCTGGCCCTGTATGGCGGCGCCGTGCTGATGCTGTTGCTGCAGGGCTGGCTGGCCTGGCGCCTGCTGCGGCCGGATGTGCGCCGCCTGTTCCATTGATCGCCGCTGCGCGGGCGTACCTGTTCCCCCACTGCAGGGGCATGCAGGCCCTGCGGTAAAGTAGGCGCCATGAACGATTTCGAGCGCGTACGTAGCTACCTCACCGGCCTGCAGGATCGCATCTGCGCGTCCATCGAATCTCTCGATGGCCAGGCCCGCTTCCGCGAAGATCTGTGGCAGCGGGCCGAGGGGGGCGGCGGGCGTACCCGCGTGCTGCGCGACGGCGCGGTGTTCGAGCAGGCCGGCATCGGCTTCTCCGATGTGTCCGGCAGCCGCCTGCCGCCGTCGGCCTCGGCCAACCGGCCTGAGCTGGCCGGCGCCTCCTGGCGCGCCACCGGCGTTTCGCTGGTGTTCCATCCGCTCAGCCCCTACGTGCCGACCACCCACGCCAACGTGCGCTTCTTCCAGGCCCAGCGCGATGGCGAGGTGGTGGCCAGCTGGTTCGGCGGCGGTTTCGACCTGACCCCCTTCTACCCGCAGGACGAGGACGTGCGGCACTGGCACCAGGTCGCGCACGACCTGTGCGCGCCGTTCGGGCCCGAGCGCTACCCGGCACACAAGCGCTGGTGCGATGAATACTTCTTCCTGCGCCACCGCAATGAAACGCGCGGCGTGGGCGGCCTGTTCTTCGACGACCTGCACGGTGATTTCGAACGCGATTTCGACTACCTGCGCGCGGTGGGCGACGGCTTCCTGCAGGCGTACCTGCCGATCGTGGCGCGCCGCAAGGACACGCCCTACGGCGAGCGCGAGCGCGAGTTCCAGCTGTACCGCCGGGGCCGCTATGTGGAGTTCAACCTGGTCTATGACCGCGGCACGCTGTTCGGCCTGCAGAGCGGCGGCCGCAGCGAGAGCATCCTGATGAGCCTGCCGCCGCGCGTACGCTGGGAGTACGGCTTCACCCCGGACGCCGGCAGTGCCGAGGCGCGACTGGCCGATTACCTGGTGCCGCGCGACTGGGTGTAGCCCCCGCGCGGGGGCGGTACCGTGCCGTCTGGCGGCGCGCTACCGCTTGGTAATGATGGTGATGTGGCCGTTGGTTTCCAGCAGCGCCAGCTGGACGTCCTCCACGCCCCGGCAATCCTGCTGCCGCAGCGCCGCCTCGACATCGGCGCGGGTGACCTGCTCGCGCCGCAGCACGGCCTCCAGCAGGCGCCCATCGCGGGCGATCACCACCGGCTCGCCTTCGATCAGCCGTTCCATGCGGTTGCTGCGCGTGGTCAGCCAGCCCACGCCATAGTTGAGCAGGATGAGGGTGGCCGCCAACAGCAGGCCGCCCCCCAGCGACGTGTCCTGGCCCAGCAGCGCGTTCTGCACCGCATTGCCCAGCAGCACGATCAGCAGCACGTCGAACGGCGTGATCTGCCCCAGCGGGCGCTTGCCGCTCAGCCGCACCATGCCCAGCACCACCACGTACACCACCACCGCGCGCAGGATGAATTCCCACCACGGCATCGCCAGCGTGAACAGATCGGACATGAACGCGGGTCCCGGGGAGTCGCAGGCAGCCTCGCGCACGACCCCGGCAAGCGCAAGCCCTCCAGGGGGGCTGCTTTCCACGGCCGCAAATAAAAAGCCCCGCTGACCAGGGGGAGGTCAACGGGGCCGGGGAACGGGCGCTTGGGGAGGAGCCCCCGTTCCGAGATCTGCTCCAGGGGATGGGAGAGATCCACGACAGGCATTGCGCCTGTCGAGGGTTATGGAAGCACTTTCAACATTGATAGTTCGTGAAGGAAGCCAATTTATACAAACGTTCTGAGGGCGATATTCATGCTTTAGTCAGAATGTAAAGCCATCTGAACAAATTCACGTCGTTTTTGGCTTTAAACGAGAATCAATGCGCTTCATCCCAGTTGCTGCCGGTGCCGGTATCCACCACCAACGGCACCCGCAACTGCGCGGCCTGTGACATCAATCGAACGACGTTTTCCCGCAGCTCGTCGATAAACCCGGTTTCACTTTCAAAAACGAGTTCATCGTGCACCTGCAGGATCATCCGCGCCGGTGCCTTGCGCTCGGCCAGCCACTGGTCGACCTCGACCATCGCCCGCTTGATGATGTCCGCGGCGGTGCCCTGCATCGGTGCGTTGATGGCGGCGCGCTCGGCGCCGGCGCGCAGGCCCTGGTTGCGGGCGTTGATGTCGTTCAGGTAGAGGCGGCGGCCGAACAGGGTCTGCACGTAGCCCAGTTCACGGGCCTGCTGGCGCATGCGCTCCATGAAGTCACGCACGGCCGGGTAGCGGCTGAAGTACAGCGCCACGTAATCCTGCGCCTGGCCGCGGTCGATGCCCAGGTTGCGGGCCAGGCCGAAGGCACTCATGCCGTACATCAGGCCGAAGTTGATGGCCTTGGCGGCGCGGCGCTCGTTCGGGGTGACCTCCTCCAGCGTGCGGCCGAACACTTCCGCCGCGGTGGCGCGGTGCACATCGGCGCCCTGCTCGAAGGCACGCACCAGGCCCGGGTCTTCGGACAGGTGCGCCATGATCCGCAGTTCGATCTGCGAATAGTCCGCCGCCAGCAGCTGGCAGCCGGCCGGCGCGACGAACGCGCGGCGGATGCGGCGGCCATCGTCGGTGCGGATCGGGATGTTCTGCAGGTTGGGGTCGGAGGAGGACAGGCGGCCGGTGGCGGCACCGGACTGGTGGTAGCTGGTATGCACCCGGCCGGTATCGGGATTGACCATCTCCGGCAGCTTGTCGGTATAGGTGCTGCGCAGCTTGGCCAGGCCGCGGTACTCCAGGATCACCCGCGGCAGCTCGTGCTGGTCGGCGATGGCTTCCAGCGCTTCTTCATTGGTGCTGGGCTGGCCCTTGGGGGTCTTCACCACCGCCGGCAGCTGCAGTTCATCGAACAGCACCGCCTGCAGCTGCTTGGGCGAATCCAGGTTGAAGCTGCGCCCGGCCAGTTCGGTGGCCTTCTGCTGGGCGGCCAGCATCCGCGAGGACAGGTCCTGGCTCTGCCGGCGCAGCTCATCGGTGTCGATCTGCACGCCGTTGGCCTCGATGCGCTCCAGCACCGGCACCAGCGGCATCTCGATGCCCCGGTAGACCTGGGCCAGGCCCGGTTCGGCCAGCAGCTGCGGCTGCAGCACGTGGTGCAGGCGCAGCGTCACGTCGGCATCCTCGGCAGCGTAGCGGCTGGCCTCGTCGATGCCCACCTGCGAGAACGGAATCTGCTTGGCGCCCTTGCCGGCCACATCCTCGAACTTGAGGGTGTTGTAGCCCAGGTAGCGCAGGGCCAGCGAATCCATGTCGTGGCGGGTGGCGGTGGAGTTGAGCACGAAGCTCTCCAGCATGGTGTCGTCGTGGTAGCCACGCACCTCCACCCCATGCCGGCGCAGCACATGCAGGTCGTACTTGCCGTGCTGGCCGAGCTTCTTCTTCGCCGGGTCCTGCAGCACCGGGCGCAGCGCATCGAGCACCGTGTCCAGCGCCAGCTGCGCCGGCGCGCCGGGATAGTCATGGCCCACCGGGATGTAGGCGGCCTTGCCCGGCTCCACCGCCAGGCTGATGCCCACCAGGCGCGCGCGCATGGCATCGAGCGCGTCGGTTTCGGTATCGAAGCTGACCAGATCGGCCTGCTGCACGCGCTCGACCCAGGCCTGCAGCTGCGCGACGGTGAGCACGGTTTCGTACTCACCGGCGGCTGACAGTGCCGGATCGACCGCGCCGGCAGGCGGTGCCTCGGCGCTGCCCCGGGCAAAACCGGCCGCCGTACCACGCAGGCTGGGCGTTGCGGCATCGCTGGCCACGGTCGGCGCCGCCAGCGGCGCCCCCAGCTCCTTCAGGGCCTGGGTGAAGCCATAGCGGGTGTACAGCTCGGTCAGCACCGGCACGTCCGGGTCACGCAGGGCCAGCGTGGTCGGGCCGGCCTCCAGTTCCACATCCGTGCGGATGGTCACCAGGTCCTTGTTCAGGGGCAGGCGGTCCAGGGCCGCGCGCAGGTTCTCGCCGATCTTGCCCTTCATCGCCGGCGCGGCAGCCATCACCCCGTCCAGGTTCTGGTACTCGGCCAGCCACTTGGCTGCGGTCTTGGGCCCGCATTTCTCCACGCCGGGCACGTTGTCCACGGTATCGCCCATCAGCGCCAGCAGGTCGATGATCTGGTCGGCACGCACGCCGAACTTGTCCATCACCGCCGCGTCCGAATCCATGCGGCTGCCGGTCATGGTGTTGACCAGCTCGATGCCCGGGCGCACCAGCTGGGCGAAGTCCTTGTCACCGGTGGAAATGGTGACGTTCAGGTCCTGCGCCACGCCCTGCAGGGCCAGCGTGCCGATCACATCGTCGGCCTCCACCCCGGGCACGCGCAGGATGCTGATGCCCAATGCCTCGACGATGCGGCACATCGGCTCGACCTGGCTGCGCAGGTCGTCGGGCATCGGCGGGCGGTTGGCCTTGTACTGGTCGTACAGGTCGTCGCGGAAGGTCTTGCCGGGCGCGTCGACCACGAACGCCACGTAGGCCGGGCGCTCCTTCAGCGTGGCGCGCAGCATGTTGACCACGCCGAACAGCGCGCCGGTGGGTTCACCCTGTGCGTTGGACAGGGGCGGCAGCGCGTGGAACGCGCGGTACAGGTAACTGGACCCGTCGATCAGGACTAATCTGCTCATGCCGCGATTCTACGCGCCCGCCCCTGCACCGCGGCGACACGGCGCCCACAGCGGCATGGGGCATAATCAGGGCCTCCCTCTGCTTCGGACACTGCGGCCCATGAAGACCCTGATGCTGGCCTCGCTGCTCCTCCTCGCAGGCTGCGCCACGACCGGTGGTGCCGGTGCGCCCCCCATGGACGTGACCGGGGCCGAGGTGGCCACGCGCACCCTGGACAACGGCGATACGCTGGCGGAATACCGTATCGGCGGCCAGCTGCGCATGGTCAAGGTGACGCCGCTGCGCGGCCCGGCCTATTACATGTACGACAAGAACGGCGATGGCCACATGGACAGCAGCAAGGACGGCGTCTCGCCGGTCTACTGGAAGCTGTACAGCTGGTGAGGTGCAGCGTGGGGGCCGGCAGGCGCTGACCCTGGCGTGGGCGAACGGTGACGCCCCATCCACGCATGGCGTGGATCTACCGGTGAACCCCGCTGCGGGCAAACGGTGACGGGCCATCCACGCATGGCGTGGATCTACAACCGCCTCACGGCCGATCCACGTTCGGTAGATCCACGCCATGCGTGGATGAACCATCACGGTGCCCGCAAAAGATGACGCCGGCACGCATCCTGCGCACCGGCGTCGGGTCCCCTCCCCGGGAACGCGGTGAATCTCAGCGGATGACCAGCACCGGCAGGGTGCTGCGTGCCAGCACTTCGGCGGTCTGGCTGCCCAGCAGCACGCGGGTCACGCCCCGGCGGCCATGCGAGGTCATCACGATCAGGTCGCTGTTGCGCTCGGCAGCGGTATCGATGATGCCGTCGGCGGCATAGCGGTCCAGCACATGGATCGGGTTGGCGGTAATGCCCTGCTCCTGCGCCTTGGCCAACGCCGGCTGCAGGATCTTCTGCGCCCCTTCCTCGCGGTCGGCCTTGTACTCGGGGCTGTTGATGTAGCCCACGCTCCAGCCCATGGCGTCGTACATGCCGACGGCCCACGGCTCGGACACGGTCACGATATCGACCTCGGCGTTGAGGTCCTTGGCCAGCTCCAGGCCCTTGGCCAGGCCCTTGTCGGCCAGCTCCGAACCGTCGGTGGCAATCAGGATGCGCTTGTACATGGTGGCTCCGTGTCGAACTGCCGAATGGGAACGCCACCATTACACACCCGGTGTGCAGGTGGCGCTGTGATCAGGATCAATGCGCCGCCGAACGCCACATCCGGCACAGGGTGCGGCCCCGCCCGTGGCCGGCCCCGCTGACTGTCCGGGCCCGGTTGCCCCCACCGCGCACCCCGTGCATGCTGCATGCACACGCCCGCAGGGGCCCCAAGGAGAAGACGATGCAGGAACGCACCCCCTCCCTCCAGCGGCGCAGCGAACAGGTGCTGCTACTGGCCGGCATGCTGGCATTCACGCTGGTCGTGGCCGGCTACACCGCCGGGAAGGCCCTGGCAGAAATGGACAACGCACGGTGTGAGGCCGCCACCGGCTGCACCCGTTGATCCTGCGGGGTGCGGGCCAGTGGCCGGCACCCTCGCCACGCCCCCGCGCAGGAACGGCGGCACCGCGCTGCAGATGACGCAGCGCGGTACTCAGATCACCGTCAGGTTGGCGTACGCCATCACCAGCCACTTGCTGCCGGCATCGGCGAATTCGACCTGCACGCGGGCGTGGGCGCCGTTGCCTTCGTAGTCGGTGACCATGCCTTCGCCGAACTTGGGATGGGTGACCAGCGCGCCCAGCTTGATCGGCGGCGCCTCGATGGCGGCATGGCCCATCACGCGGCTGGTGCCCAGCGAGGCCGGACGCGAGACCTGCACCTTCGGCCGCACTTCGTGCAGCAGTTCGCGCGGAATCTCACGCAGGAAACGTGACGGCAGGCTGTAGTTGTCCTGGCCGTGGATACGGCGCGATTCGGCATAGCTGAGCACCAGCTTCTGCCGTGCCCGGGTGATGCCCACGTAGGCCAGCCGGCGTTCCTCTTCCAGCCGCCCGCTTTCCTCCAGCGAACGGCCGCTAGGGAACAGGCCCTCTTCCAGCCCGGCCAGGAACACCAGCGGGAACTCCAGCCCCTTGGCCGAATGCAGGGTCATCAGCTGCACGCCCTCCTCGCCGGCCTGGGCCTGGCCTTCGCCAGCTTCCAGCGCGGCATAGGCCAGGAACGCAACCAGCTCGTCCATGTCCTGACCCACTTCCTCGATGTCATCGGCACGGCGCACGAAGCGCGAGGCCACCGACACCAGTTCGTCGAGGTTGTCGGTGCGCGATTCCGAATCCAGCGCGTTGCGGCTTTCCTTGCTCCAGTGCTCGCGCAGCTGCGAGCGGGCCAGCACGTGGTCCACGCGCTCGGCCAGGGTCATGTGCACGCTCTGCGCCTGCAGTTCATTCACCAGCACCAGGAAGCCGGCCAGTGCATTGCGGGCACGCGCGGCCAGGGCGTTGCCCTGGGTGACCAGCATGGTCGCTTCCCACAGCGAGATGCCCTGCGCACGTGCCTCGCGGCGCACTTCATCCAGCGTGCGCTCGCCGATGCCACGGGTGGGCGTGTTGACCGCACGCTCGAAGGCCGCGTCGTCATTGCGGTTGGACAGCAGGCGCAGGTAGGCCAGCGCATCCTTGATTTCGGCGCGTTCGAAGAAGCGCATGCCACCGTAGACACGGTACGGCACCTGCTCGCTCAGCAGTGCTTCTTCCAGCGCGCGCGACTGCGCGTTGCTGCGGTAGAGCACCGCGATCTCGGTGTAGCTGCCACCATCACGCACCCACTGGCGGGCACGCTCGACGATGTAGCGTGCTTCATCCATCTCGTTGTAGGCCGCATACAGGTCGATCGGCTCGCCGTCGCCGCTGTCGGTCCACAGCTGCTTGCCGATGCGGTCGGGGTTGTGGGCGATCACCGCGTTGGCGGCACCGAGGATGTTGGCGGTGGAGCGGTAGTTCTGCTCCAGGCGGATGGTCTGCGCACCGGGGAAATCGCGCAGGAAGCCCTGCACGTTCTCGACCTTGGCGCCGCGCCAGCCATAGATGGCCTGGTCATCGTCGCCGACCACGAACACATGGCCCGAATCACCGGCCAGCACGCGCACGAAGGCGTACTGGATGGCGTTGGTGTCCTGGAACTCGTCCACCAGGATTTCGCGGAAGCGGGCGCGGTAGTGCGCCAGCAGCGCCGGGTTGTCGCGCAGCAGCTCGTGCGCGCGCAGCAGCAGCTCGGCAAAATCGACCAGGCCGGCACGGTCGCAGCGCGCCTGGTATTCGATGTAGGCCTGGCGCATGGTTTCCAGCCACGCATCATGCTGCTCGGGCTGGATGTGCTGCGGGCGGCGGCCTTCATCCTTCTGCGCGTTGATCCACCAGGCGATCTGCTTGGGCGGGTACTTGCCGTCGTCCAGCTCAAGGGCCTGCACCACGCGCTTGACCAGCCGCAGCTGGTCGTCCGAATCCATCACCTGGAAGCCTTCGGGCAGCTTCGCGTCCTGCCAGTGCAGGCGCAGTAGGCGGTTGGCCAGGCCATGGAAGGTGCCGATCCACATGCCGCGGCTGCCGTGCGGCAGCTGTGCGTCGATGCGGTGGCGCATTTCGCCGGCGGCCTTGTTGGTGAAGGTCACCGCGAAGATGCCGTGGGTGGGCACGCCATCGACTTCATGCAGCCAGGCGATGCGGTGGGTCAGTACGCGGGTCTTGCCGGAACCGGCACCGGCCAGCACCAGGTGGTGGCCGGGGGGAGCGGAAACGGCTTCGCGCTGGGCCGGGTTCAGGCCATCGAGCAGGTGGGAGACATCCATGCCCCCATTTTACGGCATCGCCGTCGCGGCTCCTGCGACCACCTGCGTGGCCAGCGCCTGCGCCTGCTGGCGCAGTTCAGGCACGGCCAGGCTTTCCCACAGGGTGCCGATACGCAGGCTGCCCAGCACGCCCAGCCGCGGCTGCGCTCGGCCGTCGGCATCCAGCAAGCGGTCGCCATCGGCCACGCTGTCCAGGCCCAGCCCATGCGGCCCAGGGCGGGCCAGGCCATCGGCCAGCAGCTGCCGCAGCAGTGGATTGCGCAGTGCCCGTGCCTGGGTCTGCACACCGGTGGCGTTGACCACGGCGGCCACGGACCACTGCTGTTCGCCGCTGGCGGTCCACCCGGACAGCTGCAGCGCATCCCCCTGCACCGCCAGGTGCTGCAGACGGGCGCGCTGCACGCGCAGCTGGCCCTGAGCCTGCAGGGCCTGCAACTGCGCATGCACTGATTCGGCGACGCGGTGGCGATGGATGTCCCAGTAGCGCACGACATGGCGCAGGAAGCGCTGCTGGTCGGCCACGCTGAGACTGCGCCACAGCGCCTGCCCCAGTGGGCGAACGCGGTCCATCACGCCCTGCCAGGGCTGGCCGGCGGCAACGGCCCGGCGCGCATGGTCGCGCAGCGCCCGCACGCGCTGGCGCAGCGTCATCGCCAGCAGCGGCTGCGGATCGAACGGCGGCAGCTCACCATGGGCATGCGGCAGCGGCAGCAGGCCATGGCGCGAAAACACCTGCAGCGGGCCCCGGTGGCCGGCAGCGATCAGCGCCAGCACCGCATCGGCCATGCTCAAGCCCGAGCCGATGATGGCCAGCGGCTGGTCACCGGCCAGTGACCCTACGGCATCGTAGTGCCAGGCCTCCACCACCGCGCCGGCTGGCAGGGCCTCGGCTCCGGCGACCGGCAGCGGGCGCATGCTGTTGCCACAGGCCAGCACCACCTGCGCGGCATGCAGCAGGGGGCCACCGTCGAGCTGCAACCGGTAGCCGCCATCCTCCGGGTGCAGGCCCACGGCAGCGTACGGCACCACCTGCAACTGCGCGGGGCTGGCCTGCACAGCGTCCTGCAGGCGCTGCTGCAGGTAGCGTGCGTAATGCAGGCGCGACACGAAGCGCTCGCCCAGCTGTTCACGCGTGTCCTGCGGGTAGGCGGCGGCCTGCTGCAGATAATCGACAAAATCGCCCGGCACATCCACGAAGGCGCTCATCTTCGCGGCCGGCACGTTGAGCAGGTGCTGCGGCCATGCTGTCGCATAGGCGATGCCCTGGCCCAGCGACGGTGCAGGTTCGACGAGGGCGACCGCCAGCGGCGAGCGGGCCTGGCGCAGCACCTGGAGCGCCACCAGCACGCCGGCGGCACCACCCCCGATGATCGCCAGGTCCAGGGGAAGGAAGGACGGATCACTCATGCAGTGATTGTAGGCCAACGGCCCGGGGGATCGGCGGGCGGCCAGGCGCATCGCCACGCCGCCGTCACATCAGCGCATCGGCCAGGCGGGCGATGCCTTCGCGGCTGCGGCGCCATGCCGGGCGGCGGCGCCACTGCGCCAGCTGCAACGGCCGCGACTGCACCAGGTAGCCGTCTTCGATTTCACGCAGCTGCTGCACCAGCCGCGGGTCGTAGCAGATCAGGCCGATCTCGGCGTTGAGCGCGAACGAGCGGATGTCCATGTTGATCGAACCGAGCACGGCGATGTCATCGTCCACGCTCATGTGCTTGGCGTGCAGGAACTGTGGTTCGTACAGCGCGATGCGTACGCCACAGCGCAGCAGTTCATCGTAATAGGCTTCCTGCGCCCACGAGGTCAGCCGCTGGTTGTTGCTGGCCGACAGGATCAGCTGCACGTCCACACCGGACAACGCGGCGATGCGCAGTGCGCTGAGGGTGGCTTCATCGGGCACGAAGTACGGCGTCACCAGCACCAGCCGGTGGCGTGCCAGGTGGATCAGCGCGTTCACCGCATCGCGCGCGTTGCTGTACGGGTAGGCCGGGCCGCTGGGCAGCAGCTGGGTCGGCACGTCATCGGCGCAGACCGGCACGTTGGCGATCACATCCAGGCGCTGGCCGGTTTCCATGTACCAGTCGCTGGCGAACACGGCTTCCAGGTGCGCCACGGCCGGGCCGCGCACGCGCGCGACCAGTTCGCGGTTGGGATGACCGGGCACGAACTCGGGCCGGGCCAGGTTCTGCGAGCCTACATAGCCCACTTCGTTGTCGATCACGGCGATCTTGCGGTGGTTGCGCAGGTCCATGCGCCCGCTGCGGCGCCAGCGCAGGCCACCGGGCAGCATCGCGCGCACCTCGATGTCGCGTGCTTCCAGCCGCTGCCGGTAGGCACGCAGGCCACGCTTGGCACCCACCGCATCCAGCAGCACGCGGCACTGCACGCCACGGGCGGCGGCGCGCTGCAGGGCATCGACGATGGCCTCGCCCACCGCATCGTCGAACATCAGGTAGTACAGCAGGTGGACACGGTCCTCGGCCTGGTCGATATCGGCGATCAACGTGCGCAGCGAGTCGTCGTAGTCGGTCAGCAGTTCCACGGCGTTGCCATGGACGGGCATGAAATCGCCCTGGCGCTGCACCAGCGGCACGATCTCGGCGCTGGCCGTATCGCCCGGTGGCCGCCAGCGCAGGGCGCGCTGCAGCGCCTGTTCTTCGCGGATGACCTGCGAGGCCTCGGCCTGCCGGCGGATACGCTCGCGCGACAGCCAGGGATGGCCGAACAGCAGGTACAGCGGCAACCCCAGCAACGGCACGAAACCGACCAGCAGCAGCCAGCTGCGTGCGGCCCCCGGCGTGGTGCGGGTAGGAATCCAGCACAGCGCGACCAACCGGATCAACCAGTCGATCAACAGCAGGTAGGAACCCAGCAGCCACTCGAACAGCATCGCGTCGCCCGTCGGGAGGGGAGCGGCCATTCTGCCCAGCCGGGCAGGCACAGGAAAGTGAGGGCCCCGCCCCTGCCCCCTCCAGGGTGGAACCGCGCCCATGAAAAAACCCGCCACAGGGGCGGGTTTCTTCGCGGGGACCAGCAATCCGTGCGGATTACTTGATCTTGCCTTCCTTGTACAGGACGTGCTTGCGCACGACCGGATCGTACTTCAGGAATTCCATCTTCCCCGGGGTGTTCTTCTTGTTCTTGTCCGTGGTGTAGAAGTGGCCGGTACCGGCCGAGGAAATCATACGGACCTTATCGCGCTTGCCTGCCATGATGCTTTACTCCTCAGACCTTTTCGCCGCGCGCACGCAGCTCAGCCAGAACGGAATCGATGCCGTTCTTGTCGATGGTGCGCAGTGCATGCGCGGAAACACGAAGCTTGACCCAGCGGTTCTCGCTGGCGACCCAGAAACGGCGCTCGTGCAGGTTGGGCAGGAAACGACGACGGGTCTTGTTGTTGGCGTGCGAGACGTTGTTACCCGTCTGCACTCGCTTGCCGGAAACCTGGCATACGCGGGACATTGCGCACCTCGATGGTAGTAGTTGTCAGCCCGTAGCCCGGGCGACGGCGGCCTCGATGGTTGCCCACCACACGTCAAGAGAATCAAAGGGTTACGCTGGCGTTGGGCGGCCGGGGACGTGTTCCCGGGGGCGCCGCCCGGCACGAAACCGGACACAGCGAGCCGCGCATTATGCACCCGATCAAGCACTTGCGCAAGTTACCCACAGGCAGGGCGGTCACGCCGCGTCTGCGGGGCCCAGGACGTCCACCACCCAGTCGATGAACACCCGCAGGCGGTGGCTCATGTGCCGGTTCGGCGGGAACATCACATGCATCGGCATCGCCGGCAGCTGCCAGTCCGGCAGCAGCGGGACCAGTTCGCCACGGGCCACGTGCGCGGCGGTCATGTAGTCAGGCAGCACGACCACGCCCAGCCCGGCCAGGCCGGCGGCGAGATAGGCATTGCCATCATCCAGCGCGACCCAGTGCCGGCCCTGCACTTCCACCTGCTCGTCGCCGCGGCGGGCCACGAACACCCGCGCCCGGCCGCTGCGCGGGCTCAGGAAGCCCACTGCGTGATGGTCCGGGCCGTCCAGCTGGCGGGGGTGGGTTGGTGTTCCGTGCTGCTGCAGATAGGCCGGGCTGGCATGGAAGCCGATGCCGAGCGTACCCAGCGGGCGCGCGACCAGTGCAGGGTCGGCGGGGATGCCGCCGCGGATCACGCAGTCCACGTTGTCAGCAATCACATCCACTTCGCGATCGCTGACGCCGATGTCCAGGCGGATATCCGGGTAGCGCGCATGGAAGGCCGGCAGGGCCGGCACCAGCAGCAGGCGCGCGAACGGGCTGGGCACGTCGATGCGCAGGCGGCCACGCGGCTGGGCGGCGGCCTCGGCCAGCCCACCCTCCACATCCTCCAGGTCGGCCAGCAGGCGCACCACCCGCTCGTAGCAGGCCGCCCCCTCGGCGGTGACGCTGACCCGGCGCGTGGTGCGGTGGAGCAGGCGCACGCGCAGCCGCGCTTCCAGTTGCTGCACCAGCTGGGTGACGGTGGTGCGGCTGAGCCGCAGGGTTTCTGCGGCACGGGTGAAGCTGCCGGTTTCCACCACCCGGGCAAAGGCCTGCATCGCGTCGAAGCGGTCCATGGGGGCGCACCTGATTGTTTGGTAATTGGAAACAATCTAGAAGGATAATCGCGGTTTATCCAGACAGCAGCCCGGCGGAGCATGGCGCTGCCGCTGGCGCCCCCTGCGCCGGCCCTTCTGGACCCTTCCCATGTCGCACCGTGATGTCGTTTTCCCTGCCGGCCGCCAGGCGCTGTACGAGCGCAACCGCTACTCCCCGGCCATCCGCTCCAATGGTTTCCTGTTCGTGTCCGGCCAGGTCGGCAGCCGCGAGGACGGCTCGCCCGAGCCGGTGTTCGAAACGCAGGTGCGCCGCGCCTTCGACAATCTCAATGCGGTGCTGGCCGCCGCCGGCTGCACGTTCGATGACGTGGTGGACGTGACCGTGTTTCTGGTGGACCCGGAAACGAATTTCGAGAAAGCCTGGGCGATCGTGCCCGAGTACTGGGGCCAGGCGCCGCACCCGACCCTGACCGGCATCGGCGTGACCTGGCTGTACGGCTTCCAGTTCGAGATCAAGGTGATCGCGAAGCTGCCGTAAACCAGGGCGGGGCCAGATCCCGGTGCGGAAACCGGGATCTGGCCCCTGGGCGGTCAGGCATCGCGACGGTGCAGCCAGCGGTACAGCACCGGCAACACCAGCAGGGTCAGCAGCGTGGACGACACGATGCCGCCGATCACCACGGTCGCCAACGGGCGCTGCACTTCCGAACCGGCACCGACATTGAATGCCATCGGCACGAAGCCCAGCGAGGCCACCAGCGCGGTCATCAGCACCGGGCGCAGGCGGCCCAGCGCGCCTTCGCGCACCGCATCGGACAACGACCGGCCCTGTTCACGCAGGTGGCGCACGAAGCTGATCATCACCAGTCCGTTCAGCACGGCCACGCCGGACAAGGCGATGAAACCCACCCCGGCCGAGATCGACAGCGGCAGCCCGCGCAGGGCCAGCGCCAGCACGCCACCGGTCAGTGCCAGCGGCACGCCGGTGAACACGATGGCCGCATCACGGCCGGAACCGAACGCCCAGAACAGCAGCGCGAAGATCAGCACCAGCGTGACCGGCACCACCACGGCCAGGCGCTGGCTGGCCGAGATCAGCTGCTGGAAGCTGCCGCCGTAGTCGATCCAGTAACCGGCCGGCAGCGCGACCTTGGCCTGCACGGCCGCCTGCAGGTCGGCCACGAAACTGCCCAGGTCACGATCGCGCACATTGGCGGTGACCACGATGCGGCGCTTGCCGTTGTCGCGGTTGATCTGGTTCGGGCCTTCGCTGTTCTCGATACGCGCCAGTTCGCGCAGCGGTACCGTCCGCGGCATGCCACTGCCGGCTGCCTGGCCGCGACTGAGCTCATCGGCATTGCCACCCGCCAGCGCGGTTTCTAGCGAGATGGGCAGGTCGGCCAGCGCGGCCGGGTCCTGGCGCAGGTTCTCCGGCAGCCGCACGACGATGTCGAAGCGGCGATCGCCTTCGAACAGCTGCCCGGCCACCTGGCCGCCGACGGCGGCGGACACGGTGGACTGCACCTGGCCGGGGTTGAGCCCGTAACCGGCCAGCTTCTGCCGGTCCGGCAGCACCGTCAGCAGCGGCAGCCCACTGGTTTCCTCCAGCCGTACATCGGCCGCGCCGGGCACGGCCGACACCACCTTTTCCAGCTGCTGGCCAACTTGGCGCAGGGTGTCCAGGTCATCGCCGTAGAGCATCACCGCCACATCCGCGCGCACGCCGGAAATCAGCTCGTTCATGCGCATCTGGATCGGCTGGGTGAACTCGTAGTTGTTGCCCGGCAGCTGCTCGGCGGTCTTCTCCAGTTCGGCCAGCAGCGTGGCCCGTGGCTTGCGCGGGTCGGGCCATTGGCTGCGTGGCTTCATCATGATGAAGGTATCGGCCACCGACGGCGGCATCGGGTCGGAGGCCACTTCCGGCGTGCCGATCTTGGAGAACACCTTGGCCACTTCCGGCACCTGCAGCAGGCGGCGTTCGATCTGCACCTGCATCTGCACCGACTGCGCCAGGCTGGTGCCGGGGATGCGCATGGCATGCATGGCCACATCCCCTTCATCCAGGCTGGGCACGAACTCACTGCCCAGGCGCGTGGCCAGCACACCACACCCCAGCACCAGCGCCACCGCGCCAACGGCCACCCAGCGCCCACGGCGCAGGGTGAACGCCAGCAGCGGCTGGTAGCGGCGGCGCAGCCAGGCCATCAGGCGGTTTTCCTTTTCCTGCACGCGGCCACCGAGGAACAGCGCGATCGCTGCCGGCACGAAGGTCAGGCACAGCAGCATCGCACCGGTCAGGGCCAGCACCACGGTGATCGCCATGGGATGGAACATTTTTCCTTCCACGCCGGTCAGCGCGAAGATCGGCAGGTACACCGCGGTGATGATGCCCAGGCCGAACAGGCTGGGCCGGATCACTTCGGCGGTGGCGCTGGCGGTTTCGGCGAAGCGCTCGGCCACGGTCATGTCACGGCCCAGCGCATGCTGGCGCTCACCGAACCGGCGCAGGCAGTTCTCGATGATGATGACCGCACCGTCCACGATCAGGCCGAAGTCCAGCGCGCCCAGGCTCATCAGGTTGGCCGACACGCCCCCCCGGGCCATGCCGGTCAGGGTGAACAGCATCGCCAGCGGAATGACCGCCGCAGTGATCAGCGCCGCGCGCACGTTGCCCAGCAGCACGAACAGCACCACGATCACCAGCAGCGCGCCTTCCAGCAGGTTGCGCGCCACGGTCTGGATGGTGCGGTCCACCAGCGCGGTGCGGTCGTAGCTGGCGGTGACGGTCACGCCCTTGGGCAGGCTGGCCTGCGCCTGCTGCAGCTTGGCCGCTGCAGCCTGTGCCACCTCACGGCTGTTGGCACCGACCAGCATCACCACGGTACCCATCACCACTTCATGGCCATCCTGGGTGGCCGCGCCGCTGCGCAGTTCCGGGCCATCGGCCACCTCAGCCACGTCATGCACGTGGATCGGCACGCCTTCGCGGCGGTCCAGCACGATGTTGCCGATCTCCTGCAGGTCGGCCACCTGGCCGGGAATGCGCACCAGGAACTGCTGGCCGTTGCGCTCGATGTAGCCGGCACCGACGTTCTGGTTGTTGGCCTCCACCGCGGCGGCTACATCCTCCAGGGTGAAGCCCAGTGCGCGCAACCGCGCCGGATCGGGGGTGATGTGCACCTGGCGCTGGAAGCCACCGATGGTGTTGACCTCGGTGACACCCGGTACGTTGCGCAGCTGCGGGCGGATCACCCAGTCCTGCAGGGTGCGCAGGTCGGTGGAGGTGTACGGCGTGCCATCGGCCTTGCGCGCCTTGGGGTCGGCATCGATGGTGTACATGAAGATCTCGCCCAGGCCGGTGGCGATCGGTCCCAGCTGCGGGTCGAGCCCGGCCGGAATCTGCGAACGCACCTGCTGCAGGCGCTCGGCCACCTGCTGGCGGGCGAAGTACAGGTCGGTACCATCCTTGAAGACCACCGTGACCTGCGACAACCCGTAGCGTGACAGCGAGCGCACGTGGTCCAGCTTCGGCAGCCCGGCCATCGCCGTTTCCACCGCATAGGTGATGCGCTGTTCGCTTTCCAGCGGCGAATAGCCTGGTGCGGCGGTGTTCACCTGCACCTGTACGTTGGTGATGTCCGGGGTAGCGTCGATGGGCAGCTTGGTGAAACTCCAGGCGCCCACCAGCACCAGCGCCAACGTCAGCGCCAGCATCAGCCAGCGATGGGCGATGGCACCGCCGATGATGCGTTCGAGCAGGCCGGCGCGCGGCGTCAGGTCAGTGCTCATGGCCCGCCCCCGCCTTGCCGATATCGGCCTTCACCGTGTAGCTCTGTTCGACCACCACCTGCTCGCCGGCACGCAGGCCCTCGCTGATGGCGACCTGGCGTGCATCGCGCGCGCCCAGCGTGACCAGGCGCGCGGTGTAGGTATCGCCATCGCGGATGAACACCACGTCCTTGCCATCGAGCGTCTGCAGGGCTGCCAGCGGCACCACGATGTCGGCCGGCGTGCTGGCCACCACGATGCGCGCGCGCACCGCCGCGCCGGGGCGCCACAGGCCATCGCTGTTGTCCACCGTTGCCCGCGCCACCGTGCTCTGGCTGGCCGTGGCGGTACCCGGCAGCACGCGCTCAAGCGTGGTGGTCTGGCTGACACCATCGGTCATGCGGGTGACGGTGACCGGCACGCCGGCGGTGATGTGCTGGGTATCGGCCCCGAAGATGTGCAGGTCCACCCACAGCTGCGACAGGTCGCCAATCTCGAACAGCACCTGCCCTTCGCCCGCCACCGAGCCAACCTGCACCAGACGCGACAGCACCACGCCGCTGATCGGTGCGGGCACGCTGTAGGTGGTCAGGCTGAGGTTGCTGTCGATGCTGGCCAGCGGCTGGCCGGCGCGCACGCGGTCACCGACGTTGGCGCGCAGCGCACGCACCGGGCCGGGGAAACGTGCGGTCACCTGTGCACTGCGGCCATCCACCGGCGCCAGCAGGCCCTGCACATCATGTTCGTCGGCGATGGTGCCCGGCCCCGCCGCCGCACTGACGATGCCGGCCTCCTTGGCCTGCGCGGCCGTGATGGTGGTGTGCTCCGGGGCATCTTCATCCTGCCCGGCTTCGCCCTCGGCATGGTCATGGCCATCGCCGGCGGCCGCTGCCTGGGGCGGCGTGCTGCCCCCACAGGCTGTCAACGCCGCCAGCAGCAGCGACACGGTGGCCAGGCGGATCAGGGTATCAGTGGCCTTCATGGCTGGGTTCCTTCGGCAGTGGTGGCCAGCAGCGGCTGCCCGCTCAGGCGCTGGATTTCGATCAGGGCGGTCTGTGCCGACAGGGCGGCGTCAAGCTGGCGCTGGCGTGCCTCGATGCGCATGGCCTGCAGCTGTGCCCACTCCAGGTAGCTGATGGCGCCGGCGCGCCACGCGGTTTCGGCGGCTTTTTCCGCCTTCTGCAACTGCGGCAGCACATCGCTGCCCATGCGCTGCACTTCCAGGCGGGCGGTGACATAACGGCCATGGGCTTCGGCCAGGGTGGCGTACAGCTGCAGTGCACGTGCTTCGCGCTCCACGGCGCTCATTGCCAGGTCAGCCTGCGCGGCGCGGATCTCCGGCTCGGCACGGCGGGCACTGCCCAGCGGCACGCTGAAGCCGGCCACGAAGGCGTTGTCGCCGCTCTCGCGCTGGTTGCGTACGCCCAGCTGCCAGGACACATCGCTGCGCTGCTGGCTGCGGGCCAGCTGCAGCTGTGCTTCGCGCACGCGCGCCTCGTTGGCGATCACCGCCAGTTCCGGCGTGCGCTCCAGCAGTGTGGCCAGCGCCTGGAAATCCTGCAGGGCCGGCAGCTGCATCGGGTCACCGGTGACCGCATCGAAATCGACCTGGCGTGCGTTCCACAGGGCGGCCAGCGCCATGCGCGCCGCGCGCCCAGCCTGTTCGGCACGGTCGCGGTCCAGTTCGGCCTGGGCCAGCGCGGCCTGGGCGGTCATCAGGGTCGAGGCCGGTGAGGCACCGGCCTGCAGGCGCAGGCGGGCGGCGGACACCGCACGGCGGCGCTGCTCGATATCGTCCAGCGCGATGCGGTGCTGCTCGCTGGCAGCGGTGATGGCCAGGTAGCGGCGCGCGGTTTCGGCCATCAGGTCCAGGCGGGTGATCTCGCGCTGCGGTGCCAGTGCGTCCAGGTTGGCCTGGGCCACGGCACGGCGCGCGTCGAGCTTGCCGCCGCGCTCCAGCACGCCGGCCAGCGTCACCGTGGTCTCGGTGGCATCGAAGCCGCGGTTGGCGCCGGTGCCCAGCGCGTTCTCGATGTCCACGCCGAACACCAGCGCAGGCTTCAGGCCGGCGCCGTCGAGGCGGGCCTGTGCGGCCTGCCGCTGCAGCGTGGGCAGGCGTAGGTCGGGATGGGTACGGGCGACGCGGTCGACGGCCGCATCCAGGGTCAACGGGTCAAGCGGCGATGGCGCCTGTGCGTGCACGCACGGCGCGATCGCCAGGGCCGCGACGGCGGCCAGGCGGATCCACATGGGAAGTACTCCGGAAAACGCAGGACAGGATCAGGACGCCCGCAGGGTGCGGGCCGGCAGATCAGGCCTGGATCGGAGGACGCAGCAGCGATTCCAGCGGGGCCGGACGCCAGTTCGTATCAACGGCGGGGGCCGGTACCGACGCAGGGGGGGCCGGCAGTTCCCAGCCGGCACTGGCGAAAGGCAGCACGCTGCCCTGCCCGTGGCAGTGCGCGCAGTGCAGCAGCGCGTGCAGCAGGCGCGCGCCGGTGTCTTCATCGTCGTGGCCGGGGGCCTCGTCGGCCATGCCCTGGGACGTGGCCGGGTGGTCCAGGTGGCTCATGGCATGCAGCTCACCCAGCGCCGATGCAGTGGCCCCCCCCACGGTGCCGATCGCCACCACCACCAGCATCAGCAGGCGGAGCAGGTACGGCGGGCGGCGGCGCAGGGCGCGGATCATGGGCGAAGCGTAACGGGGCCTGACCCCGTTACACAATCGCAGGTGCCGGCAGCGCCAGTGCGGCGTTCAGCCGTACCGGCCCCTGCACGGCAGGCGTCACGCCTTCTTGCTGTCGGCGATGAACTGCTGGATCTGCTGCTCCAGCACCGGCAGCGGCACCGAGCCCTGCTTGAGCACCGCATCATGGAAGGCCTTGATGTCGAACCTGTCGCCCAGTTCCTTCTCCGCCTGCGCGCGCAGGCGCACGATGGCGATCTCGCCCAGCTTGTAGCTCAGCGCCTGGCCCGGCCAGGAGATGTAGCGGTCCACTTCGGTGGTCACTTCGTGCTCGCTCAGCGCGGTGTGGTCGCGCAGGTAGGCCAGCGCCTGGTCGCGGGTCCAGCCCTTGCTGTGCACGCCGGTATCGATGACCAGGCGCGCAGCGCGCCACATTTCGTAGGTCAGGCGCCCGAAGTCCTCGTAGGGGGTTTCATAGATGCCCATTTCCACGCCCAGCTTCTCGCAGTACAGCGCCCAGCCCTCGCCATAGGCGGAGATGTAGGCGTTGCGGCGGAACTCCGGCAGGTTCTTCTGCTCGGCCGCCAGCGCACCCTGCAGCGCATGGCCCGGGTCGGACTCATGCAGGGTCAGCGCGGGCAGGTTGTACAGCGGGCGCGATGGCAGATCGTAGGTATTGAGCCAGTAGGTACCGCCACCGCCACGGCCGGCCGTCCAGAACGGGGCGATGTCGGCCGGCACCGGCACGATGGTGAAGCGCGCGCGCGGCAGCGTCATGTACTTGCCGAGCTGGCCATCGGCACGCTTGGAGATCCACGCCGCACGCGACAGCAGCTCCTGCGGCGTCTTGGCGTAGAACTGCGGATCGGTGCGCAGGAAGGTCAGGAACTCGGCGAAGCTGCCCTTGAAGCCCACCTGGGTGATGATCCCGTTCATCTCCTTCTGGATGCGCGCCACCTCGGCCAGGCCGATCGCGTGGATCTCGTCCGGCGACAGGTCCAGCGTGGTGTATTCGTGGATCTGCTGGTGGTAATAGGCCTTGCCGTCCGGCATGGCTTCAGCGGCCAGCGTGGTGCGCGCCTGCGGGACGTATTCCTTCACGAAGAACACGCGCAGCTGCTGGAAGGCCGGCACCACCTTGCCGCTGATCGCAGCGGCCGCCTGCGTGCGCAGGCGCTCCTGTTCGGCCGCCGGGATGCTGTTGGGCAGCTTCTTGAACGGTGCATACAGCGGCGACTCGGTCGGGTCCTTCAGTTCGGCCACCGTGGCGATGGACACTTCGCGGCCATCGAGCACCGCGCGCGGCACGCTGAAGCCACGCTTCAGGCCGGCGCGCATGTTCGCGGTCTGCTGGTTGAAGTAGCGCGGCACATCGTCCAGTCGGGCGATGTAGTTCTGGTAGTCCTTGACCGTTTTCATTTCCCGGCGGGCCATGAAGGACAGGTTCGACCAGAACGAGGAATCGGAGTTGAACGGCATCTCATAGCCGCGCAGGCGCACATCCTGGGCCAGGTTGAAGACCTGGTCGCGGTAGATGGCGTAATTGACCTGGTTGTCCGGCGAAAGCGCCTTCACATCGACACGGCCGAGCTCGGCCAGCACGCTGTCCCACACCTTCAGGCGCGCCTGCTGCGCGGCCGGGGAGACATCGGGCATGCGGGTGGCGTTGGCCGGTGCGTCCTCGTCTTCGCTGGCTTCACCACCGCCGGTCTGGCGCCAGGCCCATTCCTTCTCGTAGATGGCGCGGAAAGCGGCATCGGCCGGCGATTCGCTGGCCACGCTGGCCGGGGCGGCGGTCGCCGGGGGCGCGGCGAAAGCCACGGCGGGGGCGGACAGGGCAAGCAGCAGGGCAACGGCAAGACGGGTTTTCACGTGCGGGGTTCCCGGGAAGGCAGGTTCCGATCATCGCACCCCCCATCGCCGATGGCATGGGACGAAGGTCCTGTCCGCGCAGCGGACAGGACCGGCAAAGGCGCCCATACCCGCTGCCTGGCATGCTCCGGCGCCGCCTGGCCTCAGTGGCTGGCGCGATCCCGCTTCCAGCCGCGGTGCTTGATGTCCAGGTGCAGGCTGTACAGAGCGGTGAACGCCGGGAACAGGTTCTGCAGCACGCCCACCGAATCCTGCTTGGCCGAGAACAGGAAGTAGCTCAGCGTCATCAGGCTGCCGACCACGCTCATGTACCAGAACAGGCGCGGGATGACCGGCTTGCCGGCACGCTTGGAGGCGATGAACTGCACCAGCCAGCGGCCGCCGAACATGATCGCGCCGGTGTAGCCGATCAGCTTCCAGCCGGTCACGTGCAGGCCGGTCCAGAACAGCCAGGTCAACGGCTGGTCGAGCCAGTGCAGTTCCATGTCCATCAACGCTCCTCCACGGCGGTGCGCTTGCTGCGCACGATCAGCCACGCCACACCGCGCAGGTCGCGGATGCCGACCAGCGCGCGGCCGAGGTTGTTGTACTTGGACACGCCAGCGGTGCGATGGCGGTGGTTCACCGGCACGCTGGTGGTCTGCCAGCCGGCCCGCTGCATCAGGGCCGGCAGGTAACGGTGCATGTGGTCGAAATACGGCAGGTCCAGGAACGCGGCGCGCTCGAACAGCTTGATGCCGCAGCCGGTATCGGGCGTGTCATCGCGCAGCATGCGCGCGCGGATGCGGTTGGCCCACTTGCTGGCCCAGCGCTTGCTGCCGCTGTCCTGGCGGTTGACCCGCCAGCCGGCGAACAGCTTGACCCCGGCAGCGGCGGCGGCGCGTGCGGCCAGCAGCCTGGGAATATCGGCCGGATCGTTCTGGCCATCGCCATCGAGGGTGGCGATCCACGGCGCGCGCGCGTGCTTGACCCCGGTACGCACGGCGGTGCTCTGCCCGCTCTGGCTGACGTGGTGCAGCACGCGCAGTTCCGGCGTGCTGGCCTTCAGGCCATCAAGCACGGCCAGCGTGTCATCACGCGAGTGGTCGTCAACGTAGAGGATTTCAAACGGAATGTGCCCACGCAGGGCGGCGGTGATCTCCGCCACCAGCGGCGCGACATTGTCGCGCTCGTTGAATACCGGGACGACGACGGAAAGCAGGGGTTCGCTCATGGCTCACTCGGCCAGGGGGGACAACGACCGCGCATTCTCCGAAGCCGAGGTTATCCGAAGATGAATTCGACCGTGTGAGGATCACGCCTCAGGCGCGGTCACCGAAATACTCGCGGCACCACTGCACCACCGGTGGCAGGCCCTGTTCAATGGGCGTGGCCGGATCGAAGCCGAACGCATCGCGGGCGCGACGGGTATCGGCCATGGTGCGCACCATGTCGCCCGGCTGCATCGGCTTGTAGACCTTCTGCGCAGGGCGGCCGGCGGCCTGTTCGATCACGCCGATGAAGCGCTCCAGTTCAACGGGGGTATGGTTGCCCAGGTTGAACACGCGGTGCGGTACCGGCTCGGCGCTGGGGTGCGCGAGCGCGCCGAGGATACCGGCCACGATGTCGGAAACATGTGTGAAATCGCGCTGCATGCGGCCTTCGTTGAACACCTCGATCGGGCGC
This sequence comes from Stenotrophomonas sp. 24(2023), assembly GCF_030913365.1. NCBI lineage: Bacteria > Pseudomonadati > Pseudomonadota > Gammaproteobacteria > Lysobacterales > Lysobacteraceae > Stenotrophomonas > Stenotrophomonas sp. 24(2023). The sequence continues at coordinate 1,771,298 of NZ_CP133160.1, forward strand.
CCGGCCAGCACCGCGCGCGAGAACAGCAGCGGTGCCATGTCCGGGCGGCCCCACGGGCCGTACACGGTGAAGAAGCGCAGGCCGGTGGCATGCAGGCCGTACAGCTGCGCATAGGTATGGGCCATCAGCTCGTTGGCGGCCTTGGTGGCCGCATACAGCGAGCGCGGCTGGTCCACGCGCTGGTCTTCAGAGAACGGCGGGGTGGCCGAATCACCATAGACCGAGCTGCTGGAGGCATATACCAGGTGCTGCACGCCGCCGTGCCGGCACCGTTCAAGCATGTTGACGAAGCCGACCAGGTTGCTGTCGACATAGGCATGCGGATTTTCCAACGAATAGCGCACGCCGGCCTGGGCGGCCAGGTGGATGACCGCCGTCGGCCGCACCTCGTCGAACAGCGCGGCCAGGCCGTCGCGGTCGGTCAGGTCCAGCGTGCGCAGGTCCAGGTCCGGGCACAGGGCTGCCACGCGGTCGCGCTTGATCTGCGGGTCGTAGTAATCGTTGAAGTTGTCCAGCCCGACCACGGCGTGGCCGGCATCGAGCAGGGCGCGGGCGGTGTAGGCACCGATGAAGCCGGCGGCGCCGGTGAGCAGCAGGGTCATTGCAGGGTCCTGGCGGGTACGCCCCGCTTTCACCATCGGCCGACGTCGCGGGGAAGCGTCGGCCGGCGCCCGCGGCGCGGCCGGCTCAGCCCTGGCGCGCGCGCAGCTTTTCCAGCACGCCGTCCAGGGCGTCCAGGTTGGCGTAGTGGATGATCAGCTTGCCCTTGCCGCCGCGGCCATGGTTGATCGCCACGGCGGTGCCGAGGGTCTCGGAAAGCTCGTTCTGCAGCGAGGCGATGTCGGCCTGCAGCACCTTCGGTGCGGCCACCGGGCGGTTGCTGGGCACCTTGCCGGCGGCAAAGGCCTGCGCGCGGCGCTCGACCTCGCGCACCGACCAGCCCTCATCGGCCGCTTCCTGGGCCAGCTTGCCGGCCAGTTCCGGGGCCAGGGTCAGCAGCGCGCGGGCATGGCCCATTTCCAGCCGGCGTGATTCCAGCAGCACGCGGATGGCCACCGGCAGTTCCAGCAGGCGCAGCAGGTTGGACACCGCCGCGCGCGAACGGCCGACCGCTTCGGCGGCTTCGGCGTGGGTCAGCGCGAACTCGCTGATCAGCCGCTGCAGCGCTTCGGCTTCTTCCAGCGGGTTGAGGTCTTCGCGCTGGATGTTCTCGATCAGCGCCATCGCGATGACGGTGCGGTCTTCCAGCTCGCGCACCACCACCGGCACTTCGGTCAGGCCGGCCAGCTGCGAAGCGCGCCAGCGGCGTTCGCCGGCGACGATTTCGTAGTTGCCCGCGGGCAGCTGGCGCACCAGGATCGGCTGGATGACGCCCTGCGACTTGATCGAATCGGCCAGCTCGCCCAGCTTGGATTCGTCCATCTCGCGGCGCGGCTGGTACTTGCCGGGCTGCAGCTGGCCCACCGGCAGCTTGCGCAGCACTTCACCGGGCAGCGGTTCGATCACGGCCGATGCCTGCACCTGGCTCACCGCGCCCTTCGGGCCCAGCAGTGCGTCCAGGCCCCGGCCGAGGCCACGCTTCTTCGCTGCCGGCTTGGTGGTCATCAGACGGTCTCCACGGCCTTGGTGGCCTTGTTGCGTTCGTTGTTGCGGCGGATGATCTCACCGGCCAGGCCAAGGTACGCCACGCCACCGCGCGAGGTCCGGTCATAGCCGACGATGCTCTGGCCATGGCTGGGCGCTTCGGCCAGACGTACGTTGCGCGGCACGATGGTACGGAACACGCGGTCACCGAAGTGTTCGGTCAGCTCGGCCGACACGGCATTGGCCAGGTTGTTGCGCACATCGAACATGGTGCGCAGCACGCCTTCGATTTCCAGCACCGGGTTCAGGTTGGTGCGCAGCGCTTCGATGGTTTCCACCAGCGCGCTCAGCCCTTCCAGCGCGTAGTACTCGCACTGCATCGGCACCAGCACCGAATCGGCCGCGGCCAGGGCGTTGAGGGTCAGCAGCGACAGCGCCGGCGGGCAGTCGATCAGGATGTAATCGTAGTCACCCAGCACCGGTGCCAGCGCGCGCTTGAGGCGCTGCTCGCGCTCGCCCTGCGCCATCAGCTGGATTTCCGCGGCGGTCAGGTCGATGTTGCCCGGCAGCAGGTCGTAGCCTTCGGCGGTCTTGACCCGCACGTCGGCGGCGAGCGCTTCGCCCAGCAGCAGGTCATAGGTGGACGCGGCCAGTTCGCGCTTGTCCACGCCGCTGCCCATGGTGGCGTTGCCCTGGGAATCCAGGTCGACCAGCAGCACGCGCTTGGGCGCGTTGGCGAGAGCGGCGGCCAGGTTGACGGCTGTCGTGGTTTTGCCGACGCCACCTTTCTGGTTGGCGATGGCGATGATGCGGGCCATGCAGGTGAGCCTCGTCGACGGTTGCTGGGACCGGTCATTATGCGTACAACCGGCCCCGGGCGGAAATCATCAATCGCCAACCCGTTGTTCCATAAGGGGCCGGCGCGGGGGTTCAGGGGCCGCGAACGGTCACCAGATGGCGTTCACCGGCCAGTCCGGGCACCACCAGCGGCTGCACCTGCTGGACCTGCCAGCCGGCCGGCAGCTCGGCGATCTCCTCATGCGGGTAGACGCCCTTCATCGCCAGCAGCACGCCACCGGGGCGCAGCAGATGGCCGCCGACACGGACGATGCCGGCCAGGGTATCCATCGCGCGGGCGGTCAGCTGGTCGTAGCGGCCAGCCTCGTCCAGCGCCTCGGCACGCGATTCGGCCACCCGCGCATTGCCCAGCCCCAGCTGGCGCACGGCTTCGCGCATGAAGCGCGCCTTCTTGCCGTTGCTTTCCACCAGGGTGACCTGCAATCCCGGGCAGGCGATGGCCAGCGGAATGCCCGGCAGCCCGGGGCCGGTGCCCAGGTCGGCCAGCGTGCCATCGGCCACATGGGGCTGCATGGCCAGCGAATCGAGCAGGTGGCGGGTGACCATCTCCTGCGGGTCGCGGATGGCGGTGAGGTTGTAGGTCTGGTTCCAGCGGTGCAGCAGGGCCAGGTAACGCAGCAGCGGCGGGGCCAGCGCGGCGTCCAGGCCCATGCTGGCCAGGCCCTGTTCCAGCGTGGCCGCCACGCCGGGCGGGAGGGTGTGTTCGCTCATGCCGGCATTATCGCCGGTTTTGCCCGGCACACCGGCATTGCTGCATGCATTACAGCGTGTGCCAGGCCAGTGCGGCGCGGAACTCGTCGCTGGCCTGCCATTCGTGCAGGTGCCAGCGCGCCGGCGCGCCCAGTTCCGGATCGCACCAGGCCAGGTGCAGCGCGCCATCGGCCAACGGGGCCAGCTGCAGCCGGTGCAGGCCGAACGACAGGCCCTGGCCCTGGGCCTTGAGCACGGCTTCCTTGGCGCACCACACGCGGAAGAACCAATGGTCGCGCTCGGCCTCCGGCAGCGCCTCCAGCCACTGGATCTCGGCCGGATGGAAGAACCGGCGGATGATTTCCAGCTGGCGCGGCCGTGGCCGCAGCAGTTCCAGATCGACCCCCAGCCGCACGCCGGTGCCGGTGGCCACCAGCAGCACGTTGCCGCTGTGGCTCCAGCCCACGCCCTGTTCGGCCAGGGCCCCGGTGAACAACGGCCGGCCGCGCGCATCGCGTTGCAGCGGCAGGTCCAGCGGTTCGCCGCCCAGCGCCTGCGCCAGCACCACCCGCGCCTGCGGCTCGCCGCGCTGGCCCGGGACATGCGGGCAGCGCCAGACCGTCACCGGCCCGAAACGCCAGGGCCCGGCCAGCGTGGCCGGCAGGCTCACCCCGCCCTCCCGGGCAGGCTGCACAGGGGGTTCACGGCGCTGCGCGTCAACTGTCGGTGGTTCCAACCCGGAGGCGTGACCATGGGCATCATCATCTGGCTGATCGTCGGCGGCATCGTGGGCTGGCTGGCCAGCATCATCATGAGGCGCGACGCCCAGCAGGGCATCATCCTCAACGTCGTGGTGGGCATCGTCGGCGCGTTGATCGCCGGCTGGCTGTTCGGTGGCGGCATCAACGAGGCCATCACCATCCGCACCTTCCTGTTCTCGCTGATCGGCGCGGTGATCCTGCTGGCGATCGTCAACCTGTTCACCCGCAAGAGCATACGGTGAACCGAGCGACCGCGCCGGGCGTGGCCCGGCGTGGTCGTCAGCCGATCTGCACCCATGCCGGGGCGTGGTCGCTGGGCCGTTCCCAGGTGCGCGGTTCGCGGTCGATGCCCGAGGCCACGGCACTGGCCTTGAGCGCGTCGGACACCAGGGTCAGGTCGATGCGCAGGCCCAGGTTGCGGCGGAAGCCGGCGGCGCGGTAATCCCACCAGCTGAACACGCCGGCCTCCTCGTTGTGCAGGCGGAAGCCATCGTGCAGGCCCAGCTGCAGCAGCTTGTCCAGCGCCGCGCGTTCGGCGGTGGAAGTCAGGATATGGTTTTCATCCCACACCGCCGGGTCGTGCACATCGCGCGCGTCCGGGGCGATGTTGAAGTCGCCCAGCACGATCAGCTTCGGATGGCGCTGCAGTTCCTGCGCGATCCAGCCATGCACGGCCTCGAGCCAGCGCAGCTTGTAATCGTACTTGTCGGTGCCGATGTCCTGGCCGTTGACCACGTACAGGTTGATCACCCGCAGGTCACCGAAGGTACCGGCGATGACGCGCTTCTGCTCGTCCTCGAAGCCGGGAATGCCGATCTGCACGTCCTGCGCCGGCTCGCGCGACAGCAGTGCCACGCCGTTGTAGGTCTTCTGGCCGGCGAACACGCTGCGGTAGCCGGCGGCGATCAGCGCCGCATCGGGGAACTTGTGGTCCTCCAGCTTGGTTTCCTGGATGCCGACGATGTCCGGGCCGAAGTCCTTGAGCCACTGCTCCAGGTGCGGCAGGCGGACATTGAGCGAATTGACGTTCCACGAGGCGATTTTCATGGGGGCATTCTACCCGGGTGGGCGGGGCTGGGCGCCCATGCACCCCGGTAGTCGCCAACCTGGGTTGGCGCCGAGGCCCCACGCGTGCCAACCCAGGTTGGCACCTACCGGAACCTGGTCCCGTCGGTAGAGCCACGCCATGCGTGGCTTCGCGTCGCTTCAGCGCACCAACAACCGCAACAGCCCCGCAATCTTCGTATACGGCGGTCGCAGCCGGTCGGTCACCGCCCAGCGCGGCTGCCACAGCACTGGCAGCAGGTGGCTCATGCGATCAAACCCGGCCCGGCCATGGTAGGCGCCCATGCCACTGGCCCCCACGCCACCAAACGGCAGGCCGTCGGCGGCGAAATGCAGCAGCGTGTCATTCACCGTAACCCCACCGGCCACCACCTGGCCGAGGATGCGCTCGACCGTGGCGCGGTCATCGCTGAACGGATACAGCGCCAGCGGCCGGTCACGCGCCACTACCTGCGCCAGCGCCGCCTCCAGATCCGCATACGCGCGGACCGGCAGGATCGGCCCGAAGATCTCCTCGCGCATCAGGTCCAGGTCGTCCGGTGGGTCCAGCACCACGGTCGGTACCAGCAACCGCTCCCGGTCGGCACGCGCGGCATCGACCTGGGCCAGCGGGATGACCGGCACGCCACGCTCGCGCGCCTGCGCCAGATAGCCCTGCAGGCGCCGGTACTGGCCGTCGTTGATGATGCGCGTGTAGTCGGTGGCATCGCTGAAATCGCCGTAGCGTTGCCGTACCTGCTGCTGCAGCGCCTGCACGAATTCGCGCTGGCGTGCGGTGTCGATCAGCACGTAGTCCGGTGCGATGCAGGTCTGCCCGGCATTGAACCACTTGCCGGTGGCCAGCCGCGCGGCCGCCTTGTCCAGGGGGAAACCGCGGCAGACGATGGCCGGCGACTTGCCGCCCAGCTCCAGCGTGACCGGTACCAGGTGTTCGGCCGCGGCGGCCATCACCTTGCGCCCGACCGCGGTGGAGCCGGTGAACAGCAGATGGTCCAGCGGCAGGGCCGCCACCGCAGCGGCCACATCCGCCCCGCCCTGCACCACCGCCACGCGATCAGGCGGAAACACACTGGCCAGCAGATCGGCCAGGAATGCACTGGTGCGCGGGGTGTGTTCGGACGGCTTGAGCAGCACATGGTTGCCGGCGGCGATGGCGGTCGCCAGCGGCACCAGTGCCAGCGTGACCGGATAGTTCCAGGGCGAGATCACCCCGACCACGCCCAGCGGCGACGGTCGCAGCTGCGCGCGCGCCGGCCACAGCTTCCAGCCTGCCGATACGCGCTGCGGCTTCGACCAGCGGCGCAGGTGGCGGCGCAGGTGGTCGATGGCCGACAGCACGCTCATGCCATCGGCGATGCGTGATTCATCGTGTGAGCGATGGCCGAAATCATCGGCGATGGCGATGGCCATCTCATCCAGGCGCGCCTGCAGGGCCGCACGCAGGCGGCGCAGGTCGTCGTCGCGCTGGTCCAGCGAGGGACGCTGCGTCTGCCAGGCATGGCGCAGGGCCTGCAGGACGGCAGGGAGGTCGGCCGGGAAGGGGGTCGTCATGGGTCGACTATACGGCGTGCCGCGTTGACGGCGATTGACGCGCGCACCGGGGTCGGATGCCTTCCGCACGCGAAAGGGATCTGACCCCGGAAACAAACAGAAAGGCCGCGGTCTGCACCGCGGCCTTTCCTTCATCCTCTGCAACCACCGGTTACTTGGTGATGTCCACGTCCTTGGTTTCCTTCAGGAGCAGGCCGCCCACCACCACCGACATCAGCGCGATGATGATCGGGTACCACAGGCCGTAGTACAGGTTGCCGGTACCGGCCACCAGCGCGAAGGAAATCGCCGGCAGGAAGCCACCGAACCAGCCGTTGCCGATGTGGTATGGCAGCGACATCGAGGTGTAGCGGATGCGGGTCGGGAACAGTTCGACCAGGTAGGCGGCGATCGGGCCGTAGACCATGGTCACGTACAGCACCAGCAGCCACAGCATGAAGATCGTACCGGCGTAGTTGATGCGGGCACCGTCGGCCTTGGCCGGGTAGCCAGCGCTGGTCAGGGCGCCCTTCAGCTCGGCACCGAAGGCATCACCCTTGGCCTTGCCTTCGTCCTTGGTCAGGCCAGCGGCTTCATACGAGGTGACCTGGCTGCTGCCCACGCTCACCACGGCCAGCGAACCCGGGGCGGCCGGCTGCACGTCGTAGGGCACGCCAGCCTTGGTCAGCGCGGCGGTGGCCACGTCGCAGGAGCTGGTGAACTTGCGCATGCCCACCGGATCGAACTGGAACGAGCAGGTGGCCGGATCGGCGATGACCAGTGCCGGCGAGGAAGCGCGGGCTTCTTCGATGGCCGGATTGGCGAAGTGGGTCAGGCCCTTGAAGATCGGGATGTAGGTGATGGCCGCCAGCAGGCAGCCGGCCAGGATGATCTTCTTGCGGCCGATGCGGTCGGACAGCCAGCCGAAGAAGATGAAGAACGGCACGCCCAGCGCCAGCGCGCCGGCGATCAGCAGGTAGGACGTGGTGGCATCCACCTTGAGCATGCTGCTCAGGAAGAACAGCGCATAGAACTGGCCGCCGTACCAGACCACGGCCTGGCCGGCAGCCGCGCCGAGCAGGACCAGCAGCATCAGCTTCAGGTTGCCGCCCTTGAGGCTGTCACGGAACGGGGTCTTGGAACCCTTGCCCTCGGCCTTCATCTGCTGGAACAGCGGCGACTCGCTCAGCTGCAGGCGGATCCACACCGAAATGCCCAGCAGCAGGATCGAGACCAGGAACGGAATGCGCCAGCCCCAGGCTTCGAAGGCTTCGTTGCCCAGGAAGTAGCGGCAGGCCAGGATGATCAGCAGCGACATGAACAGGCCCAGCGTGGCGGTGCACTGGATGAAGCTGGTGTACAGGCCGCGCTTGTCATCCGGCGCATGCTCGGCCACGTAGGTGGCCGCACCGCCGTACTCGCCGCCCATCGCCAGGCCCTGGGCCAGGCGCAGGATGATCAGGATCACCGGGGCGGCGAAGCCGATCGAGGCATAGTTGGGCAGCACGCCGACCAGGAAGGTCGAGATGCCCATGATGAGGATGGTCACCAGGAAGGTGTACTTGCGGCCGATGCGGTCGCCGAGGCTGCCGAAGAAGGCCGCGCCGAACGGGCGCACGAAGAAGCCGGCGGCGAAGGCCAACAGCGCGAAGATCATGCTGGTGGTTTCATTGAAACCACTGAAGAACTGCTTGGCGATGATGGCCGCGAGCGAGCCATACAGGAAGAAGTCATACCATTCGAACACCGTGCCAAGGCTCGACGCGAAGATGACCTTCTTGTGGCCTTTGGTCAGGGTGCCCGCGGCGTTGTGCGCGGTGCTGGGTGTGCTGGACATGGACGCTTCCCCTCCGAAGCAATCGTTGTTGGCAGGTGCCGGCATGGGCCGACACCCGTGTTTCTGTAGGTGCCGACCTTGGCCGGCACTCGGCTAGAAGCTGTATTTCGTGGTGAACTGCAGGCGGGTGATGTCACCCTTGGTGCCGTTCTCGATCTCGCGGCGGCCGAACATCAGCTCGGCACCCACGTCGACCTTGGGCAAGGGTGAATAGAAGATGTTGCCGCGGATGCTCTGCACGCTCTTGGTGACCAGCGGGCCGAGGCTGCCATCGTTGTCGTAGTCGCTGCGCGCGTAGATCAGGTTGGTGCGCAGCTTCGGCGTGAAGGCATGGCGCCAGCCGACATAGCCGGCGATCACCCCGGTCGGGTTCAGTTCGTCGCGGGCGATGTCATAGGCGGTATCGGCGGTGACCCCCAGGCCGATGTAGCGGGCGATGCCTTCGCCGCCGGTCAGCTGGTAATGCAGGGTATCGCTGTCACCCATCACCCACTTGCCGCCCAGGGTCAGGCCGCCGGCCACCTTGTCGGCCTTGGCGCCGGTGGCCTGGTTGTCCACCTTCAGCTGGCGGACCAGGCCGCCGACCCCGAAGGTGCCCCAGCCGCCCTTCCAGCCGTAGCGCAGGGTCAGGTCGGGCAGGCCACCGCGGTCGGAGTTGGCGCTGGCGTTGGTCCAGGCACCGGTGACCGGGTTGCGGGTGCCGGTCAGCGTGGTGGTTTCCGGGTTTTCCAGGGCCACGCTGAAACCGCCCTGGGTGTAGCGGATCTGTGCCTGGCGCACGAAGATCGTGCCGTCGGTCGGGCCCACGAAGTCCACCGCCTCCGGCAGCGCGGCCGCATCCATGAAGTTGGACCAGGTCTGGCCGGCCAGCCAGTTGTTCCAGTACATGTAGGCGTGGCGCAGGGTCACGCCATAGGTGTTGGTGGCGGTCTGGTTGCCCAGCGAATTGCCGAAGAAGTCCATTTCGAACAGCGCACCGGCCTTGTTGCCGCCTTCGGTGACGGTGTCGATGCCCAGGTTGAAGCGCGAGAACTTGGCGTGGGCATTGAAATCGGTGCCCGAGCGGCGGCCGTTGCCGCCGGCGCCTGCAACCGGCGTCTGTCCGGGCAGGTACAGCGCGCGGCCGGTGGCGTCGTCGGCCAGCTGGCCATCGCTGGTCTGGGTGGCCAGGAAATCGGCCTTGATGAAACCACCGATCTTGACCGTGGTGCCCGGTGCGGCGCCTGGGGTCAGGGTGGTGATCTGGATCGGCTGCTTGCCCGCCGGCACGGCCGGCTTCTGTTCGGCCTGCACCGTCCTCACTTCGGTGACGGCCTGCTGGGTCTGCGTGATCTGGGTCTGCTGCTGTTGCTGCGCCCCCAGCAGCAGCTGGACCTGGCGTTCCAGCTCGGCAACGCGTGCTTCCAGCGCTTTCTCTTTGGCGGTGTCGGCCAATGCCATGCCCGGTGCGACCAGGGCGACCAGCAGGCAGGCCGCCAAGGGGTTGCGCACGGCTTTCAACGTACGGTGGCTCATGTTGCCCTCTCTCCCAAGTGGCAAGGTGATGCCGCGCGTGGGGCACGGTCGGGCCGAGACTGCGGCGCGTCCGCGCGCACCGGCTATTGGCCATTGGTCGAACGCCTGGCGCGCCGCAGGGGCCTGCGCACGGTGCGGCCACGGCTGCGCCTGCCTTGCCACTGCAGGCCTTTCGACCATCGTCTAAGCAGGGTGGTGACGCGACCGGGGGTGGATGGGGCAAACTGGTGGGGATCGGTCGCCGCGATGCTGCGACCGCACATACAAAGTCAACGTGCGAGTGAGGGTGCCATGGCTGATCTTTATCCCGTCGATCCGCAGTTCGCCGCCAAGGCGCGCATCGACAAGACGACGTACCAACAGCAGTACCAGGCCTCGGTATCCGATCCTGATGCCTTCTGGGGCAAGGCCGCCGAACGGCTGCAGTGGATGCGCAAGCCGACCCGGATCAAGAACGTCAGCTACGACCTGGCTGATTTCCGCATCAAGTGGTTCGAGGATGGCGAACTCAACGCCAGCGTGAACTGCCTGGACCGCCAGCTGGCGACCCGTGGCGACAGGACCGCGCTGCTGTTCGAGCCGGACAGTCCGGACGCGCCGGCCCAGCACGTGACCTACCGCGAACTGTACGAACGCACCTGCCGCCTGGCCAACGCCCTGCGCAACCTGGGCGTGAAGAAGGGCGACCGGGTCACCATCTACCTGCCGATGATCGTCGATGCGGCCGTGGCCATGCTGGCCTGCGCGCGCATCGGTGCCATCCACTCGGTGGTGTTCGGCGGCTTCGCCCCGAACTCGATCGCCGACCGCGTCAGCGACTGCCAGAGCAAGCTGATCATCACCGCCGACGAAGGCCTGCGCGGTGGCCGCAAGGTGCCGCTGAAGGCCAACGTCGATGCCGCGCTGAAGCTTCCCGGTACCAATACCGTGGAAACCGTGCTGGTGGTGCGCCACACCGGCGGCGCGGTGGACATGCAGGCCCCGCGCGACCGCTGGTTCCATGATGTGGTGGACAGCCAGCCGGCCACCTGCGAACCGGAGCCCATGAACGCCGAAGACCCGCTGTTCATCCTCTACACCTCCGGTTCCACCGGCAAGCCCAAGGGCGTGCTGCACACCACCGGCGGCTACCTGCTGTACGCGGCCTACACCCATGAAGCGGTGTTCGACCTGCGCGAGGACGACATCTACTGGTGCACCGCCGACGTGGGCTGGGTGACCGGCCACAGCTACATCGTGTACGGCCCGCTGGCCAACGGCGCGACCTCGCTGATGTTCGAAGGCGTGCCCAACTACCCGGACACCTCACGCTTCTGGAACGTGATCGACAAGCACAAGGTGAGCATCTTCTACACCGCGCCCACCGCCATCCGTGCCCTGATGCGCGAAGGCGAGGAGCCGGTGAAGAAGACCTCGCGCGCGTCGCTGCGCCTGCTCGGCAGCGTCGGCGAACCGATCAACCCGGAAGCCTGGCGGTGGTACTACGAGGTGGTCGGCGACAGCCGCTGCCCGATCGTCGATACCTGGTGGCAGACCGAAACCGGCGGCATCCTGATCTCGCCGCTGGCCGGCGCGATGGACCTCAAGCCGGGCTCGGCCACCCTGCCCTTCTTCGGCGTGCAGCCGGCGCTGGTCAACGCCGATGGCGAGATCAAGGACGGGGCCACCGAGGGCAACCTGATCATCCGTGATTCCTGGCCGGGCCAGATGCGCACGGTCTATGGCGACCACCAGCGCTTCATCGATACCTATTTCCGTACCTACCCGGGCAGCTACTTCACCGGCGACGGTTGCCGCCGTGACGAGGATGGCTATTACTGGATCACCGGCCGCGTGGACGATGTGATCAACGTGTCCGGCCACCGCATCGGCACCGCCGAGGTGGAAAGCGCGCTGGTCTCGCACCCGAAGGTGGCCGAAGCGGCGGTCGTGGGCTTCCCGCATGACGTCAAGGGCCAGGGCATCTATGCCTACGTGACCCTGGTGGCCGACGAGGCACCCAGCGAGGAACTGCACAAGGAACTGGTGGCATGGGTGCGCAAGGAGATCGGCCCGATCGCCACGCCCGACCACCTGCAGTGGGCGCCGGGCCTGCCCAAGACCCGCTCGGGCAAGATCATGCGCCGCATCCTGCGCAAGATCGCCGAGAACGCACCGGACCAGCTCGGCGACACCTCCACCCTGGCCGACCCGTCGGTGGTGGCCTCGCTGGTGGAGGAACGCAAGGTACGCTGACGCAACACCCGGGGTGAGGCCTTGCCACCAGGACAGGCCCACCCCGACCGGTTTCCCCCACGGTTGCCCCCCATGACCACCCTCCTGATTGCCGATGACCACCCGCTGTTCCGCGAAGCCCTGCGCGGCGCCGTACAGCGGGTCATCCCCGGCGTGCAGCTGTTTGAAGCCGACAGCGTGGAAGCGCTGTACGCGCTGGCCGACCAGCACAACGATGCCGACCTGGTCCTGATGGACCTCAACATGCCCGGCGCCCAGGGCTTCAATGCCCTGGTGCACATGCGCTCGCTGCACCCGCACCTGCCGGTGGTGGTGGTGTCCGCGCGCGAAGAACCGACGGTGATGCGGCGTGCGCTGGACCACGGTGCATTCGGCTTCATTCCCAAATCCGCCGATTCGGACACCATCGGCCACGCCCTGGGCACCATCCTCGATGGCGAGACCTGGGCCCCGCCGGAAGCGCACAACGTACCGCCGACCGGGCGCGAGGAGCGCGAGGTGGGCCAGCGCCTGCGTGAACTGACCCCGCAGCAGTTCCGCGTCCTGCAGATGCTCGGTGCCGGCCGCCTGAACAAGCAGATCGCTTACGACCTCAACGTGTCCGAAGCGACCATCAAGGCGCACGTCACCGCGATCCTGCGCAAGCTCGGCGTGACCAACCGCACCCAGGCGGTGCTGATGGCCGGCAAGCTGGCCATCGACGACGACGCCATCGTGCTGCCGCCGGAAGAAGATTGAGGGTAGCGCCGGCCGCTGGCCGGCAATCGCCTGCAACCGTCCCGGCAGGTGCCACGCTTGCCCGGCACGCGTCTGCTTCGCCCTGATATAGCCTGCGCTATGAAAACCAGCCGGACCTGCGCGTTTACCCGGAAATGCGCCACGTACAAACCGCGGTGCTAAGCTTCGCGTCCCCTTGGGGAGTAGCCGGATTCCTTCGCAGGAATCGTCCACGTCAACATACTCGGCCAGTGCGCCGTGGCGTGGACAACCATGATGGTTGGCGAGACCAGCGGCCCGCGCGCGCAACATCAGGTTGGGCGCGAGCGTGGGCCGTGCGTCCGTCCTTGCCCGGCCTTCGATTGCCCCATGTCTCCTGTTTCGATCCTCCTGATCGGCTTTGCCATGTCCACCGATGCCTTCGCTGCGGCGATCGGCAAAGGCGCTGCCATGCGCAAGCCCGTGTTCCGTGATGCACTGCGCGCCGGCCTCATCTTCGGCGTCATCGAAGCCATCACGCCGGTCATCGGCTGGCTGCTCGGCCGCGCCGCGCTGCAGTACGTGGAAGCCTTCGACCACTGGATCGCCTTCGGCCTGCTGGCCGCGCTGGGCGTGCACATGATCATCAATGGTGTACGCCCGGACAGTGCCGGCGATGATGAAGACCCTTCCCAGCACCATGGCTTCTGGAAGCTGGCGCTGACCGGCTTTGCCACCAGCATCGACGCGATGGCCGTCGGTATCGGGCTGGCCTTCATGGATGTGCATATCGGCGTGATGGCCGCCGTCATCGGCCTGTGCACGCTGACCATGGTCACCGCCGGCATCATGCTCGGCCGCGTGCTGGGCAGCATGGTCGGCAAGCGCGCGGAGATCATCGGTGGCGTGATCCTGGTGATCATCGGCGCCACGATCCTGTACGAGCACCTGCACGCGGTGGGGTAAGGCCGGCACCCACGCCGGGCTGTGACCTGCAGGTAGCCGCCCGGCAGCTGGCCGCTACCCGCGGCCGGCCGCATCACGCAGCGCCGCCAGGAAGGCACGCAGCGAGGCCGGCTTGATCGGCTTGGTCAGCACGCGGTAGCCGCGCTCGCGCGCCAGGCGCTTGAGTTCGTCGCGGCCGTCGGCGGTCAGCAGCGCGCCCGGCAGGGGATAGCCGGCCGCCTCGCGCAATGCGACCAGCGCATCCAGGCCATCCATGCGGTCATGCAGGTGGTAATCCACCAGCATCACGTGCGGGCGCCGGGCCACCTGCTGCAGCGCCTGGTCCACGGTCGCCGCGGTGATCACCTCGGCCTGCCAGCGCCCCAGCAGCGCGCGCATGCCATCAAGGATCTCCTCGTCGTTGTCCACGCACAGCACGCGCAGCCCGGCCAGCGAATCACCACGTACCGCCGGCGCCGGCGTGGTGCTGGGGGCCGGCGGCACGTCCAGGTAACCCGGCAGCGGCGCTACCCGCGGCAGGATGATCGAGAACATCGAACCGCTGCCGACGCGGCTGCGCGCATTGAGCCGGTGGTCGAGCAGGCGCGAGATGCGCTGGCAGATCGACAGGCCCAGCCCCAGCCCCTGCTCGCCCCAGTCGAAGGGCTGCTGGTAGCGGTGGAACTCATCGAAGATCTGCTGCATGTGATGCTCGGGAATGCCCGGCCCGGTATCCCACACCTGCAGTTCCACTTCGTCACCGCGGTGGCGTACCGCCAGCACGATGCGGCCCTGGCGCGTGTAGCGCAGGGCGTTGGCCAGGAAGTTCTGCAGCACGCGGCGCAGCAGGCGGCGGTCGCTGCGCACCCAGGCCGGGCGCGCGAACAGGTCCAGGCGCAGGCCACGGCCGGCCGCCACCGGGGAGTACTGCGCGGCCAGTTCGCGCATCAGTGCACTGGCATCGAACTCACCGATCACCGGGTGCAGGCCGCCGGCATCCAGGCGCGATACGTCCAGCAGGCCATCGAGCAGCTCCTCGGCCGCACGCAGCGAGGCATCCACGCGTTCGGCCAGGTGGCGCTGCTCATCGCTGTTCTGGTGACTGTCGCGCAGTGCCGAAGCGAACAGGCGCGCCGCGTTCAGTGGCTGCAGCACGTCATGGCTGATCGCCGCCAGGAAGCGGGTCTTGGACTGCTGTGCGACTTCGGCTTCGTGCGAGCGCTCGGCCACGCGCTGCTCCAGCGTTTCATTGGCCTCCAGCAACGCCCGTTCCGCGCGCTTGTAATCGGTGATGTCGTTGTAGCTGGTGACGTAGCCGCCGCCGGGCAGCGCCTGCCCGCGCATCTCGATCACCTTGCCGTCGCTGCGGGTGCGCTCGAACACATGGGGCGAACCGGCACGCATGTAACCGATGCGGCGGTTGATCTGCACCTCGATGTCACCCTCGCCCAGCTCGCCGCGCTCGGCGTTGTAGCGGATCAGGTCGGCCACCGGCCGGCCCACGTAGAGCATGCCGTCGGGATAGCCGAACATGTCCTGGTAACGGCGGTTCCAGGCCGTCAGGCGCATGTCCGGGTCGATCACGCTGACCCCGGCGCTGATGTTTTCCAGCGTCGTGGACAGGATTTCGCGGTTGAAGCGCAGCTCCTGCCCCGCCTCGTCCAGCACCGCCACCACTTCGCCCAGGTCCATGCCCGAGCCGCGCAGCAGGCTGGTCAGCAGCAGGCGTGCGGAGGCCGCACCGATGGATGCGGCCAACAGGCGCTCGGTGAACTGCACCCAGGGACGGTCCGCCGGGGCGGAAGGCTGCAGTTCGCGGCCCAGCGACTGCGCCTGCTCGAAGAAGGAACGGCGTGCATGGCGCTCGCCCACCACCCGCGCCGCCAGCGCCAGCAGGTCGCCCACGTGCACATGGCCCGGCCAGCCACCGGCCACCGAGGGCCGCCGCGCATACGGGTCCAGGAACGGGGCCGCGCGCAGGCGCTCGTCCACGCCCGGGCGCCAGCGCGCGGACACCAGCATCATCGTCGCGGCATTGACCAGCAGCGACCAGAACGTACCGTGGGTCAGCGGGTCCCAGCCGGACATGCCGAACAGCTGCTGCGGGCGCAGCCAGGTGATGCCGAACGGGCCCTGCTCGACCCAGCTGGTTTCCACCCAGCCGGCCAACGTCATCGCCGGCAGCAGCAGCGTGTATAGCCAGGTGGCGAAGCCGGCCAGCATGCCGGCTTCGACGCCACGGCGGCTGGCACCGCGCCAGTACAGGCCACCGATCAGGCCCGGCGCGAACTGCGCCACCGCCGCGAAGGCCATCAGGCCATAGCTGGCCAGGGTGCTGTCGTTGCTGCTGCTGCGGTAGTAGCTGTAGGCCATCAAGGCCAGCAGCAGGATCGCCAGACGGCGGATCCACAGCACGCGCGAGGCCACGTCGGCCGCTTCCTGGTGGTCGCCACTGCGCCGCAGCAGCACCGGCATCACCAGGTCGTTGCTGACCATCGTCGCCAGCGCGATCGAGGAGACGATGACCATGCCGGTGGCGGCGGAGAAACCGCCCACGTAGGCCACCAGCGCCAGCGCATTGCGGCCCTCGGCCAGCGGCAGGGCCAGCACCATCGCATCATCGGCCACCGGCCCGCCGCTGCCGAACAGGGTGACGCCTGCGGTGGCGATGGGGATGACCATCGCCGAGATCACCACCAGGTAGCCGCCGAACATCCAGCGCGCGCGGCGCACATCACGCACGTCACCGCATTCGACCACGGCCACGTGGAACTGCCGCGGCAGGCAGACGATGGCCAGGAAGCTGAGCAGTGTCTGCGAGATGAAGCCCACCGGCGGCAGGCCGGTGAACAGGGTGTGCACCGACTCGACCACCGCATCGCTGCGGTCACTCAGCCAGACGTAGGCGAACACGCCCACGGCCACCATCGCCACCAGCTTGATCACCGATTCCAGCGCGATGGCCAGCATCATGCCGTGGTGGTGCTCGGTGGCATCGACCTGGCGGGTGCCGAACAGCGTGGCGAACAGGGCCATCAGCAAGGCCACGTACAGCGCCGGGTCGCTGAAGTAGCCGGTGGGCCCGCTGCTGCCGGTCAGCACCTGCAGGCTCATCGCCACGGCCTTGTACTGCAGGGCCAGGTAGGGAACGATGCCGATCAGGGCGATGATCGCCACCAGCGCGGCCAGCCGGCGCGAGCGGCCGAAGCGCGAGGAGATGAAGTCGGCGATGGAAACCACGTTCTCGCTGCGCGCGATCAGCGCTAGCCGCTCGATGATGCGCCAGCCGAACAGCAGCAGCAGCAGTGGCCCCAGGTAGATCGGCAGGTAGCCCACGCCGTTGCGCACGGCGGTACCCACCGCACCGTAGAAGGTCCATGACGAGCAGTACACCGCCAGCGCCAGGCTGTAGACCACCGGGCGCAGCCACGGGCGGTCCGGGTACATCGGCCGGCGATCACCCCACCACGCCACGCCGAACAGCAGCGCCGCATAGGCAACCGAGACCAGCAGCAGGATCCAGCTGGAGACCACGCGCGCGCTTCCGTCGAAGGAACCCGCAGTGTAGGCCAGACATGGCCGGGTGTACGGGCTCGGTGGGGGCAGCTACCCCCACCGCCGTGGGGGCCTGCGCGGTGCGGGCCACGACCGGCGGTCGTGGCCGGCGCCTTACTGGGCGGGCACGCCCATTTCCTTCAGCAGTTCCGGCGCCGGGTAGACCTTGGCCAGCAGCCAGCGCAGGTAGCGCATGTCCACGTGCACCGCACGCTTGTAGCGCGGGTCGAACCACCAGCTGGCACTGACCGATTCCCAGTTGCTGTCGAAGTTCAGGCCGATCAGTTCGCCCTTGGCATTGAGCACCGGCGAGCCGGAGTTGCCGCCGGTGGTATCCAGGTTGGTCAGGAAATTGACCGTCTGGGTCTTCAGCGCAGGATCGGCGGTGCTGCCGAAGTCGCCCTTGGCGATGGCCGCCAGCAGCGGCTTGGGCGCGTCGAAGGGATAGGCGTTGGTGTTCTTTTCCACGATGCCGGCCACGGTGGTCACCGGCGCGTAGGTCACACCATCACGCGGGTGCAGTGCCTCGACCTTGCCGTAGCTGATGCGCAGGGTGCGGTTGGCATCCGGGTACACGGCGCGGCCCTGCTTGGCACGCCAGGCGAACAGCGCCTGCATGTAGGCCGGGCGCAGGCGCAGCTGCTCGCCTTCGCGGGTCTTGCTCTCGTTCTCGATGCGCAGCTGGGCCACCACCAGCGGGCCGGCGACGGCGATCAGCGGATCGGCAGCCAGCGGCTTGCCCTCGCGTGCGGCGGCGAAGCGCGACAGGCGCTGCGCCTCGTCACCCAGCTGGGTGCTGGCATAGAGGGTGTCCAGCGCCTTGGCCAGCTGCTCCGGGGTACGGCCGAAGGCCGCGTCGAACTCGGCCACGCGCTGCGCGTCGGGCAGCTGCTGGTAGCGGGTCAGCAGGGTGGTCAGCAGGGCTTTTTCCACCGCCGGGGCATAGCGGCGCTGCACCTGCTTGAGCACGCCCTCGATCAAGGCCTGGTCACGCTGCTGGTAGCCGCTTTCACGCTGCGCATCGGGCTTGGCCGATTCAAGGCGCAGCCGCTCCAGCAGCAGGGCCGAACGCAGCAGCTGGCTCTGGGCGGCCAGCTGGTCCAGCAGCAGGTCACGCTCGCCCACCGCTGCGCCCTGCGACAGGTTGGCCAGCAGCGCCGTGATGTCGCCCTGGTACTTGCGGTCGGTCGCGGCCAGCATGGCCTTTTCATCAGCGGCACGCTGGGCCTTGGCATCGCTGCGCAGCAGGCCTTCCAGTTCACCGGCGGCGCGCTTGCGGTTGTTCTTCAGCGACTGCAGCTGCGAGGCATAGCGGGTGCGCGCCTGCGCATCCTTGGCGCTGGCGGCCTCGATGGTGTCGATCATCTGCTGGAACACCGCCACGCGGCGCGGCAGCACGGCATCGATCTGCCCGGCAAATTCGGCCGCGGTACGGTGGCGGTAGGTGATGCCCGGGTAACCGGCCAGCATCGCGTAGTCGCCTTCCTTCGGGCCTTCCACCGACATCTGCAGGTGCGCCGGTGCCTGGTAGGGCACGTTGTCCTTGCTGTACGCGGCCGGCTTGCCGTCCTTGCCGACGTAGGCACGCAGCAGGGTGAAATCGCCGGTGTGGCGCGGCCACATGAAGTTGTCGATCTCATCACCGTAGTTGCCGATCGCGCGCGGCGGCGCGTAGACCAGGCGCACGTCACTCAGTTCCAGCTGGGTGATGCGGTAGAAATCGGTGCCGTAGTACATGTCCGCCACCGAGCAGCGCACGTTGCCAGGGCGCTCGCAGTCGGCCACGATCTGCTTGCGGGCCGCATCCACGGCATCGAAGTAGGCGCGACCGGTCTTGCCACGGGCCTTGGCCAGCACCTGGTCGGTCACCTTGTCGAAGCCCACCGTGACCAGCACGCGGAAATCGGGGTTGGCCGGACGTTCGTCGGCACGGCCCCGGGCAATGAAACCTTCATCGATCAGGTTGTGCTCGGGCGAGCTGTTGTACTGGATCACGCCCATCGCCACGTGGTGGTTGGTCAGCAGCAGGCCGTCGCTGGACACGAACGAACCGGTGCCACCGCCGGCACGTACCACCGCGCTCAGCGGCGGTGCGGTCACGTTGGCCAGGTCGGCCGGGTTGCCCTGGAAACCGGCGGCCTGCAGCGGCTTGGCCAGGTCCGGCAGCTGGGTCGGCATCCACATGCCTTCGTCGGCATGGGCGCCCGCAGCGAGGGTCAGGCCCAGGGCCAGGGCGGTGGGAAGGGCTTTGCGTGGCGACATGGGTGCATCCGGTACGTCAGAACAGCCCGGGACCATAGCCGCTGGGGCCGGACGGGGCAACGGCCGATGGTTGGGGCAGGCACATCCGGGCCGCTTCCATGCCTACAATCGCGCTTCATCACGCGCAGGCAAGGACGCAGCATGATCGTCGGCATCGACCTGGGGACGACCCACTCGCTCATCGGTGTTCACGGCCCGGACGGGCCGCGGCTGTTTCCCAATGCCCACGGCGAACTGCTGACACCCTCGGTGGTCAGCCTTGATGGCGATGCGGTGCTGGTGGGTGCCCCCGCCCGCGAACGCCTGGTCAGCCGCCCCGGCCAGAGCGTGGCCCATTTCAAGCGCTGGATGGGCAGCGACCGGGAAACCCGGCTCGGTGACCGTGTGTTCCGCGCCGAGGAACTGTCGGCGCTGGTGCTGCGTTCGCTGCTGGCCGATGCCGAAGCCGCGCTCGGCCAGAAGGTGGAGGAAGCCGTGATCAGCGTGCCGGCCTACTTTTCCGACGCCCAGCGCAAGGCCACCCGTGCCGCCGGCGAACTGGCCGGCATCCGCGTCGAGCGCCTGATCAACGAGCCCACCGCCGCCGCGCTGGCCTATGGCCTGCAGCAGCGCGACGAAGAAGGCCGGGTGCTGGTGCTGGACCTGGGGGGCGGTACCTTCGATGTGTCCCTGCTGGAGCTGTTCGAGGGCGTGGTCGAAGTCCACGCCAGCGCCGGTGACAATTTCCTGGGCGGCGAGGATTTCCTGCAGGTGCTTGAGCAGGCGTTCCTGGCCGAGCATGGGCTGCGTGCCGACAGGATCAGCCCGGCCGAGCGCGCCCAGCTGCTGCGCCGCCTGGAACGGCTCAAGCGCGAACTGAGCCAGCAGGGCCAGTGCAGCCTGGACATCACCCTGGCCGGCCAGTCGCGGGCCTGGCAGCTGGACGAGGCACGCTACGCGCAGCTGTGCGAACCACTGCTGCAGCGCATGCGCACGCCGATCGAACGGGCCCTGCGTGATGCCCGCCTGCAGCCGGATGCACTGGATGACATCGTGCTGGTGGGCGGTGCGGTGCGCATGCCGATGATCAGCCGCCTGGTGACCCGCATGTTCGGTCGCCTGCCGCTGCGTCACATCAATCCGGACCAGGCCGTGGCACTGGGCGCGGCCGTCGCCGCCGGGCTCAAGGCCCGCGACCAGTCGCTGCAGGAAACCGTGCTGACCGATGTCTGCCCGTACACCCTGGGCACGCAGGTATCGCGGCGCGGCGCCGATGGTGGCGAACGCACGGGCTACTTCCACCCCATCATCCAGCGCAACAGCGTGGTGCCGGTCAGCCGGGAAGACAATTTCTTCCCGATGCACGACCACCAGACCCTGTTGATCATCGACATCTACCAGGGCGAAAGCCCTACGGTGGACCGCAACATCAAGCTGGGCGAGCTGCGCATTCCCCTGCCCGGCAAAGGCCCGGCGTCGGAAAAGGGCGTGACCACGCGCTTCACCTATGACGTCAACGGGCTGCTGCAGGTGGAGGTGACCGAACATGCCAGCGGCACCCGCCACGAGCTGATCCTGGAGCAGAACCCTGGCCTGCTCTCGCCGGTGCAGATCCAGCAGCGTCTTGCGGCGCTGGGCAACCTGAAGATCCACCCGCGCGATGCCCAGCAGAATCTGGCCGTGGTGGCGCGCCTGGAACGCCTCTACGCCGAATACATCGACCAGCGCCAGACGCTGCAGGAATGGCTGGCGCAGTTCCGCAGCGCGCTGGACAGCCAGGACCTGCCACGCATCGCGCGGGATCGCGACGAACTCAGCCAGGCGCTGGATACGCTGGAGCGCAGCCCGTGAGCTGGGGCCTGGACGTACTGGAACTGGGCCAGGATGCTGACGAGCGCAGCATCAAGCGCGCCTACGCCAAGCGCCTGCGCGTCACCCGCCCGGATGACGACCCGGTAGCGTTCCAGCAGCTGCACGAGGCCTACCAGGCGGCGCTGTCATGGGTGCAGCAGCACCCACGCGCGCCCAGCGGCGACGATCCCGGCATGCCATGGGAGCCGTCGGTGGAGGCGGGGCAGGATGTACCGCTGCCGGACCCGCCAGCGGTACACGATGCCGTCATGCACGGGCATGATCCGGTGCGCCTGGTGGAAGACAGGGGGACGTCGTTCGCCGTGCCCGCGCATGCCTCCACCCCGACCGAAGCCCCGTTGCGAAGCATCGAAACGATGGTGGCGGACATCCTGCAGAAGCTGCGCACGCCCGATGGCGTGGTGCCCGCTGCCGATCTGGCGGCATGGCTGCAGGCGCAGCCGGAGCTGTGGTCACTGCAGGGCAAGCCGCGCATCGGCTGGGGCGTGCTGGAGCAGTTGCAGGAACAGGCACCGCCCGTGCATCGGGACGTCTTCGACGCGCTGGCCACCGGTTTCGGCTGGGATGACGTGCACAGCGGCATCGACGCCATGCAGCTGCAATGGATCGCCCACCGCTGCGAACAGGCCTGGCTGATGTCGCCCGCTGGCCAGCGGACCCTGGCCTGGCAGGTGTCACAGCGGCAGGGAACGGTCACGCTGCCCGACATGCCTGCAGTGCTGGAGCGCCTGCGCCGGCCCCGCAGCCGGTGGCGCAACGTGCTGCAGGCCCTGCCGCGATCACGACCGGACACCACCGTGTTCACCCTGGCCGTACTCGGCTACTGGCCGGAGCGGCAGGTACCACCGGGCCTGTCCGCGCCACAGGTGGCGTTCTGGTCCCGCTTCGGCAGCCGCGACGACCCGATGCGCTTCCGCATCGGCAGCCTGCGCGCCTGGCTGGCAGGGGTGTTCTGCGGCCTGGTCTGCCTGCTGGGCGTGGTCAACAGCTGGCCACTGGCCCCCTCGGAAGGCGGGCTGCCGGGCAGCAGCGTCGCCGCACTGGTGCTGGCCATCGGCACGGTGCTGATACCGGCCGGGTGGTACCTGTGGAGCGGCCTGCGGCGCCTGATCCTCTGGCAGTCCGAGCCGGCGCCATCGGGGGACGGGCGGCGGATCGCGCTGATTCCCCTGCTGGTCCTGGCCATCGCCGGCGTGCTGCTGGGGCTCGGCTACGCCAGCGTGGCGCCATTGCTGGATGTGGTGCTGGGGCGTGGGCTGGTGTTCGCGCTGGTGATGCTGGCACTGGCCGGGGTCAACGGCCAGCGCCACCGGCTGGGCAAGGCCGACGAACACACCATTGACCGGTTCGCGTTCTTCCCCGGCATGGTGCTGCCCTGGCTGGGGCTGCTGATCGCGCTGGGCTACTGGGCCTACGGGCTGTTGCTGCGGCGCAGGCAGCCCGGGCAGTACTGAGGCCGGGGCCTCGCGCCGGGCAGCCCAGGGCGGCGGGTTACTTCTCCCGCCGCCAGTTCAGCGACCCACGGTTTTCCACCGTGCTCGATTCCACTTCCAGGTCGAAGCCCCGGCGCAGCAGGTACTTCAGCGTCAGCACCGAACCGGCGCCCACCATGGACACGCCATAGCCGACATACAGCTTCGGCGAAATGTACTTGCCGAAGCCGATCACCGACCCGCCCAGCGCACGCGACTGGCTCACGCCGGCATCGTCCAGGCCCAGCTTGGCGCCCAGCTGCGAGGCCAGCAGGCCACTGCCGGCCGACAGCGCGGCCGAGGCCGCGGTGACCTGCTGGGTCTGGTCGGTACTGGCGTTGGTCAGGCTGCGGCCCAGCACCAGGTAGGCCAGCGCTTCGGACTGCGACATCGCCGGGTCGGACCATACATCGGCACGCGGCTGCTGCGCGCGGCCGGTGACATCGATGCCGGCGGTGACATCCCCGATGCGCCGCTCGGCACGGATGTTGATGCGCGGATCGGAAACGACGTTGTAGTTCCAGTTGAGGTTGCCGCGGGTGATGGTCAGGTCCTGGCCATAGGCCTTGTAGCGGCCGCTGACTTCCAGGCCGCCATTGGCGGTCATCTCGCGGCCGGGCTTGGCCCAGACCTGCATCTTGCCGGTCAGCGCGCCCTTCAGGCCGAAGCCGGCCATCTTCACCTTGTCACCCAGGCTCACGGCCAGATCCATGTCCAGCGGCGATGTGCGGCTCTCCTCCGGGTCGGCCGGGTCCAGCACCACCACGTCCTCGCTGACCGAGGTACCCCGGTCCAGGCGTTCCAGGTCGATGTCCGCCTCGGGTACGTGCACGGTGCCGCGCAGTTCCATCGCGGCCTTGGCCAGGGTGAAGTCCAGGTCCGGGTTGGCGATGATGCGCAGCTCGCTGGTGTTGGACACCAGCACGTTCTCACCGTGGATCTTCAGCTGCAGCGGCTGCGCATCGCCGAACCAGGACAGGCCGCCGTCCACGTGCAGCGTGCCCTTGCCCGAATTGGCCTGCGCCACGATCTTGGCCGAGCCGTCGGGCTGGGCCACGAAGCTGCCCTTGCCCTGGTCCAGGGTCAGGCCCAGCGCCGGCAGCTCGGTCTTGAAGTTGCTCAGGTTCGCCTCGCCGCCCAGTGACGGCTGGCCGCGCGTGCCACGCAGGCTGACGTGGCCTTCGATCAACCCGGTCGGGCGCACGATGTCCGGCGAGAACAGCTCCAGCCAGTACAGGCGGGCCATGTTCAGGTACAGCTCGCCGTTGAGCGGCGCGCCCGCCTCCCAGCCGGTCTTGACCTTGGCATCGACGAAGCCGTTGCCCTGGAAGCCCATGCCCAGGTAGCCGTTGATTGCCGCCGGGGTCATGTCCAGCTTGATCGAGAACTGGTCGTAGCGCACCAGTTCGCCACGCTGCGCGTCGGTATCGCTGCGGGTGCTGGTGCCCAGGCGGACGCCACCTTCGGGGGAGCGGATGTCCACCTTGCCTTCCCAGGCGTTGCCACGCGGGCGGATCTGCGCATCGAGGTTGAGCTCGCCACGCAGGTAGATGCGGCGGCCGGACTGTGGTGGCAGCCAGGGCTGCACCAGCGACAGCGGCAGGGCATCCCCCCGCACCGTCAGGCCTTCGCGCGGCCAGTTGGCCTGCGCGCACAGCGCGCCGCCAGTGCCGGGCGCCAGGCAGGTATCGGTGAGAGTGAAGGCGCCGCCGTTGATGGCGAAGCTGGCCGGTGCACGCAGTGCCCAGGCATCGCCCTTCACCGGGGCGATGCGCAGGGTGGCCAGCTCACCGCGCCACTGCGCCCCCTGCTGGTGCACGCTGCCCTGCAGGTCCACCGCGCCCATCTCGTTGCGCGCCTGCGCCGCCAGGCGCAGGTTGGACACGCTGCCCTGGGCATCCACGTTCAGGCGTTCCAGCAGCATGCCGGCGTTGACCTGCTGGCCCTGCACGGCCAGCGTGCCGCTGTCACCGCGCCAGGGCAGCCGGCCCTTGATGCTGATCGCCTCGGCGCCGTAACCGTCCCAGCTGAGGTGGTCACCGACCAGGTCGGCGGTGATGTCCGGCGCATCGCGCGGCCCCTTCACCTGCACCTGGCCACGCAGGCCGCCATCGGCGCCGGGCAGCAGGTCACTGAGCTGCAGCGGCTCGAAGCGCGCATCGATGTCCAGGCGGTCACCCACCTTGCCCGAGGCGGTCACATGGCTGTTGCCGAGCGCCAGTTTCAGCTGGCCTTCGCCCTGGCTGCCCTGCAGGGCGAACCTGCCCTGCGCATCCAGCGCGCGCTTGCGCAGGCTGCCCTTCAGCGAAGGCAGGTCAACCGTGGCCTGGATGTCACCGCTGCTGCCGGCCGCGGCGTTGGCCGGTGGCGGTTGCTGGCGGCCGGTGGAGGCCAGCGAACCGGACAGGCGGCCATCCCAGCCCGGGGCGAAGTAGCCCGGGTCGAAATCCTGCAGCTTGGCCTTGGCATCCCACACCAGCTGCGGTGCCCAGGCCACCTGCCCTTCGACCTGCAGCTGGCCGCCGGGCGTGTCCGCCTGCAGCTCGCGGATCGAGGCCGCCTGGTCGTTGCCGCGCACGTCAAAGCGCAGCTGCGCCTTCTGCTTCTCGCGCTCGACATCGGCGCGGCCGATCGCCGCCCACGCCTTGAGCGTACCGGCCAGGCCCAGGCGGGCTTCCTTCAGCGTCACCGGCACCGGCGGTGCGCTGCTGGTGTTCGGGTCCGGTGCCGGGGTCCAGGTCAGGTGGTTGGCCACCACCGAGAAGTTGATCTTCTGGTTGTCGGCATCGCGCAGGTCGGCACTGCCCTGCAGGCGTACGTCGCCGCCCAGCGCCTTGACCACCAGCGGATCGACGTTGAGCACCTGGTCTTCCAGGCTGACCCTGGACGGGGCCAGTTCGACCACGTACTCGCCCTGCTCGGCGCGGCCCTGCAGGGTGGCATGGCCGCCCTTGCCCTCGGCACGCAGGTCCAGCGACAACGGGGCGATGGTGGTACCGGCCAGCGCCGGGCCCAGCAGCGCCAGTTCCAGCGCGTCGCTCTTCACCGAGGCCGACCAGGTGGGATCGGTGCGGCCGTCGAACACCAGCAGTGCACGCAGCGGCTTGGGCGCGCGCCCGGCCACGGCCACTTCCATATGCCCCAGGTTGCCACGCGCCACCAGGCCCACGGTGGCGGCGGTGCGGCCACGCGGCGGCGGCAGTACGGCGGTGGCGGTCACATCGGTTTCGTAATCGTTGCGCGGCAGGTACTTGCCGTCCACGCGGAAGTCACCCATGTCGGTGTCGGCCACCAGCTGGGTGGCCTTGAATTCGCCGTTGGCGATTTCCACGCCACCGCGTGCGCGCGCGATGTCGATCAGCGGCTCGCCGCCGGAGGTGATGCGGAAGCCATCGATGGCGATCGCATCGGCCTGGATCGCCAGCGGCATTTCGATCTGCGGCAGCGAATCGGGCCACGACGGCAGCGTGAACGGCTCATCGCTCTTGGCCAGGTTCAGCGTCGCGTTGGTCAGTTCCAGCTTGTCCAGCATCAGCTTGCGGCCCAGCAGCGGCCGCAGGTCCGGTTCCAGGTGTGCGCGTTCGGCGTGGAAGTGGATGTCGTCGTAGCGGAAATCGACGTTGTACAGGGTCAGCGGACCGGCCACCGGGCCGTCCACCTTGTCCCAGGTGAAGCTGGCCCCGACCGGCAGGCGCGCGACCACCTGCGCCAGCAGCACATCGCGGCCGGCCACGGTCTGCAGCAGCCAGTACACGGCCAGCAGCAGCACCAGCCCCAGGCCGACCACGCCGGCCCCGGACCATGCCCAGAAGCGGCGGCGGCGGTAGAAACGCACGCGTGGCGGCGTGGCGGCGGGTCCGTTCGCGCTCACAGGTCCGCTCCGATGTTGAGGTACAGCTGGAACTTGGAATCGGGGTTGTTCAGGCCATGGGCGACGTCGATGCGCACCGGGCCGACCGGCGATTTCCAGCGCACGCCCAGGCCGACGCCGGTATGCAGGTCGATGCTGCGGTCGAAGGCGCTGCCGGTATCGACGAACGCCGCCGCGCCCCAGGGACCGCCGTTGAAGTAATGCTCATACTCGGCCGAGCCGATCACCAGGTGCTTGGCACCCAGGGCGTACTTGTCCGGGGCCGGCGTGCGCGGGCCCACTTCGCGATAGGCGTAGCCGCGGATGCTGCGGTCGCCACCGGCGAAGAAGCGCAGGCTCGGCGGCATCGCCACCAGGTCGCTGGTCCAGGTGGTGCCGCCTTCGCCGCGCAGGATCAGGCGGTTGCTCTGGCCCACCGGCACATACCAGCGCAGCACCACGTTGGCCTGCACGAAGCTGGTGTCCGAGCCCACGCCGTCCACGCCGGTGCGCAGCGTGGCACTGCCACTGACACCCTTGCGCGGGAACAGGTTGTCATCCACGTTCACGTAGTCGGCCACCAGCTGCGGATAGACCAGCGTGGAGGTGTTGTAGACCGCGTTGGTGAACTCGGTGCCGGAGGCATAGCGCCAGCGCTCGCGCAGTGCGTTGACCGAGGCGATCGCGGTCCAGTGTTCGTTGATTTCGCCGCTGCGGCTGGCGATCAGCTTGAAGTTGCGCAGGTCGATGTAATCGGTCTGCTCGTCGTAGGCACTGGCGGCGAAGGTGTACCAGCCATCGAGCCAGTTGAAGGCGGGGATGCGGTAGCTGGTGATCAGGCTCTTGCGCTTCTGCGCATAGTCCAGCTGGGTGTTCATCTTGTGGCCGCGGTTGTTCAGGTAGCGCCGCTCGACGCCCCCGCGCACACCCGGGCCGCTCTCGCTGCCGTAGCTCAGACCGTAGGTGTAGATGCTGCGCTTGGCGCGGGTCAGGTTCACGTCCACCGGCACATCGCCGTTGTCATCGGCCTGCTCGGGGTGCGGCTGGATGTCGATGACGCTGAAGTAATCCAGCTTGGTCAGCGATTCGCGCAGGCGGTCCAGCTTGCCTTCGTGGAAGTAGCTGCCCTCCTCCCAGTACACCAGCGGGTCGAACAGCCTGTCGACGAAGTAGTCCTGGTGGAAGCGGATCGGCCCCATGTTGTAGCGGCGGCCACTGTCCCAGGTCAGGTCGATGTCGGCGGCGTTGTCGGCACGGGTGATCTCCACCTTGCGCTGGGTGTAGTCGGCATCGAAGTAACCGCGCTCGGCCAGGCGCCGGGTGATGGTGATCTTGCTGGCTTCGTACTGGGTATGTTCGAAATGCTGGCCCTTGCGCGGCTTGAACGCGGTCAGGTCGTCCTGCAGGTACTGGTCGTACATCGCCGGGCCGGTGATGTCGATGTGCTCGCGGCGCACCTTCACCGGCTCGCCCTTGTCCACGTGGATCAGCACCCGCACGGTCTCCCCCTCGCGCGGGGCTTCGACCTTGATCACCGGGTTGTAGTAGCCGAACGGCTCCAGCGCCTGGCGGGTCTGCCGTTCGGCCTGGGACAGCAGGTACTCCAGGCGTGATTCGCCCTGTTCCTTGCCGACGGTGTCGTACAGCGACAGCGAGACCTGGATGTTCTCGATGATCTCGGCGTCGTCGCCCTTGTCCAATCCCTTGATGTCCACCTTCTGGATGGTTCCGCGGGCCTGGGCCGCAGTGGCGGCAACCAGCGACAGAACCAGCAGGGGGAGGGCGAGTTTCTTTGCTTGCATGGCCACAGCATACCCAGCGAACGTGACGATGCGAAATGCACCCCGTTCTTCGCGATCGGTTGTTAAGTGGCAGTCAAAATGCGCGCCTGTGTGCGCGTTG
The DNA here is from genome assembly GCF_030913365.1 of Stenotrophomonas sp. 24(2023). Taxonomy (NCBI): domain Bacteria; kingdom Pseudomonadati; phylum Pseudomonadota; class Gammaproteobacteria; order Lysobacterales; family Lysobacteraceae; genus Stenotrophomonas; species Stenotrophomonas sp. 24(2023). The sequence goes on from NZ_CP133160.1 coordinate 1,799,906, forward strand.
TCTGCATGATACCGGTAGCGCCGGGCCATGCCCGGCGACTTTTCCCGGTGCCGCGCTGCGCGCGCGCCGGGCATGGCCCGGCACTACCCGAGGGTGCAGGCCCCGCAGGGCGCGGTCCGCTGGATCCATGCCATGCGTGGGCGTGCCTGTAGATCCACGCCATGCGTGGATCCGGCCCCGTTCCGGTCAGCTGGACAGGTGCTCGATCGCGGCGACCTTGCCCAGGCGTTCGCCGAGCAGGGTCAGCAGGGCCAGGCGGTTGCCACGCAGGGCCGGGTCTTCGGCATTGACCATCACGCCATCGAAGAAGGCGTCCACCTGCGGGCGCAGGCGGGCCAGGCGCGCCAGCACGGCCACATAGTCCTTCTGCTGCAGGCTGGCGCCGGTGTCGTCGATGGCCGCAGTGACCGCTTCGGCCAGCGCGCGCTCAGCGTCTTCCTGCAGCAGCGCCGGATCGATCTGCCCCGGAATGTCGCCTTCGGCTTTGCGCAGGATGTTGCGGATGCGCTTGTTGGCCGCGGCCAGCGCCTCGGCCTCGGGCAGCGCGGCAAAGGTGCCGATGGCATCAAGGCGGCGGTCGAAGTCGTACAGCGAGGCCGGCTTCAGCTCGGCCACGGCGTTGAAGTGCGTGGCCGGCACGCCCTTGTCGCTGTAGTAGCCCTTCAGGCGGTCCAGGATGAAGTCGTAAGCCTCCTCACGTACTGCACGAGGCAGCGACGCGCCACCAACCACAGAGTTTCCAACCTTGACACCGGCGTCCCGCGCTTGCTCTGCAGCGTCAGAAATCTTGCCGACATTAGTGCGCGTGAGGGCAAGCAGCGCTTGGTCAAACGCTTGATCCAGCAGCGCGCGCAGGTCCAGCTCGAACCCGCTTTCGATGATCGTGCGGGCCAGGCCCAGCGCGTTGCGGCGCAGGGCGAACGGGTCCTTGTTGCCAGTCGGCTTCAGGCCGGCGGCGAACCCACCGGCCAGCGTGTCCACGCGTTCAGCGATCGCCAGCACCTTGCCCAGCGCCGACAGCGCGATGTCATCGCCACCGAAGCGCGGCTGGTAGGCCTCATCAATGGCCAGCGCCACCTCCGGCGATTCACCACCGGCCACGGCGTAGTGGCGGCCGGCGATGCCCTGCAGTTCCGGGAACTCGTTGACCATGCGCGACTGCAGGTCGTTCTTGGCCAGCTGTGCGGCACGCTTGGCCAGCACCGGATCGGCACCGACCTGCAACGCGATCACCTCGGCCAACGCCGACACGCGTGCCACCTTGTCGGCCACGCTGCCCAGCTTGGCCTGGTAGGTCACCGTCTTCAGGCCCTCGCCCATCGATTCCAGGCCCTGCTTCAGGTCTTCGTCAAAGAAGAACTTGGCATCGGCGAAGCGCGGACGGATCACGCGCTCATAGCCCTTGGCCACTTCGGCCACATCCTTGGATTCGATGTTGGCGATGCCGATGAATTTCTCGGTCAGCTTGCCGCTGTCATCCAGCACCGGGAAGAACTTCTGGTTGATCTCCATCGTCTCGATCAGCGCTTCCTGCGGCACGGCCAGGAACGCGCGCTCGAAGCTGCACAGCACCGCCGAGGGCCATTCGACCAGGTTCACCACCTGCTCCAGGTTGTCATCGGTGATGCGGGCGCTGCCACCGGCCTGGGCGGCGGCGGCCTGCACCTCGGCCACGATGCGCGCGCGGCGCTCGGTCGGGTCGACCAGCACCTTGGCCGCGCGCAGCGATTCGACGTAGTCCTGCGGCTGGCTCAGCCACACGGTCTTGTCGTGGTGGAAGCGGTGGCCGCGGCTCATGCGGTCGGCCTTCAGGCCGAACAGTTCGGCCTCGACGATGTCCTGGCCGTGCAGCAGCACCAGCCAGTGCGCCGGGCGGGCGAAGCCCCAGCTGTGGTCACCCCAGCGCATCGGCTTGGGAATGGGCATGGCCGCGATGGCCTCACGCAGGATCTCCGGCAGCAGCGCTGCGGTGCGCGCACCCGGGGTCACGGCGCGGTGCACGAAGCGCTCGCCCTTGTTGTCGGTGGTCTTTTCCAGCGCGGTCCAGTCGATCCCGGCCTTGGCCGCAAAGCCCTGCAGGGCCTTGGTCGGTTGGCCTTCGGCGTCCAGCGCGATGTTCAGGTACGGGCCCAGCACTTCACTGCGCTGCTCGGGCTGTTCCAGGCCCACGCCCGGCAGCAGCACGGCCAGCCGGCGCGGGGTCGACAGCGGGCGCGCATCGCCCAGTTCCAGGGCAATGCCGCGCGTGCGCAGGCCCTCGACGACACCGTCGAAGAACGCCTGGGCCAGGCCCGGCAGCGCCTTGACCGGCAGCTCCTCGGTGCCCAGTTCGATCAGCAGGGGGGACAGTTGGCTCATCGGTTCGATCCTGTGGTGGGGGCGCAGCGCGCAACGCGGCCGGCGCCCCGAAGTGATGGTGGAAAGCGGCCGTCAGGCCTTCTTCGCGCCGGGGAAGCCCAGCTTCTCGCGCTGCTCGTAGTAGGCCTTGGCCACCGCCTGGGCCAGCGCGCGCACGCGCAGGATGTAGCGCTGGCGCTCGGTCACGCTGATCGCGCGGCGCGCATCGAGCAGGTTGAAGGTATGGCTGGCCTTCATCACCTGTTCGTAGGCCGGCAGCGGCAGGTTCACTTCCACCAGCTTCTGCGCCTCGCGCTCGCAGGCATCGAAGCGGTGGAACAGCTCGGCCACGTCGGCATGCTCGAAGTTGTAGGTGCTCTGCTCCACCTCGTTCTGGTGGTAGACGTCGCCGTAGGTGACCGGCTGGCCATCCGGGCCGTAGGTCCACACCAGGTCGTAGACGTTGTCGCAGTTCTGCAGGTACATGCACAGGCGCTCGAGACCGTAGGTGATCTCGCCCAGCACCGGGCGGCATTCCAGGCCACCGGCCTGCTGGAAGTAGGTGAACTGGGTCACTTCCATGCCGTTGAGCCAGACTTCCCAGCCCAGGCCCCAGGCGCCCAGGGTCGGGGATTCCCAGTTGTCCTCGACAAAGCGCAGGTCGTGCACCAGCGGGTCGATGCCCAGTGCCTTGAGCGAATCCAGGTACAGCTGCTGGATGTTGTCCGGCGCCGGCTTCATCGCCACCTGGTACTGGTAGTAGCGCTGCAGGCGGTTGGGGTTTTCGCCGTAGCGGCCGTCGGTGGGACGGCGCGAGGGCTGCACGTAGGCCGCGTTCCAGGTTTCCGGACCGATCGCACGCAGGAAGGTGGCCGGGTGGAAGGTACCGGCGCCCACTTCCAGGTCGAGCGGCTGGATCAGCACGCAGCCCTGCTGCGCCCAGTACTGGTTCAGGGTCTGGATCAGGCCCTGGAAGGTGATCGGAACGGTCGGGGTCGCGGACATTCGGACGATTCTTGGCCGGCAAAGGGGGTGCGCTAGTATAGCGACCGACCTGCGGGGCATTCCGTACCCGGGAGGAGCAGGCGGATGGAACATCGGCTGCCGGCCACGCCGGACGCTGGCCAGGGGGTGTCATTGCCACCGGGCCGCCTGCATTTCGAACAGGTTGCCGCCGCCTTGATGGCCGATGGCCTGGTGGCCGCGCATGAGCGCGAGCGGGTGCGGTTTTCCGCCCAGGGCGCACGCAATGCCAGCGAGGTGCACCCGCTGGTGCTGCTGGCCAACCTCAAGCTGGCCGCCAGCGACGGCGGCGAACTGGGCCTGGAGCGGCTGACCGAATGGCTGGCCGCACGCACCGCCACCCGCTACCTGCGCATCGACCCGACCCGCGTGGACGTACCGGCGGTGACCGCGCTGGCCTCGCACGCCTATGCGCGCCGCCACCGCTTCCTGCCGCTGGCGGTGGACAGCGAGCGCGTGCTGGTGGCCACCAGCGAGCCGCTGGCACAGGAATGGCGACGCGACCTGCAGCACCTGACCCGGCGGGTGATCGAGCTGGCGATGGTCAACCCGCTGGACCTGCACCGCTACACGATGGAGTTCTACGGCGTCACCCGCTCGGTGCGCGGCGCCCGGGGCGATGTCCGTGGCGAACCCAGCGGCACCCTGCCCAGCTTCGAGCAGCTGGTGGAACTGGGCCGCGCCGGCGACGTCAACGCCGATGACCACCATATCGTCCACATCGTCGACTGGCTGCTGCAGTACGCCTACGAACAGCGCGCCTCGGACATCCACCTGGAGCCGCGCCGCGACATGGGGCGCATGCGTTTCCGCATCGACGGGGTACTGCACAAGGTGTTCGAGGTACCGCCGGCGGTGATGACCGCCGTGGTCAGCCGCATCAAGGTGCTCGGCCGCATGGACCTGGCCGAGCGCCGGCGCCCGCAGGATGGCCGCATCAAGACCCGCTCGCCGGGCGGCCGCGAGGTCGAGATGCGCCTGTCGACCATGCCCACCGCCTTCGGCGAGAAGTGCGTGATGCGCATCTTCGACCCGGATGCCGCCTTCAAGAGCATCGACCAGCTCGGTTTCAGCCCGCAGGAGGCGGCCGGCTGGAATGCCCTGGTCGAGCGCCCGCACGGCATCGTGCTGGTCACCGGGCCGACCGGCTCGGGCAAGACGACCACGCTATATTCCACCCTCAAGCGCCTGGCCACGCCGGACGTGAACGTGTGCACGGTGGAAGACCCGATCGAAATGATCGCGCCGGAATTCAACCAGATGCAGGTGCAGGCCAACATCGACCTGGATTTCGCCAGTGGTGTGCGCACCCTGCTGCGGCAGGACCCGGACATCATCATGATCGGCGAGATCCGCGACCTGGAAACCGCGCAGATGGCGGTGCAGGCCTCGCTGACCGGGCACCTGGTGCTGTCCACCCTGCATACCAACGACGCCCCCTCGGCCATTACCCGCCTGCTCGACCTGGGGGTACCGCACTACCTGCTGGCCTCGACCCTCAACGGCATCCTGGCCCAGCGCCTGGTGCGTACGCTGTGCCCGCACTGCAAGCAGCCGCACCCCCTCGGCGCGGCCGATTGGGCGGTGCTGGCTGATAGCGATGGGGCATATCCAGATGCCGCCACGCCCTGTCGGCCGGTGGGCTGCCTGGAGTGCCGGCGCACCGGTTTCCTCGGCCGCGTCGGCCTGTATGAGCTGCTGCCATTGGGTTCGCGGCTGCGCGGGCAGATCCGCGCGGACATGGACCTGGCCGGTTTCAGCCGCGCCGCGCGGGCTGAAGGGCTGCGAACCCTGCGCCAGGCCGGGCTTGAAAAGGTGGCGCTGGGGCTGACTACAATCGAGGAAGTCCTGTCTGTCCTTCCCCCTCCGGATGAATCCAGCGCCCTTCCTGATCCTTGAAACCGGCCGCCCCGTGCAGTCGCTGCGCCGCTACGGGCGCTTCCCGCACTGGATCCGCGTGGCCGCCGGGCTGGAGGAAGCCCAGACCGTGGTGGTGGATGTCGAGCATGGCGATGCGCTGCCCGATGCCACCGGCTTTGCCGGCGTGCTGGTGACCGGCTCGGCCGCCTTCGTCACCGACCGCGCGGACTGGAGCGAACGCAGCGCCGCCTGGCTGCGCGAAACCGTGCATGCCGGCGTGCCGGTGTTCGGCATCTGCTACGGCCACCAGCTGCTGGCCCACGCGCTGGGCGGCGAGGTGGCCTACAACCCGGCCGGGCGTGAGTCGGGCACGATCGAGCTGTCGCTGGACCCGGCCGCGGCCGAAGACCCGCTGTTCGGTGGCCTGCCCGACCATTTCCCCGCCCATGCCACCCACCTGCAGACCGTGCTGCGCGCACCGGACGGGGCCGCCGTGCTGGCCCGTTCCTCGCTCGATGCCTGCCATGCCTTCCGCTGGGGCCGGCAGGCCTGGGGCGTGCAGTTCCACCCCGAATTCGCCACCCACCACATGCGCGGCTACGTGCGTGCACGCGCGGACTGCATCGGCCGCCACGGCGGCTGCGCGCGCAGCGTGGAGCGTGCGGTCAGCGCCGCACCGCTGGCCCGGCAGCTGCTGCGGCGTTTCGTGCGCCAGGCCCGGCTTGCTTCAGGTGCAGACGCCGCAAAACAGGGATAATCCGCCGGAGCGGGCCGCGTGCCCTCCCCCTGTCCCCTTCGGATGTCCATGAAAGAGATTCGCAAGCTGCCGGCCACGGCGGGCGCCCAATGGCTGCTCGACACCTTCACCATGTACGGCCGTGCGCCGCTGCAGCTGGCCCGGCTCGGCCTGGTCGGGCTGATGGTCACCTGGCTGGCCACCCTGCTGGCCGTGGTGCTTCCCACCTTCATGGGCCTGGTGGTGCAGGTGCTGTCACTGGCCATCACGCCCCTGCTGTTCGGCGGCATGCTCTACGCCATCGGTGAAATCGACCATGGCCGCCAGGGCCTGCCCGCACACCTGCTGCAGCCGATCCGCAACCACCGCGTCAGCCACCTGCTGGTGCCGATGGCCATCTACCTGCTGGCCATCATCCTGTTGGGCGCACTGCTGTACACGATGATCGGCCAGGCCGGTTTTGCGGCCTTCGGCAACGTCTGGAACAAGATGCAGGTGCTGGCGCAGAGCGGCCAGCCGATGAGCCAGGACGAGGCCATGACCTTGATGGCCGACCTGCCGGTCAAGCGCATCCTGCTGTGGGTGGTGCTGGTGATGTGCACCATGGTCGCGCTGATCATGGCCATGTTCACCCAGCCGGCGCTGGTGGTGTTCGACCGCCAGAGCGGCATGCATGCCCTGCGCCTGAGCCTGCAGGGCTGCATGGAAAACATCGGCGCGGTGCTGGTGTTCACCGTGCTTGGCCTCATCACCGGCTTCTTCACCTACCTGGGCCTGACCCTGGTCACCGGCGTGGCCATCCTGGTCGGTGGCCCGGTCGTGGCCGCCTTCCTCGGGCAGCTGATCACCTACACGGTGTTCATGCCGTTGTATGTCGGCGCGGTCTACGCGGCCTGGAAGCAGATGTTCGCCCACCGCGGGCGCGCCCCGGAGCTGCCGGAAAGCGGCCGCAGCGACATCTTCCACGCCTGACCCCATCCACGCATGGCGTGGATCTACAGGCATCACTCGCCCCAAGGTAGAGCCAGGCCATGCCTGGCTGCGCCACCAGCCCATCATCCACGCATGGCGTGGATCTACAGGCGCGTCAGTCCTGGCCGTCGTGGTGCGCGACCGGCCTGGCAGCCGAGGACGGCACCAGCCAGCGCGCCGCATGGATGCCCAGCTCGTAGAGCAGGCACATCGGGATCGCCAGCATCAGCTGCGACACCACATCCGGCGGCGTCAGCACGGCCGCCAGGATGAAGATGCCGACGATCGCATAGCCACGGCCTTCCTTGAACTGCTGTGGCGTCACCCAGCCCAGCAGCACCAGGATCACCATCGCCACCGGCAGTTCGAAGCTGCCACCGAAGGCGAAGAAGATCGCCAGCACGAAATCCAGGTAGGCGTTCGCATCCGGCGTGATCGCGATCACCTCGGGGCGGAAGGTGGTCAGGAAATGGAAGACCGCCGGCAGTACCAGGAAGTAAGCGAATGCACAGCCCAGGTAGAACAGCAGCACCGAGGACACCAGCAGCGGCACGGCCAGGCGCTTCTCGCGCGCGTACAGGCCCGGTGCCACGAACGCCCACAGCTGGTACAGCAACCACGGCACGGCCACGAACAGGGCCACGAAGAAGGTCAGCTTCAACGGCGCGAAGAACGCGCCGGCCGGATTGGTGGCGATCATCGTCTGCCCGTTGGGCAGCTGCGAGATCAGCGGTTCGGCCAGCAGCGTGTACAGCTTCTGGGTGAACGGCAGCAGCGCCAGCAGCACCACGCCCAGGCCCAGCAGCGCGCGCACCAGCCGTGCGCGCAGTTCAATCAGGTGTTCCACCAGCGAGCTTTCGCCGAAATCATGCCCGCTCATGGCTGGCGCTCCGTGGGGGTCGTCGGGGCCGGTGGTGGCGCCTCGGCGCCGGGCGGCAACGGGCCGGTGGCCAGCGGGGTGTCATGCGGGGCCGTCGTGTGCGGCGGGGCCTCGGCCGCTGCCGGTGCGCGCACGTCCTCGGCCAGCGCCTGGCCGTGCGCATCGGCACGCTGCATCTCCCGGCGCACGGCTTCGCCGCTGGCGCGCAGCTGTGCCTCGGTATCCTGCATGCCCTGGCGCACGTCCTGCATCTGCCGCTTCAATTCCTCGGCCTGCAGTTCGCGTTCCAGTTCCTGTTTGACCGAATCCCACTGGTTGCGCGCGCGGCGCACCCACAGCCCGGCAAAGCGCGCCGCCTTGGGCAGGCGCTCGGGGCCGAGCACCACCAGGGCGACCACGGCAATGACCAGCAGTTCGCTGAAACCAATATCGAACACCGCACCCGCTCCAATCAGCGCGGGTTGCGGTCGTGCTCGTCCTGCGTGCTGCGCGCGGCATCCTGGCTGCGCGATTCATCGCCCAGCTGCGCGGCGGGCTTGTCGTCGTCGCGCATGCCCTTCTTGAATTCCTTCACCGCCGAGCCGAGGTCCTTGGCGCCGCTGGTCAGTCGCTTGGTGCCGAACACCAGCAGGACGATGGCCAGGACGACCAACCAATGCCAGATGCTGAAACTGCCCATGGGATCGCTCGCGTTACGTAGTGGTCAGGCTGTCGAGCATAGCGCACCGGTGCTGTACCGGCGCGCATGTCGGAAGTCAGTTCCCGCCCAGCTGCTCGGTCCGGACCTCGCCTTCACCCACCGGCTGGAAGCCCTGCTGCTGCGCCGGCTGGCCCTGCGGCGCGGCCTGCAGCGGCGCGGTGGTGGCCTCGGCGGCCGGCGGCGGCGCCTGAACAGGCGCCGGAGCGCTCTGGCGCGCGGCCGGGGCCGGCGTGCCGCCGCGGCTGTTGCGCGCGGCGTAGGTCGCCTCTTCCAGGCGGTCACGGAAGGCCACCACGTCCATCGACGGGGTGCCCGGGGCACGGCCTTCGAAGATCATCCGCGGCGTGGTGTTGCTGCCGTAGGCATCAAGGTTGGCGGCATCGTCGATCTGCAGGACGGCGCCGTCCAGGGCGACACCGGCGAACAGGCCACGGGCACGCGACCAGGACCAGATTTCGGCCTTCAGCTGACCATCGGTGGCGGCCGCGGCGTTGCGGCCCACCGGGCCGGCGGCCACGCCGGCATCGGCGCCCAGGGTGAACTTGCCGTTGACCAGATTGTCCAGGCTGCGGTCGTTGCGGAACACCAGCACCACGTCGGACGACTGCACACCGGCCTGGAAGCCGATGCTGCCGCCGGTAAGCTTGATGAACACCGGGTTGGACCACTCGCCGTTGGCCATGCGGACCGACATCAGGCCATGGCCGCGGCGGCCGCCGATGACCAGACCGGCCTTGATCGTGTCGGGAATGACGATGACCGCGCGGCCTTCGTCGAGCAGCTTGTCGGGGATTCCCTGCTCGGGAATGCCCTGGATTTCGGCCAGCACGCGTACCGCGTTGCGGGCGCGCTGGTCTTCCTGGGGTCCGGCCATGGCCTGGCTGGACAGCAGGCTGGCGGCGATCAGCAGGGCAAAGATCGGGCGACGCATGTCAGGCTCCAGATGTCAGTCCATAGGAAGATATAGCAAGTGACTGAAATTAGTAGCGTTGGCATGAATCGCCAATGAGCATCGCCTGTTCGGATAGGTGCAGACGATGGCCCCTATTCAGAACGGCATCGCCGTCATGCCATGGGATCGGCGACAATGGCCGCCATGCTCGACGCACCTGATACCGCTGTGCTCGCGGTCAACCTGGGCACGCCCGACACGCCAACGGCTCCGGCCGTGCGTCGTTATCTGGCTGAATTCCTGTCCGACCCCCGCGTGGTCTCGATTCCGGCCCTGCTCTGGCAGCCCCTGCTGCGCGGGCTGATCCTGCCGCTGCGCAGCGGCCGCTCGGCCGCCAAGTACGCCCAGGTGTGGCTGCCCGACGGCTCGCCGCTGATGGTGCATACGCGCCAGCTGGCGCAGGCCATGCAGACGCTGGTGCCGGAAATGATCGTGCGCCCGGCCATGCGCTATGGCCAGCCGGCATTGGCCGCCGAACTGGACCGCCTGGCGGCCGAGGGGGTGCGCCGGATCGTGGTGCTGCCGCTGTACCCGCAGTACTCCACCACCACCACCGCATCGGTCGAGGACCGCGTGCGCGACTGGCAGATGCGCCATCCGCAGGTGACCGTCACCCTGGTCCGTGATTACGCGACCGACCCGGACTGGGTCAGCGCGGTGGCCGATTCGATCCGCCGTTACTGGCAGCAGCATGGCCGCGGCGACAGGCTGGTGTTTTCCTTCCACGGCATTCCCCAGCGGCTGGCCGATGCCGGTGATCCGTACCCGCAGCGCTGCGAAGCCAGTGCGCAGGCGATCGCCGCGGCGCTCGGCCTGGGCCAACAGGACTGGCAGCTGGGCTACCAGTCGCGGTTCGGCCGCGAACGCTGGCTGCAGCCCTATGCCGAGCCCAGCCTGTGGGCGCTGGCCGAGGCCGGCGTAAAGCGGATCGACGTGGTCTGCCCCGGTTTCGCCACCGACTGTCTGGAAACGCTGGAAGAAGTGGCCCTCGGTTTCACCGAAACGCTGGCCGAACGCGGCGCCAGCATGCATTACATCCCCTGCCTGAATGCCGACCCGGAACATGCGCGCGCACTGGCGCGGCTGGCCGTCGCCAGCCTGACATGAGCCTGCAGCCGTTTGAACTGCAGGTGGCCGGTGCCCGGGCCTGCGGCCTGCGCCGGCCGGGTCCGGGGCCCCGCGTGCTGGCGCTGCACGGCTGGCTGGACAATGCCGCCAGCTTCGTTCCGCTGGCGCCGCACCTGCCCGGCCCGGACCTGGTACTGCTGGACCTGCCCGGCCACGGCCACAGCGCACACCTGCCCGCCGGCGCCAGCTACACCACGCAAGCGGCGATCTGCCATGTGCTTGATGTGGCCGACGCGCTGGGCTGGGAGCGCTTCACCCTGCTCGGCCATTCGATGGGTGCCGGCATCGCCAGCCTGACCGCGGCGGTCTCCGATCGCATCGAGCGCCTGATCGCGATCGAAGCCCTCGGTGGCCTGCGCGGCCCGGAAGAAGAAACCGCGCAGCGCCTGCGCGACCACGTGCAGTCCAGCCGTGCACTGGCGCGCAAGCAACTGCGCGTGTTCCCCGACCTGGCCGCGCCGATCCGTGCACGCATGATGGCCAACCAGCTCAGCGAGGCCAGCGCCCGCCTGCTGGTCGAACGCGGTGTGGAACCGGTGGACGGCGGCTACCGCTGGTGCAGCGATCCGCGCCTGATGCTGCCCACCGCCATCCGCCTCAGCGAAGCGCAGATCGACAACCTGCTGCAGGCCATCGCCTGCCCGGTGCAGGTGATCTACGCCACGCCCGCACAGCCGTACTACCCCGAACCCCTGCGCAGCGAGCGACTGCGCCATCTGCGCGATGGCCGCGTGGCCGTGTTCCCCGGCAACCATCATCTGCACATGGAAGGCCCGGCCGAAGTCGCCGCCGTCATCCGGCCCTTCCTGGACACCCCCGCCGCCTGAGCGCGGCCGCGGACCTTCATCCTGCCCGCCTGCGGCCGATAACCGAGTAGCGGGGTGCCCTGCGCGCCGCCGGGGTGGCTGTTGGCTGCCCTGCCCGTTCCAGGCCAGGCAAGGAAGACCGCATGTCCGCTGCATCACACCGTGGCCCCAGGAAGGGGACCGGTGCACCGCTTCTTCGGGACCGCTTGCGTCCCCTCCCCCATTGCCCGTTTCGATGCCACGCAGCCCCGGCAGGTCCGCTGCTGCGTGCGGTCGTGCCCGCTCGTTGATCCAGGAGTTGCCGATGTCCGCCGTGCCCGCCCCTTCCCTTGACCGCACGCCCCTGCCCTACCTGCGCCAACTGGCAGGGCGTGCCGATCGTGTCGCCCTGCTGGCCAGCGTGCTGCTGGCTGTTGCCGGCCTAGCACTGGGCCTGTCCGGCCAGCGCGCTCCGTGGCTGTTGGCCGTGGTGGGCGTGCCGCTGTTGCCGGCCGCGCTGCTGGCCTGGCGGCAGGCCGGCAGCGCCTGGACGGGGACTGTCCAGGGTGGGCTGCTGGGCCTGCAGGTCGCCGCCCTGAGCGCGATCGCCGGGCAGTCGCCGGCCCTGGCCGTGACCGTGCTGCTGGCGGCGCTGCTGGGCTACCGCGATCCCCGCCCACTGTACGCGGCCGCCATCGTGGGCATGGCCGCGGCGTGCGCGCATGCCGCGTTCTCGCCCGTCGTCGTGGCATCCCTGCTGCCGGTCGTGCTGCTGCTGGTACTGGCGGTACTGCTGGTACGCGGCGCACGGCGCCTGCACCAGCAGACCGAGATGCTGGGCCAGGGCCCACGCCGCCTGGCGGCGCTGGCGCGGGCGATCGCCACCGGCGGCGCGCTGGACAGCCACGTCGATGCGGGCGGCCATGTGCGTGGCACGCTGGCCCATGCCCTGGCCGATACCGCGCGCCACGTGCAGGCGCAGCGCGAACGCGAGCAGGACACCCACCAGGAGAACGCGCAGATCCGCCAGGCACTGGATGCCTCGCGCACGGCGATGATGATTGCCGACACCGACCATGTGATCCGCTACGTGAACCGCTCGGTGGTGGCCCTGCTGCGGCATCAGCAGGCAACGCTGCGCCAGGCCTTCCCGGATTTCGATGCCGACCGTCTGGTGGGCAGCAGCATCCATCGCTTCCATGCCCATCCCGACCGCATCCGCGGCATCCTCGACACCCTGCAGGGTGCCCACCATGGCAAGGTCCGCATCGGCGAGGTGCATTTCGCGCAGGTGGTGACACCGGTCTTCGGCAGCCAGGGCCAGCGGTTGGGCTTTGCGGTGGAATGGCACGACCGCACCGAGGAACTGCAGCTGGAAAACGCCGTGGCCGGCATCGTCGAAGCCGCTTCCCGGGGTGACCTGCAGCAGCGCCTGCAGGCGGCCGAGGGCGCCAGCTTCCTGGACGGCCTGACCGGCGGCATCAACCAGCTGCTGTCCACGTTCGGCGGTACCGTGGAAGAAGCCCGGCGGATGCTGGCGGCCCTGGCCAATGGTGAACTCGACCAGCGCATGCAGGGGGATTACCAGGGCGCGTTCGCCGACATGCAGCGCGACGCCAACACCACCGCTGCGCAGTTGGCGCGCATGGTCGGGCACATCCAGCAGTGCGCGCAGGCCATCGACACCGCCGCGCAGGAAATCGCCGCCGGCAACAGCGCACTGTCCGAACGCAGCGAACGGCAGGCGGCGCATCTGCAGGAGACGGCTGCGTCGATGGAGGAGCTCACCGCCACGGTCCGTCAGAACGCCGCGCATGCGCGCCAGGCCAGCGGCCTGGCCGATGCGACCCAGCAGGCGGCCAGCGATGGCAACACCGCCATGCAGCGGGTGGTGCAGACCATGCAGTCCATCGAGGCGGCCTCGCGCCGTATCGGCGACATCACCACGGTGATCGATGGCATCGCCTTCCAGACCAACATCCTGGCACTGAATGCCGCCGTGGAAGCGGCACGCGCCGGCGAGCAGGGCCGCGGCTTTGCCGTGGTGGCCAGCGAAGTGCGCACCCTGGCACAGCGTTCGGCCAGCGCCGCCAAGGAGATCAAGGGCCTGATCGACAACGCCAGCGCGCAGGTCGGCGAGGGGGCGCAACTGGTGGCCGACGCGGGCGAACGCATGGGGGTCATTGTCGAAGGGGTGGGGGATGTGACGCGCCTGATGGGGGAGATTTCTGCGGCGTCACAGCAACAGGCCAGTGGCATCGAACTGATCAATCAGACGGTGGTGCAGATGGATCAGGCGACACAGCAGAACGCTGCGCTGGTGGAAGAGGCCACGGCGGCAGCCCGCGAACTGCAGGGCCATGCGGGGCAGCTGACGGAGGCCGTCGCGGTGTTCCAGCACCGCTGATCGCGCCTGCCATCGCTGCCGGATCAGAACGCCGCGCGCAGCGCGGCGTTCTTTTTTTGCGTCGTGGCAGGCACCAGGTAGGCACGCGTGGCGTGGGGTTGCCGGCATGCCGCATTGGTCCGTGCACCCCGTCTCCACGCATGCTACCGATGCGCCGGTTACGGGTAGCGCCAGGCCATGCCTGGCTGCGGTGTGCCGATCATGCGGGGGCCCACGCCACGCATCCACGCATCCACGCATGGCGTGGATCTACCCGACCACATTCCGGCACCCGTATCCACATGCGGGGGATATAGCGATGCGCCGGTTACCGGTAGTGCCAGGCCATGCCTGGCTGCGGTGTGTCCATATTCGGCAGGCAAAGAAAAACCCCGCTGCGTGAGCAGCGGGGTTTTTGGGTGAAAACCCTGGCGATGACCTACTCTCGCATGGCTTGAGCCACACTACCATCGGCGCAGCTGCGTTTCACTTCCGAGTTCGGGATGGGATCGGGTGGGGCCACAGCGCTAATTTCACCAGGGAGGCTTTTGGAGAGTCGCACTCGTCCCGATGGGACAAGGCGCCAGCCTCGCATAGTTCTTGTGACGTAGCGTGCACTTGGATGCTCTTACGACGCTGTCGTAAAGCCAAGGCAACTTGAGGTTATATGGTCAAGCCGCACGGATCATTAGTATCAGTTAGCTCAATGCATTGCTGCACTTACACACCTGACCTATCAACCACGTAGTCTACATGGTTCCTTTAGGGGGCTTGTGCCCCGGGAGATCTCATCTTGAGGCGCGCTTCCCGCTTAGATGCTTTCAGCGGTTATCGCTTCCGAACATAGCTACCCGGCAATGCCACTGGCGTGACAACCGGAACACCAGAGGTTCGTCCACTCCGGTCCTCTCGTACTAGGAGCAGCCCCTCTCAAATCTCCAACGCCCATGGCAGATAGGGACCGAACTGTCTCACGACGTTCTGAACCCAGCTCGCGTACCACTTTAAATGGCGAACAGCCATACCCTTGGGACCGACTACAGCCCCAGGATGTGATGAGCCGACATCGAGGTGCCAAACACCGCCGTCGATATGAACTCTTGGGCGGTATCAGCCTGTTATCCCCGGAGTACCTTTTATCCGTTGAGCGATGGCCCTTCCATACAGAACCACCGGATCACTAAGTCCTAGTTTCCTACCTGCTTGATCCGTCGATCTTGCAGTCAAGCACGCTTATGCCTTTGCACACAGTGCGCGATGTCCGACCGCGCTGAGCGTACCTTCGAGCTCCTCCGTTACTCTTTAGGAGGAGACCGCCCCAGTCAAACTACCCACCATACACGGTCCCCGACCCAGATAATGGGCCCAGGTTAGAACGTCAAGCACGACAGGGTGGTATTTCAAGGATGGCTCCACTGCAGCTAGCGCCACAGTTTCATAGCCTCCCACCTATCCTACACAGACGAACTCAACGTTCAGTGTAAAGCTATAGTAAAGGTTCACGGGGTCTTTCCGTCTTGCCACGGGAACGCTGCATCTTCACAGCGATTTCAATTTCACTGAGTCTCGGGTGGAGACAGCGCCGCTGTCGTTACGCCATTCGTGCAGGTCGGAACTTACCCGACAAGGAATTTCGCTACCTTAGGACCGTTATAGTTACGGCCGCCGTTTACTGGGGCTTCGATCAAGAGCTTCGCCTTGCGGCTGACCCCATCAATTAACCTTCCAGCACCGGGCAGGCGTCACACCCTATACGTCCACTTTCGTGTTTGCAGAGTGCTGTGTTTTTGATAAACAGTCGCAGCGGCCTGGTTACTGCGACCCTCGATAGCTTGTGCTCGCATGAGCCACCATCAAGGGTGCACCTTCTCCCGAAGTTACGGTGCCATGTTGCCTAGTTCCTTCACCCGAGTTCTCTCAAGCGCCTGAGAATTCTCATCCTACCCACCTGTGTCGGTTTACGGTACGGTCTGCGTAAGCTGAAGCTTAGGAGCTTTTCCTGGAAGCGTGGTATCAGTGACTTCGCCATAAAGGCTCGTCTCGGTGCTCGGTCTTAAAGGATCCCGGATTTGCCAAAGATCCAAACCTACCGCCTTTCCCCAGGACAACCAACGCCTGGTACACCTAACCTTCTCCGTCCCTCCATCGCACTTACGCGAGGTGCAGGAATATTAACCTGCTTCCCATCGACTACGACTTTCGTCCTCGCCTTAGGGGCCGACTCACCCTGCGCCGATTAACGTTGCGCAAGGAAACCTTGGGCTTTCGGCGTGCGGGTTTTTCACCCGCATTATCGTTACTCATGTCAGCATTCGCACTTCCGATACCTCCAGCAGACTTCTCAATCCACCTTCAACGGCTTACGGAACGCTCCTCTACCGCGCATAACAAAGTTATGCACCCCAAGCTTCGGTTCTGTGCTTAGCCCCGTTAAATCTTCCCCGCAGACCGACTCGACCAGTGAGCTATTACGCTTTCTTTAAAGGGTGGCTGCTTCTAAGCCAACCTCCTGGCTGTCTGTGCCTTTCCACATGGTTTTCCACTTAGCACAAAATTTGGGACCTTAGCTGTGGGTCTGGGTTGTTTCCCTTTTCACGACGGACGTTAGCACCCGCCGTGTGTCTCCCATACAGTCCGTCTCGGTATTCGGAGTTTGCAATGGTTTGGTAAGTCGCGATGACCCCCTAGCCATAACAGTGCTCTACCCCCGAGAGGATACATATGAGGCGCTACCTAAATAGCTTTCGAGGAGAACCAGCTATCTCCGGGTTCGATTAGCTTTTCACTCCTAATCACACCTCATCCCCTACCTTTGCAACGGGAGTGGGTTCGGGCCTCCAGTGCGTGTTACCGCACCTTCACCCTGGGCATGACTAGATCACCCGGTTTCGGGTCTACTGCCCGCGACTATGCGCCCTTATCAGACTCGGTTTCCCTTCGCCTCCCCTATACGGTTAAGCTTGCCACGAACAGTAAGTCGCTGACCCATTATACAAAAGGTACGCAGTCACCCTTGCGGGCTCCTACTGCTTGTACGCACACGGTTTCAGGTTCTATTTCACTCCCCTCTCCGGGGTTCTTTTCGCCTTTCCCTCACGGTACTGGTTCACTATCGGTCGGTCAGTAGTATTTAGCCTTGGAGGATGGTCCCCCCATGTTCAGACAGGGTTTCACGTGCCCCGCCCTACTCGTCTTCACTGGAATGGCCCTTTCAGATACAGGGCTATCACCTTCTATGGCCACTCTTTCCAGAGTGTTTTCCTAGAACCAATCCAGCTTAAGGGCTAGTCCGCGTTCGCTCGTCGCTACTGACGGAATCTCGGTTGATTTCTTTTCCTCTGGTTACTTAGATATTTCAGTTCACCAGGTTCGCTTCCAGCAGCTATGTATTCACTGCAGGATACCCGCAAGCGGGTGGGTTTCCCCATTCGGACATTACCGGATCAAAGCTTGTTGCCAGCTCCCCGATACTTTTCGCAGGCTGCCACGTCCTTCATCGCCTCTGACCGCCAAGGCATCCACCGTGTGCGCTTATTCGCTTGACCATATAACCGCAAGTTGCCTTGGGTATAGTTGATCCAGGGGTACAAAGCCTGGATACGAATATAACGACTCAATTAATAAAGAGACTTACGTCTCTCGCCTTAGCCTCACGACACGTCTGATAGAACATCTCAAACGCTCGCTACGTCACAAGTTTTAAAAGAACACGAACCAGCCACAGTGCTGATGCGTATATAAGATCGAATGTATGCGTCATTCAGAGAATGGTGGGTCTGGGAGGACTCGAACCACCGACCTCACCCTTATCAGGGGTGCGCTCTAACCACCTGAGC